>CAZROH010000060.1:0-19912 GCA_964601635.1 uncultured Alteromonas sp. | reverse complement strand
ACATCAAAAAATTAGATGGTATGTTGGCAGACAAAGAAAAAGAGTTAATGGAAGTATAAGCCGATCATGCTGGCAAAGCGTTCTCGCCAAAAATCAAAGCCTGACGCAAGTCAGGCTTTGTTATCAGAAAATAACAACGATCGGACAAACTTAAGTGCGGTTGCTGGGCCAAAACATGTCGCCATTATTATGGATGGCAACGGACGTTGGGCACAGAAGAAAGGTAAAATCAGAACCTTTGGCCATAAAGCGGGCGTCGAATCGGTGCGCGCCGCGGTTCGTTTCGCCAGACAAACCGATATTCAGTCGCTTACTTTGTTTGCGTTTAGCAGTGAGAACTGGAAACGGCCAGAAGAAGAAGTCTCGGTATTGATGGATTTATTCAATCTGGTTCTAAATAGTGAAGTTAAAAAACTGAATAAAAACGGTGTCCGATTAAAAGTGATCGGTGATGTTTCCGCTTTCGACGAAAAGCTTATTAAAAAGATTCGTAAGGCAGAAGCATTAACCGCTGACAATGATCTGCTTGTATTAAATATCGCGGCTAATTACGGTGGCCGGTGGGATATAGTGAACGCTGCTAAGCAGTTGGCAGTGCAAGTTCAAAAGGGTGAAATCACACCGGATCAGATCGACGAAAATCAATTTAATACTAAAATGTCTACCTATGAATTACCGGAATTAGATCTGCTGATTAGAACAGGTGGTGAGAACAGAGTAAGCAACTTTCTGTTATGGCAATGTGCATATGCTGAATTGTACTTTACAGACGTTCTGTGGCCGGACTTTAATGAAGACGCTTTTCAAACCGCAGTGAATGATTTTAAATCCCGCCAACGACGCTTTGGATTAACGGGTGAACAAGTCAGTTAGCCAGTCAGTAATAAATTAAATAACCAAGGACAGTTCTCATTTTGACGAGTCTGATAGCCTCAACATGTTAAAACAACGAATAGTTACGGCGTTAATTCTTGCCCCTCTGGCACTTATCGCCATTCTCTTTTTACCGATTTGGTGGTTTGAAATTGTGATTGCCGCCGTAGTTGGTTTGGGGGGGTATGAGTGGGCCAATATGTCGGGCATTAAAGAGCGTCCAAAAAAAGTGCTGTTCATGCTCGCAATGTTTGTATCTTGTATTGTGCTTGCCCTATTGGTAGACAACAGTAAGATCTGGCATCAGGGACAGTTACACGGTCTTTATCATTTCATCCTTTCTATTGCCGTCATCTGGTGGATTTTCTCTCTGGTCATGATTTCTGCCTATCCACGCTATTCAAGCTACTGGCGCAGTAGTGTCAAGCTGCGAAGCCTGTTTGGCTTTTTAACGCTAATCCCTACCTGGGTTGCTGTGGTTTCATTACGGACAAGTTTGTTTGATATCGAGGCATTATACGGCGCATCATTGATTTTTTATGTATTAGGGATTGTTTGGGCAGCAGATATCGGTGCTTTTTTCGTTGGTGTGAAATTCGGACGCCATAAACTCAGACCTAATGTCTCGCCAGGCAAAACCCTGGAAGGATTGCTCGGAGGTGTGACGGCATCTTTTGCTATCATTGCGTTTGCTGCTTTACATTATCAGGTCGAGCCGTCACGCATTTGGTTACATTTACTGATCGGTGGCATTACGGTCGGCGTCTCAGCATTAGGCGATTTGAATGAAAGTATGCTGAAACGCTGCGAAGGCATTAAAGACAGTGGTCGGATACTGCCCGGACACGGCGGAATCCTTGATCGTATCGATAGTTTAACCGCTGCATTCCCAGTGTTTGCATTTTGCTATGTTACCTGGATGGCCTGATGCAAACGATTACTATTCTTGGAGCCACTGGCTCCATCGGCGTAAACACGCTTGACGTTATTAAACGGCACCCGGATAAATACCGGGTGTTTGCGTTAACAGGACATACGCAAGTTGAAAAGCTCATTAACATGGCACAACAAAGCGCAGCCCGTTATGTGGTGGTCGCTGATGAGTCGGCTTACCAGCGCGCCGCAGACTACGCCTCAACATTAACTGAGTTTCATTCTGAGATACTATGTGGTGCTCATGCACTGGAAGATGTGGCCAGCGCCCCAGAAGTAGATGCGGTGATGGCTGCGATAGTCGGTGCAGCCGGATTACTTCCTACGCTGGCAGCCGTGCGCGCAGGTAAAAAGGTGTTACTTGCGAATAAAGAAGCACTGGTCATGTCAGGCGCCCTTTTTATTGACGCTGCAAAACAGTCCAATGCAACTATTTTACCGATTGACAGTGAGCACAACGCTATTTTTCAATGCCTGCCGCATGACTTTGAATATGGAAATCTTTCTTCATCAGGCATTCACAGCATCTTGTTGACTGGTTCAGGTGGTTCATTCAGAACCCGAGATTTATCTACGTTCTCTGACATATCGGTTGAAGAGGCTTGTGCGCATCCCAACTGGGACATGGGACGAAAAATAACCGTAGATTCTGCTACCATGATGAATAAGGGCCTGGAGTTTATTGAGGCCTGTTGGTTGTTCGGGGTTAAGCCTAAAGACATTTCTGTTGTCATTCATCCCCAGAGCACGATCCACTCAATGGTGCAATATATCGATGGTTCGGTTATCGCCCAGTTAGGCAACCCTGATATGCGTACCCCTATCGCTCACGGGTTAGCCTACCCGCAACGAATTGATTCGGGCGTGGAATATTTGGACTTTGCCCAGTTGGCCGCATTTGAATTTGATTTACCCTGCTATCAGCGATACCCGTGCTTGAAGTTGGCCATTGACGCCTGTAAGGATGGACAAGGGTCAACTACCCGCCTGAATGCGGCTAACGAAGTGGCGGTTGAAGCTTTCCTGCAAAAGCGGATAAAATTTACCCAGATAAGTGAAGTGAATGAAGAAACTTTAAATCGGTTGGAACCAATACAGGTTTCTTCACTCCAACAGATTCTGGAACAGGACAGGCGGGCAAGGGACGTTGCCAATGAGGTTATCAGAGGGTTAAGTTAGTGTTCGCATTTTTATGGAGCCTGGGGGCGTTTATCGTCGCACTGGGGATATTGGTCGCAGTTCACGAGTGGGGACACTTTTATGTGGCTCGTCGCTGTGGCGTAAAGGTCGAGCGCTTCTCTATTGGTTTTGGTAAAGCACTTTGGCGTCGCGTCGGCAAGGATGGTACCGAATACGTTATCGCAGCCATTCCTCTAGGTGGCTATGTCAGAATGCTGGATGAGAGGGTTGATCAGGTAAAAACTGAGGACCGTCATCGTGCATTCAACAATCAATCATTGGGCAAGCGTATTGCTATCATAGCAGCGGGTCCGGGCGTGAATTTTGTTTTTGCCATTGTCGCGCTATGGCTCATGTATGTCATTGGATTAGAAACGGTAAAACCCGTGGTTGGAGATATTCAACCCACCAGTATTGCTGCCCGCTCAGGTATTGAAGTGGGCGATACCATCATTTCCGTTGGCGATAAGTCAACGTCTGACTGGGAATCGGTTAATCTTGAATTGGTTTCCTTTATCGGTGAAACACAGTTACCCCTAGAGGTTCAAAAGTCTTCAGGCTCATTACGCCAACTTTCTTTCGATATCAGTCAGTGGCAGTTTGACCCGGATAAAGCATCCGCCTTAGGAAGTCTGGGATTGACCCCTTATACCCCCGAGCCCACCCTAAAAATTAATTTGGTGGGGGAAAACAGTCCAGCCAGCCAGGCAAACATCCAGGCAGGTGATATTGTTCAGTCTGTTAATGATGTGAAAGTTGAGCAATGGCAGGATGTGGTGGGGATCATTCAGAATTTGCCCGGCGAATCTGCAAAAATTGAATTAATACGTGATGATACCACGCTGACCGTGCAGGCCGAAATCGGTCAGCGGGAGACACCCCAGGGTATTCAGGGATATTTGGGAGTTAGTCCGGCTTTCAATCCTTGGCCGGAAGGTTATGTGTTTACGCATCATTACGGTCCGGTTGATGCACTAATACAAGCGTCAGAAAAAACCTGGCGATTAGTGACATTAAGTTTTCAAATGATCGGTAAATTGCTTACCGGTGATGTGTCGGTCAAAAGTTTGAGTGGTCCCATTTCTATTGCACAAGGTGCGGGTGTAAGCGCCGGATATGGGTTAGTGTATTTTTTAAGTTTTCTTGCGCTGATAAGTGTCAACTTGGGTATTATCAATTTGCTACCCTTGCCAATGCTGGATGGTGGTCATCTTATGTATTATTTGATTGAACTAATCACTGGCAAACCTGTCCCTGAAGAGGTGCAAGAATGGGGATTTCGAATCGGTGGTATGTTATTGTTCACCATAATGAGTATCGCCATATTTAATGATATCAGCCGAATCACCTGAATGGTGATCAGTGACATGCTATCTTACGTGCGCAAATAGCAAACGCGGTCAGGAAAATAAAAATAGATGAAGTTAAAACAGTTAGTAGCAGCCGGAATTTTAGTATCCAGTGCTAGCTTTGCCAACGCCCAATCAACAAACAGCGAATTTGTTGTTGAAGATATCCGGGTAGAAGGATTGCAACGTGTGGCCTTGGGTGCTGCACTCACTTATATGCCAATTCAGGTTGGCGATGAGCTAAATGACTTTCGAGTAACGCAACTTATTCGGTCGTTATATTCTTCCACCCACTTTGAGCGCATTGCCGTCTCACGAGAAGGCAATACGCTAGTTGTTCGTGTTTCTGAACGCCCAACCATCAGCAATATTATCTTTGATGGCAACGATGACATTAAAGACGAGCAGTTACAGGAAAGTCTTGATGGTAACGGCATTCGCGTGGGTGAGCCGTTGGATAAAACGGTGTTGGTTTCAATAGAAAACGGTCTTAAAGATTTCTTCTATAGTATCGGTAAATACAATGCGGAAGTAGACGCAATCGTAACCCCTCTCCCTAGAAATCGTGTTGATCTCAAATTTTCTTTTGAAGAGGGAGACGCTGCTGAAATCGAACAAATTAACGTCGTAGGTAATACTCTTTTTACTGATGCAGAATTGCTCGATAACTGGGAGCTGCAATTTGACACACCCTGGTGGGACTTCCTATCAGAAACACGTTATCAGCAGCAAACTTTGCAAGGCGATATGGAGTCACTCAGAAATCATTACCTGGATCGCGGTTATTTAAGATTTAATGTAGATTCAACGCAAGTGTCCATGACGCCAGAAAAAGATGGTATTTATGTCACCCTGAATGTTACTGAAGGTGAGCAATATACTATCTCCGACGTAGAGTTAGTGGGTGATGTACTCGGCCATGAAGAATACATCATGCAGGTGCTACCGCTCACTTCAGGAGAGCTATATAACCAGGCAGAAGTGACGTATACGGAAGAGTTCATCAGTAAGTATCTGGGACGTTTTGGTTACGCTTATCCCACGGTGACCACGGTTCCTGAAATTAACGATGAAGATAAAACGGTTAAACTCACGTTGTCTGTTGATCCGGGCAAGCGAATTTATGTGAGACGCATTAACTTTAAAGGTAACTCTGTTACTTCTGACGAAGTACTCAGACAACGCATTGTGCAAATGGAAGGGACTTGGCTGTCGAATGCTACATTAGAATCGTCTAAAAATGCATTATCGCGTCTTACGTACATGGAAGAAGTAGAGTTTGAAACGATTCGGCTGCCTGGTCAGGAAGACGTGGTGGATGTTAACTTTAATGTCAAAGAACAACCTTCAGGTTCTTTCACCGCGGGTATTGGTTACGGCGACCGCACTAAACTGAGTCTTCAGGCAGGTATCCAGCAAGATAACTTCTTAGGAACAGGGAAACGACTCGCATTTAACGTTAATACGGTTTCTTATCAGCGTTCGGCACAATTAACCTATAACGATCCCTTTTTCACGATTGACGGCATCAGTCTTGGTGGCAGCTTAAGTTACAGCGAGTTTGATGGTTCTGACTTTAACGTTATTCGATACAACTCCAAGCAGTGGTCTGTGGGGGCAAACATAGGTTACCCAATTAACGAGTTTAATCGGATTAACTTTGGTTTAAGTTATTCAGACGTAGAGTTGTATAACAGAAGCTTTTACGAACAAACTGAAAAATTTTATAGCCAATTCACCTCAGACAGTGACCCAGATGCCGCAATCGAATATCAGAGCATACTGGCGAGCGTAAGTTGGAGTCGGAATACTTTAAACAGGGGATTATTCCCTACAGCGGGCTCTTCACAGCAAGCGTCATTTTCGATCACAACGCCAGATTCGGATGTGAATTACTTTAAAACGATTTTTGATACAAAGTACTATTTTCCACTGACCCGCAATAACCGATGGTCATTGCTTGCACGGCTCAGGTTAGGTTACGGAAATGGCTACAGTGATATAAACGGTGATGATCAAATATTGCCGTTTACACAAAACTTTACTGCGGGTGGCTCTGATACATTAAGAGGGTTTGAAAATAATACCGTTGGACCCAGAGGTATTAGTCGCATTTCGCGTCAAGCCACGCAGGGACCTGACGGTACCGTTTATCCTGCAGATCCTTCTTCGGATCTTATTTCAATCTCCAGGCGTAGCCTGGGAGGAAACGCGATGGCACTTGGGGGCGTGGAATTGATTGTACCTACGCCTTTCCTCGAAGAAGATATGGATAGCTCCGTGCGCACCAGCTTATTTGTCGACGTTGGAAACGTATGGGATACCGAGTTTGATTATGATAAATATAGATTCTTAGAACAAAACAATGTTCAGGATGGCGCTTTATTAGACTATTCCGATTGGAAGCTGTATCGTAGTTCTGCTGGAATTTCGGTACAATGGATCTCACCAATGGGTCCTATGGTATTTAGCTTCTCACGGGCACTAAAAGAGCGTGACGGTGATGATGCGAAATTCTTTACCTTTAATATTGGACAAACATTTTAATTTTCTCGGTCAAAAACCGGTAAAACAACTATAAAGGAGTTTCTTTTGAAACAGTTGGCAAAACATATCGTAGCGACAGCGATGTTTGGTAGTGCGCTTGTAAGTACGTCCGCCATGGCTGAGCAAAAAATTGGATTGGTTGATGTGCAAGGTGTGTTTCAGGCAATGCCTCAGGCAGCTGAAATCGCAAACAATATTCAGATCGAATTTAAAGATCAGATTGATGAAGTCAATCAACTTCAAAAAGATGGTCAGTTCTTTGCTGAACGCTTACAGCGCGACGCTGCGACAATGAGTGAGCAAGAAAAGAAAGAACTACAAGATAAGATCATGGGTGTCAGAGAAAAACTTGCTGAAAAAGGCCAGCCTTTACAGCAAAATATCCAAAGACGTCAGAACGAAGAGCGTAATAAGCTTATTGCCCTGATTAGACAGGCAATTGATGCAGTTGCAGCAAAAGGCAACTATGACTTAGTTCTGACCTCTGGCGCGGTTGCTTACTCGAAAGAGGAGCACGATTTATCCGAACAAGTGCTAGAGCAAGTGAAAAAAGCGAATTAATTAGCGCGCTTGCATACTTCGTCAGGCCAACAATTTAACTGTTGGTCTGATTTGTTTTTACTGTTGAAAAGCGTATGGTTGCCGCGCTTATTATTATTAACGGCAATCTGCTTCACCAAGTCGGCTGGAGCAGGGTGTGGCATAGGAGAAACTTTTGGCCAATTCACTCAATACGATCGATATTCAGGAAATTCTCGATCTGTTACCTCATCGATACCCTTTTTTGTTAGTTGATCGCGTCACAGACTACGTTTCTGGCGAATCAATTAAAGCATACAAAAATATAACTATAAACGAGCCGTGCTTTACCGGGCACTTCCCTGGACAGCCTATTTTCCCAGGTGTGTTAATACTCGAAGCGCTAGCACAGGCTGCTGGGGTGCTGGGCTTTAAAACCATGGGTAAAAGCGACAAGCTTTATTTATATGCGGGGATCGATAACGCACGTTTTAAACGCCCAGTTGTACCGGGTGACCGACTAGACTTTGATGTTGAGCTGGTTAAAGAAAAACGTGGTATTTGGAAGTTCAGAGGAACAGCTAGTGTTGATGGCGAAAATGCCTGTATCGCTGAATTTATGTGTGCAATGAGAGAGATGAAATAAGTGATCCACGAAACCGCTGTCATTTCGGACAAAGCGACGATTGGAAAAAATGTTCAAATAGGTCCCTATACCGTTGTGGGCGATAATGTCACGATCGGTAATGGCTGTGTGCTTGAGTCTCATGTTGTGGTTAAAGGTGAAACCAGCATTGGTCAAAATAATCATTTTTATCAGTTTTCTTCAATAGGGGAAGATTGCCAGGATAAAAAATATGCCGGTGAACCGACCAAATTAGTTATTGGCGACAACAACGTCTTTCGTGAAGGTTGTACAGTACATCGTGGTACTGTACAAGATGAAAGCCTGACCAAGATTGGTTCCAATAATCTGATAATGGTGAATGCCCACATTGCTCACGATTGTGTACTGGGTGATAACATCATTATAGCCAATAACGTCGCGGTAGCAGGGCATGTTCATATTGGGGATTTTGCCATAATAGGTGGTGCTGCTGGCATACACCAGTTTTGTAAAGTTGGCGCACATGCCTTTGTAGGGGCTGGTGCGATTATTCTGCGCGATATTCCTCCCTACGTAATGGTTGGACACCAGGCTGTGCCACAAGGCATTAATTCGGAAGGTTTACGCAGACGTGGATTTTCAAGCGAAGCGATTCTGGCGATTAAGCGCGCTTACAAGGCTTTATACCGCAACAACAATACCTTGGCTGAAGCGTTAACTTTGATTAAAGAAAACGCCAAAGAACAGGCTGAACTCGAATCGCTCGTTTCATTTATCGAAAATACTGAGCGTGGGATTATTCGTTAACCATTCATGATTACAAAACCCGTTCGTATTGGAATAGTGGCCGGCGAACCGTCTGGTGACGTGCTGGCCGCTGGGCTTATTCGGGAATTAAAGCAACAATTCCCAGACGCTTCTATCGAAGGTATCGGCGGCGAAAATATGCAAGCTGAGGGCTGTCGCTCGTTGTTTGATATGGAAACCCTGTCGGTGATGGGACTGGTTGAAGTGTTAACTCACTTACCGGCCATTCTAAAAGTTAAAAACCAGTTGGTCGAACACTTCCTGCATAATCCACCTGACGTGTACATAGGCGTAGATGCACCAGACTTTAATCTGCGTGTAGAAGCTGAGTTGAAAAAAAACGGCATCAAAACAGTTCATTACGTCAGCCCTACAGTTTGGGCATGGCGGGAAAAGCGTATTCATAAAATCGCAAAAGCGGCAAACAGAGTACTCGGGCTGTTCCCGTTCGAGCATGAGGTTTATGACCGATACAAGGTGCCATACTCGTTTGTGGGGCACACGATGGCCGATATTATACCGTTAGTGCCTAACAGACACGAAGCGCGTGAAAAGCTTGATGTAGAGCAGTATGCTTCAGTTATCGCAGTGCTGCCGGGTTCAAGGGGGGGAGAAGTAAAGACTTTATTACCCAGCTTTATCGGCACAATAAACAAAGTCCTCGAGAGTAAGCCTGATACACTGTTTTTAATTCCTGCAGTCAATCAACGTCGCTTTGATCAGATCAGCGAATATGTAAATGCCAACACAAGTAATTTGTTAGGTAAATCTGTTCGCATCCTGTCAGGTCAGGCTAGAGATGCGATGATCGCCAGTAACGCTATTTTGCTGGCTTCTGGTACAGCGACCTTAGAAGCAATGTTATGCAAACGACCAATGGTGGCGGCATATAAACTTTCCCCACTGACTTACCGCATCATGCAACGAATTTATAAAGCTAAGTTTTTCAGCCTTCCCAATCTGCTGGCTGATGAACGTATTATTCCCGAGCTACTGCAAAGTGAAGTCAACCCAAATAATATGGCGCGCTATCTTCTGCACTTCTTACAGCAGGATAACGAGCAACTTATTCAAAAATTCACCCTGTTACACCAGACGTTAAAGCAGAATGCTGACAAACAAGCTGCAAAGGCAGTGATTGAGGTAATTAATGAGTAAGCTAATTGCTGGCGTGGATGAGGTGGGGCGTGGACCGTTAATTGGTGACGTAGTAACGGCAGCCGTTATATTGGACCCATCGAAGCCAATAGACGGATTGACCGATTCAAAAAAATTATCCGCCAAAAAAAGAGAAGCGCTGAGCGAGCAAATTAAGCAAAACGCGATTGCATGGGCCATTGGCAGGGCCAGCCCGGAAGAAATTGATTCACTTAATATTTTGCATGCAACGATGTTAGCCATGACCCGTGCAGTCGATAATTTAATTATTAAACCCGAGTTTGTCAGGGTTGATGGGAATCGCATTCCTCAGTGGAAGTATCCCGCGGAAGCCGTGGTGAAAGGTGATAGTCTGCATGCTGAGATTTCCGCCGCATCGATTCTGGCAAAGGTGGAAAGGGATAACGATATGCTCGCATTGCACGAACAATATCCACAATATGGTTTTAATGGTCATAAAGGTTACCCGACCAAAGCGCATTTTGCTGCATTGGCAGAGCATGGCGTGTTACCCTTACATAGAAAAAGCTTTAGACCCGTGCAGGCTCATCTAGCCGCATGTTTTGAGAAGTAAGAATTAATCTATGACGTCTTCATTTATACATCTGCGTGTACACAGTGACTTTTCTATGATGGATGGGCTTAACAAAGTCAAACCTATCCTGAGTAAAGTTGCAGACATGAATATGCCTGCTGTTGCGATAACTGACCAAATGAACATGTGTGGGTTGGTTAAGTATTATTCAGAAGCACACAGCCGAGGCATCAAACCCATTATTGGCGCAGACTTTTGGGTAATCAATGAAGAGTTTGCCTCAGAGCCCTTTCGTCTGACCTTATTGGCGATGAACAATGAAGGGTATAAGAATGTAACGTTACTTATTTCCAAAGCCTATTCCCGAGGTTACGTATGTCACCGCCCTGCTATTGATCAAGCTTGGTTAGCCGAACATGCAGAAGGCGTTATCATTTTATCCGGCGCATCGAAAGGGGATGTAGGGGTCGCACTGACTAAAAACAATGCAAAGTTGCTTGAACAGTCAGTAAACTTCTACCAAACTCATTTCCCTGACAGATTCTATTTGGAATTAATTCGTACAGGCAGAAGCGGTGAAGAAGATTACTTGCACCTGGCTGTTGAGTTAGCAGAAAAACAATCCTTCCCGGTGGTGGCGACCAATGAAGTGTGCTTCATCGAACCTGAAGGTTTTGAGGCCCATGAAATCCGCGTCTGCATTCATGATGGTTTTACCCTGGACGATAATCGTCGACCCAAAAATTACAGCGAGCAACAGTATCTGAGATCGGCCGATGAAATGGCTGAGTTATTTTCTGATATTCCTGAAGCAATAGAAAATACGGTGGAAATTGCTAAGCGTTGCAATGTCACTGTGCGCTTAGGTGAGTACTTCCTTCCACAATTCCCTACAGGGGGAATGAGTACCGAAGATTTTCTGGTCAAAAAATCTGAAGAGGGGTTAGAAGAGCGCCTCGAATTTCTCTTCCCCGATGAAGCAGATAGAACAATCAAGCGCGTTGAATATGACGAACGTTTAAGAATAGAGTTGGACGTTATCAACCAAATGGGCTTTCCCGGTTACTTCTTAATCGTAATGGAGTTTATCCAGTGGAGTAAAGACAATGGGATCCCGGTCGGCCCTGGACGAGGGTCTGGTGCAGGCTCGCTGGTCGCTTACGCACTTAAAATAACCGATTTGGATCCACTTGAGTTTGATTTGCTCTTTGAGCGCTTTCTAAACCCGGAACGGGTTTCCATGCCCGATTTTGACGTCGATTTTTGTATGGATCGCCGTGATGAGGTCATCGACCATGTGGCCGATCTCTATGGCCGACAGGCGGTGTCTCAAATTATTACTTTTGGCACCATGGCGGCCAAAGCGGTGGTGCGTGACGTGGGACGGGTACTGGGCCATCCCTATGGTTTTGTCGACCGAATTTCCAAATTAATTCCGCCTGATCCAGGCATGACGCTAAGCAAGGCGTTTGAGGTAGAACCCAGATTGCCTGAACTCTATAACGATGATGAAGAAGTCAAAGATCTCATCGATATGGCGCGCATCCTGGAGGGCGTCACTCGAAATGCCGGTAAACATGCCGGTGGTGTTGTTATTGCACCGACTACCATCACCGACTTTGCGCCTTTGTATTGTGATGACGAAGGTAAAAACCCGGTTACCCAGTTTGATAAAAATGACGTAGAAACTGCGGGCCTGGTAAAATTCGACTTCCTTGGACTTCGCACCCTGACCATTATCCAGTGGGCAATCGATATGATTGCTGATGGCAAAGGTAAGGAAATTGATATCACCGCCATCCCGCTGGAAGATAAACGTAGTTTCAGGATGTTACAAAATGCTGAAACCACAGCGGTATTTCAGCTTGAATCGCGAGGAATGAAAGAGCTTATCAAGCGTCTTAAGCCCGACTGCTTTGAGGATATCATCGCATTGGTTGCGCTGTTTCGTCCGGGTCCGCTTCAATCTGGGATGGTTGATAACTTTATCGACCGTAAACATGGTCGAGAAGAAATATCGTATCCGGATGCTGAGTATCAGCATGAATGTTTAAAAGAAATTCTTAATCCCACTTACGGCATTATTCTGTATCAGGAACAGGTAATGCAGATAGCCCAGGAAATGGCGGGCTATTCGCTCGGTGGCGCCGACTTGCTGCGCCGTGCAATGGGTAAGAAAAAGCCTGAAGAAATGGCAAAGCAACGGGCTGTGTTTGCCGAAGGGTCAAAAAATAATGAGATTGACCCTGATCTGGCAATGAAAATTTTTGACCTGGTAGAGAAATTTGCCGGCTATGGGTTTAATAAATCACACTCAGCAGCCTACGCACTGGTTTCATATCAAACCTTGTGGCTTAAAGCGCATTATCCTGCTGAGTTCATGGCAGCAGTAATGTCTGCTGATATGGATAACACCGACAAAATCGTTACGCTGGTTGACGAATGTAACCGGATGGGCTTAAAAATACTGCCGCCTGATTTGAACGCGGGTCAGTACAAGTTTACCGTAAATGAAGACGGTGACATTGTGTATGGCATTGGAGCAATAAAAGGGGTGGGCGAAGGCCCGATAGAGGCCATCATTGAAGCGCGTGAAACTCAGGGTAAGTTTACTGACTTGTTTGATTTCTGTGCTAAAGTGGATATCAAACGTGTTAATAAACGTGTACTTGAAAAGTTGGTACTGGCCGGTGCATTGGATAATCTAGGCCCACACCGGGCAGCGCTTATGGCGTCATTGCCAGAGGCTATTGCTGCAGCAGGACAGCATGCAAAAGCAGAGTCATACGGACAGTCTGATATGTTCGGATTGCTGACCACTGAACCGGAACAGGTGGCTCAAGCGTTTGCCGATGTGCCGCAGTGGCCTGAAAAAGTCTGGTTGGAAGGTGAAAAAGATACGCTTGGACTATATTTAACCGGACACCCAATCAATCAGTACGCGGATGAAATTCGTCATTATGCTGACGGTCGGCTGGTAGATGCCAAGCCCACAGGTAAAGATCAAATGGCAAGTTTGGTTGGCCTGGTGTTGGGTGTTAGAGTGATGACGAATAAACGGGGCCGGCGCTGGGCGATTGTGACATTGGATGATAAAAGCGCCAGAATGGATGTCAGATTCTTCCCTGATGTGTATGAACAATTTGAAAGTATACTGGAAAGTGACAGAATTTTACTGATCAAAGGACAGGTCAGCTTTGATGATTTCTCTGGCGGCAATACAATCACCGCCCGAGATGTGATGGATATTATCCAGGCGCGTGAGCAGCATGCACGAGCGTTATCGTTAAAAATAGATTTGCAGCATTGGCACAATGACCGTCTAGCTTCGCTGGAAAAGGTATTACAGCCTTTTAAAGGGGGCAGTTGTCCGGTTCAGTTAGATGTCATCCATGTGGATGCCGAGGCAACCATAGCGTGTGGTGCTCAATGGTACGTAACACCTGAAGATCAATTATTGCATGATCTCAAACAATGTTTAGGTGAAGAATCCGTAGCGCTTAAATATCATTGAGCCTAAGAAAAGGGTAGTAAAAAAGGGTACAGAATGAGTATACAGTTTTTGGATTTTGAACAGCCTATTGCTGAATTGGAAGCAAAAATAGAAGAGTTGAGGCTGGTCAATCAAGGCGGCGAGTTCGATATTGGCATTGAGGAAGAAATTAATCGCCTGCGCGGTAAAAGCGCTGAGCTGACCAAAAAGATATTTGCCGATCTAGGTGCCTGGCAAATCTCTCAGGTAGCTCGTCATCCTATGCGCCCCTATACCCTTGATTATTTAAGTAAGGTTTTTGAGGAGTTTGATGAGCTGGCCGGCGACCGTGCATATGCCGATGATAAAGCGATTGTGGGGGGCTTAGCAAAGCTTGATGAGCAGCCTGTGATGGTAATTGGCCACCAAAAAGGGCGTGATACCAATGAAAAAATCAAGCGTAACTTCGGCATGCCTAAGCCTGAAGGTTATCGTAAAGCCTTACGCTTAATGAAAATGGCAGAGCGTTTTAAGCTGCCAATCATCACCCTCATTGATACTCCCGGAGCTTACCCTGGTGTCGGAGCCGAAGAGCGCGGACAAAGCGAGGCGATTGCTCGTAACTTGTTTGAAATGGCAGAGTTAACTGTACCCATTATCTGCACTGTAATCGGTGAAGGTGGCTCGGGTGGCGCATTAGCAATTGGTGTGGGTGACAGAGTGAATATGTTGCAATACTCAACTTATTCGGTTATTTCGCCAGAAGGCTGCGCGTCGATCTTATGGAAAAGTGCTGAAAAAGCTCCTTTAGCGGCCGAAGCGATGGGAGTCAGTGCGCCACAAATTAAAGAGCTTGGTTTAATCAATACCATAGTGGAAGAACCTTTAGGCGGTGCGCATCGTGATCACGACGGTATGGCAGCGAATCTAAAAGCAACTCTAAAGCAACAGCTTAGCCAGTTGATGAGTTTGGATACGTCCACGTTACTGGAAGAGCGCTACCAGCGCTTGATGTCGTTCGGCTACTGTTAATATTAGCCCTGAAGTAGCGGGGCTGGAGGATTCAGTTGGTAGACATCCGCGCTACTTTACAAGCCGAGTTAGAGGAAGCACTCGCAGCACTTGAGGCTTTGTCCGCATCCCCGCAGGCTTTGGTGATAGCATTAAGCGGCGGCAAAGACTCCATCGTTCTGTTGGATGTCGTTGCCAGTCTGGTGGCGTCCAACAACGTCACTGCTGCGTCCCTGCCTCCACTCTACGCGTTTCATGTTAATCATGGTCTAAGCCGTTTTGCCGACGATTGGACCGCGCATTGCGCCCAGCTTTGTGCACATCGAAATATTCCTTTTAATTCTGCATCTGTCGTTATTCAACCCAAACCACGGACAAGCCTTGAAGCTCAGGCGAGAGAGCTTCGTTATATGCGTTTGCTTGAATTCACCCAACAAGTCAACGGGGCATTGTTAACGGCGCACCACCTTCATGACCAAATGGAAACCATGTTGTTGCAGCTTAAACGTGGAGCTGGTCCCAAGGGACTGGGTAGCATGCAACCTGTAAGCTTTCGTGATGGAGTGCCTATCCTAAGGCCTATGTTGCACATATCTCAACATGCGATACGTCAGTATGCTGAGGCGAAGAAATTGAGTTGGGTTGACGATGAGTCAAATACAGACCAGCGGTTTGATCGTAACTTCCTTCGTCACAATATAATTCCGGCACTGGAGTCCAGATGGCCTTCTATGCCAATTGCGGTTTCCCGTAGTGCGCAGTTTTGTCACGAACAAGCGTTACTCCTTGAGCAGGTGTCTAGGGAGAAGCTGAGCCAACTGCAAAATGATCAGAACAAACTCAATATAACAAGACTGCTGACACAAAGTGAGTTATGGCAAAAGCAAATTTTGCGAGAATGGCTACGCCAATTTTTCCCCAATTCGCCTTCTTCGGCGATTTTAGTGCAGATCCAAAACATGTTAACGGCGCGAGAGGACAGCCAGCCCTTAGTCGAAATTGGCGAGTTTTCCGTTAGACGCTTTAAGGGATATTTATGGTGTACTTATAAGTTTGAGCATTTACCTGAGCAACTTCATTTTGCGCTGGACGGTGTGAAACTGCCACTATGGGATAAGCAACTCAGAATCAGGCAACCGCAGATATCAAAAGATGTGCAACAAAAACTGACCATAACAACGGGAATGCCCTCAATTAAATTGAGACCCATTGGGAAATTACACAATAAATTATTCAAAGAGTGGTTAAAAGAGTGGGAAGTCCCGCCCTGGGAACGACTTCAAGTTCCACTCATTTTCTATCAGGATACCCCAGTAGCGGTGTGCTTGGAGGATAGGATCGTTTTGCTGCAAACCCCGCCTGACCTGCCGATTTTTGATTTTATCTACGAATAGAGGAAGAACCTTGCCGATTAAGCGGCAAGGTAGGCATTTTTACCCGCTTGTTTCACCCGGTAGAGGGCATCATCTGCTCGCTTAAAAACAGCTTCTACACTTTCTTCTGGATGAAAAATCGCACCACCTATGCTGCAGGAAATAGATCGTTGCTGCATCAACTCACACGTGCTGACGAGCTTGTGCAAGCGATTGGCGACAGCGAGTAGGTCGGTGGATGTCTCACAATCTAGTAAGCAGCAAAATTCGTCTCCGCCAAATCTGAATGCTTCGTCTGAATGACGAAGCGCACTTTGAATATGGTTAGCCACTTCCTGTAGCACCCGATCACCTTCCTGGTGTCCATAGTTATCATTTACAGCTTTAAAATTATCTAAGTCAATGACTAACAGTGCAAATTGTTGCTTATGGCGATTACAGCGACTTGCGAGTCGTATACATGCTTCGTCAAAACCGCCACGATTGCCAAGCCCTGTAAGTGCATCTTTGGTTGTCATCAATTTTAAACGTTTAAACTCCAATGCATTTTGCAGCTGCTGGGAAAATACATGATGCATGGTGCTAAGTGCATTGCGCTCCTGGCGATCAGGCTCTTCGTAAAAGCTATAAATCGCGTGTAAAGGAGGTACGTCCGCGCCTGTCGTTATGTTTGAAAAAGGTAAGGTCACAATACTCGGTGAGCAAATGCTTTCTTTTCCAAACGAAAGATTAGCCTGCACAGAAGTTAAGTCGATCTTTACCAAAGGTAAGGCCATACTTAATTGACGAAAATAAATGGAGCCTAAGGAATCCACATCAATGGTTGACAAAAGTTGCTTCATAAACGTATTCAAGTGATGCGTTGAATGCATGGAATTTGCGATTGTTATGGAAACAAAGTTGTCGTGACCTGTGCTATCGTAGATAGTGTTGGAAAAATCCATGGTAAGGCTCCGAAAAGTACATCTAATAAATACTGAGGTCTGGAGCGTCGGATAGCGCATCAAATGGCAAATTAGTGACGATTTTTTGACCTCAGCAACTGCTCACCAGATTGTGAGCAAAAACTATGCCTACTAATCCATAAAGGGAGTGATGTGTTGGGCGATATTTTTCTACAAATTGTCATTTTGATGATTCTGGCTGTTTTGAGTGTGGCATTTTTCAGACGCATCCATTTGCCTCCAATCCTTGCTTATCTGTTTGCGGGTCTGATCGCAGGCCCAGAAGTCATTTCTTTGTTCCCTCATCCAGAGGATATGCATTTACTGGCTGAAATCGGCATCGTTTTTTTACTGTTTTCATTAGGGTTGGAGTTTTCACTGCCTAAGTTAATGGCCATGCGCAATTTGGTGTTTGGTGTTGGATTAGTGCAAATGCTGTTGACCATGTTGGTGTTTAGCCTTGTACTCTTGTTTTTTGAGTTTAGTGTACCGATTGCCTTAATTATTGGTGGTATGTTTGCTCTTAGCTCAACCGCCATCGTTATTAAGCAGGTTACCGAGCTTGGAATTCTGAATAATCGGCGCACCCAGTTAGCGATTAGTATCCTGCTTTTTCAAGACCTGGCAGTGGTGCCCTTTTTAATTGTAATCCCGATATTAGCCTCAAGTGAGCATGTGAGCTTTACTGCTGTAATATTACAAGCGTTATTAAAAGGCGTGTTTGTGGTCGCGCTGCTATTGTCGGTAGGGAAGTGGATTTTGCCCTGGATTTTCCGGGAAGTGGCACGCAGCAGAACGGATGAGCTGTTTGTACTCACTACGATATTAATTGCGTTGTTAGCAGCGGGACTTACCTATGCCTTTGGCTTATCGATGGCGTTAGGTGCATTCTTGGCTGGGATGATGCTTGGGGAAAGTCAGTACAAATATCAGTTGGAAGCGGATATCCGTCCATTTAGAGACATCCTGATGGGGTTGTTTTTTGTAACGGTAGGCATGCAGCTCGATCTTTCATCTTTAGCAAAGCACGGGATCTGGATCGTACCGGGGGTGTTTGCCTTAATGATTGTTAAAGTGACACTGGTACGCTTAGCCACCCGATTATTTAAATGCAACCCTGTGGACGGTTGGGCGGCAGGCATCAAACTTTGTCAAATTGGTGAATTTAGTTTTGTTATCGCCGCTTTAGCAGCGAGTGAAGGCGTTATTACACCCCAACTTTCCTCTATTCTGATTAGTATGGGGGTAATTAGCATGGCCATTACACCCTGGCTCATCAACCATAGCCGTAGCCTCGCGGAAAGGCTGGTAGGAAGCCCTGATTATGATGAAGCTTATGATCAGGAAAAGTTTTCCAGTGAAGGTCTACACAGCCATGTCATTATCGCAGGGTTTGGCCGGGTAGGGCAGTCTGTTGCCAGGCTGTTGAAAATGGAAGCTATTCCTTATGTTGCCATTGATGTGGATCCGGTTCGAGTGCACGAAAGCAGAAATGCCGGTGAGCCAATTATGTTTGGTGATGCATGTCAAAAGGACATACTCACTGGTGCAGGTCTGGAACAAGCAAAACTTGTTTTAATTACGTTTGATTTGCCAGATAAAGCGGTATTGCTGATTGATGCGGCCAAGAAAATAAACAATGACGTTGAAATCATGGTTAGGATAAAGCGCGACTATCAATTGGACTCGCTTTATCAGGCTGGTGCTACCCAAGTGGTTCCTGAAATGCAGGAAGGAAGCCTCATGCTGATTTCCCAGGTCTTACATTACGCCGGTGTGCCGATGTCGCGCATTCTAAAGCGAGTCAGAGCGGAACGAAAAGGTCGATATGATCACTTACATGGATTCTACCCAGGGGAAACCACTGAAATATCTTATGGTACGGAGGACAAGCTGGAGTTTATTCATGCCATTGTATTAAATGCGCATGCCTCGTGTTTAGGAAAATCACTTGAAGAGCTGAACTTAGCTCGTTTAAGAATTAACGTTAGAGGGTTAAGACGGGAGGGGAAGGAAGCCACTAACCCTGATAAATCAGAAAGGTTACAGCAAGGTGACGTGTTAATCATTGCAGGTAAACCGCGACGAGTAGAGCGTGCTGAACGCTTTTTGTTAGAAGGAAGCTAACGCCAGTATGCACACTCTCAAGTGTCACTGTCCCAATTACACAGTCAACAGGTACTGCTCCAATGTGCCTTAATTAGACGCACTGTGTTGTCTCTGAGTTGATCAAATATCAATGGCGGGCGCTTAACTTGCGAACTTAGTGCACACAACGAAGAATCGACTGTGGTTTATTAAATCATCGTGAAGCGGCTCTGTGGGTTGTGATATGAGCCGCCGTGGGCGTTGATGATTTTATATTGCAAGAAGAGCGGCTATGCAACTTTGTCTTTATCCAGCTCGTCAAATTGTTTTTTCAAATCATAGTTGCTGTCAGTGACAATTTTTTCTAACACGACGATGCGTTCTTTCAATTGATCGATTTCAGCCTCAAGTGTACTGATTTGATCATTCGTCTGGCCCTTATATTGAGAATTCTCGGCATGTTTAGATTTTAACGTTCTAACAATGGATACAATAGCCCATGAAATGATGGCAACAA
>CAZROH010000059.1:0-19962 GCA_964601635.1 uncultured Alteromonas sp. | reverse complement strand
TGAAACCATTCATGTGCCAAAGCGCCACCACCTGCATTTTTCGCTAATGCGAGCTGCCGCTTACCTGCATGATAGTGAGCACTGGCATGTTTTTGACCGCCACTTCCAAAGGCTAGCGATAAAGTACCGTTCAGAGAAATAACTTGTTCGTTTACTTTTAAAATATCTGCAAGATCGTACAAGGCATCGAAGAATAAATTGGCCGCTCGCTGTTGTTCATCGGGGCTCACCCAGGCACCAATTGTAATGGTACGAAACTGAAACAGCTTTTTGATATCCTGGAACGAGACATCGGCGCCGTCACGGTGGGAAGGTCCATTGCGAAAATATTCACGATTTAGGCGGCTGGTATTTACCATTCTAAATTAACTGAGCTGTTCTAGTAGCTGATGGCACCAAGTGTGAATGCGCTCGTCGGTTAAATCATATTGGTTTTCATCGTCAAGGGATAACCCTACAAAATGCGATTTATCTTCAGTTAGCGCCTTTGACTGGGCAAATTCATAGCCCTTATTAGGCCAGTACCCGATTATGTTGCACTCTAGCGGAATTAAGGCATCGTGAAGCATCCCAAGCGCATCCTGAAACCAATCGGTGTAACCGATTTGATCGCCCAAACCAAACAACGCGACAGTTTTACCGCGCAATTCCAGCTGGTAAACATCTTCCCAGCAAGACTCCCAGTCTTCCTGCAGTTCACCAAAATCCCATGTAGAAATACCAAAAATGACAATATCGAACTGTTCGGCCTGCTTAAGCGGGGTATCTTGGATATTGTGTAAGCTCACCACTTGTTCATCAAATAATGCATTTAACTGAGCCTGAATTTTTTCCGCTGCCATTTCGGTGTAACAGGTAGTTGAGCCGTAAAATAAGCCAATCGACAGTGAAGACATTAATTACTTTTTTCCTTTATGGTGTTGCTTGTCTGATATGGCGAATTCTACTCTTTCTCCATCGCTGCACAAGGTGCGGCATCGTTTTACTGAATGGTGTTGTGTTAAAAAAAGCTGACCTATAGCTGGTTTATTCAACAATTCTTCTGCGCGATCGGCATAAGGTTTACACGCTCTGACCGACATGTTGCGACGTCGGGTGAACAGATTAAAGGGGGATTCGGGGCTATAAATCCAACGGTTCAGTTTATCTAACCGTTTCAAAAGTTTTGAAGGAAAACCGTTTTTAAGCCCACTGCAAGTGAATTGGGTAATATGCGGGCTGTTGCGTCTGAAGCGCAAACGTATGTCATAAACGAACGAGTAGTGTACATCGCCGGATAAAATAATAAACTCAGGCGGGGTCTTTACATGGCGAAAAATGTTCAACATCACATTGGCTGTGCCTTTGTGGGCCATCCAGTTTTCAGCATCTACGGTAAGGGCGCGTCCAAAAAAGGTGAACACTTTTTGAATAGTTTCAATGGCTTTTACACCATATATAGGGGCGGCTGAGACAACAATCACACTGGGTTTGCCGATAATCGCTTGTTGAAATTCGCATAACGCCTCCCAATCCATCAGACCAGAAGGCTTTTGATCACTTGACTCTGATCGCCAGCGGCGGGTTCGGGTATCCATGACATAAAGTGGCGGCTGGGAGTCCAAATTAAAATGCCACTGTTCATGCGCTAATAAAACATCAATAAATTCATCATGCCTGGCCAGGCAATGATTGGTAAATACCTTTTTGGCAAAAGATTCAATCCTTTTAAAACGTTCTGGAGCATTTCCCCAGCCCTGACAAAGCCAGTAAGCAATTAACGCATTGCCAATCATGCGCCTCGAAAGCGGGTGATTGTAAACCTCATTTTCCCATCCCCGGGTGAGGTTCCAGTCATCTGTAACATCATGATCGTCGAATATCATCAATGTGGGTAAGTGTGCCATGGCACGTCTTACCTTCACCAGATTCTGAGAAAATGCCGTGATAACCTCTTTTTCCTGTTGAAATAATGACTGAAACGCTTCATTAACCTGCGATGAATCAAATTTCACAGATGCCCACATACTATCCGACCAGCACAATATATACATGGCCATCACTTCGGCGAGTGAAATCAAGTGATTCTGCGCGTTAACAGAGGTAAAAACAGGTTTTTTCTTCGCACCAAAGAAAAGTTTGGAAAGTGCTGTATTAGTGGCTATTTGAGGCAGTATTTGCTGACGTTGATAAAAGTTATGTTCATGCTGTCGCAAGGCTGCGCTATCATCTACCGCTGCCCCCTGCAGGGGCTCGTCAAAAAGGTTTAATCGCGAAATAACCTGTTGAATCGCCTGCAACATTGGTCCGGCAACATCGTCTGCGTAGATTTGATCGCCGGTGAATAAAAGTAAATCCGGGCGCGCTTTACCACCTTCAATATCCTGCTCAACCAGCTTATCAGCTTCTATGAGGGCGTCATCACCATTAAAGTGGGGTTTGCGACAGGAGCCATGCAAAATATTTGTCAGTACGGGTCGATAATGGAAACTAAAACGAGAGTGATCACCATAAAGTAATGGCTTTTTTTCATCACTCCATTTTTGATTTTGACTGTCGTTGGTAAAGGTTAAGTCATAAGAATAGTGATCATTAACGTCAAATAGCGCGTCTTTGGTTACTTCCAACAGCCACACAAAGGCGTGTTCGCCAATTTGAAAATAACGATTATGCTGAGTTTGTGGGGATAGTTGTTCATCACCGTTGAAGAGTTTGAGCGACATATCGCATCGTTCAGACGTAATAGCCCAGACAACTATTCGGCTCGCATCAACCCGCCGCAAAATAGGGCCAGCTAGGATAAGTGGTAACGCGAAGATCGGTTCAGTAATAATTGATATCCTTATTATTTATTGCAGAAAAACTATATGACAATTTCTTCAGAGATGACAACATATACACCAATTCAAATTGTAAACAAGCTTGAGTGCATTTGCCTGTCAGGTAGGAACGAGAGGCTATCTTGCCGGGTAAAAGAGGAATAAATACCAATGGGAATACGTGCGTTATTTTTAAGTCTGGCGTTTGTGGGATGCCAAAGCTGTGCAGAGCCACAAGATAAAAATAGTCCTGATATGGTTACATCGGACATGCCACGGTCTATTGAGGTTAATGGGAAGTGGATAAAAGAAGCTGACGGCAGTTTGATGTTAGATCCTCAGCCTTCCGGGTTGGTTAATTGGAACGGACAATTAGTGACTATTTCAGATGGCAGCGCCATGGCTGAGCAACGCAGAAGGTTGCATGTGATTGACCCGACCACTGCGCAGCTAAAAAATAAGGCTCCCGTGTTTACTACGGGGTACTACGTGCGTCGAGGCTGCTTTGCAAATTATTTGATGGATGAACCGGATTACGAGGCATTGGTTGTGGATCCCGCTAACCCGCAGGTTTTTTACGCCGTAACAGAAGATGCAACACGCACTGGCGCATTGTCACCAAGGTGTCAGCAACGTTATCAACAAACGGGCTCAACCGACTATCCGACTTTGCTGGTAAGGCTGGAAAAGCAGGAAGACGGAACAGTAGAGCTTACCCATACCCGACCTGTTCAGTATCCAGTTGAACTGCAAGTGGGAGACTTTCCTAATGATGGTATTGAAGGGATGGCTATCACCCCTGAGGGAGTGCTTTATCTGGCACTAGAAAAGGATAAAGCAGGTAATCCACGCATCTTTACCCTCAATATTGATGAAGATTTCTGGTCTTCAAAAGATTTTGCGGTTGTTAACGATGCCCAACTGGATGTGCCTGCGTTTACCCAGGGTAATCATCCCATCAACGGGCTGGAATTTTATGTTGAACCTGGTTCAGGTAAACGTTTTTTATTAGCCGCAGCGCGTAATGATAACGAATTGTGGATCATTGATATTGACAAGGCGCACTCGACAAAACGTATTGCACTTCATTTTACGGCTCCAAACGAAGGGGCCTCAGGTGACTGTGGGGATAAGGATGTAATGGATAATGCATCAATCGAAGGCATTGCCGTTATCGATAAAAAACTCTGGATGATCAACGATCCGTGGAAAAAGAATTACCTGAAAAACCTTAAGTGCCCCTCGCTGGAAAAACATTATCAGGCGAATGCGCCGTTACTGTTTTCGTTGCCGCTTGATCCCGCGTGGTTTGAACGCTGATAGAAGCCAGCCTCATTTGCATATATGAGGCTGGTATTGTTACTTCGCTATTTTAGTTTGCTGGCAAAGGTTTTTTTAAACTTTGCCAGTTTTGGTGCGACTACCATTGCACAATACTGATTTTGCGGGTTGTTTTCGAAATAACTTTGATGATAAGACTCAGCAGGATAGTAATTACTTACTTCTTTGATTTCTGTAACAATTGGCTCGGGCCAAACCTGGTCTTCTGTCATTTCGTTAATGATATCTTCAGCAGCCTGTTTTTGCTCCTGGGTGTGGTAATAAACCCCGCTGCGGTATTGGCTGCCTACATCATTTCCCTGTCTGTTTAACTGGGTCGGATCATGCAGAGCGAAGAAAATCTCTAACACTTCCCGCAGTGAAATCTGTTCGTTATCAAAAGTCACCTGAACAACTTCAGCGTGTCCGGTTGAACCTGAACATACCTCTTCATAACTGGGTGACGCTTTGTCGCCATTGGAATAACCCGATTCGGCTTTGACTACACCTTCAACTTTACTGAATGCTGACTCGATACACCAGAAGCAGCCGCCTGCCAGGGTGATTGTTTGAATATTTGACATAACCATCCTCCTAAAACATCAATGTGGTTTCGAAACGGCATAACTTCAAGTCATCCGCTTAAACTTTTTAGGCGTAACTTATGCCAGAGGACATAATGAGAACATGCATGCAAAAGCTAAATTTGGTAGTAGGCGCAAATGGTGGTATCGGGCGCGCATTGGTTGATGCCTTAGCCAAAGAAAATCCGGATATACCCCTAATTGCGATAGCGCGAGCCTTCGATCGTGAATTGGAATGGCCAGAAAATGTGGTGACGAAAGCACTGGACTCTCAGAACGAAGCGGAAATTGAATATTTTGTAGGGGAACTGAGTCGAGAAGGCAAGACCGTTCAGCGCGCTTTTTGTTCCATTGGGGTATTACATGACAAGGACTTATCACCTGAGAAGAAACTTGAAGATCTTTCGCAGGATCAATTACTGCGTTATTTCAACGTCAATGCAATTTTACCTGCCTTGTGGTTAAAACACCTGATTCGCGTAGTCGATTCGGAAAAGGCGGTGTTCACCTTTATCAGCGCACGGGTAGGAAGTATTGCGGATAACCAATTGGGTGGCTGGTATGGCTACCGTGCTTCAAAAGCCGCATTGAATCAACTCGTTAAAACAGCCAGTGTGGAATATGGCCGGCGTTCAAAAAATACTGTTTTGGTCTGTTACCAGCCCGGTACTGTTGATACCCCACTGTCGAAACCTTTTCAGAACAATGTAAAAAAAGACATGCTGTTCGATACTCAATTCGCCGTAAAGCAGTTGCTGAGTGTCACCGCTAATTTACCTTCTCCTCCAAATTGCCATTTCGTTGACTGGCAGGGGAATGCAATTGATTGGTAAGACTAACCTGCGCTGAATGAGCACACATCACTGCAAATTGGGATAATGCTCAGACCACGCAATATCTTGCATTGAACATCAAGACTTTTTCTTATACTGCTGTTAACATGCCGAAGCCTGATGGGAGTTTTGAGGCGTGATATCACTTACCTTAAGGCCTTTCACCTTACATAAAAAGAAATAGCCAATCATCAGGTCGACAAGTTAACAATAATAAGTTTAAGAGGAATTTAGGGTATGAGCGGGGCGAGAGAACAGTTCGGATCGCGCATTGGATTCATTTTAGCAGCAGCTGGCTCTGCTGTGGGAATTGGGAATTTGGTTGGATTCCCTGTCGGTGCAGCGAAAAATGGTGGTGGTGCATTCCTGTTGATGTACGCCATTTTTGTTTTTGCAATATGTTTACCTGTCATGCTGGCTGAAATGTCAGTGGGAAGGAAAGCTAAAAAGGATCCATTAGGGGCGTATCGGATTCTGGGTGGCAACTCCACAGGCTGGAAACTCGCAGGTTGGCTGTCAATAGTTACGCCGTTCATGATCGCTGTATTTTATATGGTGATAACGATCTGGATTTTAGGATATCTGACCGAAGTCGTGATGGGGAATCTCGATACCCTTGCTAATCCTGATATGTTTGGTCAATTCATTAATAGCCCTTCCATCTTTGTTTATATGGCTGCCGTGGTGGGTATCGTCTACCTGATTTTGCAAGGTGGCGTGAAAGAAGGTATCGAAAAAGCGGCAAAGTTACTAATGCCTTCGTTGTTTCTGATGTTATTGCTGTTGGTTATTTTTGTCCTGACTCAGGATAATGCCATGGCGGGAGTCGAATTCTACTTAATTCCAGACTTCTCTAAAATTACCGCAGAAGTGGTAAACGGCGCTTTAGCGCAGGCCTTTTTCTCACTTTCCCTCGGCATGGGGATCATGATCACGTATGGCAGTTATATTGATAACCGTTCTGATGTGCCTGGTTCAGCGAAGCTGGTGGCGATAACTGATACCGCTGTAGCCTTCACCGCTGGTTTAATGATTTTGCCCGCAATCTTCTCGTTTAATCCGCAAACCAACCCGGCTGAATTGAGCGAATCATCCATTGGTATGATTTTCACCTTTTTACCGCAAATCTTCCTGGCGTTACAGGCGACGATTGGATACATGGGCGCATCTGTGGTCGCAGGGATCTTTTTCCTGTTGGTGTTCTTTGCGGCAATTACATCATTAGTATCCATTTTCGAAGTGCCTGTCGCTGCGTTAATGAGTGAAAAAGACGTGAACCGTAAACCGGCGTTGATGATTTTAGGCGTCGTGTTGATCATCCTTGCCTGCATGTGCGCAATGTCATTCGGTTACAATGACTTCTTCACCACATTTACCTCCTATGCGGGGGTACAAAAGTCGTTCTTTGATATTGTCTTTGATGTGTTTTATGAAACTATTCTCCCCCTAAATGGGTTGCTGATCTGTATCTTCGTTATCTACCGTTGGAAAAAGCATAATTTCAATGCGGCGCTGGATGAAGGCGCTCCTAGTTACAAAGGTAGCTTCTTTGAAAAGTACGTAGATATTTCTGTCGGCACATTCATCCCTGTGATCCTGCTGGTGATATTTGTGAATACAGTAGCCGTGAAGTATTTCGGTGTCAGCCTTTTCGGCGGCTAATTTATCATATCAAAAGGGCTGGCATAACGAGGTGTCAGCCCTAAATACTCCCAGCTTGCACTTGCATCTATTTGTTTACCTTTACGTTCGGTATTGAACTGGTCAAAGGTCGGTAAGGTTAAGTTCATTTTTTCGGCACAGTGTGTGTAATAAGGCTTACGGCCAGGATGACTCAGGCTGCATAGGTGCAGGATCTTTTGCGGTGCAGGTTGATCAATAATTTTGGTTAACCCGGTTATCACATCATCAATATGCACCAGATTGACCACCCGGTTGGCGTCGGATAAATTTTTTCCGGCCAGTGAGGTTGCGGGGTGGCGGTCAGGTCCAACTAAACCTGCCAAGCGCACAATAGTCGCGGCGTTTCCTGCGCTTTTCAGCAGGTGGTTTTCGATTTGGACATGGGCTTTGGCTGACTCGGTTTGCGGGTGAACCTCTGATGCTTCTGTCACAATTCTTTCATTCTCACCATAAACCGAAGTCGTGCTGATAAAAATGATGTGTTTCGCTTTAAATTTTACGAATGAATCGATCAGTTGACACATGCTATCGGTAAAATCATCCAGCGCCTTATTTCGTCTCCCTGGAGGGATGTTCAGGATCACCGTGGCATCTTTACTTTGTTGACATAATTCGCTGGCATCATCGCCTAGCGAATAAAACAACACGTTACCACCCAACTCCTCAATGGTACTTGCGCGTTTCGCAGTGCGAGTGGTTGCTAACACACGGTGCTGTTGGCCTAATCTAGTAAGCAGGTAGCCACCTAACCAACCGCACCCACATATTGTAATGTCGTCTTTCATCAAAGATCCTTTGCGCTCATAATCAATTCAGATGCTAACAGAATTTCTGACACAAAAAAGCCCCGCGCAGAGCGGGGCTAAACACTGTTAATCGCATTTAGTCCACGTCTAGGACATTGAGTGATTCCAGACCATTGATAGAGGCTTGCATATCGTTTTCTGCCGCATCAGCTTTTTTTAATACATGGCACAATTCATCTGCCTTGTCTTCCAGCGCTTCGGCTTGACGCTCCACTTTGTCTTCAATGTTTTCACCAAAGCGTTCCATCTTTGTTGCGAAGGCATCAATGTCACCACCTTCCCATACCATTTCTTTACCAACTGAAATCAGAATACGTCCAATAGACTGCTCCACGAGTGACTCTACCCTCTGTTCAAAGCGGTCTTCCCAGGTAGAGCTCATCCACTCATCATTATTGAACTCGCTGGTATCGACCCGATAGCCACCATCTGAATCATAAAAGCGGGTGTTGATTTCTTCACTCAGTTCAGTGAAAAGCGCGTCAAAGTCATCCACAATATCATCATCACCTAACAGCTCGGCAAACACTTCAGACACTGCGCTGCTGGCTAGCTGGAGTCCTTCAGTTGCAATATTAACGGTCAATGGAATAGCTACGCTGATGTTTTCGTAATAGTCGCTCACAGCTCGTTGCTGCTTTGCAGTTAATTCAATCTCTTCATTGTCGATGCGCAATACGTGGGATCGATCAATAGTGAAGGTAGTGTGGTTGTCTGTGTCTACTTCCAATATTCCCTGGTTATAGCGAATGTTGCCGTCCAGATTCACATCACAGTCAGAATCTGTGTTATGGGCGTAAACAGGAGCAGATAGCAATACGGCAGATACGGTTAAGGTTAACAGTGTTTTCATTTGATTTTTCTTCCCAATAATCAAAGCCATGAGGTATGCCAATAAATTTGCAAAGGGTGAGCCAATAATAAATGTATTAATTATCATAGAGTTAAGGGTTGTCGCGTGTTTTGCTTTGGTCAAATTGGCTAATTTGTTTATGTTGAAGAAATATTTGGCGAATTTCACTAACTCAATAATTGTGCTTTTTCACATACCTTTTTAATCAAATTTCGTGCATAATGTGCCGCGAAAATTTTAGCTACCGGCCGATATGCTATAGTGTTCGGTAGTGTGTGAAGATTCAGGGCGTTAGGCAAGCTGCCAGCGTATTACTTATGCCGTACTTAGAGGTTTAATTATGAACGAATGGTTTAGCGCAATCGGGTTTGGTTTAGGACTGATTGCATTTGTTTTGGGATTAAGCAGCATCATCATGGGTATGTTGAGCTCTAAGCAAGGTGCGCATGGAATGCAGGAAAAAATAGAATACGGCTTCTTTGGCGTGTCGGGCTTAGTTATCTGCCTTTTGGTTGGATACGCGCTAGCCTGAAACCACCCCGAGAACATTAAAAAAGGCGAATTTTTATAATTCGCCTTTTTTGTTTTACCTATCGCTATTTTGCGCAGGTTCGCTTGTCGGTTTCAGTGTCATTAAATGTGCATCTCTTTGAAATACTCGCAAATCAAACAGAGGCATCATTGCTAATAGATGATCAAAGATGTTGGCCTGGATCTTTTCGTATTCAACCCAGGCTTTTTCCGCACTGAAGCAGTACACTTCCAGTGGTAAACCATACTCATTAGGCGGCAGTTGGCGCACCATTACGGTTAACGACTGGTTAATTTTAGGGTGTTTACTTAAATAGGCTTCGATATATGCTCTGAATGTGCCTATGTTGGTTAGTTTGCGGGTATTCAGTAAATCAGATTCATCGATGGAATAATCTTTGTGGTAAGCCCTAAGCTCATCGATCTTGTCCTCAATATACTCTGAGATGTATCGGATGTGGCTAAATCGTTGTAGCATTTCTTCATCGCACAGTTTTATCGAATGCATGTCGATATGCAGCGCGCGCTTAATTCGACGCCCTCCTGAGAGTTGCATGCCTCGCCAGTTCTTAACCGCCTCATTGGTGAGCGAGTAAGAGGGGATCGTTGAAATAGTTTTGTCCCAGTTCTGTACCTTTACATTTGTCAGACCTAATTCAAGGATCTCGCCGTCTACACCAAATTTATCTATCTGGATCCAGTCGCCGGTATTAAACATTCGGTTAGCGGCAATCTGAATACCAGCGACAAATCCCATTATGGTGTCTTTAAAAATCAGCATCAGTACTGCGGCAAGTGCCGTCAAACCCGACACAATCAGCAAAGGACTTTTATCAATAATGAGTGAAATGGTGAACAACAGCACCATGATGGCCAAAAATAATTTGGCTACCTGAATAAAGCCGGTAATAGAAGCCCGTTGAGATAGGTGAGATTCGTTATATTTATCTTCTACTGTATTTAAAAGAGCATACAAGGCAAATAAGGTCGTAAACCACATATAAATTTGCGCGGCTTTAATAAGAAAGCCGCGTAAAATTCCGACTTCATCTATCAGAACCGGCGTGCTGATATAAATGATAACGGCTGGGATCAAATGCATTAGCTGGCGAAAGAAGCCATGGGCGAAAAGGGCGTCATCCCAGGTGTTTTTTGTGTGTTCTACCCACCTGCCAATTTGGGGACGCAGGATTAGCCGGCCGGTCATCAGCAATATAAACGCCACGGCCAGAATACTACTTACCGCAATTACATTATAAAGCGTATCCTCCGTTGTAAGGGAGGGAAGGAAAGTTTGCAGCAGACTAACAAAGTCATTTTTTACTGAGGATGCAATATCCAATACTAAAGCTCCATTAATTTCGCAATGCGGGCGTCTTTAGCTGCCCAACGTTCGTTTAACCAGGCTTGAAACTGTTGGCGATAAAGTTCATCAGTAAAGTAATCACCGCTCGCCTGCTCCGGAAGTGGAATAATATTTACATCAATAACGATACGCTTCATGCGCCCGCTTAGCATAGCAAACATAGGATGACGCTTATTCTTAGGATAAAGCAACGATATATCCAGAATGTTGGTAAATAGATCACCCATGGTAGCAAGGGTAAAGGCTATCCCGCCGGCTTTAGGTGGAAGTAAGTTCTGGTAACAACTTTTCTTCAGCTTGTGTTTACTTTCAGTGTAGCGGGTCCCTTCTACAAAGTTAATCACCGTGGTGGGCGTGGTCTTGAACTTGTGGCAATAACGCTTGGTGGTTTCGATGTCCTGGCCACGTTTATGAGGGTACTTTTGTAAGTATGCCTGAGAGTACCGGCTCATGAAGGGCATTTCCAACGCCCACGCGCCAAGTCCGACAAACGGCATCCAGATAAGCTCTTTTTTGAGGAAAAATTTAGGGGCGGGAATACGTTTTGCGGCAAATTCAATCAACAAAATGATATCAAGGTAACTGAGATGGTTTGCCATGATCAGATACCAGTTTTGCTTGGAAAGTTCACCGTGAATATCTATTTGAATGTCTACGTTATTAAAAAACCGGATCATACCTACGCTCATAGCGCCGAATCCAAAGAGAAAATTATGCATCAGGCAGGCGAGGTACTTTCTGATAAAAGGAATCGGAAGAACTAGTTTGATGAGCCCGAACGTTATAATTAAGCTGCCCCAAAACGCCAGATTAATTATTTGCAGTGGCGTGTGGATGAAAAAAGTTAAAAGTGATACTGCGACTTTCATAATGGTTTTTGGGTAGCGTTAGTGGAAGCCAGTAACTTGTCTTTCTGATACCAGCGTTCATTGAGCCAGGACTGAAATTTAATCCGTTCATTGGGGTCATCAAAATACTTATCAGATATCATTCCCCCTTGCATAATTTCTTTGATTGGCGTGACATCCACATTAACGCGAATATCACGGACTTTACCACTGACAAAATCCCAAAACGTAGGCACGCCTGAGGGGTAGTCAATGGTGACATCTACAAGCTTGTGCAACTGTTCGCCCATGGCACTTAACACAAATGCGACCCCGCCAGCCTTCGGCTTAAGCAGGTGCATAAATGGCGACGCTTGCTTTTGATGCTTTTGTTTGGTGAAGCGGGTGCCCTCGACAAAGTTCATAATGCTGACAGGTTTAAACTTAAATTTTTCGCATGCCTTACGCGTGGTTTCCATGTCTTTGCCCTTCATGTGAGGGTTTTTGGCCAGGAAACTTTTGCTATACCGACGCATAAAAGGAAAATCCAGTGCCCACCAGGCCAGACCCAATAAAGGAACGAAAATCAGTTCTTTCTTGAGGAAAAACTTCAGGAAGGGGATTTTACGATTAAATACACGCTGCAATACCAGAATGTCTACCCATGATTGATGATTGGCGATGACCAGGTACCAGTCTCGGCGGGCGAGTGAATCCGTTCCTTTTACGTGCAATTTGGTCTTACTCGTCAAGCGTTGGTTCAGGTTATTAAACGTAATCCATGCTGTGGCACATCCATCCAGAATATAAGAAATAAAACGTCGCCACAGGGGTATCGGAATCAGTTTGAAAAATGCCAACACAAAAACAGGAATGGTCCATATTACTGTGTTAATCACATATAAAAGCGTGGAAAAGCCACCCACCATGTGGTGTCCGATATTTTTAATCATGCTGACTACCTTAAAAATGTCGATGATATTGTAAACGAACTTGATCAAAAATCCGATAGACCCTTTACTGATAGTTTCGATATTACACAAATATGAGGATCGAAATGGACGGACAGCCAATATCTTGCAAAGCGGCAGTGGCCTGGGAAGCCGGTCAGCCATTATCCATTGAAACAATTGAGGTCGCGCCACCTAAGGCTGGTGAAGTGCGGGTAAAAATTTTAGCAACTGGCGTGTGTCATACCGATGCTTTTACCCTGTCAGGAGAAGATCCTGAGGGGGTATTTCCTTGCATCATGGGACATGAAGGTGGAGGAATTGTGGAATCGGTAGGTGAAGGCGTCTCATCATTGCAACCTGGCGATCATGTGATCCCGCTTTATACGCCCGAATGTGGAGAGTGTAAGTTTTGTAAATCGGGCAAAACCAATTTATGCGGTAAAATTAGAGACACACAGGGGCGGGGCTTAATGCCCGATGGCACGACACGTTTTTCAAAAGAGGGGGAACCCATTTATCATTACATGGGTACTTCCACGTTCTCTGAGTATACGGTGCTACCAGAAATCTCATTAGCTAAAGTAAATAAAGAAGCACCGCTTGAAGAAGTATGCTTGCTCGGCTGTGGAGTCACCACTGGCATGGGAGCGGTACTGAATACAGCAAAAGTCGAACCCGGTGCTACCATTGCCGTCTTCGGCTTAGGTGGAATCGGCTTGTCAGTGGTGATTGGTGCAGTAATGGCTAAAGCTAAACAGATTATTGCTATTGACATTAACAACGATAAATTTGAATTAGCCAAACAATTAGGTGCCACTGACGTTATCAATCCAAAAGATTACGATAAACCTATTCAGGAGGTGATTGTTGAGCTGACTGATGGGGGCGTGGATTATTCGTTTGAATGTATTGGTAATGTGGATGTTATGCGTTCTGCCCTTGAGTGTTGTCATAAAGGCTGGGGCGAATCGGTAATTATTGGTGTTGCCGGTGCGGGTAAAGAAATCAGCACGCGACCTTTCCAGCTTGTCACAGGGCGAGTGTGGCGTGGTACCGCATTTGGGGGCGTTAAGGGGCGTTCTGATTTACCTGGCATAGTTGAACAGTATTTAAATGGTGAAATTCCCCTCAAGAAATTCATTACTCATACGATGCCGCTTAAAGATATTAACCATGCCTTTGACTTACTCCATCAGGGAAAAAGTATTCGCAGTGTCGTCAGCTTCGAGTAAGGATGAAAAAATGAAAATAGTAAGTGAAAATAAAGCCTTTGGTGGCAGGCACATTCGCTATCGTCACCACTCTGACATAACGCACTGCGATATGACATTCGCAGTGTTTTTACCGCCCTTTGCCTCCAATGACAATCCGGTTCCAGTGCTTTACTGGCTGTCCGGATTAACCTGTACCGACGAAAACTTTATGCAGAAAGCCGGCGCGATGGAGTTGGCGGCGGAGTTAGGGCTGGCTATAGTAGCTCCTGATACCAGCCCTCGCGGGGATACTGTGCCTGATGATGAAAACGGTGATTATGACTTTGGGATAGGAGCCGGCTTTTATGTTGATGCGACGCAAATGCCATGGCGTCAGCATTATCAAATGTATTCCTACGTGACTGATGAGCTACCTGCTCTGGTTGAGTCTGAACTTCCCGTGACCAAAGAGCGTGCAATAAGTGGCCATTCCATGGGCGGGCACGGTGCATTGGTAGTTGGTCTTCGCCAACCCAATCGCTTTGTTTCGGTGTCAGCCTTTAGCCCCATTACCAATCCGATGGGGTGCCCCTGGGGTGAGAAAGCCTTCTCGGCCTACTTAGGAGATGATAAAACGGCCTGGCAGCAGTACGATGCATCCTGGCTTGTAAGTCAAAAAAAGCATGCTATCCCGATGTTGATAGAACAAGGCACCAGCGACCAGTTCTTAAAAGAGCAGCTTAAGCCGGAGCGTTTGCTAAGCGCCGCTCAGCAAAGTCATACTGCTATTACGTTGAATATGCATGAAGGCTACGATCACAGTTACTTCTTCATCGCCACATTCATCCGTAATCATCTTGAATTTCATGCCAGTCATTTGGGGTTGCTTTGAATGAAGGGGGCGTCATGTGAAAAAATCACGCCGCCCCAGCCAATCTAATGAATTGTAGGTAAAAGGGTAATGCCGGATATTGGTTTGACATCCGCAACGTCAGGTAGCCCACGTTTCTGGTGGGGCCATATGCATACTGGTTATGATGCATGGGTTAATCTTCAGAAACGTCTTGCTGTGTCGTCATTCAGCAAATTCAGCTTGATTGATATGATCTTCACACACCTAGGCCAATAGCCAGGTAAACTGAAATAAGCAGATGCCAGTAACCACTATTAACAAGGCATTATAGAAAATGTAAGCCACCCTTATGAAAATGCCCTTAACTTTAATCATTCTCGCAACATCACTGCTTTACGCGTGCTCTAACGATGGTTGGCAAAACGCCAGCCGTGAGCCCGCTGGTATCGCCCCTGATCCGAATACAGAGCAACGGGCTGTGATTGAAGTGTATGCTGCTGACGCATACGGTTGGAAAGGCTTGTTTGCTGTGCACACATGGATTGCGCTGAAAGAACCGAATGCGGAAAAATATACATTATTTGAAGTGGTCGGTTGGCGAGTCGAAGATGGTCATCCTGCGCTTCGTCAAAAACAAACCAGAACGCCGGATAAGTACTGGTATGGAGCGAAGCCAGAAAAACTGTTGTCAATTAAAGGCGAGAAAGCGGCTGAACTCATTCCTAAAATAAACCAGGCCATTAAACGTTATCCCTGGGCTAATGAATACACAGTATTCCCTGGCCCAAATAGCAATACTTTCCCATCCTGGGTAGCACAGCAAGTTCCGGAATTAGGATTAGAGCTGCCTTTTACGGCATTTGGCAGTGGTTATGTTGATTAGCAGGTAAGGAAGTGAATAATGCCATTGCATTGATCACTCCTGCAGATTATTCTCAGCTCATATGAGCAACTCAAAAAGACGGATTATGCGGGAGTACATCAAAAATGGAAATTGACGACTTCAGCAATGAACCTGTTTCACCTTACCAGTTACCCGATGCTCGAGATGTAGAAACTAATCCGATATCAACTCGCTATCGAATAATGAATCTGGCAACGGTAATAGTGATATTTTCATTGCTTTGTATCGCATTTAGCATTGCTCATTTTCAGCCATGGCTCCTTATCCCGGAACCGCTTCACCGCATGTATCCATTCGCGGTGAGCATTGCCGCTGTTATCGGTGTATGGTCATTCGCTTACCACTGGTTTGCCGATCCGCTTATTCGTTTTGCCATCAGGCAACAGGATTTAATTTTGCAAAAAGGGCTTATTTTTCGACACATTACCTGTCAACCTATTCTTCGCATTCAACATATTGAGCTTAAACGTGGACCATTAGATCGGATAGCAGGCTTAGCTAAGCTTCAGGTCTTTTCAGCAGGTGGCAGTGCGCATACATTTGAAATACCAGGACTTCCCGTAGACCAGGCATCGCAACTACGGCAATTTATTCTGGATCATAAAGATCTGGACGCCCGCTGAGCGATAGCCATATGGAAGACTGCTCCAACTCATCCGGTGAAATTGATTCAGGAGGCAATTGGCGACGCCTGGCACCGGTAGCTATTTTGTATTTCACCCTAACCAATATTAAAAAACTTGCCCAGTTTTTAATTTATGTCATCCCAGCTTTAGCAATCAGCTCGAATGTATTTGAGATGCACCAGTCGGCCTATGTTATCGCCACCGGAATTGGCATTCTCTCTACATTGTCAGTCAGCGGCCTGATAAGTTATTTCTTTTACTCTTTTCGAGTTCATCATCAACATATCGAAGTGAAATGTGGCGTACTCAGCCGCCGGCATATCAATTTACCTTTTTGGCGGATCCAGAATGTAAAGATTGAACAGCCATTTTATTACCGGCCATTTAACGTTGCATTAGTTATGTTTGATACAGCCGGCAGCGCGGACGAGGAAGCTAAAATTGTGGCAATACCCGTGGCTTACGCACAAACGCTGCGATCGCAGGTGTTGGCTGATAATGCTGATGCACAGAAGAGTAATACTGACGACATGGCGCGCACATATACAGATAGTGACGCAAATGAAGAAGTACTGAATCGTCGCTCTATTAAAGATCTCATTATCCATGGCATTACCAACAACCGGGTATGGATCCTATTAGGTGTGGCCGCACCATTCTACGATAATGCTTCTACCTACATGATTAATTGGCTTGAGTCGAAAGGACTGAGGCTAGAGCAATTGATTGGTGAACCCTCAGCATCCTGGTGGCAGCTTGGTCTTTATACCATCACTGCAGTGATAATTATCATGGCACTGTTAGCGCTGTTATCGATTGGAGGCGCGCTGCTGACTTTTTACGATTACACATTAAGCCGTGACAAAGACAGATATATTCGCCGTAGTGGATTACTAAGCAAACAGGAAGTTAGCATGAAGCGTTCCCGTATTCAGCTAGTGAACGCGAAGCAGGACTGGCTCGATAAAATTCTTAATCGTGTCAACTTATACTTTGAACAAAATACCACTGGAGTACCACAGCACGCTGAGTTAATGGCCCCGGGCAAGCTGTTGGTGCCTTCGGTTACTGTTACGCAAGCGCAGCATCTGGTGGCGCAAGCATTGCCTGATAGCCAGCTTTATCATTCGTCCTATAAGGGAGTGAGTAAACGTTTCCTGTGGTACTGGATCGGTGTATGGGGTTGCCCCCTTGTACTGGCATTGTCCCTTTTCTGGGTGGTTCAATCTGAATGGATCGACGCAGTCGTAATTGTCTGCATAGGCGTTGGCATAAACCTTCTATTATTACTTCGCTGGATGCGATGGGGGTACGCCAGCGATGCAGATTATCTGTACATAAAAAGTGGCATCATCGGGGTGGACTACCAATGCTTTGAAATGTTTAAGGTTCAACAAGTTTCTGTGCATCAAAGTATATTTATGGCGCGAAAAAAAGTGGCGACACTGAAGATAGTACTGGCCAGTGGACGAGTTTCAATTCCATTTATGCCAGAACAAGATGCATGGGTGCTGGCCAACTTATTGTTATTTAAAGCTGAAAGTAGCCAAAAGTCGTGGATGTGATAGTTTATTTTTGGCGGCTTCTGCCACCGCCGTTGCAATGGTGGCTTGGTCAATGTAGTAACCGGCGTGTAGCCACTGTACGCGGTACTCTATTGCAAAAGCTAAACCTCGGTGTTAGTTTTTAATATTATTAAACTTTAGTCGTAAACAATGATGGTTGTCGATGCTTCTCGATAGCAAATCTAATTCCAGCTCACTGAAAGCAGCGGAAGAAAGGTTTTCCCAAATACCCACGATGGTAAGCGAGATTTCACGGAAGATTTCTGATTTTAGACAGAGATACCGTAAACTTGTCGAAAACGCAGAAACTTTTTTTAATGAGTATCAGACCGAGTACGACTCGTTGTCTTCGTTAAAAAAGAAAATACAGAAGTTTCAGGATCAAATAGATAGGATTGATAATTTTCGTAAAGACAAAGGAAGGTTTCCATCAATCAAAGGGCAGACTTCAACACCTCGCTATGTAAATCGCTTAGTAGCAAAACAAAGTAAGTTCGAAGATGAGTGTCTGGAACTGCAAAATCGATTGAATGAAGAGAGAAATCAACGTTACCAAACGTTAGACCATCTCATCGATGAAATATTGGATCTGCTGGACGGCCATCAAATTTTTAGTCAGTTTTTGGGCACCATAGCGTTATCAACCCCTTCGCCAGAGGAAAAGATTCGTCACATAAGGAACGAGAAAAATAAGCCTATTTACATAGCAGCACTGGCTATTGCTTTGTTTGAAGAAGTCAGGCTTCAACGCACGTTTGAATCTCCTTATCTAAATGCAAAGTTAAAAACGATTTTTACCACGAAAGAAAAAATGAGCTTAATGGCGAGCAAAGGCGAGACAGAGAGTCGCATTCATATGAACCGAAGACCAATGCCCGCTGATGTTAAGCTAGCCTACCGGGATAAGGTGCTCAAGCCACTGGCAAAAGCTGCGTTGCTTCAGTCTATCGGCTTGCATAGCCCCGAAGCTAAAAGTCTGTTAGGGAAAGATAGTTCCCGAAAGTTGAGTCAAAGCGAACGCAAAGCATTGCTGGCTATCATTGAAAAGAAAACAACCGATTTTATCAAGCTGGGAGTGGGAATACCGACGGTCCGTTTCGACAGTCGCCAGCAAAAAGAAAACTTCGTCAAAGAAGAACAGCAACAGCTCGATTTTATTTTAGAGACCTTGACGGCGTTAAAAGAAAAGCGTCATGAACTGGGTGATTTGCTTCGCATTCCTATGACTTATGCATCATTTCTGCTCTCAACCAAAAAAGAATTTGATTATAAAGAAATCTATCGCGCATATGACATTTTAGAAGACGGTAAAAATTGCCAAGAGTACCACCCAGACTATGTCGATTACTTTTTAAAAATGGTAGGGCGTTTTCCGCTTGGTTCCGGGATTTATTTTGTCCAACAGGAATCCGGCGAAATTGAGCGTGCCATTGTTTCGTCGTTGTTTCCGCCAAACGTTGATGAGCCTGTCTGTAAACAGATAACCCGGAGGCAAATTCAGTTTCTCAGTCACAAAGAAATCATCGTTTCAAAACAAAGTAATTTCTTCTTCGACAGCAGCAGAAAAAAGAGCCACTACAATGAAGAGTATCTTAACGCAAGGTACCCCGATGGTTTTACCTGGAATGCGGTAGATTTGTGGGAAGTCCAAATCCCTGCCATTGAGTTTTGGAAAAGAGATGGCTCGCGTAAAATTAACGGTATTTTTACTCCCGACTCGTATTGAGCCGGTCGTCATTATAGGTTTGATGGTACTGGTCGTATACTTCGAAATATAGTCACCGAAAAACCAGCAAGAATCTTATAGCAGGCAGTTCGCAGTTTCTGACCGATTATCTTACGCTTTAAACGTACATTGATTTATTCCTGACATCTACAGCCTTGGGCTAAAGCACTTTGTTCCTTATAATATCGCCCAGTTGATTTAAATCCTGGCCGTTTTCTATATAAATTGTTGTCGACTGTATATTTTGCAGTCACAGTATTCTGAACCAGTCGGTAATTTAACCGTTGAGCAAGTAGTCAAAAATCGAGACGAATTTGTGAAATTTCGGTTCCGTTCGGCATTTAATAAACGAAGTTACAACTGTTGGGTAGTGCATAGTAGTAATTTTTTTTAAACTAAGAGCAGGGAAGAATCTCGTTAAGCTCAGGGAAAATAAATGAAGACTAGAGTCAAAAATCTTGTTCGCTCCGTCATCCCCACCAAATTTAAAACGCTATACATATTGTTCGGAACGAACGATTCTGAATTAAGCTTTCTGCAA
>CAZROH010000058.1:0-20287 GCA_964601635.1 uncultured Alteromonas sp. | reverse complement strand
TCAACGTGTGCCCCACATAAAAGGAGGCAGCCATGGCTGATACCGACGATAAAACGGAAGACCCCACACAGAAAAAAACCGACGAAGCCCGAAAAAAAGGGCAGGTAGCTCGTTCTAAAGAGCTTTCTACGGCGTTGGTGCTTATTTTTAGTGGTGCAATGTTTCTGGTGATAGGTGAGCAACTTGCCGAAGCCCTTTACTCTATTGCGGTAAGGATGTTTACGCTGTCCCGGGATGAGACTTATGATGTGACGCATATGTTTGGCGCCTGGGGGGAAGCCCTAAGCACAGTGGCGTTACCGGTGATCATGTTTCAAATAGTGGCGATGATCGGTGGCATTTATGGAAACATTGGTCTGGGTGGGTTTAATTTTACATGGGAATCCGCCAGTCCTAAATGGAGTAAACTGAATCCGGTTAATGGCTTTAAACGCATGTTTGGAGTGAATGGCCTGGTGGAGTTGCTCAAGTCGATTGCTAAAGTGATCGTTATAGGTGGGCTGGCATTGCTGGCCATGTTATTTTTTGAAAATGAAGCGATTCATTTAGATGTAGAAGCCTATCCGGGTAACTTTTTTCATGCCATGGAGATGATAGGCTGGGCCTTTTTCATTTTGACCCTGGGGATGATACCGATTGCCCTTATTGATGTGCCATATCAGTCATATAAGCACAACAAAGAACTCAAAATGAGTAAACAGGAAGTCAAGGATGAGCATAAGAATGCCGAAGGCGATCCGCAGACCAAGGGGCGCATTCGTCGCTTACAATTCCAGGCCTCCGCTAGACGAATGATGCAGGAAGTGCCGCAAGCCGATGTGGTAGTAACCAACCCAACCCACTATTCTGTGGCCTTAAAGTATGACGAAAATGGCACCAGGGCACCAGTAGTGGTAGCCAAAGGCGCCGACGAATTGGCGATGCATATTCGTAAAATCGCTACCGCTAATGATGTTCCACTTATCCCAACGCCAATGCTTACCCGAGCCATTTATTATTCTACGGAAGTAGATCATGAAATTCCGCAAAAGTTGTTTATGGCGGTAGCTCAGGTACTGGCTTATGTCTTTCAGCTCAAAGCATTTAAAGCGGGTAAAGGCAAACGGCCTAAGCCGCTTAAGCGCGATTTACCTATCCCGCATGATTTACGTCGATAATTTTCTTCTCAAAACACCTAACATGGCACAGTAGTTGAAGAGTTACTTCAACACAGGCAGTTAGTGTCAAAATTCTGATAGTTTAAAGTGAGACTCAAGTACGATGGAGTTATCCGGTTACCTGCAACGATTTGATAAAAGTCAAATGCAGCAATTCGCCAGCGGTCTAGGCGCCCCGATCGTTCTTCTGGCTATTATGGGCATGGTAATTTTACCCATGCCGCCTTTCCTTTTAGATGTGCTGTTCAGTTTTAATATCGCGCTTTCGCTGGTCATAATTCTGGTAGCTGTATTAACCAAACGTCCGGTTGAGTTTGGTATCTTCCCCCTGGTTCTGTTGATAGCAACAGTACTGCGTCTGGCGCTTAACGTGGCGTCTACCCGGGTGGTGCTGCTTTACGGTCATGAAGGCGGTGATGCAGCAGGAAAAGTCATAGAGGCATTCGGTGAAGTCGTTATTGGCGGCAATTTTGCGGTCGGTATCGTGGTTTTCGCTATCTTGCTCATTATTAACTTTAAAGTGGTGACTGCTGGTGCCGGGCGTATTTCAGAAGTCAGTGCCCGCTTCACGCTAGATGCGATGCCCGGTAAACAGATGGCAATCGATGCGGACCTGAATGCAGGTTACATCGATCAGGAGCAAGCGCGACAACGCCGCGAAGAAATTACTGCCGAGGCTGATTTTTATGGTTCGATGGATGGTGCGTCAAAATTTGTAAAAGGCGATGCCATCGCCGGGCTTTTTATCATGCTAATTAACATTGTCGGTGGTCTTTTCATCGGTATGATCCAGCATGATTTGAGTTTCGGTAATGCACTGGAAGTTTATACCATATTAACCATTGGCGATGGTTTGGTCGCACAAATACCGTCGCTGCTGCTGTCAGTGGCAACGGCCATTATTGTCACCCGTGAAAATGAAGATCAACAGATGGGGGATGAAATCAAAACGCAGTTGGGCAATCCGCAGGCCCTGACTATTGCAGCATTGATTTTGTTTGTCATGGGCATCGTTCCGGGCATGCCTCATTTTGCGTTTCTGAGTTTTTCTGCCATTGCGGGTGGGTATGCCTATTGGCAGGCCAAACAGATTGCGGCTGAAGGCGAAGAGAGAACGGGCAAGACAACGGCAGCGACCAAAGCGTCGAATGTAAATGCCGACGATTTTGTGGCGCCGGAAGTCAAAGAACTTGGCTGGCATGATGTGCAGCAGGTGGATACCATAGGGCTGGAAGTGGGTTATCGCCTAATCCCACTGGTAGATAAATCACAGGGCGGAGAATTACTGACACGAATTAAAGGGGTCAGGAAAAAGCTTTCTCAGGAATTGGGTTTCTTAGTCCCACCGGTACATATCAGAGATAACTTAGACTTGGATCCCAACGCTTATAATATCGCCATGTTGGGTGTCACCATTGGTGAAGCACAAATTAGTCATGACGAAGAAATGGCGATAAACCCAGGGCAGGTATTTGGGAAACTGGAAGGGCGCGCAACCCGCGATCCCGCATTTGGCCTGGATGCGGTGTGGATCAAGCCGAATCAACGCGAGCATGCGCAAACACTGGGTTATACCGTGGTGGATGCAGCAACTGTCGTAGCCACCCATTTAAGTCAATTGCTCACCAATAACGCTTATCAATTACTCGGGCATGAAGAGGTTCAGCAATTACTGGACATGCTTGCCAAAAACAACCCTAAACTGGTGGAAGGTTTAGTGCCTGACTTACTCCCTCTGAGCACCGTGGTGAAGGTACTTCAGACCCTGTTGTTTGAAGGTGTACCTATCCGCGATATGCGAACAATTGTGCAAACATTAAGTGAGTTTGCGCCGAAGAGCCAGGATCCGGATGTGCTGGTCTCGGCGGTGCGAATAGCCCTTAAACGCTTAATCGTTCAGGAAATCTGCGATGGTAATCAGGAAATTCCTGTCATAACTCTGGCGCCAGAACTGGAACAGATGTTGCACCAGTCACTACAAGCCGGTGGAGAAGATGGCGCAGGCATAGAGCCTGGATTAGCAGATAGAATTCAGCAATCCTTGCAGCAAGCCAGTCAGCAGCAAGAGTTGGCAGGCGAGCCAGCAGTACTGTTGACATCAGGAATGCTACGTCCAGTCCTGTCACGCTTCCTGAAATACTCTGTAGACGGATTGCATGTGCTTTCCTATCAGGAAGTCCCGGATGATAAACAAATCAAAATTGTTAGCTCTGTGGGTCAATAATCTGACGCCACTCATGAGACGAGGTTGCAATGAAAATTAGACGGTTTTTTGGCAAAGACATGCGCGAAGCGCTAAATCGGGTAAAAGATGAGCTAGGTAGTGATGCGGTCATTATGTCCAACAGAAAGGTAGCCGATGGCATTGAGCTGGTTGCTGCATATGATAAAGAGCCCGAGGCAAAGTTGACCAACGTTAGTCGACGTCACAATGATACTGCTGGCCAAAAAAAGCCAACACCTTCACTTAGTGAAATTATTGGTGATGATGGCACGGATAGTTTACGCGCGCTGCTTGAAAAACAACAAGCCAATGCGTCAGAGTCAATTGTGACACAGCAGCAACATCCGAGTCGCAACTCGTTTAAGCCAGAACAAAGTGGCGCAACTCAAGAGCCTCAACGTCCAGCGTTAAAAGATAAAGAAGATTATTTAAAATTCGAATCGGACTTGATAGACACCATGTCTGAACGTGGGCATCACAATAACGCCAGCACGGCTGATGATCTGGATTTAGCCAGTATTAAAAGTGAAATAGAATCATTGCGCAATGTCCTTCAATTTCAATTGGCTGAATTGAAGCAGGAAAAGAAAAGCCGTCACCTTCCGACTCACCAGTATTTGACCCATAGTTTGACGCAAATGGGGTTAAGTGACGCCCTGGCAGAGCAATTGATTAATTTCACGCCCGCCGAGTACAATGAGCGTGAAGCTTGGGTCTATTTGCTAAAATTACTGGCTACCCGATTACAAATCGCGGGCAATGATATTTTACGTCAATCCGGCATCGTAGCGCTGGTGGGCCCAACAGGCACGGGCAAAACCACCACATTGGCTAAGTTGGCGGCGCGTTATGCGCAGCGCCATGGTGCCGACCAGGTAGCCATGATCACCGTTGACACATACCGTATTGCTGCTTATGAACAATTGGCCACCTATGGCAAAATTATTGGTTGTACTGTGCGTAAAGCACAATCCAGTGAAGAGCTGGCTGAGCAACTTTTTCAATTACGACACAAGAAACTGGTTTTGATTGATACAGCCGGCTTTAGTCAACGCGACAGCAGGTTAATTAAACAACTCGCTCAATTTGATAACGGACAGATGCAACCAGTGCGAAAGTATTTAGTGGCTCAGGCAAACACACAGTATGCAGCCATGCAGCGAATCGTCGATGCATACCAAAGAATTAAGCTTGATGGTTGTATTTTCACCAAACTGGACGAATGTTACAGTTTAGGGGAAATTTTAAGTATTGCAGTGGAAAATCAATTACCTCTAAGCTATGTTACTGATGGACAACAAGTTCCAGAAGATATTAAAATTGCCGATGCAAAATCTCTCGTCTCTGCCGCCGCAAAGCTTTATAAAAAGTACGGATTGAATCATACTACAAGCAATCAAGTGGTTAACGCAGCACGAGCAGTATGATCGACGATCAAGCGAGTAGCTTACGAAAGATGAATCAATCACGACTTATAAAAGTTATCGCCGTAACTGGCGGCAAGGGTGGGGTAGGTAAAACCAACATTACCCTGAATACAGCCATCGCAATGGCCAAACAGGGTAAACGAGTCATGGTACTCGATGCTGACCTTGGCTTGGCGAATGTAGATGTGATGCTGGGCTTACGGGTAGAAAAAAACCTTTCTCACGTTTTGTCGGGTGAATGTACGCTTGACGAAGTGTTGGTGACCGGCCCTCATGGAATCAAGATTGCGCCGGCAACCTCTGGTACGCAAGCGATGACAGAGCTGTCACCTACGGAACATGCTGGTTTAATTCGCGCATTCAGCGAGTTGCGCTCGCAAATCGATGTATTAATTGTCGATACAGCGGCAGGCATCTCCGACATGGTTTTGAGCTTTTCCCGGGCGTCACAGGATATCATGGTGGTGGTGTGCGATGAGCCTACCTCACTGACTGACGCTTACGCCCTTATCAAAATCCTCAATCGCGAACATGGCGTATTCAAATTCAAAATTGTCGCTAATATGGTCAGAGATATTCGCGAAGGGCAAGAACTATTCAGCAAACTGTCTAAAGTAACCGGGCGATTCCTCGATGTAGCTTTAGAGCTGGTGGCCACGGTACCATTCGATGAGAATATCCGTCGCGCAGTGCGCAAGCAAACTGCTATCGTGGATGCTTTTCCAAGTTCTCCTGCAGCAGTAGCCATTTCACAAATGGCCTCAAAAGCCGCTAATTGGCCAATACCTGAACAACCAGGAGGGCATCTAGAATTTTTTATCGAGCAATTAATTTCCAACAAAGTAGCGGGTAGTCAACGTTGAACAGTAAAGCCGCAGCTTACCGACAGCAGAATGACAAAGCGCAGTTGGTTGAACAGCATGCTACGCTGGTCAAGCGAATTGCACACCATTTAATGGCCAGACTCCCTCCTAGCGTATTGGTTGATGATCTTATTCAGGCAGGCATGATTGGGTTATTGGAAGCCGCGAAAAATTTTGATGGATCAAAAGGCGCCAGCTTTGAAACCTTTGCAGGTATTCGTATTCGTGGTGCGATGCTGGATGAAATACGTAAAGGCGATTGGACACCGCGTTCAGTGCATAAAAATAGTCGGGCCATTTCTGAAGCGATTTCTCAGGTAGAAAAAGAAACGGGACGTGATGCAAAGGACGCAGAAATAGCTGCTGTCATGAATGTCAGTCTCGACGATTACCATCAAATGTTAAATGAAGTGAATGCCGGCAAGCTGGTAGGCATAGAAGATTTGGGGGTGTCAGAAGATGTCATTACGACGGATGAGAACTCTGGCAGTGATACGCCACTGGATGATCTGATGCAAGGTGCTTTTCAAAAAGCACTAGCTCATGCTATTACTACATTACCTGAAAGAGAAGCAATTGTACTTTCTTTATATTATGATGAAGAACTAAATCTTCGTGAAATCGGAGAAGTTCTGGATGTTAGCGAATCCAGAGTAAGTCAAATTCACAGCCAAGCCATGTTAAAACTCAAATCTCGAATGAAGTCCTGGCGGGTGGGTGAATAGAAAAATTACAATGAATATTAATAACTTATAACCCTCACTGGAGGCCATTTTGGACAAAAATATGAAAATTCTCGTGGTTGACGATTTTTCAACTATGAGACGAATCATAAAAAACCTGCTTAAAGATTTGGGGTTTTCCAATATCCAGGAAGCGGACGATGGAAGTACTGCGTTGCCGATGTTGCAGCAGGGTGATTTTGATTTTGTTGTCACCGATTGGAACATGCCTGGAATGCAAGGTATTGATTTGTTGCGCGCTATCCGAGCTGACGACAAACTAAAACATTTGCCTGTCCTAATGGTTACTGCTGAAGCGAAAAAAGAGCAAATAGTTGCAGCAGCGCAGGCGGGAGTAAATGGATATGTAGTTAAGCCGTTTACTGCAGCAACACTTAAGGAAAAACTCGACAAAATCTTCGAACGTTTAGGTTAATCCAGACGCTCCAACGCTAGAGGAAAACTGGATGTCGACAACTAACGTCCCTATAACACTTGAAGAAGCTAAACAGCTGGTCGTCTATTTAGAACAGGGCGACCAGGAGTCGGCCAGGGCATTACTTGAAGCTGCATCGATGAAAGAATCCATCGAGCTTTTCGCTGAAGTAGGCAAACTGACTCGCCAGTTACATGATGCACTCAATAGTTTTCAATTAGATGAACGTATTGCCGGGCTGGCGACAGATGAAATTCCTGATGCCCAAACCCGCCTTACTTATGTAATTGAAGAGACAGAAAAAGCAGCGAATACCACCATGGACGCTGTGGAAGCGAGCATGCCCATCGCTGAAACATTGTCACAGCGCATCGAAACCATCATGCCTGAATGGAAAAAGTTAATGAGCCGCCAAATCGAAGTAGGTGAATTTAAGTCACTTTGTACCGATTTGGATAAGCTACTTAACGACGCATCGGCAGAATCAGCCAAACTTACTAGCTTATTAACTGAAGTGCTTATGGCACAGGGCTATCAGGACTTGACCGGTCAGGTGATAAGGCGTGTGATCGATTTGGTTAAAGAGGTAGAAGATAGTCTGGTTAATATGCTGACGATGTTTGGTGATGTGGAAAAAACTGAACAAACTACTAAACCTTCGAAAGAGCAAACCGATAAGATTGAAGCAGAGGGGCCAATCATTGATGCTCAACAACGTGATGATGTTGTACAAGGCCAGGATGATGTGGATGACCTTTTGTCGAGCTTAGGTTTTTAGGGGAGCAGACGCATGTCGTTTGACGTTGACGAGGATATATTACAGGACTTTTTGGTTGAAGCCGGAGAGATACTGGAACAATTACAAGAACAACTCGTTGATCTGGAGAATAATCCAGACGATGCGGATTTATTGAATGCGATTTTTCGTGGTTACCATACCGTAAAAGGGGGGGCCGGTTTCCTTTCACTTACTGAATTGGTGGAAATCTGCCACGGCGCGGAAAACGTTTTCGATGTCATGCGCAACGGTCAGCGAACACTTACCCCCGAATTAATGGACGTTATTCTGCAAGCCACCGACGTGGTCGTAGAAATGTTCGAAAAAGTAAAGGCTCGTGAGCCACTTGAGCCCGCCGAGGCAGGATTGGTTGAGATACTGCATAAATTGAGTAGACCTGAAACACCAGATGAAAATATATTTGGTCAGGAAACCACGGTAGGTGAACAAGCCACAGCTCCGGAAGATGAGGAAGAGTTGATTATTGAGGAAGCACCTGCCGCACCGGAAGTGGCGGCGGTACATGAGCGGCCTTCCAGTAACGACTCTGGCAGCATCGAAGATATTACTGAAGATGAATTTGAAGCCCTGCTTGACGAGCTACACGGCGGTGGAGCCCCCGGTCGCCCAGCACAGCCTGAAGCCGCCGCGGCGAAGGCTGAAAGCAAACATATTAAGCCAGAAGAAGCCTCAGCTACTGACAGTGATGATATAACCGACGATGAGTTTGAAGCTTTGCTTGATGAGTTGCATGGTAAAGGGCAATTTAAAGGCGGTGCCGAAGAAGCGCCGTCAACGCCTGCAGAGCCAGCAAAAAATGCGTCGAATGAGCATGGTGATGAAGAAATAACCGACGATGAGTTTGAAAAACTGCTGGATCAGTTGCATGGTGCCGGTCAGGGGCCGTCAGTAGGCAAGGCGCAAACGCCTGCACCCGCTACGCCAACTGAACCCAAAGAAGATAAATCCGCTGCTCAAGTTGATAAATCAGCAACAGAAGCTGTTAATAAAGCGAAGGCGGAACAAGCGGCCGGTAAAGACGCTGCCAAACCCGCTGTTAAACCAGAGCCTAAAGCGTCTGCTGGCACAGCGAAAAAAGACGATAAAAAAGCGGCAGGGACTGCGCCCCAAGGTGAAACAACAGTACGGGTAGATACAAAACGACTTGATCAGATTATGAATATGGTTGGGGAATTAGTGCTTGTTCGTAATCGCCTGTTGAGTCTTGGTATTAACGTTAACGATGAATCTATGTCCAAAGCCATCGCGAATCTGGACGTAGTTACGGGGGATTTGCAAGGCGCGGTTATGAAAACGCGTATGCAGCCCATTAAAAAAGTCTTTGGTCGTTTCCCGCGCGTTGTCAGAGACCTCGCGAGAAGCCTGAAAAAAGAAATTACCCTTGAACTGGAAGGGGAAGAGACGGATTTAGATAAAAACCTGGTGGAGGCCTTGGCTGATCCATTGGTTCACTTAGTGAGAAACTCAGTCGACCATGGTATTGAAATGCCAGATGAACGTCAGGCTGCTGGTAAAGCCCGTATGGGTACAGTCAGGTTGTCGGCCTCCCAGGAAGGTGATCATATCTTGCTGACTATCGATGACGACGGTAAAGGTATGGATCCCGAAAAACTCAAAGAAATAGCCATTAATCGTGGCGTTCTGGATTCTGATGCCGCAGCACGAATGTCCGATGTAGAGGCATTTAACCTTATATTTGCGCCAGGGTTCTCTACTAAAACAGAAATAAGTGACATCTCAGGCCGCGGTGTCGGCATGGATGTGGTCAAAACTAAAATTAATCAGCTAAATGGCACGATTAACATAGATTCTCAGTTGGGTAAGGGTACCCGACTGGAAATTAAAGTACCGTTAACGCTCGCAATTTTACCGACCTTGATGATTGTCGTAGGTAAACAAACATTCGCCCTGCCGTTAGGCGCAGTGAATGAAATCATCAATATGGACATCAAGAAAACCAACACTGTTGATGGTCAACTGACCATGATTGTAAGGTCTAAGGCGATTCCATTGTTCTTCCTTGGTGAATGGTTGATTCGAGGTCCTAAAGATATCGATAAAGCTAAGGGACACGTGGTTGTTGTGCAAATCGGTACGCAGCAAGTGGGTTTTGTAGTTGATGCGCTGATAGGGCAGGAAGAAGTGGTTATTAAGCCGCTTGACGCTCTGTTACAAGGCACTCCAGGAATGGCAGGTGCAACCATTACCTCAGATGGTGGTATTGCGCTTATTCTGGATGTTCCCAGCCTGCTCAAACGCTATGCGCGAAAAAGTTTGAAATAAAAACAAGTAAATAGGAAAGCTCCCATCAATGGTGTTTAAAGTCCTGGTAGTGGATGATTCGACGTTTTACCGGCGACGTGTCCGTGAAATTCTTAATGAAGATCGTGAATTAGAAGTTGTGGGAGAGGCCAAGAACGGCCAGGAAGCAATTGATAAAATCATGGAGTTATCACCTGACGTGGTTACCATGGACGTGGAAATGCCTGTGCTCGATGGTATTTCAGCTGTTAAAGCAATCATGGATAAAAAGCCGCTTCCGATTCTGATGTTTTCTTCGTTAACCCATCATGGTGCACAGGCTACACTTGATGCACTGGAAGCCGGTGCTATCGATTTTTTACCGAAAAAATTCGAAGATATTGCAGATGACAGGCGCGAAGCGTCAATGCAACTGCGCACCAAAGTCAGGCTAATCGCCCGACGAGGTACCGGCATACAACGGCCCTCATTGGCTTCCTTGAGAGGAATGCCAGCAGGTGCACCAAAACCGAAGTTCTTCCGCTCCTCATCTTTATTAGCAGGTCGTTCTGAGGCCACGGCGCAACCGACCGTAACAAAGGTTGTTGCATCGGGTAAAAAGTATCGCTGCCTGGCCATTGGCGCGTCGACAGGTGGGCCGGTAGCACTGCAACAAGTGTTAACGAAAATACCTGAAAACCTCCCAGTTCCCATTTTCTTGGTACAGCACATGCCTGGAACTTTTACACAGGCTTTTGCTCAGCGTCTTAACACTAACTGTAAATTTCCCGTAAAAGAAGCTGAACATGGTGATATTGTTCAGCCAGGTCATGCCTACCTCGCCCCCGGTGGTAAGCAGATGTTGGTGGAAGGGATGGGTAACAAAACACGTATAGTGATTGCTGATGCGGATCCCACCGATAAAGTGAATTACAAGCCAAGCGTCGATTTGACGTTTGAAAGCCTGTTGCCTGTCTTTGGTGGAGACGTTTTAGGCATCATCCTAACGGGTATGGGAGCCGATGGAAAAATAGGGTGTAGCAAATTGAAAGAAAAAGGGGCGACCATCTGGGCGCAAGACAAAGCCTCTTGTGTGGTGTATGGCATGCCGCAAGCCGTGGCATCAGCCAATATCGCCGAAAAAAATATTCCCATTGAAGATATCGCCGATTGTATTCTGACTGAAATTTCATCGCAATAACACAATCAACTTAGGTTATCCGAACGTTACGCTGGGGACGTGAATCTTGAAAATTTGGACGATTGCCAATCAAAAGGGTGGGGTAGGGAAAACGACTACGACTGTAACGCTGGGTGGAATCCTGGCGCAGCGTGGCAAACGTGTCTTGTTGGTGGATGTCGATCCGCATGCTTCTCTCAGTTATTACTTTGGCATTGACTCGGAAGAACTCTCTAGTTCGGTTTATGATATCTTTGTTAATAAAACGCCAGCAACCGCCGATACAGTTCTTGATTGTCTTTGTCCCACCAAATTGGACAGTTTGTTTATTCTGCCCGCTACGATGGCGTTAGCAACATTAGATAAACAACTGGGTAATCGACACGGTATGGGGTTAATACTGAAAAAAGCCCTGGCAAAAGTAGAGCAGGACTTTGACTATGTGCTATTGGACTGTCCACCCGTACTGGGCGTGTTAATGGTCAATGCATTGGCAGCTTGCGAAAAAGTCGTTGTACCGGTACAGACAGAATTTTTGGCGCTGAAAGGATTGGATCGTATGATTCATACGCTTGAAATAATGGGACGTTCATTGCGTAAAACCTTTGATACGATTATCGTGCCGACGATGTTTGATCGACGAATTAATGCAGCAGCAGATGCACAAAAACGCTTAAGAGAAGATTATGGCGATAGTGTGTGGCACGGCGTGGTTCCTGTTGACACTCGTTTCAGGGACGCTAGTCAGGCCCAGTCTCCTGCGTCCGTTGTTTATCCAAAGGCAAGAGGCGTTTACGCCTACATAAAACTGTTAAATGAACTGGAGCAATAACTCGAAATGAGTAAAAGCACGCCTTTTGCCAAAGAAGATGTGATGGAGGCTTACCTTGATAGCCTGCTACACGGTCCTGAAGATCCACTGGAAGTAACGTCGCGTACGGCGAAGTTACTGGAGCAGGCGAATGTGGATATGGTCGAGGATGAAACGTCGGTCGTCCCGCACGTTGCGACGGATCAACCTGTTCTCGAAGAAGAAATGATGGCGGACGCCCAGAGTGAGCAGCACGTCGTCGCGACACCTCCGCCAGAAAAAGTCGTACCCATTCATGAGTTACTTGAACAGCAGTTTCAGGCCCTTTTCTTTGAGGTGGCAGGCTTAACAATGGCTGTCCCCCTTATCACCTTGGGTGGCATTCATCGGATCGACAAAGTCGGCCCGCTCATTGGTAAACCGAAGTGGTTTAAAGGCGTCATGCTTCATCGCGAGCAAAAATTAAACGTGGTAGATACCGCATTGTGGGTGATGCCAGAAAAATATGACCAAAAGCTGGCAGAAGCGTTAAACTATCAGTATCTTATAATGCTAGGCGATAGCATGTGGGGCTTGGCCAGTGACAAACTTGTCAACACCATTACTCTACGTAAAGATGAGGTGAAGTGGCGTGAGTCGAAAGGAAAACGCCCTTGGTTAGCGGGAATGGTGAAGAACAAAATGTGTGCGTTAATCGATGTACACCATTTAATTTCAATGCTAAACAAAGGCCTGGGCAGTAATGATGATGTGCCCGGCAATCGGAGTCAGATAAATGAATGACGAAAGAAGCAACAGCAACGCAGCTGACAGCAATGATGAAGTCTTACAGTGGGTCACGTACCGATTAGGGGATGAAACCTACGGCATTAATGTAATGCAGGTTCAGGAAGTGCTGCGTCATACTGAAATTGCTCCTGTGCCCGGCGCGCCGGATTATGTTTTAGGTATTATTAATCTGCGTGGTAACGTTGTGACTGTCATAGACACTCGCGCGCGCTTTGGCTTGCCACCGACAGATATTACCGACAATACCCGAATTGTTATTATTGAATCAGATGAGCAAGTGGTTGGCATTTTGGTCGACAGCGTAGCGGAAGTGGTTTATCTGCGCTCTTCAGAAATCGATAGTGCTCCGAATGTAGGAACTGAGGAAAGTGCGAAGTTCATTCAGGGAGTAAGTAACCGCGATGGTGAATTGCTGATATTGGTAGATTTAAATAAATTACTGAGCGATGAGGAGTGGGACGAAATAAGTGCTCTCTAAGAGGGGACTCTGAGTGCGCATCCACTCTAAATAAAGAGGCAGGGATCCTGCCTTTTTACGTTTTTACCGGCGTATCCTTAATTAGCTGAATACATTTAGTATCTGGATTCAGCTTAGCCAAATCTAACAAATAGTCTTTTTGTAATTCATCCAACTTCTGACCGGCCAATAATTCTTTTAATCTTTCTGCTTCGCCATTTGCGATTGCCGCTTGCAATCCTTCCATATTGGCAATGGGACTGTCAGGTTTTTCAGGCATAGAGGCCCCCATATCGTGTTTCGTTATTTTGAAAATTGCTCATATGCCAGCATGGCATCAGCGGCGTACATTAACGAGGGGCCCCCGCCCATATAAATTGCCATCGCCAGTGTTTCTTCTACTTCTTCTTTTGTGGCACCGAGTTCGACCAGCGCTTTGGCGTGAAAACCAATACAGCCATCACAGCGTGTGGATACACCAATGGCCAATGCGATCAATTCTTTGGTTTTCTTATCTAATACGCCATCGCTGGTAGCAGCTTTGGCCATGGCTGAAAAACCTTGCATGGTATCAGAAATATCAGAACGCAACGCTTTAAGGTTGGTTGAGATTCGTTGTGTAATATCAGGATAGGATTTGCTCATTTGTATACTCTGTGGGTTTGTTTCTTATTAGCTTGGGGTGAACAATAAAATTTCAATTTAAATATACTTTTTAAGCTATATCCAATTGGCAACATCGACTATCCGTGCTGTGTATTTTCACGTACACTCATTTAAACGTTGAATAATTATAAAAATGTAATGGACGAAAAGTACTTAGTTGCTGCAGCGATCGCACTGTTATTGATCATGATCTTAAGTATTGGCATGTACAGTTTGCGACAAATTTCCTCATTAAAGAAAAAATTGTCTGATCTGGAAAATGCATGTCAGTCCACCAATGCGGAACTGCATTCTGGTATCAAGTCGCTGGGTCATCAGATTAATGAGGATCGCGAGCGGCAAGTGGTGTTAGGCAAACATCAGAATACGTTGCAAGAAACACTGACTAAACTGGAAAATCAACTAAGGGAGTTAAAGCAGCAAGACCCTGCACTACGACTTTACCATCGTGCTACCGAATTAGTGAAGCAGGGGGCCAGTCTGGACGAAATAATGCAAACCTGCGACATTCCGCGCGCAGAGGCTGAATTACTAATCAGTATGCACCGAAAGTAGCTGGCTTTTTTGGACGTCCAGACGTAAAGAAGTTGACGCGTCTTTTTTGATACGCCACAATGATGTTCACTGAATATCTGTAGAGCGTACTCATGCCCATTCGAATTCCGGAACACTTACCCGCCCAGGATGTGTTGTTAGGCGAAAATATATTTGCGATGACAAGTAGTCGGGCTGCCCAGCAAGACATTCGACCGTTGGAAGTGGGTATTCTGAATTTAATGCCTAACAAGATAGAAACCGAAGTACAGTTGTTAAGACTGTTATCGAATACGCCATTGCAAATCAACGTCGACTTTATTCGCATTGATGATGTAGCACCAAAAAACACCCCGCAAAGTCATATGGAAGCCTTCTATCATCAGTTTTCCGACATCGCCAGTAAGAAATATGATGGCCTCATTATAACGGGGGCGCCACTGGCTCACTTGCAATATGAAGAGGTAAAATACTGGGACAGAATGACCAGTATACTTGACTGGGCAAACCGACATGTGCAATCGACGCTGTACTTATGCTGGGCCGCACATGCCGCCATTTACCACTTCTATGGAGTAAGTCGAACACTGTTGCAAAATAAAGTGTGTGGTGTCTTTAATCACAAAGTGCTGGCACCTCATAACGAGTTACTCAGGGGCTTTGACCCACAATTTCATGCGCCCCATTCTCGTTATGGGCATATTGATCTTGCCAGATGGCAAGGTATTCCTGAACTTGAAATCGTTGCTCAAAGCGACGATGCTGGTGTGTATGTGGCCGCATCTGAAGATAAGCGCATGGTGTTTGTTACCGGTCACCCTGAATACGAGGGACAGACGTTGCATGAAGAATATTGCCGGGATCAGGAAGCGGGTCAGGCACCAGCCGTTCCCGCTAACTACTATCCAGAAGATGATCCTGCAAATGGCCCCGTGGTGAACTGGCGCGCACACGGAAGCTTGTTATTTACTAATTGGCTGAACTATTTTGTGTATCAGACAACCCCATTCGATCTTAATCAGCTTGCCGAGAATAAAAAAGTAAAGAAGGATCATCCGTGACTGAACCGAAAAACCATCCCATCCATGTCGCCGCAGCTAAGCGTATCTTAATTCTTGATGGGGCGATGGGGACCATGATCCAGCAGCACCAGTTTCAAGAGAATGATTACCGTGGGGAAGAATTTAAAGACTGGCATACTGATATTAAGGGCAACAATGACCTGTTAACGCTGACCCAGCCCGAAGTCATTTTTGATATTCACTGCCAGTACTTAGAAGCGGGTGCAGATATCATTGAAACCAATACGTTTAATGCGACCACCATTGCGATGGCAGATTATGACATGCAGGCCATCTCCAAACGAATTAATATTGAAGCGGCTAAACTAGCCAGGCAGGCCGCACTTAAGTTCACTCAGCAGGATCCTGCCAAGCCTCGGTTTGTGGCAGGGGTTATCGGACCGACTAACCGCACGGCATCTATTTCACCTGATGTGAATGACCCCGGCAAACGCAATGTAACCTTTGATGAGTTAGTTGAGGCGTACGAAGAGTCATGTGAGGGCTTAATCGAAGGTGGCGCTGATCTTATTCTCATTGAAACTATCTTCGATACACTCAATGCAAAAGCGGCAGTGTTTGCGGTGGAGTCCGTTTTTGAGCGTCTGCAGGTGAGGCTTCCGGTGATGATCTCAGGCACGATTACCGACGCTTCCGGGCGCACCTTGTCAGGCCAGACAGCCGAAGCATTTTATTATTCTTTACGCCACGTAGAACCTTTTTCATTCGGGTTAAATTGCGCCTTAGGTCCCGACTTGTTGCGTCAATATGTAGATGAAATCGCCCAGATTGCCACCTGTCCGGTGTCCGCGCATCCCAATGCTGGCTTGCCAAATGAGTTTGGTGAGTATGATCTCTCTCCGGAAGCGATGGCTGAACATATTAAAGAGTGGGCACAATCGGGACTGGTTAATATCGTAGGAGGATGCTGTGGCACTACACCTGAGCATATCATTGCGATGGCGAGCGCAGTGAAAGATGTGGCTCCTCGCCGTATTCCTGCGTTACCGACCAAAATGCGGTTGTCTGGTCTTGAGCCGTTCGTTCACTAGGAGGTAACGTGACACAGCAATTTTCAAGTTTTATCAACATTGGTGAACGCACGAATGTAACCGGCTCGGCAAAGTTCAAACGCCTCATACTGGAGGGGGACTACGAAGCAGCGTTGGATGTCGCTCGCCATCAGGTTGAGAATGGCGCACAAATTATCGACATCAACATGGACGAAGCCATGTTGGATTCTGTCGAGGCGATGAAAATTTTTCTCAACCTGATTGCCTCTGAGCCTGATATATCCCGTGTACCGATAATGATCGACTCCTCGAAATGGGAAGTGATTGAAGCCGGACTTAAGTGTGTGCAGGGCAAGGCAATCGTCAACTCTATCAGCTTGAAGGAAGGCGAAACGCTCTTTTTACAGCAAGCCAGTCTGATCAAGCGTTATGGTGCGGCCACCGTGGTAATGGCCTTTGATGAAACGGGCCAGGCTGATACCAGGCAAAGGAAAGTCGAAATTTGTCAACGCAGTTATCAGTTGTTAACAGAAAAAGCTCAATTTCCGCCAGAAGATATTATTTTTGATCCCAATATTTTCGCTGTGGCTACCGGGATCGAAGAGCATAATAACTACGCCGTGGACTTTATTGAGGCCACTCGGGAAATTCGCCAAACCTGCCCTCACGCCCACGTATCAGGGGGATTGTCTAATATTTCCTTTTCGTTCAGGGGCAATAACCCGGTTCGTGAAGCAATGCATTCGGTATTTTTGTATCACGCTATCCGTGCGGGTATGGATATGGCAATCGTTAACGCAGGCCAGCTGGAAGTCTATGATGAAATCCCAGCAAAACTTCGCGAGGCAGTGGAAGATGTCATTTTAAACCGCAATAGTGAGGCGACGGAACGCTTGCTTGAAATCGCGCCAGAGTTTCAAGGTGATGGTAAAGCAGCGCAAAAAGAAGACTTAAGTTGGCGAGAAGCACCGGTTAACAAGCGCCTCGAGCATGCACTGGTTAAAGGCATTACTGACTACATCATAGATGACACCGAACAAGCCAGGCAACAAGCAGATAAACCACTACATGTTATCGAAGGGCCGTTGATGGATGGCATGAATGTAGTGGGAGATCTGTTCGGCGAAGGTAAAATGTTTTTACCTCAGGTGGTTAAGTCTGCCCGAGTGATGAAAAAGGCCGTTGCGTATTTACAGCCATACATTGAAGCCGAAAAGTCAGAGGACACCAAAAGTAACGGGAAAATTCTATTAGCCACTGTTAAAGGGGATGTTCACGATATTGGTAAAAACATCGTCGGGGTTGTACTGCAATGTAACAACTTTGAAGTCATTGATTTAGGCGTGATGGTCCCATGCGAAACAATTTTACAAACGGCAAAAGAAGAAGGCGTTGACATGATTGGCTTGTCAGGGCTTATCACACCCTCACTGGATGAAATGGTGCATGTTGCAAAGGAAATGCAAAGGCAGAATTTCACGCTGCCACTGCTTATAGGCGGAGCCACCACTTCTAAAGCCCATACAGCTGTTAAAATTGAGCAAAACTATGAGGCACCAGTGGTTTATGTACCCAATGCCAGTCGCGCAGTAGGTGTGTGTCAGAAATTATTGAACGCGGGAAGCCGACAAATTTTTGCTCAGGAGCTTACCCAGGAATATGAAAAGGTACGTGCTCAGCATGCACGCAAGCAACCGCGCACGCGACCAGTTACATTAGACGAGGCGCGCCAAAACGCCTTTAAGTTAAATGTGAGCCAGGTGCCCCCCGCGCCTGAAAAGCTGGGTGTGTTTCCGGTTAACGCCAATATTACGACGTTAAGAAACTATATAGACTGGACGCCTTTCTTTCTGACCTGGTCGCTAGCTGGTAAGTACCCTCGGATATTGAAAGATGAGGTCGTGGGTGAACAAGCTCAGTCTTTATTTGATGATGCCAATGCGATGCTGGATAAATTAGCCCTGTCCGGCAAATTAAAAGCAAAAGGTGTGTGTGGGCTTTTTGCCGCAGCCAGCATTGGCGATGATATTGAAATTTACTCAGATAACTCCCGAACACAAATCCTGGGCGTGGCACATCACTTACGTCAACAGACACTAAAAAAAGACTATGCTAATTATTGTTTGGCTGATTTCGTTGCTGCGAAATCCTCTGGTGTGCACGACTACATGGGGGCATTTGCAGTAACCGCAGGGATAGGCGAAGATGCCATCGCTAATCACTATCGTGATCACGGCGATGACTATAATGCAATTATGGTCAAAGCCGTTGCTGACCGTTTAGCTGAGGCGTTTGCTGAATATCTGCATGAGCAGATCAGAAAGGATTTGTGGGGGTATGCGCGTGATGAAAACTTGGATAATGAGGCGTTAATTCGCGAAAAATATCAAGGTATACGCCCTGCGCCCGGTTATGCTGCCTGTCCGGAGCACACAGAAAAACAGTTGATTTGGGATTTACTTGATGTAGAAAAACATACCGGGATGCAGCTAACCGATAGCTTCGCCATGTGGCCAGGAGCCTCCGTTTCAGGCTGGTATTTCGCACATCCGCAAACCCGCTATTTCGCGGTCGCCAAAATTCAGCAGGATCAAATGCATGACTATGCACACCGTAAGCAATGGGATATAACTACTGCAAACAAATGGCTGGCACCGAATTTAAATGAATAAACCCTTTAGTCAGGCGTGTGAAAATAATAAAACGCCGATATTGAATGTGTTGGAAAATACTTTTTCTGCTTGTTCCCACGTGCTCGAAATCGGCACTGGTACCGGTCAGCATGCGGTTTTTTTTGCTGCAAATTTACCTCACCTTAAGTGGCAAACCAGTGATCAACCTGAATACCATGCAGGCATTAATCAATGGCTCAAGGAATACCCTTTAACTAATTTACTACCGCCAGTGAGTTTCACTGTTGGTCAGGACGATTGGCCCGCACAGACTGTTGATGCGGTATTTACAGCCAACACCGCGCATATAATGCAAAGGCACCAGGCCAAGCTTATGATGCAGATGGTTGCTAAGTATTTACCTGAGGGGGGCGTGTTTTGCCAGTATGGTCCATTTACTCACAATGGTGAATTTAATAGCCAAAGTAATCAGGATTTTCACCAGCATTTGATCGCCAATGGCTATGGTGGTTACCGCGATATCAATGAGTTAACGAAATGGGCTGACACCCTGACCTTAAAATCGATTAAAAATATGCCGGCAAATAATTTATTACTTATTTGGCAAAAATAAGCCTTTTTCATTTCTCGCTGACTTTGATATAACTGGTATTGCTGATCAATTTCCGTGCAAATGCATGGAGCCCGAACTTCTAAAAGGGCGCTCTGGCTACTAAACCATATAACAATAATGAGTCGTGCAATGAAATCACTTTCCTTACAAAATAAATTTATGATCATAGTCGGTGGCAGTATCGCCATCATGTTGTTCATTACGTCGATCATAGCTGTCAGCTTTATTGGTGAAAAAACGCGAGACGCTATTGAGCTTGAAGTGATGGATCGAGTTAAATTGGAGGCGCGTGGTGTAGAGAAGTTTTTCTCGACATATGGTGGGGTGGCGAAGACGTTCCTGGCCAATCCGTTTTTACAGGATTTTTTTGCACAGCACACACGAAGGGGAGCACCGGAGTCAGCGATTCCTCAATCACGTGAAATTTATCAGCTTTTCAAAAATATCAGTAATAATGACGACAATATAAAGAGTGCTTTTTTTGGCTCCGCCAACACAGGTGAGTATTTTTATGAAGCTGGTCGGGTTGGTGTGGACCAAGAAGGTCCGACCGCGGGCGATCCCAGCAAAGGTTACTTTGCGACCAAACGTCCATGGTTCAATACTGCAGTTGACATGGGAAGGTTGTATGTCACCCCGCCAGCGGTAGATTCGCAGGACG
>CAZROH010000057.1:0-20643 GCA_964601635.1 uncultured Alteromonas sp. | reverse complement strand
CTTTTGCCTATGTGGATATTTTGCAAAACCCTGATATTCGAGCGGAGCTTCCCAAATACGCAAATTGGCCTACCTTCCCACAGTTATGGGTAGACGGAGAATTAGTGGGTGGTTGTGACATTATCATCGAAATGTTTCAGCAGAATGAACTGCAACCATTAATTAAAGATACGGCTGACAAGCATAAAAAAGAAGATTAATTTGTTTCTCCTGGACGAATAAAAAAGCCCGACTTCCATGTCGGGCTTTTTTCTCTTACATCAGCGAAAATGCGCTGATCACTCACTCAACCTGCAAAATCAGATGCGCAAAAAGCGCTAAATAGACTCGCCTAAATAGTAATAGACAGACCACAAGCCTAAATCCTCTATGGGTTAAAAAAATATTCTTTTTTCGTCGTAAATTGTTTGTTTTTTATCAAGTTAGTGATTATAAAAATAGGTGCTGGCTTTCACTTTGCCAGTGTTGAAGGTTGAAAATAATTAAGTTTCCCACTCCTGAACTTTCGTTTCCCTGGCGTTCAGGACAAGGGAAATTTCACTCCAGGAAACATATATGAAAACTTCACTGACATTACTATCTAAAAATGTCCGCGCAGTGTTGGCAGCATCAATGACTCTTAGTGCATTTGCCGCTTTCCCTGTTCTGGCACAAGAAGAAACAGCTGAATCAGCTGATAATAATCTCGATGTTGAAAAAATTGCGGTCGTCGGTACCCGTGCCGCGCCCCGTTCTATTGGCGATTCAGCAGTACCCGTGGACATTATTTCCGACGAGGAATTTAAAAATCAGGGTTCTACCGACATGGTATCAATGATGCAGACGGTGGTGCCATCGTTCAACGTAAATGAGCAACCAATCAATGATGCCTCCACCTTGGTGCGTCCAGCTAACTTACGAGGAATGGCATCGGATCATACGCTGGTTCTCGTTAATGGCAAACGTCGCCACCGTTCCGCTGTAATCACTTTCTTAGGTGGTGGCTTATCTGACGGTGCACAAGGTCCAGATATTTCAGTTATTCCTGCGGCAGCGCTAAAGCAGGTAGAAGTCCTTCGTGATGGTGCTGCAGCACAATATGGTTCTGATGCTATTGCGGGTGTGGTCAACTTCGTACTTAAAGATAGTGCAGAAGGTGGCTCGATTGAAGCGCGTTACGGTGAGTTCTATGAGGGTGATGGGGACATGGTTCAGGTTTCAGGAAATGTGGGTATGCCACTGACTGAGGCTGGCTTTGTTAATGTCACTGCAGAGTATCGTACCTCCGACGCAACTTCTCGCAGTGTTCAACGCGATGATGCTGCCGCACTAACTGCTGCAGGCAATACATTCGTTGCAAATCCTGCTCAAATCTGGGGTAACCCGGAAATTAAAGACGATATCAAACTGTTTGCTAACGTCGGTCTTGAGTTAGGCGATAACGCGGAAGCATATTTGTTTGGTAACTACGCTGAGCGTGAAGTGGAAGGAGGGTTCTACTTCCGTAATCCACATACCCGTGGTGGAGTTTTTGATGGCGGTACGAACGAAGATGGCGAAGCACTTCTGCTGGTAGGTGACCTTGATGGTATCGACCAGGGGATTAGCTGTCCAGATGTGGTTATTGGCGATAACGTGTTAGAGAGCGCAGGTTATGCATTAATCGCAGACAATAGCACCGACGTAGGTGCGAACTGTTTTGCCTTTAATGAAATGCTTCCAGGCGGTTTTACTCCTCGCTTTGGTGGTGTGGTCACTGATATGTCATTAGTCATGGGAACCAAAGGTGAGTTCGCTAACGAGATTGGATATGACGTGAGCGTTAACCTGGGGCAAAATGAAATTGATTTTGCGATTTCAAACACCATAAACCCGTCGCTAGGTCCTGATACGCCAATGTCGTTCAAGCCTGGTAAATATGTTCAAAGTGAACAAACGCTTGATATCGATTTAACTAAGCCCATCGACGCAGGTCTGTATGAGCCAATTTACCTGGCGGGTGGTTTCCAATATCGTCATGAGACTTACGAAAGTATCGCCGGGGATCCCGCCTCTTATGCGATTGGACCACTAGGCAGCCAAGGTTTTGGTATAGGTTCAAACGGCTTCCCTGGGCTGTCTGCGCGAAGCCAGGGTGAAGTGTCTCGTCACAACATCGCATTTTATGTTGATGCAGAAATGTACCTGACTGAATCATTTATGCTTGCAGCTGCAGCGCGTTACGAAGATTTCTCCGATTTTGGTGACACTTTGAAAGGTAAATTAGCGGCGCGCTGGCAGATGACTGACAGCCTTGCACTACGTGGTGCATATTCAACCGGCTTTAAAGCACCAACGCTTGGTCAAAGTAACGTTAGAAACGTGACCACCGCATTCGGTACTGACGGAGAGCTAATTGACCGTGCGACGCTACCTCCTACGGATCCTATTTCAGTCTTGAAAGGTGGCGAACAGCTTACACCTGAAGAGTCTACCAGTATGAGTGTTGGATTGGTGGCTGACTTTGATAATGGTCTGTTCATGACAATAGATTATTATAATATCGAAGTAACTGATCGTTTAAGCACTGCATCGGGGATTAAATTATCAGAAGAAGATATTGCTCAGTTACTCGCGCAAGGAGTTAGTGATGCCTCTAGCTTTACTGAAGTAAGCTTCTTTACCAATGACTTTGATACCACGACTGAAGGTGTTGACGTGGTAGCGAACTACAGCATGGATATGCTTGGCGGAGAAACGAAATATTCACTAGCCTATAACTGGACTTCTACCGAAGTTGATAAGGCGTCGGACAATATTTCACCTGCACGTATCCGTATGTTGGAGAACAACCTGCCTGCTGTACGTTGGAGTTTCACTACTACCCACGAAACAGGTGACTGGCGTTTCCTTGGACGCGTGAATTATTTTGGCAGCATTTTTGAAGATCACTTAGATTCAAACTTACCCATTGATAATATCAGTTCAGAGGTAACGCTTGACGTAGAAGCGGCTTATGCCTTTAGCGATCATTTCGAGATAGCTGTCGGCGCGAAGAATGCGTTGGATGAATATCCAGATGAAAATACACTTTATGATACAGAAGTCGCAGGCGCAAAATATCCTGTTACTTCACCAATTGGTATCAATGGTGGCTTCTATTACGTAAGAGGTATTTACACCTTTTAAGCAACGTTGAAGTGAGAGGGGCGTTAGCCCCTCTGTTGTTTTTGCAAAAGGGTAAATTGACGTTAAGCGTTAAACATGCGTGACATTGTGCATAGTATGCTGGCAGAATGGAAAAAGTGTAAATTTCAAAGTACACATATAAGAATAAAATCATGACTAAAAAGTCGACTCTTTCCGCCACCTATATAAAGTATCGCTCGAAATTGATGGGAGCGATCAGTTCTATTGTCAGCACCGACGATATTGAAGATATCGTGCAAGAAGCATTTATTAAAAGCTATGAAGCAGAGCTAAAGCAAGAAATTCGTTATCAGCGAACTTATATGCTTAGAACAGTTAAAAATTTAGCGTTAAACCATGTGGCCAGTGCTGCCAATGTGCGCAATCAGTCAATGGATGATATGGATGCACTTCCTCATGAGTTGATTGGACATTCGCTGGAAAAGCATGTCGAAAGTAAAGAGCGATTTATTAATTTCTGTCGGGCGACCGATACGCTTTCACCCGAAGTGAAACGGGTGTTTTTGCTTAAAAAAGTATATGGAATGAAGCAGAAAGACATCGCTGAGTTAGTCGGATTGAGTGAAAGCACAGTAGAAAAACACGTAGCAAAAGGGTTGCTTTGTTGTAGTCAATATTTAGCTGCATTAGCGGAAGAAGGACATGGGGCGTCCTTAGCAGTCTCAGCTAGTCAGGATACGAAGTAGTAACGACATGAATAATATCAGTCAGTTTTCCAGTAAAGAATCAATTCACCAGCAGGCTTGTGAGTGGGTGAGTCGTATCGATCGTGGGCTATCATTAGTTGAAACCCAAGAGTTACAACACTGGGTAACATTATCATCAACTCATCAAAAAACATTGATGCAGACCGCACAGTTGTGGGATGACATGAGTGTACTAAATGAGTTATCCGGCTTATTTCCGCTGCGTGAAGCGCAGACCCAACAAGTCAGCCGACTACGAAAACTGGTTAAACAAGCCCGTTGGAGCGTTGCTGCTGGATTCACGTTGATGGCCTTGGGAGTAGGAATGATGATGGATTGGTCATGGGTAGAAGGTACCCCTGAATCTGTTATCGTGCTCCAGCAGAAAGTTGAAACAGCCATTGGCGAACAAAAAAACATTACGCTATCGGACGGTTCGGTTGTTCATTTAAATACGGATACCGTGATAGAAGTTACCTACACAGATAGTCAACGCTTGGTTGATTTAGTGAAGGGTGAGGCACACTTCACGGTAGCCCATGACAAACAACGTCCGTTTTCCGTCAATGCCGGCCAAAATTCAGTTACAGCGGTAGGAACGGCATTTAACATGCAGTATGTTGAAAATCAGGCATTTGAGCTGGTCGTAACTGAAGGCCGAGTGTTGGTTAAACAAAATGACAGCGCTGGTTCGCAAAGTGGTGTTCAGTCACTTGTCAGCAGGAAGCCTGTGGCGGCAGAAGGTTTGCTAATGTTTTCCGGTGAAAAAGCGATGGTAAAAGGTGGGGTCAAACAAAAACACAATGTCAGCGAAAATGATATTGATGAAGATTTGGCCTGGCAAAAAGGGATGATAGTCTTTAAAGGCGAGCCACTGCAAAAAGTGTTGCAAGAGATAGGTCGTTATACACCCATTCAATTTAAATTGATGAGTGACGAACTCAAAGAGCGGCGCGTAGCTGGATTCTTCAAAGTAGGGGATATTGACGGCCTCCTGTTTGCTTTAAAGAACAGTTTCCAGATTGAGCATAGCCAGGAGCACGATAGTGTTATTGAGCTTAGAAACGCTGGATAACGTTGAACGGCATAGACTGCTACAAAAATTTACGCCCTAAAACTAGCTGCTATAAAAGTTAAGTTGTTGTGATGTTTATGCAGTTCGTGTAAATATGGGTGAAATTATAATAATTACAAGATCGTTTTGCGCTGGTACTTGTCAACCTTTCCTATCTGTTCAGTGGCTCGCTTAAAATGCCGATGCGAGAGGTTTGCCAGTGCGTTCATTTCACGACAGTCTATTCACCTGCTCGTTGCTATTCTTGCATTGTACTCTTTGAATATCTATGCAGTTGTTCAGCAGAAAATTAATTTTTCGATATCCCCGCAAAAGGCGGATAGTGCGTTAACTGAGTTTGCCCGACAAGCCGATACCACGCTTCTCTTTCCATTCGAGTTAGCTGAAAAGGTGAAAACCAATGCGCTTGTTGGGGAATATACTCTGGAAGACGGGTTGCAACGGTTGCTGGCTGGAACGCCACTCGAAGTTTCCGTCGATGAGTCAGGACTGCTTAGCATTGCCTCAAAAGCCTCTCATCTTGCAGAAGAAAAACAACATAAGCGCCAGACAAAGAATCAGGATGACAGTAATTACGGTTTGGAGCGTATCGCGGTCGTGGGAACCAGAAATACACCCCGCTCGGTGACAGATTCTTCGGTTCCGTTAGATATTGTCAGTGAAAATGGATTCGCTGCGCAGGAAAGTGGTGATGTTCTGAGTATGTTGAGTGTTGTCGTCCCCTCGTTGAATGTTAATGACCAACCAATCAATGATGCGACCAGTTTAGTCAGACCAGCCAATTTGCGCGGAATGGCGTCAGACCACACCTTACTATTGATTAACGGTAAACGACGTCATCGTTCAGCTGTTATTACTTTCCTGGGGGGAGGGCTCTCTGATGGCGCACAGGGGCCTGACATTTCGGTGTTGCCCGGTGCAGCGATGAAACAAGTTGAAGTGTTACGTGATGGCGCCGCCGCGCAATATGGGTCTGACGCAATTGCCGGCGTCATAAACTTTGTTTTAAAAGATGCTGCACAAGGGGGGTCGTTAAAAGTTAAAGGAGGCGAATATTACGAAGGTGATGGACAGTCTGTTCAACTCCAGTTAAATAGCGGCTTTCAGTTGATAGATGACGGTTTTATGAACCTCACCGCGGAGTACCGGCAACAACAGGCAACCTCACGTAGTGTGCAGCGCTCGGATGCGGCGAAGTTGATTCAAAACGGGAACGAATTCGTTCCCAAACCAGCACAAACATGGGGTGCTCTTGATGTGGAATATGACTTTAAATCTGCCATAAATGGACGGATGCCTCTTAACAACTCCTCAGACGTTTATCTCTTTGGTAATACAGCCATTCGAAAAATAAATGGTGGATTTTATTTTCGTAATCCACAGACCCGCGAAGGGGTCTTCGTTGACACGACTCTGTCGGCAGCCCCTACATTACTTGTCGCTGATTTAGACGGGATGAATTCAGGTATCCAGTGCCCTGAAATTGCCTTATCCCAGGCAAATGTACTGGACGATGCGAATTATCAGCAGATTGCCAACAACAACACCGCGTTAGGACAAAACTGTTTCGCATTTAACGAATGGTTTCCCGGTGGGTTTACCCCTCATTTTGGTGGTACCATCAAAGATGGCTCCTTATTTGGCGGCATTAAAGGTGCGCGGAATGGTTGGCAATGGGATGCCAGTTTCGGTGTAGGTTATTCAGCAATTGATTATCGAATTGAGAATACCATCAACCCGTCTTTAGGCCCTGCATCTCCTACCAAGTTCAGTCCGGGCGGTGTTCGCCAGATTGAACGCACATTAAATTTCGATCTTAGCAAAACGTTTGAGACGCAACTGGCCGAAACGCTTAACTTTGCATTTGGACTGGAATGGCGTTCCGAATCTTATCATCAACGTGCAGGTGACAGAAAGTCATGGCAAGCCGGACCGTTCGCGTTCAATCCTGAATCAGGCTTTAGTCAGGGATTCAGTATTGGTTCAAATGGATTTCCTGGGTACCAGCCGGTTTCTTCTGGCCACTGGACAAGACAGAATTGGGCGATGTATACCGACTCGGAAATTTACGTTTCCGATGATTGGGAGTTAGGCATTGCAGCCCGTATTGAAAATTTTTCTGACTTTGGTAGCACCTTTGACGGCAAAATTAGTAGCCGTCTTGAATTAAATGACTATTTCGCATTAAGAGGCTCTGCGAGTACTGGCTTTAAAGCGCCAACAGTTGGGCAAAGTAATGTAATAAATGTAACTACAGCCTATTCTGCAAGTGGATTGGAAGATCAAGCTACACTACCTCCCACTGATGCGATTTCTATACAAGTAGGGGCTACCCCATTAACTCCTGAGGAATCGGTAAATACCTCTATCGGATTAGTTGCGTTGTATGACGACGGCCTATATCTCACCCTTGATTACTTTAATATCCGTCTTTATGACAGGATCAGCACAACGTCTGCAATCACCTTAAGTCAGACGGATATTAACCAACTTATCCTGCAGGGAGTGGCTGAAGCAGAGCGCTATCAAAGTGTAAAATATTTTACTAACGATTTTGATACCAAAACGCAGGGCGTTGATTTGGTGGTGCATTATGAATTTGACATCGACCATATCAATAACCAACTTATTTTTGCCTATAACTGGACTGACACCCAGGTTGAGCGTGTCAACCATTACCCACGAGAGCTTGAGTCGGGTCGCATAGTGTATGAGCCCAACTTAACTAATGCTCGGATTCACATGCTGGAAGATAACTTGCCTGCACATAGAGCGAATATCACTCTTTTACAAGCAATTGAAGACTGGGAAATTACCTGGCGGGCGAATTATTATGGTAGCTTCTATGAAGACCATTTGGACGCATCAGCAGGGATGGATATAGATGGCAGTTCAATTTTTACGTTGGATTTTGAGTTGGGTTGGCAGCTAGCGGAGAAGTTGCACGCGGCAATTGGCGCAAAAAATGTGTTTGATGCTCGTCCGGATGAGAACCCTTATCAGGGGGAAGTGGGGGCACTTTACCCGCCTACCGCGCCCAATGGTATCAGCGGTGGCTTTTACTATTTCCAACTATCGTATCAATTTGATTAGTGACTGTGTTAACACACTTCTTTGAAAAGAGATTCATCAACGATGGTGGAGTCAATGACTTCTTGCGCCATTTGAATGCATTTCCCGCATTGGCTGCCCAGCTCAAGGTGCTGCCTTAATTCACGAATATTTCCCACACCCTGACTTTTCACCACAGAAGATATCGTTTTGTCAGTGATGCCGTAGCACATGCAGACGTACATTAAATGATTCCAGTTATTACCTGCAAATGATAATAATTGTTATTTTCGCAATTGACAAGTCTAATTTTGCCGCACCAATTAGACGAAAGTATAGAAAATGTGGGGTGATACCAACAAAATCTTTGATTCACTTCACGTTTTGATTATCGGTGCTAGAGTTAAATAAAATTGCAGCTAAAAGGCGCACTAAACGTAATGTCAGTTCGCATCAGCTACGTGTCGGCTCTTATGCTCATTGCCTTACTAGCAACAGCCTCGGTCACCATTTCCTATTTTATTTTCTTACAACAAAAAGAAGATGCGTACATTATTAATGTTGCGGGTCAGCAAAGAATGTTGTCCCAGCGCATAAATCTTTTAGCTCAACGATTATCCCAGTGCGATGACAATCAAGCCCATATCGCAGATGTGTTGCACTCTGCTATCGATAAGTTTTCGCGGAATCACCGCTACTTACTTGCGCTCGAAAATGTGCCGGTGACGATAAGAACACAATATATGGGGGAAGGGAGGCTTGATGAGCGTGTGGCAACATATTCACAAGCCGCGCAGAATTATGTTGAAAAGCCAGCATGCGGAGAGCTGCCACCCTACTTTAAACTTAGTTTTACCGATCCTCTGCTAATGTCACTTGACCAAGTTGTCCAACTATTTGAGCTTGATGCCACGGCGCGGGTTGAATTGGTCAGTAACGTTCAATGGGTTATATGGGCATTAATGCTGTTAATACTGTTAGCCGTCGGCGTTTTTCTTTTTTTACCTATGGAACGAAGTATTCATTTGAATATTTCAAAGCTTAAACTTGCCTTATCAAAAGCGAAAAAGTCAGAAAACCTGGCGCGGCAAGCAAACAAAGCCAAGTCTGAATTTCTAGCCAGCATGAGTCACGAGCTACGAACGCCCATGAATGGAATTTTCGGCATGATCGAATTGGCTCTGGATAAACCTAATCGCGCTCCCTACTTTTTACAAAAGGCAAAAGGAGCGGGGAATCAGCTGTTGGCGCTGATAAACGACTTATTAGATTTAGCGAAAATTGAATCTGGCAAGTTGTCTATTGAAAAAGTGGCATTCAATCTTCTCCAGTTGATTGATGATATAGCCACAGTGCAAGAAGTTCATGCCCGCAATAAACAGGTAGTCTTTAATTACAAGCGTCTGTCTTCACTTCCTGACTTTATTGAGTCAGATCCAATTCGCATCGGGCAAATACTCAACAATTTACTGAGTAACGCGATTAAATTTACCAGCAAAGGTAAGGTGACATTAGAGGTCGGAATATTTATTAAAGACAAGTCTCATCACTTAAAATTAATTGTTAGGGATACTGGCATAGGTATCGACGAGAAAAAGCTGAATACTGTCTTTGAGCGATTCACTCAGGCAGATCAATCGACAACAAGAGAATTCGGCGGGACGGGTTTGGGACTCTCGATTACCAAGCAATTGAGCGAACTTTTAGGCGGTAGCATCAGTGTTCGCAGTAAAGTAGGCGAAGGGAGCGCGTTTACCGTCATCATTCCCATCGATATTGTAAAAGCACCGGTAGCGAGTGAAAAAGCAAAGCGTGCTTTAAGTTGCGCCATCGTGGATGATTTGCTTTCAAGCCGCGAATATTTGTCTCATATCGTTAATGAAGTCGGGCTGAAAAAGGCGGTATTCAAGTCTGCCCGCGAATTCTTAGATTGTAACAACGCTTACGATGTACTCATTGTTGATTTATCAATGCCTGGTATGAGTGGAATCGATTTACTCGAAAACCTGTATGCACAAAACCGCGAGGAACTTCCCTACGTTATTATGGTTTCTGCAGCGCTTGAAGATATGGAGTGCTCTGAGCAAGTCGAGTCACTTATCTGGCGCACACATAGCAAACCAATCAACCGTCAGTCGTTAGAAAATGATTTGATTGAAATCGCTCAGTTGCATGATCGTTGGGAGTCATCAAGCGAGCAACAGCTAAAAGGTGAGCTGTCGGTCCTTGTGGTGGAAGATAATGGACTTAACGCCGAAGTAGCTAAAACCATACTCGAAGATGCAGGCTATCAGGTCAGCGTAGTGCACAACGGTGAGATAGCAGTCAATGTGTGTTTATTAGAAGATTTCGATGTCATATTGATGGATATGAATATGCCGGTAATGGATGGTGTCGCAGCAACGGTTAAATTGCGTCAGGAGCTTAAACTCTCAACCCCCATCATCGGGCTTTCCGCGAATGCGTTTGATGACGAAAAGCAAAAATGTATGGAAGCGGGAATGGATGACTTTTTGACAAAACCTATAGATAAGGCGCTGCTTCTTAAAACGATTGAAGGCTTTGTTGAGAAGGCATCTGACCAACCTGAGTGAATGCTCATTATTACGGTTTCGCATTAATTACAAATTAGAGGTTGTTATTTTAATAACTGCACCAATAATGAAAGCGTAAAACAAGATTCATAATAGGCTCTGACCACTTTCTGTTATTGCAAATAGAAAGCATGAGTAACATTTTTTGGATATTATGGTCAGAAGCTGTAAACCAACTATAATCCAATCATTCACATTTATATGGAGTGAAATATGAGCGTACTAGTAGGGCGTCCAGCCCCTGATTTTACGGCAGCAGCAGTTTTAGGTAATGGCGAAATCGTTGACTCGTTTACATTGAGTGAAGCGATTAAAGGTAAAAAAGCGGTTATCTTCTTTTATCCTTTAGACTTTACGTTTGTTTGCCCATCAGAACTGATTGCCTTTGACAAACGTTATGAAGAGTTTCAAAAACGTGGCGTTGAAGTGATTGGTGTGTCAATCGATTCTCAGTTCACTCATAACGCATGGAGAAAAACACCAATTAACCAGGGCGGTATTGGTGAAGTTAAGTACACCATGGTGGCAGACGTTAAACACGAAGTTTGTCAGGCGTATGATGTTGAGCATCCGGAAGCAGGTGTAGCATTCCGAGGTTCATTCCTTATTGATGCTGAAGGTATGGTTCGCCACCAGGTGGTGAATGACTTACCGCTTGGCCGTAATATTGACGAGATGTTGCGTATGGTCGATGCGCTTAACTTCCACGAAGAACATGGTGAAGTGTGTCCAGCTGGCTGGCAGGAAGGTAAAGCGGGCATGAGCGCAAACCCGGAAGGTGTAGCTAAGTTCTTGTCTGAAGAAGCAGATAAGCTATAAGTATCACTTTTAAACTATCCTGTGCCAGTGGGCGCAGGATAGTTTTTACCACTGAATTATTTTTCCTCTTCAGACTCTTCTTGTGGCAATGGCCAGCCGCCTAACGCCTGATAACGATTAACCATATAGCAAAAGAGCTCAGCTGTTTTTTCTGCATCGTATAGCGCACTGTGTGCTTCGCTGGCGTCAAAATCAATGTTTGCTGCACGACACGCTTTTACCAATACCGTTTGCCCCAGGGTCAATCCCGCAAGCGAGGTGGTATCGAACGAGACAAAAGGATGGAATGGGGTTCGCTTGATGGCGCTGCGTGCAATAGCAGCATTAACAAAGCCCTGGTCAAAACTGGCGTTATGCGCCACGATAATTGAACGCTGGCACTCCGCCGCTTTCTGTTGCTTGCGCACAGCTTTGCAAATTCCTTTCATTGCCTCTGTTTCGGACACCGCACCACGCAATGGGTTAGCAGGATCTATCCCATTAAATTCCAGTGCTGCAGGCTCCAGATTTGCCCCTTCAAATGGATCGACATGGTAGTGGATCGTTTGATCACGAATAAGCAACCCTTTTTCATCCATTTTTAGTGTTACCGCCGCAATTTCCAGCAATGCGTCAGTGCCTGCATTAAAGCCGGCGGTTTCAACATCAATGACGACGGGAAAGTATCCCCTGAATCGTTGGTTCAAGGGCGTGTGCTTAACACTCATTCAGTAAAATGCTCCTAAGTAATGCAAAACTGGTTTAATTTATGCTCTTTGATTATGTTTATAAAAGGAAAGCGTATCCCGACGATTATCGCAGTAATGCGGGTGAGTATCCAGCCGACCTTATTTTATCTAAAGCTTTTGGAAATAAAGACGATATGATAAATAGAATAGAACGAAGTGCTAAATTCTCCTTATGATTCGACTTGCTTTTGCTTTAATTATAATAATCAGTGGCAGCAGCCATGCGGCTATGCGTCAGTACGCTGCTGCGGTGGAAGATTCAAGTTGGTTAATGCAAACGTCGAACCGACTTGAGTGTACGTTAAATCATAATGTGCCAGGCTATGGTGATGCGCTATTTACGAGCATGGCCTCCAAACAACTCAATATGGAATTTGAGATGGACATGCATCTGCTCCCAAAAAAGTTTGATGTGGCGGCAGTATATTCTATTCCTCCTAAGTGGATGCCAGGACAAGCCCCGAAAGTGATTTCGGATATGCAGCTTCGTACTCAGTATAACGGTGATTTACCGGAGGAGGCAGCCTGGACCATGTTGAGCGAGCTTGAAAAAGGCTACTGGCCAACGATCTATTATCAAGATTGGTATAACGCTTACGATAAAGTGTCAGTCTCGTTAAACGCAAGTAACTTTACCCCCGCTTATCGCCAGTTTGTGAAATGCGTTGCTAATTTGCTGCCTTTCAGTTTTGAGGACATTGCGTACACCGTTTTGAGTTATGAGAAAAATTCAACAGACCTAACGAAATACTCGCAAAAACGCTTAAGCATGATTGGGGAATACCTTAAAGAAGATAGCAATCTCGAACTGGTTCTGCTCGATGGTTATACCGATAGTTATGGTGGCCGCTGGGGCAACGAACAGTTGTCTATTCGACGTGCCAGCGAAGTGAAAAATTACCTCACTGCTTTGGGTGTGGATGGTGAACGCATAGAGGTAACAGGCCATGGCGAGAAGCACCACATTGCGCCTAACGACAATGCCTCCTCTCGCGCGATGAACCGACGGGTAGTGGTAAGGTTGTCCAAATCTTAAATTGGTTTGAAAGTGCGGCTATATTCAGCCGCATAAGCGTTAACCGAAGTTGACTAGAGCTTCTCAAGCGCTTTTTTTACCGCTGGCACATGGTCAGTAAAAACCCCATCAACTTTTAATCCATTGGCTAACAATACAGTAGCCTGAGCTAAACTCATTCCTGAAGGCAACTCATCCGCTCGTAAGGTGTACGGGTGTATAATAAGGCCGTTGTCTTTGGCGTGTGTTACCCAATTCTGCGGCGTTATTTTACCTTTTCTCAGCGCAGCTTTATCCAATAATTGGTAAAATGATGGTCCTACACCATCTACAATAGTGGCGAGTTTTTTTAATCCGTCGGGCTGATTTAGTAATGAGGCGTTTTTCGCGCTAATAAGTTGAACTAACGTGCCCTGATAATTCAGTTCCTGGCGTAATCGTGTAATTTCATCGAAATCAAAGCACTGTAAAACTATCTTGCTATCTTTCTTCAAATACCCAAACTTATTTAGGACGTTAAGCGTAATGGCGCTAATATCTTTACCTTGTTCGCGATGCCACCTGGGGTCTTTTATTTCCGGGTATATGCCCACTTTCTGATCAGTGTGTCGGTTAAGTTGGTTAATCACCTCTAAATGCTCTGCTAACGTTGCAACGGTAAATTGAGCATTATTGCCCTGATAGCGTTCTGGAAAAACAGGCTTCCCCTGGGTATTGGTTCGCTCATGGACCTGTAGCGTTTTCACTTCAGCAAGTGTGAAATCTATAACGTAGTAGCGGCCGTCCTTCCTGACTCGTTGTGGGAACATTTTCGCGACATTGGTGACGGTATCTAAATGAATGTCATGCAATACAACCGGAATATTATCCTTGGTCAGCACTACATCCTGTTCAATATAGGCAGGGCGTTGTGCATGGGCAAGAACTGTAGCTTCAAGTGTATGTTCTGGCAGGTAGCCGGACGCACCTCGGTGAGCAATAAGATCAAAGGCTAAAACACTTTTGGATAGCATAATTAGTAAAAAAATTATGCCCAGAGCACGAGGTAACATAAATATTTTCTCCCTGAAAATTATAAACTAACAACATCTTCATTATATCTTGACTGACTATAAGACCAGAAAAACGGGCAGTGTCAATGAGGTGATATGGACGTTTGGTAAGCAGACCGATATAAGAGCGGTCTGCACATTGATGAAGAGACTATTATTTACTTACGGCTTAAACGCTTACTAGCCCGTTCGGGATTAGCGTTAAATTTACAAAAATTCCAATAACACAAGAAGCACAGAGCGGTCTAGGCGTCGAAAAGGTATAACGAGGAGGGAGAAAAGCCAGTGATAAAGGTTGTTTTTGAATTTGGCTGAAATGAAATTAAACAATTTCTGATTAGTTAACGGTGACCGTAGTTGACTGTCTGCTAATTCAGGTACTTGCATCTAAGCCAAGCCTTTCATTTTCACGCTGGAAAATATCACGAATTACCGCACCGTCTGATGGCCCCTCTTTAAGTGTTTCAGGATCCCATTGGCTTCTTGTCGTGTGGAAGAAATCTCCGCCGTAGATATGGATCCCGCCAGTGAATCGTAATAATGGGTTTGTCACCGAATGGACGATGTTATTGGGTAATGATACCGCGTCTTTGGCGAATAGCGCCGCTGCACTATAGGCGCTAATTCCTTTAGCAGACCTTTTCCAGAAAATATTATCTTCTCGTCCGGTATAGATTCCGATATTCGCCCACATTAGGTGATTGTGTGGCATCAAATTCATCTGAGGTGTCCAGGTTGCTGCAAATATCGTCAGAGTCGGGGAACGTAGAAGCACGTTAAGCCCCGCCTTATTTGGTTCCCCCAGGGCATTTATAACTGCGTTAGGGGTCGAAACCGCTTTTGCTAGCACTTCCTTAACTGCAGCCTGAGCCTGCGAATCTTTATTTGCAGTCACACAATCTTCGACAAATCGATTAATGTCCATTCTTTCTCTCCCGATGGATGTGGGCCTTGTGGAACTTGCATAAGATAACTTTGGGAATATGAAACAACTGGCAACTGCTGCAATCCCAGCAATCATTTTGCGTCTCTGATCGCTAAACGTGGACATCCTGATTCTGGTCATTACTATGGCTCTGGGATAGGTCTAGCCCGTGACTCGACTAAAACCATCGTTAGGAAGGAACTGTCTAAGTATAGTTGTTTCCCTGAAATTTGCTCAAATCATCCATAACGTGATTCTACTTTATCGTTAAGCTCAAGATCTTCAATAGTACATGAGCCACAATGTGGCTTGCTAGCCACGACGCCTTAACGACGGTGAAGGATTATTCAAAGGTGTACATTGATTGTTCCGGGGCAGGTATAACTTTAAGTAATGTCAATTTAACCAAATCGACGTTCTTACCCATGGCACACCTTGTTCGGTTGAAAATGCGGAAGATATGCGTGTTTACTGCCATGGTGGGCCAGCCAAAATACATTTTATTAGATGCTCGGCCATAAACCATGATTGACATCAACATGAAAAGCCAGCTTAAAATCGATCAGTTTAGATTAATGATGATATAGATAGGGAAGCGTTTGCATGATAAATTCAGAACCTTCTATTTGCGCATTGAACCCGAAATAGAACCGTTAAACTACTTACCATTTACTGTCTAATCCCGCCCGCATTCAATCACCTGTACAACAGCTCATCGCAATTTATGGCGTTTCTACCACAAGCATAATGGTTTTAAAATCTTACCGTGTTATCAATTGGTTAGGGACTTAGTTAGCACTTTATAGTCGTGAGATAGTCGTCAATATACTCAACACTTATGATTTGAGGTTAGGGCGTTAAATTATTCGATTTGTGTACTTAGAACTTGAGTGCGTTTGAGTGACAGGGTGTGTGGCATTTTCGTTATTCATAACCGTTCTAAATACCTAATTTATCTGTAACTGCGCCAGAACCAATTAAAACAGGGAAAAAGTTATGAATTTCAATTTTACATTTAAAAAATTAATGATTTCGACGCTCGTAGTCGTCTTGGTTATCGCTGTTTTTCTTGTTTATGCGCTGGCAGGACTTGGCTCGCGCCCAGTGGTTTTTGAAGACCCACCATTATTTGTTGAGCAGTATGCTGCTGAAATGCACCTTTCCCAAGCGGCAGACCTACATATGCATGCTGACACCGTTAGTGAAGATCACAATGACTCTAAAAATTTGCAGCTTTCTAAAGACTTTTCCGAAGAAGAAGCGCTGGTGCACAGTGTCTTTTTTAACGGAGAATCATCCAATGAAATTCTACAATTATTCGCTCACCCAGAAAAAGCGCAACGGGTGAAAATTGCGTTGGCATTTTCTAAGGTAAATACTGAGTTCACACACAACGAAGAAAGTGGCTTTCCAGAAAAAAGACGTCAGTTTTGGTTAGATATAGAGAAGCACATTCCGGATATTCAAAACGCGCTTTATGAAGCTTTGATTACGTCGGCTGAAGAAAACACTAAGAATTACATTCCTTACACATTGGCTTGGATGCCTGGGCAGGGAGTCGAAACAGTCGAGTTGCTTGCATGGGCGGCTAGACACCATCCTGATTGGTGGATACGAAGATTTTCAGTCATGTTTGTGGTCGAATATGGTCATGATGAAGAAATTGGCGGATTGTTGCTTAGCGACCGTACTCACGATCCAGACTTCAGGGTTCGTAAGGAAGTGCTTGAACAGCGAATCAGACGATTTAAGGAAGTATTCGGGTTAGAATAATTATGTCTGGAAACCGCTTGAATTGACTCAAGCGGACCTATTTAAAATGACTTACCGGAGGTTTTATATCAATACTTCCTGTTGAGTTAATCTAAAATGGATTGGTTGCTCAAAGAAAACCCAATACTACTCAGTCTTATTCTTAAACTCACACAAGACTTCAATCAGGCAAGAGCTGCAGCGCGGTTTACGCGCAATGCAGGTATAACGGGGCCGTGCAGGATCAGCCGGAGATGCACATTCACTTTAAATTCAGCAGGCATGACTTTACGGAGTTTTTGTTCTATTAAAGCGATGTTCTTACCCAAGGCAAACTTAGTGCGGTTGGATACGCGGAAAATATGGGTATCAACGGCAATAGCAGGCCAGCCGAACGATAATAAAAGTAGGTAATTCCATCAGTTAAAAAGTGATATCCGAAGGGATGGTGCATTCGGCTCGCCTAGAGAGTATAACTGGTTGGCTTTCGTTTTCGTTTCAAAAGGATGGAAGTTTACTGCGCCAGCTCACTTCGGTGACTTTTGGATAAACGGTAGAGTGACGATTAATCCTGATTACGCAAGTCGACTGGATTCGCGGGTTGAAGATCTGCTGTCCGTGACGAAAAACCAGGATCTCGCATCTTTGAAATTAAACATTTGCCCACACAGGAAAAGTAGTGGTGGCTGGGCATGCTTCTCGGGCGGATTTACTACTCATTCTTTAGCCGGTGTAACGTTTAACAGGACTAAACGGGTTCAGTTCTGTGCAGAAAACTATAACAGTGATAAACGCTGTCACTATTGCAAAAAAACGCTTTCTTTGGCTGCTCATACAAGCGCGACATCTCGCCAAAAAGAAACCACCGTATGTAGAAACTCAACAACAGAGGTGCCCGCTCGAGAATGGTGAACAGGGTCAGCTTTTTTATTATTAGCGTTAACCCAGTTCAGTTTTATCTTTACACTTGCACAACTCTGCAATTCCCCCGCTTCCCTATTATTTATGCGGTGTGCTTTTTTTTGCTGCCTTACCGGTTGCGACCGCTGCTGGCAGGTCATCTCTTCCCTCAGCTTTGGTAAACTCGACGCCTGCGTAGCGTAATGACTTCACGGTATCTTCAACATCAAAGGCAATGACGGTTCCATTTGTTGGATCCAGCTCGACGCGGATTTGGTCTTTTTTGTCCATACCTGATGAGTCTGAGTGCATTACGCCCCACCGTACTAAGAATCGTTGTTGGTCATTTAACTGAATGCTGATTTTTCCCAGTAACGGATGAATGTAATTGCCCGTATAGCTTTGCCCGGGTAGGCTCAGTTGCCATTCTCTTGCTGCTATCTTGTCGTGTTCTCTGGTGATCATTTCATCCACAGTTTCGAGTTTGGTGAGAAGCTCGTCCACCTTCTTTGAAATACGCGCCTCGCTATCTGTATCACCGAGCAATGCACCATAAACATAGTCGGCTACAAGGCCTGTTAACCGCGCGCTTAGAAAGTCTTCACCGTTTAATACCACTAAGCCAAGCTTCTGCTCTGGCATGAAGGATAAGTGAGAGTGCACGCCTGCAAAGCCACCAAAGTGATGTAACATTAACGATGATTTATACTCTCCTGTATACCAGCCCCAAGCATAACCTTTACGATTGAAATCGCCATAAGATGTGTCCGTTGTGACTTGCTGGACATGGGATTTATCTATCACCGAGGCGGGGTAAACTTGTTTTTCATCAACCACGCCATGATTGAGCTGTGCCAGCAAAAACGTCGACATATCTTTTGCGGTGGTGTAGACGCCTCCTGCCGCATGCAGTGTTGAATCTTGCTTCTCCAGATAGAGTGCCTGGTTGTTATTTGGTTCAGGCAAAGAATAGGATTTAGCAATATTATCCTGACCTACTATCGTAGAGCGAATTGCCGTAGTTGACCGCATTCCAGCCGGTTCAAATACCTGATTTAATAGCTTTTTCTGCCAGGGGGTAGCAAACAGCTTGTCAGAATATACGCTGTATATGTTGTAGCCGACGTTGGTATATTTAAATTCGCCCACTGTTTCAGAGGAGGCCGTCGAGAGCTTGATAACAATATCGTGCAAGGAATCAGGAGTGTGTTCGCCACTGTAAGCGGTCGCCAGCACGAGCGGCAAATTATTGATCGACGCGGTGTGGGTGAGGAGATCTTTGGCGTTTACGTTTCGTCGCGATGCAATGGAGAACTGCGGAAACATTTTCGCGATAGTGGTATTTTCCAGTTGCGGGTGTTGCTCTGCATCCAGCAAGAAGTTTAATGCCGTGAGTGGCTTAGTCGCTGATGCAATATAGAAAATTGTGTTGCGATCAACCGGTGATTGTGTAGCGATATTTTTGAAGCCGAAGTACCCTTCATAAATCACTTTGTCGTCTTTCACTACAGCTATTGCTGTCCCTGAAGCAAGGCCCGAACTGTGTTTAACCTTATTAATCATTGACGCAAGAAACTGATCATCAATGGCACTTTGTGCAGCGTGGAGTTTTCCAGTAATACAAAAAAGAAGTGTGATAAAAACTCTTGAACTATATCTCATTCATTTACCCAGCAATGTTATTTATACTATTGACTCTAACAGCAGCCCCGCTCGCCGGTATAGAATGGATGAAACATCACGCTGGATTATTCTAAAATAATTGTTTAAGTTGCCGAGGAGTGATGCCAAAGTGATGTTTAAGAACCCGCGAAAAATGACTTTGGTCAGCAAAACCAGCGTGATAACCCGCTTCACCAATGCTTTTTTGCCCATGAATTAATGCCGTCACCCCTCTCTGTAAAGTAAGGCGCTGGCGGTAATAGGACACAGATTGGCCAAAGTGGCCTTGGAAAGCGCGGCAAAGGTGAACGCGGTGCACGCCCACACTTTTCGCGATTTCAGCAATTGACATATCACTTTCCATTAACGCCTGCTCAGCAAGTCTGAGCCAGTTAGGCGCTGTTTTGACAGGCATTGTTTTAACGTTAGCGTCTTCAAGCAGCCCTATGACCATTGTTTCAAGATCACTATGACTACTATCAAAAGGGTGAAACAGTGCGCTACACAGGGTCTTCCACATTTGCTCAGCGTGCCTCATTCGGCTTAGATGCCAGTTGGTTTTACCAAATTCAGAGAGAAAAGCGTCGTTGTTCGCGTTTATATTTATCGACAGTAAAATCGCGCCCTGGGGACCAATGCGGTTACTGTGATTGAAGTCAATAGGTTTATATTCGGCGACGCCTTGTCGTTGCTCCATTGATGAAGATGGGGTGGACTGCTGTGAGTGTCCCGCGAGCAACGTCGAAAATTGTGCGGTGGAATGAGAATGGGGTGGCATAAAAACGCCGGGGGCATAGTAGACCAGGTTAATGTTTTTGACTATCTCATCTCGCAATGGAGAGAGCGTTACTTTTCGGTGTTCGTGATCATGACCAAAGGTTACGATATTCTGGGCTGTCATTTTATCTAATCTGTTGATTTGTCAAAAATCATTATCACATTATAAAAACCAGTGTAAACTTACTCGTGAACAAGTGGCTGATGCTCGTTACCCGCGCAGCGGTGAAATGACTTTCCCCATCATCGTTCGGTTAAATGTCGACTTTGTCTTTATATTCACACAAATCTTCAATAATACAGGAGCCACAACGGGGCTTGCGGGCAATACAGGTGTAGCGGCCATGCAAAATAAGCCAGTGGTGCACATCCACTTTAAATTCAGCAGGCACGACTTTAAGGAGCTTTTGTTCTACCAAATCGACGTTCTTACCCTGGG
>CAZROH010000056.1:0-20662 GCA_964601635.1 uncultured Alteromonas sp. | reverse complement strand
ATTTTTTACTACTTTGGCGCTTACATTTTTTAGGCTGGCCAACGCGAAAGAGCATGGTTTACTTTTTACAGTTTGTTCAACCGGTTTTATCTTTTTCTGAACTGCTAAAGATAAAACAGGGCGATTATTGCATTAAAGCAAGCGTTTTAGCAAGTAAATCACGTTTTTACTTTTACAGATTTCAGCGTCGACTGATTTAAGCCGGACTCGAAAAAATTCTCAGTAAAATCCTAATTAGATAAGGATTAATCGTGGCGTTGTCTTAACCGAATGCAGTATACTGCGCGCCATGAATACAGAATCAAATAATTCCGTTCGTTTTATCGAAATTGACAGCGATTATGCTGGTCAGCGAATCGACAACTTTTTAAAAACTCAGCTTAAAGGTGTGCCGAAAAGCATGATCTACCGCATTTTGCGTAAAGGCGAAGTGCGGGTAAATAAAGGGCGGGTAAAACCCGAATATAAATTGTGTGCCGATGATGTGGTGCGCATACCGCCGGTTAGGGTGTCAGAAGGCGCTCCAACGCCATCGCCAAAGTTGCAAAAAGTCGCCGAACTTGAGTCCCAAATTCTTTTTGAAGATGACCGCCTGTTAGTTATCAATAAAGCCTCAGGCACAGCCGTGCACGGGGGCAGCGGGCTCAGCTTCGGCCTGATAGAGGGGTTGCGCGCATTACGGCCTGAAGCCAAGTTTCTGGAACTGGTTCATCGGTTGGATCGTGATACCTCAGGTTGCATTTTAATTGCGAAACGTCGTTCGGCTTTACGTCATATGCACGAACAACTACGCAACGGGCAAATGGATAAACGTTATCAGGCTTTAGTGGCGGGAACCTGGCCAGAATCGCGGTTCAAGGTAAAAGCGCCCCTTAAAAAGAATGTACTGCAATCAGGCGAGCGTCTGGTTAATGTGAGTGAGCAGGGTAAGCCTTCGGAAACCCGCTACCGGATCATCGAACAATTTGAGCGCGCCACATTGGTAGAAGCGTCACCGATTACAGGACGAACCCATCAAATCAGGGTGCATTGCCAGCATGCAGGGCATCCTATTGCGTGTGATCCGAAATACGGCAACGAAGAGTTTGATGCCTACGTGCAATCCCTTGGGTTGCAGCGTTTGTTTCTGCATGCCGCAAAAATCAGCCTGTTCCATCCTAAAACCGAACAACAGATTTCTTTTGAAGCACCGCTAGACGAGCAATTACAACGTATTCTAAGGCAATTATCATGAAGCAGTATGAGCTGATTATTTTTGATTGGGACGGGACCTTGATGGATTCGGCAGCCAAAATTGTCAGCTGCATGCAAATCGCAGCCGCACAATGTGCTATGCCCATTCCCAGTTTTGATGCCGTTAGTCATATTATTGGAATAAGCCTTAAGCCGGCCATCAAACAGCTTTTTAATATTCAGGACGAAAAGCTGGCAGAGCAGTTAAAGCAAGCGTATAAAACGGCGTATCTGCAAAAAGATGTGACACCCTGTCCGTTGTTTGATGGTGTTGAGCGCATGCTTGAAGACCTTAAATCAAGTGGTAAAGTGCTTGGTGTGGCGACGGGTAAAGCCAGGCGAGGTCTGGACAGAGCCTGGCAAAATACCAATACCGGCCACTATTTTACCGTTTCTCGCTGTGCTGATGAGGCAGATTCAAAACCTTCTCCAGATATGTTGCTGCAGATTTTAGCAGAAACCGGGGTGAATGCAGATAACGCGTTAATGGTAGGGGATACGACTTATGATATGGCGATGGCACAAGCCATTGGCATGGACAGGGTAGGGGTCGCCTATGGGGTGCACGCGCCGGTCAATCTGCAAGCGCATGAACCGCTTATGATTGCGCATAACATCAAAGAACTGAACGCTTATATTTCAGGTAAAAATCAAGCTTTGGCCTGAGTAGCAATCTTTAACAGGTCTACATCAAATTCAGCGAGCAGTTCACGTAATAAAATAAGCGGCATACCAATGAGAGCATTAGGATCTCTGGCGTGTAAGCTCTGAAACAGCAGTATGCCTTTGCCCTCGGCTTTAAAGCTGCCAGCGCAGTCATAGGGTTGCTCGCTTTGCAGGTAAGCCATGATATCCTGGTCGCTAAGAGGGCGAAAATGTACTTGTGTTATCTCTGTGCTCACACTGACTTTTTCTGGCGTGTTCCGGCAGACACAAAGGGCACTGTAGAAATTGACGGTTTTGTTCTGGCACAGAGAAAGCTGCGCTTTTGCCTTTTCCAGGTTGCCGGGTTTGCCTAACACGACTTGCTCACCGTTGTTTTCGACGCAAGCCGTTTGATCACTGCCAATTACGATAGCATGAGGAAATTGTTCGGCAATTTTTTGTGCTTTTGCACGCGCCAGCCGTTCTGCCAACCTTTGTGGCGTTTCATTAGCGAGCGGCGTTTCATCAATCTTGGGGGAGACAGCACGTACCGTTAAACCCACAGATGCCAATTGTGAAATTCGATACGTCGATGAACTTGCTAAAATGAGATCGTGCGACATAAAATCCTTGTACAGTATTGGGTTACCTTCAACGCAGCAGGCAAATTGGAGGGCAAGTTTCCCGCATAAGATTTGTGCGAAGCGTACTACCACGCAAAAATTGCCGGGTAAACATGATTAAACCTTTGACATAAAATGGTTGACTCTATATTATGCGCGCCCTATGCAGAAAGTGAAATTACCGCAATCGGTCGATCCGTTCAAGAGTGCAATGAAACGCTCTGATTATCAGGGTATTGTTGCATCCAAAGATATGGAGAGGCTGCTAGATGCTGTTGTCACTTGTGACGATACAGTTAACGTTGAAGTGCAGTTCGAAAAAGACGCGCAGGGTCTTACTGTTTTTCACGGTAGTTTGTCAACGCAAGTTTCACTTATCTGTCAGCGGTGTAATGGTGAGTTTACTTACCCGCTTCATGTGGATTTCTGTTATAGCCCAGTGCAGGGGTCAGAAGATACTGAAGCATTACCCGAAGCTTACGATCCGGTAGAGGTCAACGACCATGGAGAAGTTAATTTACTTCAGTTATTTGAAGACGAATTGATTTTGTCGTTACCCCTGGTAGCCCTTCATGCAGAGGAGGATTGCCCGGTAGGGGAAGATGATATGCAATTTGGCGAAATTTCACCGGAACAAGAGCAACCAAACCCTTTCGCGGTTTTGAAAGAACTTAAGCGAGACCAGGAGTAAGTTATGGCAGTACAACAAAATCGTAAAACGCGTGCTAAGCGCGGTATGCGTCGTTCACACGATGCATTGACAGGCGCGACTTTGTCTGTCGATTCAACGTCGGGTGAAACACACCGTCGTCATCACGTAACCGTTGACGGTTACTATAAAGGCAAAAAAGTCATCGATCGCTAAGCGACCGGTATACAATTTTGTCTAAACTAACCATTGCGTTAGATATCATGGGGGGCGATCATGGTCCCCCTGTTACGCTCCCTGCTGCCATCAAGGCTATTCAGCAGCATCCAGACTTTCATTTTATCCTTTGTGGTAAAGAATCTGTCATTCAACCCGCATTACATGCCTTATCCTCAAATGAGCGTGAGCGGTTAACGATTGAACATTGCGAACAAGTCGTCGAAATGGGCGAGTCGCCCACGTCTGCACTTCGTTCTAAAAAATCTTCTTCTATGCGTAAGGCCATTGAGCTTGTTGACCAGGGCGTTGCAGATGCCTGCGTAAGTGCTGGCAATACGGGAGCGCTGCTGACACTTGCCTTCTATATATTAAAAACCCTGCCGGGAGTGGACAGGCCCGCTTTAATCTCAATGATGCCTACTGCTGATCATCACAAAGTCTTTTTACTGGACCTGGGTGCGAATGTAAATTGCACGTCAGAGATATTGTTCCAATATGGTGTGATGGGCTCGGTCCTGGCCGAACAAATCAGTGGTATTGAACGTCCCAGGGTCGCGCTTTTAAATGTGGGTGAAGAAGAAATTAAAGGGAACGCACAAGTAAAGCATGCCGATCAGTTATTTCGTGAAGCAACTGAGCTTAATTACATTGGTTACGTAGAAGGTGATGATATTTTCACCGATAATGCCGATGTGGTGGTCACTGACGGGTTTACCGGTAATGTCGCGCTTAAATCAAGTGAAGGGCTGGCAAAGTTGGTTATAAACGAGCTACGTCAACTGTCTCAGGCCAATTTGTTTACACGGATGATGGCTAAAATTGCCTTACCTTTATTAAAAACTATCTATAATCGGGTGAACCCCGACCAGTATAACGGCGCCAGTTTGATAGGATTGCGCGGAATTGTTGTAAAGAGTCATGGTAATGCCTCTTCTGAAGCTTTCTATTATGCGATTTTAGAGGCTATGCAGGAAGCCAGAGCAGGTGTTCCTGAAAAAATAAAAAGCAAGATTGAAACCGTTTTGTTGGAGCAGCTTTGAGCAAATTTTCCCGAATTATTGGAACCGGTAGTTATTATCCCAGCGAAGTAAGAAGCAACGCTGATCTGGAATTAATGGTTGATACCAGCGATAAGTGGATAACCGATCGAACCGGTATAAAAGAACGCCGTATAATTGGTGCTGATGAAACCGCTGCAACCATGGGGGCGGAAGCCAGCAAAAAAGCCTGTGAAGCTGCGGATGTCGATCCAAAGTCAATTGATATGATTGTGTGTGCCACTACCAGTGGTCGATACGCATTACCTTCAACAGCCTGTGAAATTCAACAAATTCTGGGCCTTGATGGTATCCCCGCCTTCGATGTGGCTGCCGCGTGTGCAGGTTATTGTTATGCGCTAAGTGTTGCTGATCAGTATATTAAATCAGGTATGGCCAAGCGCATCCTTGTGGTGGGGACTGATTGTTTAAGTCGTTTGGTCGACCCGGCTGACCGCACGATGATTATTCTGTTTGGTGACGCCGCCGGTGCCACCATTATTGAAGCCAGTGATGAGCCGGGTATATTATCGACGCATATTCATGCGGCCGGTTCTTACGGCAACCTTTTATACGTCGGCAACCCCACTCGTGGTGACGAAAAGTCAATACATGAAAACTGGGGGGTAATGAAAGGCAATGAAGTATTTAAAGTTGCGGTGACTAAACTGTCAGAAGTCGTTGAAGAAACGCTGGCAGCAAATAATATGGCCAAATCTGACTTAGACTGGCTGGTACCCCATCAAGCCAACTTTAGAATTATTAAAGCAACTGCCAAAAAGCTGGATATGTCGTTAGAGCAAGTGGTAATTACCCTTGAAAACTACGGTAATACCTCAGCAGCAACCGTTCCTACAGCGCTGGACACTGCGATCAGAGATGGCCGCATCAAGCGCGGTCAAAACTTGTTACTTGAAGCTTTTGGTGGTGGATTTGCCTGGGCTTCTGCACTCGTACGTTATTAATTCATAAGTTATCGGTAAGGAAATGTTATGACCATAACAGCATGCGTGTTTCCCGGTCAGGGATCACAGTCTCAAGGTATGCTTAACGAATTAGCCCAGTCTCGTCCTGAGGTGATGGACACATTTAAGCAGGCATCTGAAGTACTAGGCTATGATCTGTGGGCGACTGTGCAGGAAAACACAGATAATAAACTTGATGAAACGCAGGTGACCCAACCTGCTATTCTCACAGCCAGCGTAGCTATTTGGCGCGCAATGGCAATGGATCCCGCTCAGGTAAAATACTTGGCCGGACATAGTCTGGGTGAATACTCTGCACTGGTGTGTGCCGGAGCAATGGGGTTTGAAGATGCAGTCAGGCTGGTTGAAGCACGTGGTAACTATATGCAACAGGCCGTACCGGCTGGAACGGGAGCCATGTTTGCTATTATTGGGCTGGAAGACGATAAAATTGCCCAAATTTGTCAACACGTTGCCACCGAGACAGGCAACGTCGTTTCGCCGGTAAATTTTAATTCACCGGGTCAGGTGGTTATCGCGGGCGAAAAACTGGCGACAGAGCGCGCAGGGGAAGCATGTAAAGAGGCGGGGGCGAAACGGGCTTTACCTCTTGCGGTCAGTGTCCCTTCGCACTGCGCTCTGATGCGTCCGGCAGCGGAAAAGCTTGAACAAGCCTTGCAAGATATTGAGATTAAAGCGCCACAAATCGCGGTTATAAATAATGTGGATGTGGCTATTGAAAGCGATCCCGCAGCTATCAAAAGTGCTTTGGTACGCCAGCTTTACTGTCCTGTTCAATGGACACGCACAGTTGAGTTTATGGCGTCAAATGGTATTACCAATATGTTGGAAGTGGGACCAGGTAAAGTATTGACCGGGCTGGCAAAACGCATAGACAAATCGTTACAGGCAGCGGCTATCAACACACCTGAATCACTTTCACAACTGTAATCGAAAAGGTTAATTATTAACAATGCAGAATCAATTAAATGATAAGGTTGTGCTAGTTACCGGTGCCTCCAGAGGGATTGGTAAAGCCATTGCACAACAATTGGCTAGCCAGGGGGCTAAAGTTATCGGTACAGCCACTTCGCCTACTGGTGCGGATGCTATTTCTGAGTATTTAGCCACATTCGGTGGTAAGGGGATGGTACTAAACGTGACCGACAAAGCTTCCATTGACGAAAGTTTAAAAACCATTACCGACGAATTTGGAAGTATCGACATTTTAGTTAATAATGCAGGGATTACCCGCGATAATTTGCTAATGCGCATGAAAGAGGAAGAGTGGGGCGATATTCTTGATACCAACCTGACTTCCATATTTTTGCTGTCAAAAGCCGTTTTACGTGGCATGATGAAAAAACGTTTTGGGCGTATTGTTAATATTGGTTCGGTGGTCGGTAGCACCGGCAACCCAGGCCAGGCAAATTATGCGGCGGCAAAAGCCGGCGTAGTCGGGTTTTCAAAATCCATGGCGCGGGAAGTGGCCTCAAGGGGGATTACAATTAACGTTGTGGCTCCTGGCTTTATTGATACCGATATGACGAAAGCATTGACAGATGAGCAACGAGAAGCGATCTTTAAGGACATTCCAGCCAACAGGCTAGGGAAACCGGAAGAAATTGCTGCTACGGTTGCCTTTTTAGTGAGCGATGGAGCTGCTTATATCTCCGGAGAGACTATTCACGTTAATGGTGGCATGTATATGAGCTAATTGCGTTTGGTCGCAATTAATTTCTTTTGTGAACAATTAGTTACGGTGCTTGCACCATTTGCAATTGTTCACTAGACTTGGTAGTTCGCTGGTTTGACCAGAAAAGAAGTTTAAACTGGGACTTGCAAGCTGATTTCTTGCAAAATAAACTAGCGGCAATTTTATATCTAGTGACGTTAAGGGAAACCTAGAATTATGAGTAACATTGAAGAGCGCGTTAAAAAAATCATCGTTGAGCAGCTTGGCGTGAAAGAAGAAGAAGTAAAACCTGAAGCTTCATTTGTAGATGACTTGGGCGCAGATTCACTTGACACTGTAGAGCTGGTAATGGCGCTGGAAGAAGAGTTTGATACTGAGATTCCAGACGAAGAAGCAGAAAAAATTACTACAGTTCAGTCTGCAATCGACTATATCAACGCGAATAAAGACGCGTAATACTATTTAGAAAAGCGGCTCTTTTGAGCCGTTTTCTGTTTTACCTACCTTAGTTCCAATGCGAGGGCTTTTTGTGACAAAACGTCGCGTAGTGGTTACTGGTCTTGGCATGTTATCTCCACTCGGTCAATCTGTCGATCAGACTTGGCAACGCTTGCTTGCGGGCGAAAGCGGTATCGGGGATATCACTCATTTTGATTGTAGTAACTATTCAACCCGTTTTGCCGGTCAGGTTAATGACTTTGATCCGCAAGATTATATTGATAAAAAAGAAGCAAAGAAGATGGACCGGTTTATCCAGTTCGGCGTTGCTGCTGGTAAGCAGGCGTTGGCGCATTCCGGTTTAGAAATCAATAAAGAAAACGCTCACCGAGTTGGTGTGGCAATTGGTTCGGGTATTGGTGGTTTGGAAATGATTGAAGCAAATCATACCAAGTTGCTTAATAGCGGACCAAAGCGTGTGTCACCGTTTTTCGTACCTTCCACGATTACGAATATGATTTCTGGTTTTCTGTCGATCATGGAAGGCTTGAAAGGGCCTAACCTCAATATTGTTACTGCCTGTACTACAGGTGTGCACAATATTGGCGTGGCGGCACGCACTATTGCCTACGGTGATGCGGATGCAATGTTAGCGGGCGGCGCAGAAGCTTCCATAACACCTTTAGGGGTATCTGGTTTTGCTGCTGCACGTGCACTGTCAGGACGTAATGATGATCCTAAAGCGGCGAGCCGCCCTTGGGATAAAGATCGTGATGGCTTCGTGATGGGTGAAGGGGCTGGCGTGGTGATGCTTGAAGAATTTGAAGCAGCTAAAGCGCGCGGTGCTACGATTTATGCTGAACTGGTAGGTTTTGGCATGAGTGGTGATGCGTACCATATGACGTCGCCGCCTGAGACTGGCGAGGGCGCCGCAGCTTCAATGAATAATGCGATAGCAGACGCTGGTATTGACGTTAACCAGATTGGTTACATCAATGCCCACGGTACCTCCACACCGGCAGGTGATGTCGCCGAGGTGGCCGCTGTAAAGTACGTGTTTGGTGAGAGTGCCAAGCATCTGTTAGTCAGCTCCACAAAATCGATGACGGGTCACTTACTCGGTGCAGCGGGTGCAGTTGAAGCTATATTCACTGTGCTGGCATTACAAAATAAAATGGCGCCTCCTACCATTAACCTGGATAACCCGGGTGAGGGGTGTGATTTAGATTTTGTAGCCCATAATGCCAAAGGGTTTACAGAAGAGTTTGCACTATGTAATTCTTTTGGATTTGGCGGCACTAATGGTTCGTTAATTTTTCGCCGTTTAGAAAAATAAATAAAAAGAGATAGCTTCGGCTATCTCTTTTTTCGCTTCTATCATTAGCAATAAGTCAATCGGTTAAGCGTCGCGCTGGAATCTTAGTGCAGCCTTGATATACTGCCAGTCAGATTTATTGCACCCACATATTTAATCATCCATGTTTGAAATCAATGACCGTGCTGCTAATTATGGTGATGGTATTTTTACCACGATGTTGGTCAGAGATAACGCAATTGCACTTTTTGAGCGACATATTTCGCGCCTAATTTCAGATGGTAACCGGCTGAATCTGGACCTTGATGAAAACCAGTTGCGCAAAGCGATTGCCAATGAAGCTTCTCAGTGTACCTCAGGTGTACTTAAATTATTGATCAGCAGCGGTATTGGCGGGCGAGGCTATGGTCGAAGTCGTTCCACCCATCCGGTGCTGGTTTTTTCACATCATCATGTCCCATCTGTTTACGATACATGGCAAACCGAAGGAGTGCACATGGGGGTCAGTGACATAGCGCTGGCGCAGCAGCCTTTACTGGCGGGAATAAAGCATTTAAATCGACTGGAGCAGGTTTTTATCAAGCAGGCATTAGCGGAAACGGCGTTTGACGATGTGCTGGTTTGTGATTCTGCTGGTTACGTAGTTGAAGCGAGCGCAGCGAACGTATTTTGGTTAAGTGATAAGACGTGGTATACCCCTGCAGTGAACAATGCAGGCGTGTCTGGAGTTATGAGAAGTTTTTTACTGGACTGGTTTAAACGGATGCAAGTGGACGTTAAAGCATGTCAGGTGCCTGTTGCAGAATTACGTAACGCTGAGGCCATGTTTATGTGCAACGGTTTAATGAAAATTGTGCCAGTCGCGTATCTCTCCGTTAACCACAATAAATATCATTTTGATGTGGCCGCAGTGAATCAGATTCAGCTGGCGGTTGAGCCAGCATTTAAGGATGAATATGTCGCGTTTGGTTAAGATTTTAAGTGTCGTCGTCATTTTCGTCATAATCGCTGTGTTAGCTGCGGTATGGTGGCAGCGAGATCTTCAACGGCCATTACAACTAGAACAGCCAGTTTTTTTCACCGTTTCTCAAGGAAGTAGCGGACATGGGCTGTTAACTCAGTTTGAAAAGGAAGGATGGCTAGCTTCCCATCCGATTTCGGTAAAACTGTGGTTAAAACTTTTCTTTGCCGGGCAGTCAGTTAAGGCGGGGACTTATCAATTGGATGCAGGAATGGCCGTCACAGATGTTTACTCGCTGTTTGCCAGCGGCGATGAATATCAATTTTCTGTCCGGCTGGTTGAAGGACTGACTCTTGCCGAATGGCTGGTGACACTCGCCAATCACGCGCAATTAATACACGATATTGACGATACAGCCCGTGCTGAGCTGCTTAGTGCCTGGCCTTGGCCGCCAGAAGAGGGACTGGACAGCCTTGAAGGTTTGTTATTGGCTGATACGTACTATTTTACCGCTGGCACCAAAGCCAGTGAAATTCTTCGGCGGTCAATGAATGCGATGCAGGCGTATTTAACTAAAGCCTGGGATCAACGTGCAACAGGGTTACCTTATAACTCAGCCTACGAAGCATTGATAATGGCATCAATAGTCGAAAAAGAAACGGCAGTGGAGTCAGAGCGTAATGAAATCGCAGGAGTTTTCGTAAATCGATTAGAAAAAAACATGCGATTACAGACCGACCCTACCGTTATTTATGGTATTGGACCGTCATTTGATGGTAATTTGACACGTCAGCACCTGAGACAGCGTACCCCCTATAATACGTATAGAATAAAGGGGTTACCGCCGACCCCCATTGCCATGGCAGGGCGGCCAGCTATTGGGGCAGCATTACACCCTAGTGAAACTGAAAATCTTTATTTTGTTGCAAAAGGGGATGGCTCTCATCACTTTTCGTCAACGTTACAGGAACACAATGATGCTGTTTATAAATATCAAATTAAAAAAACAAAGCAGTAAAGTATGATAGGTAAATTCATTGTTGTAGAGGGATTGGAAGGCGCAGGAAAAACGTCTGTCATCCGTCTTATTCGAGACCTCCTTGAGGCGAACGGCATCAAATCGATTAGCACACGTGAACCGGGTGGTACGCCAATGGCTGAAGCAATCCGCGATTGCGTAAAGCATGACTGGGACGAAGATGTCGCCGTGGAAACCGAACTGTTACTGATGTACGCGGCCCGTTTGCAGTTACTCAATAATGTGATAAAACCGACGCTGGAAAATAATGTATGGGTCGTCGGCGATCGCCATGATCTGTCTACTCAGGCGTATCAGGGTGGTGGGCGCGGTGTCAGTGATAGTGCGCTTGCTTCGTTGCGGGATATGGCGCTAAACGGTTTTAAGCCTGACCTTACCATTTATATGGACGTAGAGCCGACTGAGGGGTTAAAGCGGGCAAGAGGAAGAGGCGAGCTGGATAGAATTGAAAAAGCCGGCATGGCGTTTTTTAAACGCACTCGCCAGCGTTATCTTGAACTCGTGGAAAGCGACCCTGCGATTATTATGGTCGATGCGAATCAACAGATTGAATTAGTGCATCAAAAAGTTAAAAACATCATCCTGAGATATTTAAGCTAATGCTTCCCTGGCTACAACACCACTATAATTCAATAGTTAACAGGCTCGTCAGCGCAAAATTACATCATGCGTTATTGTTAGTCGGTGCTGAAGGTATCGGTAAGGTTGTGCTTGCAAACCAAATAGCCAGTGCCATCTTGTGCAAGTCACCCAGTGGTGTCAATCCGTGCCAGCAATGCCAAAGTTGTCAGTTATTTGCAGCCGGCACTCACCCCGATTTTCATTTGCTGGCCAGCGAAAAACAGATTGGCGTGGATATGGTAAGAGAGGGAATAGGCAAGTTGAGCCGTACTGCCCAGCTAGGAGGTAATAAAGTGCTTATTATTCCTGCTGCTGAGACTATGACCGAATCGGCTGCCAATGCATTATTAAAAACGTTGGAAGAGCCCACTGCAAAGACATATTTGATTCTGACGAGCAGTCATCTTTCCAGGCTATTGCCGACGATTTTGAGTCGGTGTGAAAAACATACTTTGCCTAATCCAACCATTGCTCAAAGTTTGACCTGGCTTGAGCATGAAGGGGTCGGTGAGGTTTCCGCAGATCAGCTTAAAGCGTATGGTTATGCTCCGTTTAAGGTGAAACAGAGCTTACTGGAGGAAGGGGCGGTAAGCTATCCGGATTTTGTAAATGGGCTACAGCAAATCATTGCCGGCGAGGTAGATGAAACAGAGATGGCGGCAAAATGGCAAGAGGAGGCTCAACGCATTGCTAGCTGGTGTCAGCACTTTGTTCATGAGCAATTCGTCAGGCAGCAGAATCAGCAGTTTCTGGCTGTTTATCAGGCTTGTATCAAGACCAAACAGCATTTAATGCATCCTGGTATTAACAAAAAGTTGGTGTTGAGTAGTTTGCTTGCTCACTTTGTTCATTTAAACGTGACTTAAGTAATGTAAAATCAGGTTACCCGAAGTTTAAAAACGGAGAAATTTTGTACGTAGATTCGCATTGCCATTTAGACAGGCTTAAATCTTCTGATTCTAATCTAGCTGAAACACTGGAGTTTGCCCGCAAAAGAGGGGTGCAACACTTTCTGTGTGTGTGTGTATCCGTCCGCGAGTTTGATGCTATGCTTGCGAAAGTAGAGTCATTTGACGATGTGTCCGTCTCATGCGGGGTGCATCCATTGCATCAGGAGGACGCCAGCTCTTATGAAGCTTTACTCGAAAAAGCCTGTGACCCAAGAGTTGTGGCGATAGGTGAAACGGGTCTGGATTATTTTTATAGCGCGGATACGCAGGTCGTACAAAGACAGTCATTTGTTGATCATATCAAAGTAGCAAATAAACTTAACAAGCCTCTTATAATACATACTCGCGACGCCAGAGAAGATACCATTCAGCTCTTAAAAGAACATAAAGACAGCCATGTGAAAGGTGTTTTGCATTGTTTTACCGAGTCTCTGGAAATGGCGCAAGAGGCAATTAAGCTGGGTTTTTATATATCAATTTCTGGCATAGTGACATTTAATTCCGCCGATGAATTACGTCAAGTGGTTCGAGAATTACCGTTGGACAGGCTGTTAATTGAAACTGACTCTCCCTGGTTAGCACCGGTACCTCATCGAGGCAAAGAAAACCAGCCAGGCTTTGTTGTTGAAGTGGCAGAATTTATCGCTCAGTTAAAAGGGGTAAGCGTGCAAGAAGTGGCCAATGTCACCACCGAAAACTTTTACGATTTATTCTCGCTGACACAACGTGGATAATTGCTTAAGTTGGCAGGAAAAGTTAACCACTTCATTACGTAAAAATGAACGCGAGCCCGGCGCCCGGTTTTTTCAGCTGGCCACGGTAGATGCGGACGGGGTGCCACATAATCGCACAGTCGTACTGCGCAATTTCGATGCTGAAGCGAGTCTCATTGAATTTGTAACGGACAACCGGAGTGAAAAGTGCGTTCATCTTAACCATAATGCGCCAGCAGCCGTCTGTTGGTACTTCGTCACTACCCGCGAGCAATATCGTCTGCAATGCAGGACTAAGATAATTAGTTCAATTGACGATAGCACTAAGGTTATCGAACAATGGAAAGAGCTGTCTGAGGAGACGCAAACTCAGTTTTATAATGCTGCGCCGGGAAAACCTGTTTCTCAACAAGTTAAACCGCTTAAATCAAACCTGCAGTACCCACCTGAGCATTTTGTTGTTGTACAGTTATTCGTAGAACAAGCCGACTATCTGAACGTTGGAACAACACCCCATTTGCGAAGGAAATACGTTAAAGATAGCGAGGCCGTTTGGCAGATGACCCGTATTTATCCCTAGCAGTACGCTTTGAAAAGGTAACACCTCATCCTTGCAGCGATTAGAGTAACTCAAACTCTGCTCGCATTTATATTCTTAGCAATATTTGTTATTCCCACCTAGTCAATTTTCAGTAGTCAAAATTTTTAACAGAAAAAGCGTGACGATAAGCATCTGATTTTACGAGATGATCATATCCTTTTTTCAATGAGCGTAATGCCGGTACGTGAGCCAGGAGAAGCGAGCAGGTATTGCATGGTGTTATCTACTGCAAATTGATGAGTCCAATTACTTTCCACTCGCCTTCTGCCCTTAAGAGAAATTAATATTTTTTAATCACTTACACTCTGGCATGATTATTGATTTTTGTGGGGGCGAGCAAATTTCAACAAGAATAATATTAAATTTGAGCATCCCTTTATTAAGAAGAGAAATTCGACAAAGTATGGCCCGGTTTAACAATGGGGTGAATGCTAAAACGTGTCGTTTTTTCTTTTTGTATTGCGCCACACTGACGTTTTATCGCCCGCTAAGTTAACGTGTTTTGGATGCATCAGTAATTTAAGTAGTAACAATCAGGAGTAGTATATGCAGTTTAGGAAACTTATGGGAGTAGTTGTAAGCAGCTCCATGCTTGCCGCCTGTGGCGGAAGTAGTGGCGGTGATGAAAGTCCAGCTACCGAGCTTCCACCCCCTAATAATGCCCCCACACTTACCGTCGCCAGCACATCCGTTGAAGAAGGAAATACCGTAGAGGTAGAAGCGTCTGCTTCAGATAGTGATGGCAGTATCGCTTCTTACGAATGGACACAAGTGTCGGGTCCTGCAGTAGAGTTTGAAAATGGAAACGCGACAATTACCTTTACAGCGCCAGCTGTTAAAGAAGATACAGAGCTGACTTTCACCGTTGTGGTAACCGATGATGACGGCGACACCGCAGAAGAAACCGTTACTGTCACGATAACGGCAAACATGCGTGAAATGTCAGTTTCAGGAAAAGTCACCGACGGCCCTATTGCTGACGCCAACATTGAAGTTGTCATCAATGGTCAACGTTTTACTACCACCGCTGATGCAAACGGTGATTATACGATTGATATCCAGGCGGATGATTCTTTCGATCAAGATTTAGTGACTGTAGTCGCAACCGGACCAGGCGAAAACAGCCCGGTTAAACTGGTTTCCTATTTAGATTCACTCACCAACCTGATGAATGCAGCCGGTGAAGACGGAACATTAACTAAGGATGATCTTTTCTCGGTTAACGTCACCAATGTCACTACGGCGCAAGCGGCCCTGATGAAACAAGCCATCGGCGGTGAAATTACCGATGTAGAAGCGTATGAAAAAGCGTTAAAAGAATATGATGATAGCCTGTTGATAGCATACTCAACTGCAATCAAACTGGTTATTGACTATGCCAATGATAACCCGGGCCTGGCACTGCCAGAAGAGTTATCTGATACGCTGGCACTGGTAGAAGATCCACAAGCGGCAGCGAATTACATTAATAACGCGAAGGAAACCGCACCGGAAATCGTTGAACAGGCTGAAACGGAAATTTTTGCTGATCCGGAATTAGTGAGTGCTGGCAGTGATAATTTCCCAATTGCCGATACTTACTACATTGTTCTGCCTGACGGCCAGTTCGGTCAGGCGCGTATTGTCCTTAAGGAAGATGGTACAGGCAGTTACCTGACGCACAATATTGATGCTGCGTTAAGCTGGACGGATACTGAGGCGGGAGTCAGTATTACATTCGCTGATACAGCAATAGCCACTACCTCCTTCTGGTACCAGCCTATGGCGAAGTACGTCACGGAGAATACGGTATATAACAGTGCAAGCATTAAATGGCTTAAGCAAACCGAAAAGTCAGATACGTTGGTCTGGTCGGTTAATTCAGAAGTGGTATACCCTGGCGGAGAGTTTGATAACGAGGTTTATGAATCTGAGAGTGTTATCAAAACCGTTAAAACGGCTGGAGTGATTGATGCTAAATCCGAGCTAAGCTTAGGAACTTACTTCATTGAGTTCAACAATCAGGAAGCTGTCACAATTCGTGACGGTTGGTGCTACACCTGTAGTTATGACATTACGGCTAACTTTGGTCTGGCGGAAGTTGAATTGTTCGGCACCGTGGAAGAGGGGGGAGCAGCTAACGTATCGATCTTCAAAGTTGATGGATTTGGCGATATCTACACTCAGGATTTATCTGCAAGCTGGTCGGTGACAGACAAAGGACTGGTAAATGTAGTTACAACAACTGACGAATATTCTTTTAATGTCGCTATCTTAGAAAGCGATCAGGAAGGCGTAGCAGTAGTTAGTAATAAATATCAGCTAAACCAGGGCGATAAAGTAGGAGGTATTACTTCTACTTCGCTTGAAGAAGCGTCAATGGTGGCCTGGACAACAACCAATGCGCCAGGCATCTATAGCCTTGGCTGGGATCACTTTGCACCGAATGAACACTTCTGGGTGGAAGTAAACGCAGACGGCACGGCATCTACTGTGAACATTTCTGACAGCGATGCGAATGGTACAATCGAAGCGGATGAGATTTCAGTTCAACCCGGCTACTGGCAGATCCAACAGGGTGGCGATCAACTGACTATTCGCCGTTACCAAAGCAGCAGTGACCTCACTGATTGTGATCCGGGTATGTTTGATCCAGCCATAGACGGAGGCTGTCGTTTGTCACATGAACGCACATTCTCATCTCCTGTTATGGTGACTAATGCTAAAGGTGAAACTGAAGTTCATGTTGCGCACTTGCACCGCTTCTATAACGACCCGTATATTCCCTATCAAGATTGGGAAGGTCCAGCAGAGCGCAACTTAAACTGGACGTCATTTGACAACCGTCGTTATATCAAGCTATCTGAGCAACCGGTTGACATTAATGCTATTTTGACCAAAGGTGGCACGTTAACGTCTACAGGGCTTAGTGTTCATGAAGCTAAATCGCCTGCTGCAACTGACGCCGCTAATAACGTAAAGGCTGAGTTGCAAAGAGAAGCAAGTTTCCGCTAACATTTCATTAATTTTTAGCCTTATTTAATAAATTAAAAGCCAGTCACTTACCTGACTGGCTTTTTTGTATATAGCGCATTAGCAGCGCTATCGAATCACTACTAGTCATTGCCTTAAACGCGAAATTTATTCATTTCTGATCTCAGAAATCCATCAAGCTTTTATTCCGCGTATTTTTAGTGTTAAAAAAAAACTTTACCTAAACCTAGGTTTAGGTTTTAGGCTGCATCACTGTTCTATTTAAATAACGGAGACGATAAGTGATGCAATTGGAACATATTAACCTGGTGGTAAGCGATTTAACTGAGACTATGCATTTTTACCAAGCCGCATTTCCTCATTGGTGGGTGCGCGGAGAAGGAGAAGGGGATTGGTATGGCACGTTTCGCAAGTGGCTGCATTTTGGGGATGACTATCAATATCTGACATTTAACGACAACGGAGTGGGAGAAAACCGAAACCTTAAAAGCAATAATATTGGATTGGCTCATTTTGCATTTATTACTGATAACATCGACGCTGTTATCACGCGTCTGACAAGTGCCGGATTTAAAGTAGATAAAATGGGCGCCGAGGCTAAATTTCGTAAAAACTGTTATTTCATAGATCCTAACGGGTACGAAGTGGAATTTGTGGAATATCTTTCTGACATACCAAAAGAACGAAACCAGTATGAGGTAAGCTAATGAAAACAGCAATCCTGTTAGGTTCCAGTCGTTCTGCGGGGAATACGAGTCAACTTGCCCGGTATGTAAGCGAAGAGCTGCCAGCGGCTTATTTTGATTTAGCCGATTATGAAATTGCACCTTTTAGTTATGCCAACCAGTATCAGGACGATTTTAAAGGGCTTATCACTCAGCTCCTTCAATATGAGCAACTGATCCTGGCTTCCCCTGTTTATTGGTATTCCGTCAGTGCACAAATGAAACTCTTCCTGGATCGGATTACCGATTTACTGAATTATTACCCTGTTCAGGGGCGTCTATTGAGGGGGAAAAGTATTGGGGTGCTGGCAACGGGTCTTAAAGATGCGCCACCGGATTGTTTCGAACAGATGTTTAAGCTGACCTTTGAATATCTGGGAATGAAGTACAAAGGAATGGGGTATTGCAGTGCACCTGACTCGCTCAATCTTCGTGAACACAAAGTGACAATTGAAACTTTCATTAATAAAGTCAGAAAGTGTAACGCTAATGCATTGTGACTATGTCTTACTTTCTTACTTAGTATAATTAAATGCCAGTTGGGCAGGGAATGGTGCTTTAGGAGCACCTTTCCCAAGCTGTTTGCCAGAGAACGACAAGGCAATTGTGCCTCGAGCTGACCGTTAACAAATAGTGAGTAAGATAATCATGCTCATGTAGTAATGCCTTATGGTGACGCTATACATGTGCCAGAGCTTCCTGTTTCCAGCGGAATTGCAAGATCATCGTGTTCCACCTGATAGTAAAGAGAAATGATTTTCCACTCGTTTTGTTCTTTATACAGCTGGATACTGTTAACTCCCACGAAATCGGGAGAATGAGCTGACTGCGAAGTGCGGGATTCAACAACGCTGTAGGCCGTCGCAAAACGATCATAAACTTTTATCGTTCTGTACACCTCACATTCAAAAAAGCCTTTGTCCGATACTTTATTTATGCCTTTGATAAAGTCAGTTGCTGGCATGGAGCTGAAACTGGGAGTAGCATCCTTATAGCGTGCGCCAAATACAACGCCATTTGTATGGAACAACCTTTCTAATTTTGAAATGTCGGGACGGTGATTCGGATGTCGTGAAAGTGCGTCCCATAACTGGCTAATTTTGTCTTCTGGCGTTGTGGTGACGCTTACGGCCTGATTTGCTACTAGCATGAGTAATGCTAGCCACAGTCTTATCCAAGTGTTTATTTTAAAGTGTGCTATCGGTGAAATAGTTAAAACATCACTGCTTGCCATTGTCACTTTTATCCTGGTAGTAAAGCGCTTCATTCCCTGTACTAATTGGAATGTTTACTGTCTTAGTGGTTAGTAGAAGCGAATTAGCTTAAATCCTATCGGATGTCAGGTGAATATCATTTCGCTAATACAAATAAAAAATGAGATAAAACAATACGATTAGCTATAAAAGACGAATTGGTATGCATGCTTAATGGATGGGGGAGATGACTTTAAAACCAATGTATGTCAAACGTCGATTATTTCAACTCGTCGTTAGTATTCTTGTGCATGTGAAGTCAGCAAAAGCATATGAAAGAAAACTGCACCGGCAGATCCGGTGCAGTGTGTTAGTTTACCAGCCGCACTGGCGTCCCTGGTTTTGTTCGTCTAGCCACTTTTTCAGAGGAGCGAAGTAATCCTGAATCGTGCTGGCATCCATTTGTTTAGAGCCTGTCAGCTTTTCCAGTGCATTTTGCCAGGGTTCACTCATTCCCATTTCAAGCATGGCGTTAAGTGCTTTACCGGCTTCTTCGCTACCGTAAATAGAGCAGCGGTTCAGAGGACCTTCGTCACCGGCGATTTCACACAATGCTTTATGGAACTGGAACTGAAGGATATGGGCAAGGAAATAACGCGTGTAAGGCACGTTGGCCGGCACATGATACTTTGCGCCTGGGTCAAATGCATCTGCATCACGAGCCACGGGCGCCATGACCCCTTGATACTTGTTACGTAGCTCCCACCAGACTTCGTTATAATTTTCTGGCGTCACTTCACCCGCTAACACCTTCCAGCGCCATTGATCCACCATCAGACCAAACGGAATAAAGGCAATTTTATCCAGCGCCACTTGGAGCAGCATACCAATGTCGTTCGACTCATCAGGAATGGTGTCAATCAAGCCAATTTGTTTTAGATACTTAGGCGTAATAGACAATGCAATGGTGTCACCAATGGCTTCGTGGAAACCGTCATTGGCTGAGCCCCGATACAATAGTGGCTGATCTTTATATGCGCGTTGATAATAGTTGTGACCAAGCTCATGGTGGATCACGTTAAATTCTTCACCGGTTTTCTGAATGCACATTTTAATACGCAAGTCGTCTTTGTCATCCAGGTTCCATGCTGAGGCATGGCACTGAACATCACGACCTTCTGGTTTTTGAAATAATGAGCGATCCCAAAAGGTCTCTGGTAATTCTTCAAACCCAAGCGAAGAGAAAAATGATTCAGCCTGCTTAACCATTTTAATTTCGTCGTACTGCTGTACTTCCAGCGCTTTAGTGACGTCAGGTACTTTCATCTCCTGCTCTGGCTTGACCAAATCATAGATGTTACCCCAGGTTTGTGCCCACATATTACCTAGCAGGTGGGCGGGAATGGGCTTGTCCTGTGGTACGACATCCGTCCCGTAGTGTTCACCTAATTTCGCCCGTACGTGACAGTGAAGAGACTCATAGAACGGTTGTACCTGCCCCCATAGACGGTCAAGTTCCTTCGGAAATGCTTCAGCAGGCATATCGTATTTCCCACGCCACAATTCACTGACGTTTGTAAAACCTAATTCTTTTGCTCCCTCGTTAGCGATGGAGACTTGCTCGGTATATAACTCCTTCATCGGCTTGGATACTTCACGCCAGCCTTTCCAATACTCAAGTAAAAGGTCTTCATCGCGCGAAGTGGCCATTTGGGCACTCATGTCCACCAGACTGATGCAGTCGTTTTCGCTTCGGCAATACTCTCCAGCGCCATACATGCCTTCCAGTTTTGAACTGATTTCGGCGAGTCGTTCCGATTTTTTATCGTCTGCGGGGGGAGGCATGGTTAAACCATTTTTAAGTAAGTCGAGTTTACGGCGGGTATCCGCATCCACCTTTACATCATTGAACTTGGCGGCTTCTTTTGCGAGTTTTGCCACTTTGTTTGAATAGACTTCATTTAAGTAGGCACTGACCGCAGCGGTATCTACATTAATATTGGTGGCATAGCTCCACTGGGCATGGGCAGAGGGTTTCTGAATTTTTTCAATATCGGCCTGGGCAT
>CAZROH010000055.1:0-21089 GCA_964601635.1 uncultured Alteromonas sp. | reverse complement strand
TCCGGAGGGCAACGCTCTATCCAGCTGAGCTACGGGTGCGTATTGTGTAAAACGTATTTTTGGCCCGTCCCTGGTGGGTCGTTCCAGCCGCAACGTCCTGTTGCGGCGTTGCGTGCCTTTCGGTGTGACGTTAAGTCACCCCTCATCGCCTGCGGCGACCAGTACTCACCCAGCTGAGCTACGGGTGCGTATTGTGATAGCGCTTTGTGAGCATCAGCGTTTGGAATGCTGGTGCATCAGAGCGGGCGTAATGATACTGGTGCTTATCTTTGGGTTCAACTAATTTTGTCAGTCTGCTGTATTAGAGCATGAAATAAAATTAATCCCTTCTTTTTATAAGTATTTACTTCTAAACAGTTGTAGGCGAATGATTAACCGTTATAAACTTGGTGGTTGATGTGAAATAAATTCAATTGCCTGGAGACAGATGTGAAATTGAAAACGTGGTTAGGTATGTTAACAGCAGTCGTAGCTGTATTCACCGTTCAGGCTCAGGACATGAGCGACGAAGCAATTAAAGAACGTATTCAGCCATTAGGTAAAGTGCACGTGGCTGGGGATGAAGCCCAGGCTGCCGCAGCAGGTGGCGGTGGTGGCGCTAAATCTGGTGAAGAAGTGTACCAGACAGCATGTATGGCCTGTCATGGCGCGGGTGTACTTGGTGCGCCTAAACTTCAGGTGGCCGCTGACTGGCAGCCTCGACTGGATGAACGTGGCTTAGACGGCATTTGGGAAAACGCACTTAATGGGTATAACGCTATGCCTCCGCGCGGCACGTGCGCAACCTGTAGCGATGATGAAATCAAAGCTGCCATTGAGTATATGACTCAAGGAATTTGATCGATTTTGTTTTAAACGTTAACGCCACTCACAATAGTGGCGTTTTAACGTGAAATCGGTTAATTTAATTGTTCAATACCCTACTCTTCATTTTTAGTTGGCTGTCTGGATGTCATCTGAGTCAAAGCAGTACGAGTTGTCAGAAGAGGAACTAAGGGAACTTATCCCTCAACTTCAACAACTTACAGAAAAATATAAACGCGCTGAGCGAGTTCAAAAAGCGTTGTTTGACATATCTGAACTTGCTAGCTCTGTTAGCAACTTAAGCCGACTATACCCTGCAATACATGAAATCATTGGCGATTTCATGAATGCCGAAAACTTTTTCGTAGCGTTTTACGAAAGGGATGCCAACCTTATTAATTTTGCGTATTTCATTGACGAATACGATGAACAAACCATCAATCAGCTACCCGCCGATCAATTGATGGATGGTATTACCGGTCATATTCTGCGTAGCGGTAAACATGTTTTCTTACATGATGAAAACATAGAAGAATTTGAAAAGAATAATCGAGTAAAGCTGGCCGGTGCCTTGCCACACCAGTTTTTAGGCGTGCCTTTAAAGCGCGGTACGCAGGTCATCGGTGCCATGGTCGTGCAAACCTATGATAAGTCGGTGACCTATACCGATGAAGATCTGGAAGTTTTGCTGTTCGTTTCACAGCACATTGTCACCACGGTTGATCGTGTAAAAAGCCGAGAGTTAACTGAACGCACCATTCGTGAGCGTACCCGTCAATTGCGCAGAATCAATGACGACTTGCAGGAAGAGATTCTGGAACGACAAAAAGTCGAGTCGTTACAGCAGGCATTATTTGAGATTTCTGAGCTGGCGGCATCAATTGAAGGCGACATGGATATTTTCTATGCCAGCATTCACGAAATCCTCGCCCGCTTGATCAGTGCACCTAACTGCTTTATAGCCATACTTGATGAGACGAAGCAGTCTCTCGACTTCCCTTATTTTAGCGATATCGTTAATGAGCGAGCCGATCGACGCCCACTGGGTTTAGGCCTAACAGAGTTTGTGCTGCGCACAGGTCAGGCTGAGTTGATTAACCCGCCACGGGTATTGGAGCTGGCCGAATCCGGCGAAATAGATGTGTCCATCGCACAAACCATGTTGCAAAGTGCTAACTCGTGGTTAGGCTCACCACTGGTAGTAGAAGGCGAAATATCAGGCGTGATTGCAGTGCAAACGTACGGTAAACATGCCAAGTACACCGCCAAAGACTTAGAGTTACTGCGCTTCGTTTCACACCATATTGCCGTTGCAATGGAGCGTAAACGCAGCACCGAAGCCATTCAACGTTATAACCAGTTGCTGGAAGACAGGGTGCAGGCGCGCACAGTCGAGCTGGACAAAGCCAATCAGATCCTCAAACAGCAGATTGAAGAGCGTAAAGAGATTGAGCTGAAGCTTATTCACGACGCCCACCATGACTCGCTTACTGACTTGCCTAACCGGGCCATGTTTACCAGCCGCCTTGAGCTGGCCATTGCCAATAAACAACGTTATACCGAGAATCTGTTTGCGGTGTTGTTTATCGATCTTGATCGTTTTAAGGTCATCAATGATACCCTTGGTCACCATGCCGGTGATGAATTTTTAGTTGAGGTGGCCCGCCGCATTTCGCTTTGTATTCGGGGCCATGACTTGCTGGCCCGTTTAGGCGGTGATGAGTTTGTTATTTTGCTGGATAACTTTGACGAAGTTTCCGATGTTGAAGAAGTCGCGTCTCGTATTATTGATGCGGTATCTGACCCCTTTACCCTGGAAGGTAAGGAAATGTATTCGGGCGCCAGTATCGGTATAGCCCATCTTGAACGCTATTACCGGTCGGCGGATGAAGTTCTGCGAGACGCCGACGCCGCCATGTACCAGGCAAAATCACTGGGTCGTGGCCGTTTTGTTATGTTTGACAAAAGTATGCGCGAGCGTCTGCTGGAAGAGCTTGAGCTGGAAAATGACTTTCGTAAGGCCTTGCGCGAAGGTGAGCTTGAATGCTTTATGCAACCGGTTATCGACATTCGTGATCAACAGTCGATTTATCATGAAATGTATGTCCGCTGGAAACATCCGGTGCATGGTTCCGTTAACCGGGATCAGTTCCGCCAGGTGGCAGAGCAAAGCGGTCTGACAATGGATCTGGACATGTTCCAGTTAACCAAAGCGTGTGAGCTGTTGAATGCCTGGCGCGGAGATACCGACAGCCCCAACCGGATAGCAGTGAATGTTTCCATCAATCATTTATTGCAGTCGTCGTTAGTTAACAAAATTATTAATATCGTTGAGAATGCCGGTGTGTCACCGAACGAACTGGTGTTTGAGTTTAACGAAAATGACCTAAACCGCCGTTCCCAGTTTATTCTCCCATCCATTAAGAAGCTCAAACGCGCAGGCATCACGCTGGTACTGGATAACTTTGGAAGTGGGCTGGCATCACTCAGCTACTTATTCGCCTACCCTTTCGACTACATCAAAATTGACCATCGTTTTGTGAAATCGCTACCGCGCTCACAGCGTAATCTTAAACTTATCCAGTCTGTCATGCTGATTTCAGAACATCTTAAGTTTAAGGTGATTGCAGAAGGAGTGGACTCCTCTGCACAATTGGATGCACTGGCAGATATTGAGTGCCATTATGGCCAGGGCAAAGTGTTAAGTGCCGCGAAGCCGTTACCGATCAAAAAACTGGCAGGGTAACAGGTTTATTTTTTTGACAGCATATCGCGCAGGTTAGCGATACTGGTTTCACCTTTTTGCTGGCGCTCCTGGGCACTGACTGTTTTCTTCTGATTTTCCCATTCCAAATCATCCGGGGGCAACTCGTATAAAAAACGGCTCGGCTCCGGAAAAATCACTTCGCCGAATTGACGGCGTTCTTTAGCGAGGGAAAAAATGAGTTCCCGTTGTGCCCGGGTAATGCCCACATAGGCAAGACGACGCTCTTCCTCTACATTGTCTTCGTCAATACTGCTTTGATGAGGCAGTAAACCTTCTTCCATCCCGACCAGAAATACAATAGGAAACTCCAGCCCTTTGGAGGCATGCAGGGTCATTAATTGCACCTGATCAGCATCCGCCTCATCTTCGCCTCGCTCCATCATATCGCGTAAAATTAACCGATTGACCACTTCCGGCAAGGTCATCGGCTGCTCAAGCTCGTTTCCTTCCAGCATACCGGTCACCCAACCAAACAAGGTACTGATATTCGCCATCGCCATTTCAGCCGCTTTCGGGCTGGCACTGTGCTCGTACAGCCACTCCTCGTAGCCCATCGATTTGATCATGACGCGTAATGCGTCTTTAGTATCGCCACGGGCTGCGTTATCGGATAATTCCACCAGCCAGCGTGCAAAACCTGCCACCGATTGATGCGCTTTGCCTGATAACACTCCACTTAAACCGCTATGCGTAGCAGCAGCGAAAATAGAGACGCCTAAACTGTTGGCGAAGTTACCGAGCTTTTCCAGGGTGGCGCGACCAATGCCGCGGTTCGGTGTATTGATGATCCGCAACAAGGCGTTGTCATCATCCTGATTAACCAGTAAACGTAAATACGCCATGATATCTTTGACTTCAGCGCGGCCGAAAAATGACATGCCGCCACTGATTTTGTAAGGGATGCGGTTACTCATCAGTAGTTTTTCAAACAGTCGGCTTTGATGATTTCCTCTATACAAGATTGCATAGTCTTTAAAGCGGGTACGCTGCATAAACTTGTGCGCTAATAATTCTGCGACCACGCGCTCGGCCTCGTGTTCTTCGTTTTTCGCGGTGATCACGCGCAGTGGGGCACCGTAATCTAACTCAGAAAACAGGGTTTTATCGAACAGGTGCGGGTTATTCTGAATAAGGATATTGGCAGAATGCAAAATTCGACCGGATGAACGATAGTTCTGCTGCAGCTTGATCACATTCAGGCGGGGAAAGTCCTGCTGTAATAAATTCAGATTCTGCGGCTTTGCGCCTCGCCATGAATAAATCGACTGGTCATCATCACCAACGACGGTAAAACGCGCCCTTTCCCCCACCAGCAGCTTCACTAGCTCATACTGACTGGTGTTGGTATCCTGATATTCGTCCACCAACAAATAGCGAATTTTCTGCTGCCATTTTTCACGCACGTGCGCATGCTGTTTAAGCAATAAGGTAGGCAGTAAAATCAAATCATCAAAATCCAGTGCGTTATACGCTTTTAAATGATTTTGATATTGCTGATATGCCTGCGCAAATAATTTCTCGCCACTACTGGTGGCAGAAGCATTAAGCGCTTCGGGCAGCAGCAAATCATTCTTCCAGTTAGAAATACAGCTTTGCAGCAAACTCAGTTGGTCTTTGTCACCATCAATTGTATCTGCGGTGAGATCATTTAACAGGGCTACCGAGTCCTTATCATCGAACAAAGAAAAGCCGGGCTTGAGTCCCAGTTCTTTGACATGGGCTTTGATAATGTTCAGCCCTAAGGTATGGAAAGTGGAAACCTTAAGCCCTCTGGCCTCTGGTTTACCTAACGTACCCGCTACCCGCTCCTTCATCTCACGGGCGGCTTTATTGGTAAAGGTAACCGCCGCAATGTAACGGGCCGGCACGTCGCACTCTCTTACCAGGTAAGCGATCTTGTTGGTGATGACGCGGGTTTTTCCACTTCCGGCACCAGCAAGAACCAGACAGGGTCCGGATACGTAAGTAACAGCAGATTGCTGGGCGTCATTTAATCTCATGCAGTTGTCTTGTTACCTGTTCGTAATGAAAATAAGGTTCTCGTTGCAAGTCGCCAATATGGCTTTAGAATAAGGTCAACGATAAAGAAGCGCATTATAAGGGAAAACCATGCTGGATCCGAAAAAACTCGAAGAACTTGCTAAACAAATTGCCGGAGCCGTACCTCCGGGTGTGCGCAATATGGCGGAAGAAGCCGAAGGCAGAATTAAACAGGTGCTGCAGTCACAATTATCGAAGCTGGATCTTGTTACCCGCGAAGAATTTGATGTGCAAAGCCAGGTATTAATTCGAACGCGTGAAAAACTCGAGTTAATGGAAGCGCGACTAGCCGCACTTGAACAAACGAAAAAAGACCAATAACTGCCAGCTTAAACCATCAATAAATAGTGCATCAGCAAACCTACGGTAAATACCATTCCCACCTGATGATTGTCCAGAAAGGCCTGGAAACAGGCCGTCCTGTCACGTTTTATAATTTGTCTTTGCTGAATAACAAACAAGCCAATACAGCACAGAATGCTTAAGTAAACGGGCCAGGTCATTTTCAGCATCTCAGCCACGACGGTCAAAAGAACAATCGTGCCCAGTTGTAACCCACCGATAATATGACGGTCGTAGTGGCCAAACAAAATTGCGCTGGATTTCACACCTATTTTTTTATCATCATTGCGATCGACCATGGCATAAATGGTGTCATACGCAACGGTCCAGCAAAGGTTAGCCACAAATAGCACCATCCCCCACAGCGGCACTTCACCGAGAACTGCCGCACAGGCCATCGGAATGGCCCAGCCAAACGCCATGCCTAACACCGCTTGCGGCATGTGGGTATAGCGCTTCATAAAGGGATAGCTGGCGGCTAATAGCACGGCCGGGATAGACAACAAAATGGTTTGCCAGTTTAAAAACAAGACCAGTATGAATGCAAACAGGATGAGGATGGCGAATAATTGCAAGGCTTCAGTGGCACTCACACGTCCGCTGACTATCGGCCTTTGCGCGGTCCGCTCAACATTGCCATCAATTTTTCTGTCTGCGTAGTCATTAATGACGCAACCCGCGGCGCGCATGATCACTACGCCCGCCATAAAAATAACGGTTATCGCCAACGGCGGTAACCCTTGCGCGGCAATAATGAGTGCCCATAGCGTCGGCCATAGCAACAGATAAATTCCCACTGGCTTATCCATTCGCATCAATTGCCAGTAGGCGTCGATATTTTTAGCGCTTAATTCAACTTGCATCAGTGTTACCAGAGAGATACGCCGGCGCTTGTGGAAGAAATACTTCAGCGACTAACATATCGATATCATTAAAAGTGAACTTGGAACGACGGCCCCATAGCCTGCGACGTGTTTGCGCAGCACAAAGGTTTGGCATTGTTTGGCTATCGAGGTTACACAACTGAAATTCGCTTCGTGTAAATCGCTGATCATTAAATATAATTTTACCTAAAGGCTGGGAGCCTACATCGGCCAGCTCGCCTTCGATTAAATCGTGTGGAATGACCGAACGCGCAAACACCCAAGGCTGGTTGTCACCGAATAAAATCACTTCTCTGACATACCACCGGGTAAATTGCTGTGCCTTCAGCCAGTCTTGCTCGCATTTATGCAGCATCTGTTCCGCTTGCCCCAGCTTTTGCAGCGAAAACTGACGACACATACTCTGCAAACGCTCTGTCAGCGAGCCTGTATCAAGCAGCCAGTTTTTCAGGTAGGAATTGGGAATGCACATACTATCTGCATGTTTCCATTCCACGTCCAGCCCCAGTGGGAAACAAAGATTATCTAGCAAAACAAATTACATCCTGTTGAAGTGCGCTACATCTTACCATTTTAGTCATACCAATCCACATTGATGTAAGCCCCATAGAACGTTCTCAACCATGCCAAAGGCGATAAACAGAAAAACATACTCAGTTATTCAATTGCGTACTAGTGATTGATATTAAGAGTTTGGTACACTATAAAACACTGCGCAGCTTAATTTTTATTATTTACCGGTAGATACCAACCATGTCGTTTTTACGTTTTCTGTCACCTGTCACCCTACTGATCCTGTCTCTTGTTAGTGGCAGCGCACTGGCGCAACAAAAAGCTAACTATGCGTACCTTGGACTAGAGCCAGATATTGTGACCAACTATGTGGGCCAGACCGCCGTGCGTCTTGGTTATGTTCGGGTGACGGTTGAATTAATGATTAACGATATTGAGTATTTGGAAACGGCTGAGCACCATATGCCGCTGTTACGTGCGACCGCTATCGAAATATTTGGCAGCCAGCCGGAAGAAAAAGTGAAATCATTGACCGGCCGCGAAGATATTCGTCAAACCTTACGCAAAGCGATGCAAAATCTGATGAAAAGGGAGACTGGCTCTGAAGTTGTCAGAGATGTCATCTTTACCAAGTACCTTTATCAGAGCTAGCTACCGCTTCCAAACGACACTGAGTAACCAGGCCAGCATACAGCCAGAGATCAAACCGACAGTATGGGCTGTATTGGCCATCTCAACCCACAACACATCGGCATAGCCGATAACCAGCCACACCAGCATAAAACCAACCACCGACTTAGGCAGGCCCAGTCCCCAGGACGGTCGCAACCAGCCAGCCCACCAGACGAAGCCGAGCACTGCGTATACGACCCCCGAGAGACCACCAAAGTTAGGTCCGCTCATCCACAACTGGGCACCGTTGGAAATAACGGCAGAAACCAGGAAGATCATAATGAGCATCAACGTACCTAAGCCCCGCTCAATTTGTGCCCCCAACATGCTCCACCACAGCAAGTTAAAAATGATGTGCAATACACTGAAATGAATGAGGGCGGGCGTAACCAGCCGCCACCACTCGTGGGTGTAACTCAGTACGTTAACAGACTGGCTTAATAACGCGTTAGCCACCGGCGTAAACAAACCAAATACGGAAAACAGGTATACTAACGAGCAGATCAATAATATTGACGCGGTAAACGGTACCTCACGGACATACTGCTTAATTTGTGAGACAGAAATTCCGCTTTTTGTATCCAGCGCCACCCCTGATCCATTTTGCCAGGCAATATCCTGATAAGAAGGATGCTCCGGATCGCGTACAAACGTCAGACAATGCTGCCTGAAGGTTTTTAAGTCAGTCCCTTCCGGAACTGACAACATATACTCGCCATTCGGCTCCAGGTTTACTGTTACGTCAAACCCTTCTGAGTTGAGGTAGTTTGCTAACAGGCGGGCATAGGGCTCGTGTTTAAATGCAATGACTGGAATTAGCACGGACTACTCAGACGTCACTGGTTGCTGCTGTCGCCACGCTTCAAAACCACCATCCATACTGTACACCTCTGAAAATCCTTGCGCGGCAATGACACTGGCCGCCTGCTGGCTACTGATACCGTGATAACACACTACCACTACCGGTGTTTGCTTTGGTGTTGAAGCTAAAAATGTAGCGAAGTTATCATTAGAAAGATGCGTCGCAGTTGGCATATGGCTAAGTGCGAACGACTGAGGATCACGGATGTCGACTATGGTCACATCCGCGCTACGTTCAGCTACATCCTCTACAGAAATATGATGAAATGTATCCACTTTAGTCCCAGTTTAAAATTACTTTGCCAGACTCACCCGAGCCCATGGTATCAAAACCTTTCTGAAAATCATCAATGCCATACTGGTGGGTGATGATGGGTTTTAGATCCAGTCCGCTCTGGATAAGGCTCGCCATTTTATACCAGGTTTCGAACATTTCCCGTCCGTATATACCTTTTATAGTAAGCCCTTTGAAAATGACCTTGTTCCAGTCGATCGCCACATCGGCAGGCGGAATACCCAGCATGGCGATTTTGCCACCATGGTTCATTTTATCCAGCATGTCGCGAAATGCTGAAGGAACGCCCGACATTTCAAGACCCACGTCAAACCCTTCTGACATTTCTAACTCTTTCATCACATCATCAAGTTTGGTAGTGCTGACATTAACGGCACGTGTTGCGCCCATTTTTTCGGCCAGCTCAAGTCGATAAGGGTTAATATCCGTGATCACCACATGACGCGCACCAACATGTCGTGCTACCGCCGCGGCCATAATGCCAATTGGGCCAGCCCCGGTAATCAGTACATCTTCACCCACTAAATCAAAGGATAATGCGGTATGCACGGCATTACCGAAAGGATCGAAGATAGAGGCCAGTTCATCACTTATGTTGTCAGGAATTTTAAACGCATTGAACGCAGGGATAGCTAAATATTCGGCAAATGCGCCGGAACGGTTAACCCCTACTCCTTGTGTATTCCGACACAAATGACGACGACCCGCCCGACAGTTACGACAATGTCCACAGGTAATATGCCCTTCGCCAGACACACGATCACCCACCTTGAATCCCGTCACTTCCTGTCCGATTTCGACGACTTCACCGACATATTCATGGCCGACGACCATGGGAACGGGGATCGTATTTTGTGACCATTCGTCCCAGTTATAAATGTGCATGTCGGTACCACAGATAGCGGTTTTGCGGATTTTTATAAGCAGGTCGTTATGGCCCACTTCCGGCTTAGGCGAATCTTTTAACCAAATACCCGGCTCTTTATGCAACTTCACCAATGATTTCATTGAATCACTCCCAGTTCCTTACCGACCTCAATAAAGGCATCAACGGCTTTATCGACATGTTCAATAGTGTGACCCGCAGACATTTGAGTACGGATACGCGCTTGCCCTTTAGGCACAACCGGATAAGAAAAGCCTACGACATAGATACCTTTTTGAAGCATTTTATCTGCCATTTCGCTGGCCAGTTTGGCATCTCCCAGCATAACCGGAATAATTGCATGGTCTTTGCCGGCTAGCGTAAATCCTGCCGCTTCCATTCGCTGACGGAAATGCGCCGAATTTTTCCACAACTGGCTACGCAACTCGGTGCCATTCGCCATCATATCAAACACTTTCAACGACGCCGACACAATTGGCGGGGCGACTGAATTGGAGAACAGATAGGGACGAGAACGCTGACGCAGCCACTCAACGATTTCTTTTTTGCCTGAGGTGTAGCCCCCCGAAGCGCCACCCAGTGCTTTGCCCAGGGTACCGGTAATAATATCGACACGTCCGAGTACATCGCAATACTCATGACTGCCACGGCCGTTTTCACCTAAAAAGCCAGTGGCGTGACAATCATCAACCATAACCAGCGCATCATACTTGTCGGCCAAATCACAAATACTTTTCAGATCGGCTATCACACCGTCCATTGAGAATACGCCGTCTGTTGCAATCACTTTAAAGCGCGCGCCGTCAGCATCAGCCTGCTTCAGCTGATCTTCCAGTGAAGCCATATCATTATTAGCGTATCGATAGCGCTTGGCTTTACATAACCGCACCCCATCAATAATACTGGCGTGATTTAAGGCATCCGAAATTATTGCATCTTCCGGGCCTAGCAATGTTTCAAATAAACCGCCATTGGCATCAAAACAGGAAGGGTACAAAATGGTATCTTCAGTTTGCAGAAACTGACTGATTTTGTGCTCTAATTCTTTGTGTATATCCTGCGTGCCGCAGATAAAACGCACCGAAGCCATGCCGAAGCCATGGCTATCGAGTCCATCTTTGGCCGCAGCGATCAAGTCGGGATGATTCGCCAGACCAAGGTAATTATTCGCACAAAAATTAATGACATTATCGCCTTCGGCTACTTGGATATCAGCCTGCTGCTGACTTGTGATAACGCGTTCTTTTTTATATAACCCTTCTTCTTTGACGTCATTAATTTGCGTCTGCAGATGAGCAATAAATGCCTCGGACATGGGAGTCTCCGTTTCGCTTAAAAGTGCATAGTGTAAAGAAACCCAGCGTGAGCGTACACTGTTTGCGTTATGCAACACCGCTATTTAGGTTAGGTTAATGTAAATTTTTTCGCACAACTTAAGATTTGTCGGTAAATACGGGTAACTCACGCGTCCAGATTTTATTATCTACATTTTCCTTCAGATGATTCCATAAATTGGCTTCAGGTATAGGCTTGCCGATTAGATACCCTTGCCCCTGATGACAATCAAAGTGGCATAACAATTCGTATTGGGCAGCATGCTCGATGCCCTCCGCAATCACGGTAAGCCCCATATTTTTCACCATCGTAATGATGGAGAAAACGATGTTGCGGTCGTCTTTGTGCTCTAACATTCCGGCAACAAAAGACTGGTCAATCTTAACGTAATCGGTAGGTAGGGCCTTCAAATAACTTAGTGACGAGTACCCCGTACCAAAGTCGTCGATGGCAATTTTGCAGCCTAAATCACGCACGGATTTCATGATCGCAGTGGCCCGTTCCATATCACTGACCAGCGCTGTTTCGGTTAATTCGAGACAAATACATGCCGGATCAATCTTATTTACGCTAATCTGTTGCTGTAAATAATGAGGTAACGTGGGATCGGTGAATTGTGCAGACGAGACGTTGATGGCGAATTTTAAGTCCTGAAAACCATTACCGTTGAGCTCACTTAGCAGCCGTGCGCCATGAGCGATGACCCAGTAATCCAACTCTAGCATAAACGATGTGTTTTCGAGTAACGGAATAAACTCACCTGGCATGATGAGCCCTTTAGTGGGGTGATGCCATCTGATTAACGCCTCAAACCCCACTAATTTTCTGGTTTTCAGATCCAGTTGTGGTTGTAGTGCTAACCGGAACTGATCTTCCCGCAGGGCAATGCGGGCTTCGGATTCCATCTGCACCTTCTGCATGACCTTCAAATTCATACTGGTGTCATACAGCTTAAACGACGCGCCCTGGTCACTTTTTGCTTCATACATTGCGATATCTGCATGACGCAACAGATCGACAGAAGAAGTCTGCGCTTGTTTGGTGATGGCAATCCCGATGCTAACCGTAATATAGAACTGCAAATCATCTACTTTGAGCGGCTCAGAAAAGACGCGTAACAGTTTCTTTGCCACCACATCTATTTGCTCGCGGTCAGTTAAGTTTTCCAACAGGATCACAAACTCATCACCACCAAATCGTGAGGCAATATCGGTCTCTCTTATGGGACTAGAAATACGCTGAGCAGCCGCCTTAAGTAAGCGGTCACCTACATCGTGGCCATAGCAGTCATTGACCTTTTTGAAATCATCCAGGTCGATAAACATGATCGCAACCCAGCTGCCATCACGAGCAGAGGCAGCCAACTGCTGTTCAATCTGGAACGTCAGCATATTACGATTAGGTAACCCGGTGAGATGATCAAACATCGCCATTCGCTCAAGCTGCGCGGTATTCAGGGCCATCTTGTTATCAATTTCTTCGAGTTGCTCAGCTAAATCACGCGTCACATTTTCCAGCACATCCAGTTCGTCAGGAAAACGACTCTGCCGCCACATATGGGCTTTTTCACTTTGCAGATAAAAGTCCTGATAGCGATGCTGGGCAAGTAATGGCAGACGGTAACTTAAATCCAGTAGTTTTCGTCGGTAGTTATTAAAGAAAAGGTACATTAAGGCGAAGAAAATGATACAGATTGCCACTGCACACCCCACCACAACGCGCTGGTACTCACGATTTGTCTGCACGGCAGCAGATACGTCTTTCACAAACAGCACATAGAAACCATTAACAGCGAACTCGTTTAGCGGAACCGCATTGACCAGGTAGTCCCGATTATCGAAGTTAACCCTGACGCCTTTGGTGGCCAGCTCATTCACATTCACACTGGCTGGCAGTCCTTCGATTACCTGGGTTAACAGTTGCCTGTTTTTTGCTGAATTGGGCCCCACCAGCTGCAATAACGGGTTCGCAGTCTGCTGGTTGACTTGTTTGATAATGCCGTGGCCATCCAGGGTGCCCGACTCGTTTAATAACGCTAATAGCCACGTCATTTTGCTTGATAAAATAAAAACAGCGGTATCCTGTTTTGCATCCATTATCGGAACCACAATAAAAGACTGACATCGTTTATCACAATCAATTTGTAACAACGGCTTTAAGTCTTGTTTTACTTGAGTGGCTAACTGTCGAATACCGGCCGGTAATTTTTGCCTATTGCCGTATACCAACGTGTTATGCGAGTTAAACAGCCACGCATTTTCCACATGCAGGGTCATGTTGAGGGGCTCACGGGCGGTATCGATCATTTCAGTTAATTCGTTCACTGCGTCACTATTGCTATCCGCGAGCGAGGAAACCGTTTCCACCCACAACAGCACGTTTTGCATAAACAGGCGTTTATATAGCGCGAATTTTTGCGCGTTTACCACTTGTTGCTCAAATTGCTGTTGCGAAAGCGAAGAGTTGGATTGCACTATCAGTAAAGAGCTAATGACCAGCGTGACAGTAAAAATCATGACAAGCATGATTACCATCATTTTGGTCGTTAACGATAAAGAGAAGCGCATTTAAAACCAATACATAAGTTGAAGTGACCACATTCGCCAGTGCTTTTGAGTGGAGTTAATCGATGACGGGTCCCACACTCCTCGCGTACGCCCGGCACCTTCCACCCAGTGATGCTCTCCCTGCATGCGCCAATTACTGGCAATATCCCAGCGAAACCCTAACGCCACGGTATTCATATAGCCAAAATATGCAGGAATAAAACCGTTCGATTGCTGGTTAAGTCGCTCACCATCAGGATCATCCTTGTTGACATCATAGGTATCAAAACGAAGCAATGTACTAATTGAAGAAGTAAGCATATATCGCGCCTGAACATATCCGCCTTCACCAATCGTATATTGTTCAAACGAGGGGGAAAGCGCGCCACGGCTATTCAGTCTTTCCTGCAATAGCTCCGCACTAAGCTCCCACCGCTCACTAAAATATTGCAGTGACAATACGAAACGTTCGATTTCAGTGGTGCCATCAATGAATATATCGTTTGGGGTTGCTTCGTAGGTGAAATCTGAAGCCAGATAACTCCCTCCGAGTCGCCAGTTAAGAGAGTTCGGCTGCCAAAAGACACTAGCCTGATGAACGTAGTCCTGTTTTGATTCGCCTTGCGCTAACGGGCCTAAAAAAGCCTGAGTCTGCTCCTCACTCACCGCTGACCGCCCCAGACTCCAGTTAACTTGCCAGTGTCCAAGGTGATTTTGATACTCGGATTGCAAAAATGCACCGTTACTGCCTAATGCGATATCCCGAAAACTATCAAAATAGACGGATTGAGGTAACACCGCAGTGTCTCGTGTTTGCGGCACATCACGCGTGGCAGAATAGAGCCAGTGGTGGTTTTTATACCTGCCCAAATGTAAATGCGTAGATATTTTATCGGTTTCAGCCAGGGTCCAGTCGATAAACAAATAATCAAGTCGACTCCCTTGCTCAAATCGGTTGCCTCCATCCAGATAAACCAGTTGGCCAACAAGGGCAACCGTGGGTGTAAACTGATACCGCCCGTTAAGACCTAGCTCAGTTAACTCCGCGGTGACAGCATCATTATCCGTGATAAATGCGCTATCGACTGATTGGGTCAGACCTTGCGAGATATACCCATGCCAACTGATATCTGCCGCCATCGCCAAAGGCATCCCCAGCATGCTCACGCCGATTAACAATGCTTTATTCATTCTACTGCTTCCTTGCCACTGCTGTTGGTCTGTTGTAAGTGTGCTTCTTCTGCATAACCAATTGCACCTGGCGTGTTCAGAACTGCCTTAATCAGTGCTTCTTGAGAGTTTAAAAAAAGTGGCGGGTCGCCTTGCCCAGAATAGGTTATCTGATGCCAAAGCCGCTCAAGCTGGTAGGGAAACATATTCAGCTTTTCTTTACAGAACTGTTTGTGCTGTACCGAGTTAGGGTCCATCACGTAAACAGTGATTCGGGTACCGTCATTCCAGAATTGTTTGCGGGCGCTAAAAATTTGGCGAATTTCCGACTGTGAAAAAGTCGTCTGATTAACAGACGAATTGGTAATAATGGTGAGGCCTTTACCATTCGCGCCTGATACAAACACAAACAATAAAATCACCAGTTTATTGAGCAACCTAAATCGGTTTTGATTACTAATTGTTTGTTGGCGTTCCATTTCAACCACTAATTGCGCTCCCTATCAACGCATTTCGCATGACGAGCGATTTTTACTAATAAGTGTAGATGGGAAGAGCTAATCTGCCGTCGAACTGCGGCAATTTAATGAAGAAAATAGATAATTTTACGTTTTTAGCAGCCAATCAATTTGATCAATTACCGCTTTTTCGCTTATTTTTTCCATTAAACGCTCTCCTTTTGCACGGGTACCCCAAGGCAAGTCTTCCCACTGTTTTCCATATTGAGAAAGCACGCACTCGTCGTACACCGACACCACTCTGTCCAAATCATTATAAGGCCCTGTTCGCCTTGGATTGGAATGGGCATACAAGCCAATTACTGGTGTGCCGACAGTCGTTGCCATGTGAGCTGGCCCGGTATCAGGCGCAATGACGAATTTTGCATGCTTTATCAATGCCTGGAGTTGATGAAGTGATGTCTTTCCTACCAGGTTTCTCGCAACCGAGTTGGTATGGGAAAGAATTGCATCAGCAGTATTCTTATCCAGCGCTCCAGGCCCGCCACATAGTACAACTGGCACAGACTTGGAAAACAGATGATCAACAATACCTGCGTATCGTTCGGGTAACCAATTCCGCTCTTGCTTACTGGCGGCGGGACTGATAATAGCAAACTCCCCTAATTCGGCCGCCTGCTGCTTTGCCCATTGCTCGGCCTCCTCTTCCAACGGAATAGTCCAGTGGGGAGCGTCATCCTTTGGCACACCTAGGGTATCAGCAAAATCCATGAAGCCGTCTAACACATGAGCGTAAGGGTGAGGCTGGACGCGTTTATTGGTGAACAGCCAATGTAATTCCTTACTGCGGTGCCAATCAAAGCCAATTCGTTTTTTCGCTTTAATAGCGGTGGATACCAAGTTTGCCCGTAAAGCAACCTGCATCACGCACAGTGCATCAAATGTGGTACCGGCCAACGTTTCCTGCAAACGCTTTACTCCTGCCCGGCCCTCTTTTTTGTCATACACAACAAACCGAATATTTGGCATTAAGCGCACAAGTTGATATTCAATTTTACCAATTACCCAGGTAATTTCGGTCTCTGGCCAATGTCGTTGAATACGGTTAACCATTGCGACAGCATGGCACACGTCGCCAATCGCAGAGAGACGCAACAAGCAAATTTTTTTCACAAACCACTACCTTGTAAGGCTGAAAAGTGTTGATATTCGTTTACAATGAGTAATTTACCATATCAGACAAGCGAAATGACGATTAAACAACAACAAATCGGTCGCAGACAGCATGTATTATTTGACGCACAAATAATGCCGCATCCTGATAAAGCATTTTTTAGTGTTAATCACTGGCAGCAACAAAATAAGGTGATTGGGGGTGCCAAAGGCCGCGGTACTACAGTATTCATTAAGCCGTTAAGCGATATTTGGGTGTTACGTCATTTTCGTCGAGGGGGGTTAATTGGTAAGGTGTTGGAAGACCAATACTTTTATACGGGCTTAGCGCGCACCCGCGCATTCGCTGAATTTAAATTACTTACCGCCATGAGATCAATTGACCTGCCCGTCCCCACCCCGATAGCAGCGTATGTGTCTCGACGTGGAGTGTTCTACCGCGCCGATTTACTTACCCGGCTTATTGGCAACAGTGAAGATTTGCACAGTATCATGTGTCAACGTGCGCTCACTGAACAAGAGTGGCATCATATAGGTCATACCATCGCCCGTTTCCATGCTGCACAAATTTATCACCACGATCTTAATGTTCGTAATATCATGCTGGATACAAACCACCAGGCATGGCTTATTGACTTTGACCGATGCCGAAAGCGAACCGGTGAAAGCTGGAAACAGGGTAACTTAGCCCGCTTGCAACGCTCTTTAATCAAAGAACGTGGCAAACATATCGATTTTCACTGGAATGAAGCGGACTGGCAGAGTTTATTAGGTGGCTATCATCAGTACCAGGCGTAGCGTAAGTCTAAAAAGACCGCCGTATCGGATACCTGCTCTTCGCCCAAATCGCGATCCTGATATTCCGCGCCCACTTTAACCAAAAAATTGCCCAGCGGTTGCTGATAATAGCCACTAATCAGGTTTAACTCTTCACTCGCAGAGCGGGTTAAAACCGGGGATGGACGAATTCCGTCAGCATTAAGCTCAATTTGTGATAGTTTCAATGCGGCCGACTGGCCACGTTGACCACGCCAGTGAATACCTAATGTGGTTTGTTTGGCATCCGAGTCGAATGTACTGCCGACAGCACGGGCATAGTGCCGATAACCGGTTTTATAGATGCTATGCTCGTAATAACAATTGGTCGCTGGATTATTGTCACCGTTACAGGCAATGTTGGTGTCGCTATTTTCTACATAAAGCTTAAACGGCCCTAAATAGGTACTTATGCCAACTAAGTTGGCATTATCAGTGACTTTATAGTCTTTAGCGTCTTCACCAATGCGTTGGGCATAGAGGGTAATTGGTCGCTCAAACAGCATGAACGAATAAGCCAAATCAAAGCCCGCGATATGGTTGCCCGTCGTCGTATTCAGCTCATCATCACAGGATTCCAGCGCATCAATACACTGGGTTTGAAAGGTCAGTACATCAATCAGGTCGCCCAATGAGTTGGGCTGGCCAGCACCTCCCCACATTGCCACCCATGACATACCAAACGTCAGTCCTTTTAACGGCTTGGCGGTAAATCGCGCCCGCCACAATTTTGCCCCGTCGACTTCCCGTTCATCCTGAAACTGGCCAATTTCAGCACTGGCATACCAGGGGCCCAACCAACTCAGCCAGGGTGATTCAGATTCCGTGGCACTCCCTCTGAACAAGCCCACTGTAGGGAGGGGGCGTGCATTGGCAGACAATATCAAGCTGGAATCATTTGCTGGCCCCCAAAATTGATCGGTCGCACCAGCCTTTACTACCCATCCTCCCAGATGCATTGCCAGGTAAGAGTCATCCAGATTGGTATCGCCGCCTTCCAGCATATTGGCGTTCAATTTTGCTGACCATCTGCCGCTGACTATTTCGGCCTGATGGCTTAGGCGCTCCTTTTGGCCATAGGTTGCGTGGGTTGAATCAAATCTTACCGGATCAGATGCAGCATAAGCAGAAGTGATGTGGCGAAGAACGTCTTTTTGTCTGTGCTTCAGATAATGCTGGAGTCGCCTTGCGGCGCGCTTGGCAGGCTCTGGCAGAGCATTTGCCTCAACACGGGCCAACTGACTGTCAATGCCACGCCATGGCACCGGATAACTGATAGCAACGGCATCAATTACATTAAACTCCACCAGCGTTCGAATATCCTGGTGTAACGATTCATCATTGGTACCAATCCATGGTGACGCCATACTTGCAGGGGCCGCCAGTAACAACAGGCCTAAAAAGCTGGATAAACGCACAATATTCCTTTCAATTAAACCGTACCCAAGTATGGTAACCTAAGAGTCACAGGACGCAAAGCGCAATCAAAATTGCATCCGACCTTGATTCTGGTTAAGGTGCTCAAAATTTTTTTCGGAACATACATATGCATACGCGTGCAATATACCCTGGAACATTTGATCCCATCACTAATGGCCATGCTGATTTGATTGAGCGTGCTTCGCAGATGTTTTCTCATGTCATTGTGGGAATTGCCTCAAATCCCAACAAAAAGCCGTTATTCTCACTTGAAGAAAGAGTGAAGCTGATTAAAGCAGTTACCTCTTCGTTACCTAATGTGGAAGTGCAGGGCTTTACCGGACTATTAGCCGATTTTGCCGAACAACAACATGCGACCATTCTTATCCGCGGTTTACGTGCGGTTTCTGATTTTGAATACGAGTTTCAGCTAGCCAATATGAATCGCAGACTCAATCCTAAGTTGGAAAGCGTATTCTTAACACCCGCAGAGGAAAACTCTTTTATATCTTCTACCCTGGTCAAAGAAGTCGCCCAGCACCATGGTAAAGTTTCCGACTTTTGTCACCCTGAGGTGGAAAAAGCATTAATCGAGCGTTTTAAAAAGTAGACAAAAAGGCCAGGCTACCGTTGGCAGCGGGGACAAAAAAACGTATTGCGCTGGCCGATGACAACACTACTAATGACCCCTTCGCATTGCTCACATGCCTTACCGGCACGCCCATATACACGTAAATGTTGTCTGAAGTAGCCTGGGCTTCCATCGCTTTGAGTGAAGTCTTTCAGAGTGGTGCCACCTTGCTGGATAGCACTCGCCAACACCGCTTTTATTTCTTTTGTCAGTTTTTGATAACGTTGCAGTGATATCCGCCCGGCAGCACGCCGGGGATCAATATTGGCCATGAACAATGCTTCATTTGCGTAGATATTTCCCACCCCAACCACGATATCGTTGTCCATTATGAAATTTTTAACGGGTGTTTTACGTCCCCTAGAGAGGGTAAACAGATGCTGGGCGGTAAAGGTTTCGGTTAGCGGTTCGGGGCCAAGCCCCTGTAGCTGAGGCAGCAATTCTCCCTGCGGTTGCCATAAACAGGCTCCAAAGCGTCTGGCGTCATTAAAGCGCAAGCATTTGCCGCTACTTAAAACAATATCGATATGATCATGCTTTATCGGTGCTAAGGTGGCAGGTACCACCCGAAGTTTTCCAGACATCCCAAGATGCAGAACAATCTGTGCGATGCCAATATCGATCAACAGGTACTTGGCGCGCCTTTGCACGGCTTTTATTTGCTGACCTTCTGCCAGCTTGAGTTGCGCTGGTACAGGCCAACGTAGCTTTGGCTGCCTGACAACCACAGATAAAATCGTCTGCCCAACTAAGTGTGGCGAGATCCCTAACCGGCTAACTTCGACTTCGGGTAATTCTGGCATTAGCGTTCCTGATCAGTGAGTGAAGATAACCACGGGATAAGAGACATTAACGGTGACTGCACCAATTGGTACCAGTTACCCTCGTGTCGCACATATGTTTGCTTGTTTGTCTGGTAAAATGCAAAAACAAGCCCATCGGATTTGCCTGCCAACCACACTACGGCGATGATAGGTGCCTGTTCGCTTACCCCAGCGGGTAATGAGTCTACCGGCGCAAGCACCGCTGATTGCCACGCTTTTATTTGCTCTGCCGGGCTTTGTTTAACTGAATCAGTCGACGTCACCTGACGCCACTGCTGACCCGTCCTTTCCACCTTGCCGACATCGGTTTCAATTTTCAAAATATAGGCATCAGAAGGGAGTAAACTACGCTCTTTGGTTTGCGTGGCTTTAGGCAGCAATGTATCCAGATTAAACAAAGCAATCATTATCAACATCGCAAAAATCACAATGTTATTCATGGCTTTGGAGGACGGTTTGGCCAAAAAAAGCTCCTTTTAAAACCCTGCGTGGAAAATCATGGGTAATGTCTGAGCAGCCAGTATAGCAAGAGGAAAAAGGAGTTGAATAACAAAAATGGGAATTTACACACAAAAAACCCGGCGTAAACCGGGTTTTAGTGGAGACAAAAGCAAGTGTAATTACTTGATTTTTGCCTCTTTAAACATAACGTG
>CAZROH010000054.1:0-21358 GCA_964601635.1 uncultured Alteromonas sp. | reverse complement strand
TATTGATGAAGCCGAAACGGCTATTTCTCTTTTCAATCAAATTTTAAGCGTTTGGAAAAACTATATATCTCAATTCAAGGAAGCGCTCATGAAGGATGAGAAGGGCTATTGTTTTATACAGTTTAGTGAGAATGAACGGCAATCAATTATATTAAATCAATATTTTTCAACTAAAGGACATTCCATTGAAACCATACCTTCAAGAAACCAAGTATATGTGAATGCTTTTTACGAGATCATCGGGTTGTCAAAAAGGAAAATACAAGGGGCTGATTATCTTTCCTTGGTGTGGAATTCAAATATAGGGCCCGCTTCCAAACCAAACAGCTTTTATATCTTGAGTCACGAAAGTGATTTTTATCGCAACGTCACAGCTGGAAGAAAATCCCTTTATTTAGGTGGGGATTGGCGCGATCCTGATGGCTCTGTCAGAAGCAATGATTTTCAGCGCACAATACTTGCTGTTATAAGTGCCTACACGAGCCCAAAACTTATAGGATTCATAGGAAAGCTGAGCGTTAGCTCGGTTTCGCAGTTAGATAATTATTTAAGCTTAGAAAGCACGTCTCCTTTCTACGTTTACGAATTCGGACAAAGTTTATTGGGCTTAACAAAAGAGGTTTTAGATACAAAAGAACAGGTGTTAATTGATGGTACGAGGGGTAGATTTATTCCAAGGGGCGTGAAGGTATCAGATTTTGTTTACATGATAAAGACTGAAGCAGAAGTCGAAATTAGTAAAGGTCAATTAAAAGAAAAACTCGAATATATAAAGGCAAACCATGATGAAGTTTGACGATCGTACTATCTTAATAACAGGCGGGACAGGTTCATTTGGTAAGCGATTCGTCAAATACCTACTTAATAATGCGAATCCTAAAAAAATTATCATTTACTCGCGTGACGAATTGAAACAATACGAAATGCAGCAAACATTCAGTGCGGAATGTATGCGTTATTTTATCGGTGACGTCAGGGATAACGAACGATTAAAAATAGCCATGCAAGGGGTGGACTATGTGGTTCATGCTGCAGCTTTAAAACAGGTTCCCGCAGCCGAATACAATCCTAATGAATGTATCAAAACCAATATAAATGGCGCGCAAAATGTCATTGATGCGGCTATTGCCTGCAATGTTTCTCGTGTGATTGCACTTTCGACAGATAAAGCCGCCAACCCAGTCAACCTGTACGGCGCAACTAAACTGGCTTCCGATAAACTTTTTGTTGCCGCCAACAATATTTCCGGCGGACGTGGCACCCGCTTTTCTGTAGTGCGCTATGGAAATGTGGTTGGTTCTCGCGGTTCGGTGGTCCCCTTGTTTCGCAATATGTTAAAGGACGGGATAACCAAACTTCCGGTTACCCATGCAGAAATGACCCGATTCTGGATTACCTTGGATGAGGGCGTGGCTTTCGTGGTGAAGAACTTCGAACGTATGCAGGGTGGTGAAATCTTTGTTCCCAAAATACCCTCGATCCGAATTGTTGATTTGGTCGAAGCCATGAGCGGAACCCGTGAGTATGATTTAATTGGAATTCGTCCGGGTGAAAAGCTCCATGAACTGATGGTGCCAGAAGAGATGGCGCATCATACGGTTGAATTTGATGACCATTATGTGATTACCCCGGCCATCAAGTTTTTTGATAAAAACGTTAACTACCTTAAAAATAACGCCGGCGAAACCGGTGAGCTTGCACCAGATAAGTTTGAATATCATTCGGGAAAGAATCCCCATTTTTTATCGGTAGACGAGCTTAAAGAGCTGGATAAGGTCACAGAATGATACCTTACGGAAGCCATGATATTCATAATGCAGACGTTGAGGCCGTCGTTAATGTATTAAAAAATGAGTTCCTTACTCAAGGCAAACAGGTCCCTGCCTTTGAACAGGCGCTGTGTGACTATACTGGGGCAAAGTACGCAGTTGCCGCGAATAGCGGTACATCAGCCTTACATATTGCGTGCCTTGCAGCGGGCGTCGGTAAGGGGGATTGGGTTTGGACATCGCCTAACTCATTCGCCGCTTCCGCGAACTGTGCGCTCTATTGCGGTGCCAAAGTTGACTTTGTGGATATTGATCCAGCAACCCGTAACATGTCTGTTGATGCACTGGCGACCAAATTGGAAGAATCTGTACGCCAAAAAACGTTGCCAAAGGCGATAGTGGTCGTGCATTTCGCTGGCAGTAGCTGTGATATGAAGGCTATCCAGGATATTACCCGTCCCTTTGGGATCACACTGATTGAAGATGCTGCCCATGCGCTGGGCGGAGAAGACGGTCACGGCAATAAAGTGGGACGATGTGCCTTTTCAGATATGGCGGTTTTGAGTTTTCATCCGGTTAAATCGGTCACGTCAGCAGAAGGCGGTGCAGTCACCACAAATTGCGCAGAGTTTCATAGCAAGCTTAAGCTATTCGCGTCACATGGCATTACTCGTGATCCAGAACTGTTGGGGCATGAGGCAGCAGAAAAGGCATGGTTTTATGCGCAATTTGAATTAGGATACAACTATCGTTTAAGTGATCTGCATGCAGCGTTAGGCATCAGCCAATTATCAAGGCTGGATAGTTATATACAGGCACGAAGAGCGAAAGCTGAGCAATATCAACATGCGCTGGCCGCGTTGCCTGTAAAACGCCCTGATTTGGATGCCCAAAGTGCATGGCATCTTTATGCTATTGAGCTAACCAAGCACAACCGTAAGACCATATTTAATCAGTTACGTGAAAATGGCGTGGGCGTGAATGTGCATTATATCCCTATTCATTTGCACCCTTACTATCAAAAGCTCGGCTTTACGCAGGGTCAGTTCCCCAATGCAGAAAAGTATTACGAAAGCACATTAAGTTTGCCATTGTATCCTGCACTAACTGAAGCTGATCAGAATTATGTAATTGCACAGCTGACAAAGGTTTTATCGTGAAAATAGCTGTTATACCCGCACGCGGTGGCAGTAAGCGAATTAAGCATAAAAATATCAAAGCGTTTGCAGGCAAACCGCTTATTGCTTACTCAATAGATGCCGCTGTGAAAAGCGAACTGTTTGACGACATCATCGTCTCTACCGACTCATCAGAAATTGCATCAACAGCCCGACAATGCGGCGCTACCTATATTGTGGATCGACCTGAAAAGTTAGCTGATGATTTTACCGGCACCACCCCTGTGGTTCAACACGCGATACGAGAATATGAGCAAAACAGGCAGCCTGTGGATTTCGTTTGTTGTATTTATGCTACGGCTCCCTTTTTGACGGCTGCGTATCTGGAAAGGGGATTCGAACAGCTAAAGAGTAATAACAACAGACAATTTGCTTTTTCTGTGACTACATTTGATTTTCCTATTCAACGGGCAATCAGATTAAAAGAGGGAGGGGTAGAGCCGCTTGATCAAACGCAAATGGGTAAACGCTCACAAGATTTAGAAGAGTGTTACCATGATGCCGGACAGTTTTACTGGGGCCGTAAGCAAGCATTTTTATCTGGTGCACCTACGTTTGCTACGCACAGTATCCCTGTCATTCTCCCCCGCTATCTCGTTCAGGATATCGATACGCCCGAGGACTGGCAGCGAGCTGAACTCATGTATCAAGCATATATAAAAGGGTAATTATGGCTGAGAAAATTCTTATCATCAGAATGATGGACAGCTACGATGTAGCCGCGATCGGTGTCCCTGCGGTCAGACACATGCAACGCTGTTTTCCGCAAGCAGAAATCCATTTTCTTACCTTTGATACTGGGATTGAAATCATGCAACTGGCAGAACCAGACGTTACCACGTATGGTTTAGAGGCAACGGAATGGCCGGAAGATTTCGTCGCAGCAATGGAGCTTTTTCTGGAACTGGCGGAAATAATAGATAGCCACAATTACACCGAAATCATTAATTTAGATACGTGTTTTATGCCCTGTTTCCTTGCGCGCTTCTTAAAAGACGCTGGCAAACCGGTTATGGGGAATATGTTAAACCGATCCGTACAGGAACTGGTCAGTCAGTTTAAACAACAAACGCTTTCACCAGAGTATGTTAACTCGTCGACACAATATCTTCACAGTACCTGGAGTGGCATGCACCAGTGGCATGAAAACTGGTGGTTACATGGTGAGCCCCCTGCACAAGGATATCCTGAGTTTTATTTACGCCGCTGCTGCGGTTTCGCTGATATTGAAATGGATATGTCAATCGCAGTTGATGCGGCCAGCATGGCTGGAAATCAACAAGAAAGGGTCGCGTTTGCACTAACAGGTTTCTCCTCCACTGATACTTACCCGTTTGCAGATGAACTGGAAAAAGCATTAGCAGATAAAGGGGTCTCTGTCTGGCGAGGTTTAGATGATGCTGGCAATGTGGCTAACAAACTGGCAGAGTTAAAATCCTGTCAGTTGCTGGTCACCATACCCAGCGGTGTGCAATGGTTTGCAACAGCGGTGGGCACTCCTGTTTTATTACTCAGCGGAAGGGTGCATCCCCAAACTATCATGCCGGATTTTGCTACGGATATGAGTGAACTACCCGTATCAGTGAATAGCTTGGTAGATGGTGTTTTAGCGATATTAAAGGGTAATGTTGATGCATAACACGCGAATTGGAAAGCGATTCATAGGGCCAAGTGAACCGCCTTTTATCATCGCAGAGCTAAGCGGCAATCATAGCCAGGATTTTTCTTTAGCTAAGCAAATGGTCAGGGCCGCAGCAAAGGCTGGTGCCCATGCGATAAAGTTGCAAACGTATACAGCAGACTCAATGACACTGGATGTATCCCACGAAGATTTTGTCATTAATGAAGATGACAGCCTTTGGAAAGGAGAGCGGCTTCATGGGTTGTATCAGAAAGCCGCGACACCCTACGAATGGCACGCACCTTTATTTAAATTGGCAAATGAATTGGGAATGGTGGCATTCAGTTCACCTTTTGATGCTCAAGCGGTCGATTTTTTAGCGGATCTGAACGTGCCGTGTTTTAAGATTGCGTCATTTGAGTTGACGGATATCCCGTTAATCGCCCATACCGCAAGCAAAGGCAAACCGATGATCATGTCAACCGGCATGGCTAGCTTGCAAGAAATTGAAATGGCGGTGAATTGTGCCAGATCAAATGGCTGCGATGATATTATTCTACTTAAATGTACCAGCACGTATCCAGCCGATCCTGGTAATACCAATTTGATGACCATTCCACATATGCGTGATGCCTTCGATTGTCAGGTAGGCTTAAGTGACCATACGGGAGGGATAGGCGTAGCAGTGGCCTCGGTAGCTCTGGGCGCAACCGTAATTGAAAAGCATTTTGTGATGGATAGAAATGCCGGAGGAGTAGACGCCGCTTTTTCATTGGAGCCTTCTGAACTTACCCAATTAGTAACCGAAACGGAACGAGCGTGGGTAGGTTTAGGCCATGTCAGATATGGTGCCAGTGGCGAGGAAGAAAAGTCAAAGAAGTACCGTCGTTCTGTTTATGTATGTGAAGACATCGCGGTAGGCGAAACCTTTTCGGAAAAAAATCTCAAGGTGGTCCGTCCGGCCTTTGGGCTGGCACCCTGTCACTACCCGAGACTGATGGGGAAAAAGGCAGCTGAGCCACTGAAAAAGGGCACCGCGCTTAAATGGGAGCACGTTGTTTCTTGAGGCCCTTGTTGTTCAGAGTCCAGGCATCTATAAACGTGGGAATGGGACACCTCATGCGCAGCCTGGCACTTGCGCAGGCGGCAGATAGTTGTCAGATACCCTCTGTTTTTGTATTGAGTAAAGAAGGAGCTGATGCTGCAAAAGCTCGTCACGACTGGCATTTTCCCATCATACCTTTACCTGAGGACCTTAGCGCTGAAGCTGAGGGGCAATGGCTTGCTCAGCAAGCTGAAGCAAGCGGTGCCGCCGCCATAATATTTGATGGATACACGTTTCATCCTGATATCATTAAACTTAGCCGCGCCGCCAATCGTTGCACGGTATTGATGGATGATGGTATGACGACACTCACTGAATTGGCGGATATCGTAGTCGATCCCACTGCAGAACCGCTTAATCATGCCAGTAAGAAGTTTTGTTATGGAGCTTCATTTCGTCTACTAAGACAAGAGTTTTCGCAACTGGAACTAAAGCCCATTAACCAGCGTAACGGAGTGGCCGTGAATCTGGGGGGCAGTGACCCTTTAAACCTCACTATATCTCTGTTACAAGAAATGAGCATGCAACTCCCAGACGTCCCGATACGGGTGGTGACCGGCCCAGCTTATGCCCATTTAAGTGAACTGGAATCATGTTTAGGTAAATTATCAAGCCCAGTACAACATATTCATAACTGTCAGGATATGAGTGACGTGTGGGCAAATGCGAAGTTGGCAGTCAGCGCAGCCGGTGGCAGTCAGTTCGAATTAGGTGTATGTGAAACCCCAGCTGTTTTGTTGATCGTTGCAGAAAACCAGCGTAAAGCAACCCAACAGGCAGTGGAAGAGGGATGGGCGGTAAGTTTTGATTGTACCCAGCAGCCGCCGATCCCTGGTATCGTAGCAAAAGTCTCTAACTTGTTGGCTAGTGATTTACAAAATATGTCCGATAAAGCTAAAGGGAAATATGATGCCGAGGGAGCGATAAGATTATTAAGTTGTATTGCGGATTATCAACATGATTGAGGTGGTAAATACTGAAAAGGGGCCTATCATTCAAGGCTTCCAAGTGCGCTTACGACCCGTTGAAGAAAACGACTTGGAACGACTTAGAAACTGGCGTAACAGTGCATCAGTCCGACAACAGATGTTATCGACAGATTTTATTTCTGATGAGCAGCAACTTGCCTGGTTTAAGAAGATAAAACGGGATGTATCACAACAACACTGGGTGGTGGAATACAAAGGCCAGCCAATTGGCGCGACGAATGTGAAAGCGCGTTTCCATGGTGATACCGTGCAGAGCGCTACGGTTTTAGAGCCTGGTTTGTATATTGGGCACCCTGGTTATCAGGGCAACATTGTCGCATTCGCGCCGACGTTGGCCCTGTATGATTTTTGTTTTTCCCGTTATTCCGTTGAAACATTTTTTGCAGTTGTAAAAGCAGAAAACACTGCGGCGCTTAAATACAACGCGCAACTCGGTTATCAAGTGGACAAACAGCACGAATTAATTGACTTAACCTTGCAAAAAGATACCTTTGAACGGCACACTAAGGTATTGCGACGCTTGCTCTCGCGTTCGAGCGGGCGTAAATAACAGGGTTAAATTTGTGAATAATAACGAAAAATTACAGCAGGTTTTTTGTCAGGCGCTGGGGATTGAACCCAGGCAAGTGACAGATACATTGACTTACAACACTATCAAAGAGTGGGATTCAACTGCTCACATGATCCTGATTGCAGAATTGGAAGACAGCTTTGACGTAATGCTGGATACGGATGATATTATTGATATGAGTTCTGTCGGTAAAGCAAAGGAAATACTGACCAAATATGACATCCAATTCTGAAATTAGCAGTCTTAAAGGCAAGTCGATACTGGTAACGGGAGCCACCGGTGAAATCGGTCAGGCTATTGTTACCCTATGCCTAAAATTAGGCGCAGCGGTATTTGTGAATGCACGGGATGAAGAAAAGCTGCATACGCTGTTAGATGAGTGGGGCGATAAAGCGTTTCCGCTTATTTATGATGTCACTGACGAAAAAGCCGTAAAAGAGCACTTTCGGCAAATTCAAAAAATGCAGATGCAGTCAGATATTGGCCCCTTATATGGGTTGGTGAATAACGCGGGTGTAATGTATGAAGCGCCGGTGACCGTTAATTCGATGGATAAGCTAAAAGAGCAGTTAAATATTAATTTCCTTGCCCCCTACCAGCATATGCAACTTGCTTGCAGGTTGATGGCAAGGCAACGCAAAGGCGCCATTGTTAACTTACTCTCTCAAGTTGGAGAGCAGGGCAGTTCCGGTATGAGTGCCTATGCTTCCAGTAAAGCTGCCTTGAAAGGCGCTACCCTGTCCCTGGCCAAGGAGCTGGCTCCTGTGGGTATACGAGTCAATGGTGTCGCTCCTGGCTTTATCGATACCTCAATGACTAAGCACTACGAACAGGAAAAACGCGAACACGTGTTGCAGCGTATCGTGATGAAACGCCCAGGTTCAGCACAAGAAGTTGCTAAAGCCGTGGTATTTTTGCTTTCGGAGCAGTCATCTTTTACCACGGGACATATATTACCGGTAGACGGGCTGTTTACCCCGTAATGACATACGCTTTTATCAGTGGGACGCTTGAACAGTTCGGCGAGCGTACGGCGCTAATTAGTGATACACGCTCAATGACATACCTTCAGCTTCAGGCAAAAGTAACTGAACGAGCGCGAATTTGGCGGCAGCACTCAGGCTGCGACAGGCCGCTTGTCCTGATGAAGATCACTAATACTATTGAAAGTGTGGTTAATTACATTGTCTGTCTGCAAGCCAGATTTCCCTGCGTACTGCTTAACGGGGACGCCCGCGCAAAGGTAATTGAGGATACGATAAGGCAATTCGAACCGAATCTGTATGTCAGTGAGGAACAATCTGAATCACTTTCTTGTAAGACGATTATTCTGGCTGAAGAACTGGCGCTTATGTTACCCACTTCCGGTTCTACAGGAGGTCAGAAGTACGTGGCATTATCGTACAAGAACCTGCATGCCAACACCCAGTCAATTTTGTCTTATCTGCCCATAGAACAATCAGATATTACGCTTGGCTCATTACCGTTTTCTTATTCGTACGGCCTGTCAGTGTTGCACACACACCTGGCGGTGGGGGCCTGTATTCGTCTTACCGACCAGACGGTTATGGATAAAGGCTTTTGGCAAGTTCTCGAAAATGAATCGATTTCTTCGATCAATGGGGTACCCAGCTGGTATGAAATGCTACTGCGCTTGCGTTTAGATAAAAAGCCCTTACCTGCATTGCGCTATTTAACTCAAGCCGGCGGCAAACTATCAGAGTCAATGGTCGTCCGACTGGCAAACTACGCAGAGCAACACGACAAGCAGCTGTATATCATGTACGGACAAACCGAAGCCACTGCGCGCATTGCCTACCTTGCTCCCGAAAAAGTGCTGGTAAAGCCCCGGAGTATTGGTCAACCAATTAGTGGAGGGAAGCTCAGGCTTATTGATGTAAATCAAAAAGTTGTGACCAGCCCTGGTGAGTGCGGAGAATTAATTTATCAAGGTAATAACGTAATGTTGGGGTATGTCACTTCGGCTAAAGATATGCAGGCATTCAACCGCATTCAGGAATTAAAAACCGGAGATATCGGCTATTTCGATCAGGACGGTGATTTTTATATCACCGGCAGAATTAAAAGAATGATTAAGTTATTCGGAGAGCGATGCAGTCTGGATGACGCAGAGCAACAGCTCAATAGTCTCACGTTCGATGTTCGATGCGTAGGGATTGATAATAAAATTGCGGTATGCACTTGCTCCGATGATGAACAAGCTATCAGGCAGTCAACTCAGCAAATCTTAAACGTTCCTCCGGCTGCTGTACTTGTTCACCGCTGCAAACAATGGCCGTTACTGGAAAATGGCAAAATAGACTATCGTATGTTGGAACGTGAAGTGTTCTCTCCTTCTGATGATGCCGAATAACAATCGTGACTTGCAAATCCCCCGGGTTTTCCAGAAAATTAACGCATACTCGTGAAATGTCGATACTAATAAGCAATTAGTTGAATTAAAAATTAAGTGAATGAATGTCAGATCAAACCTATCAACAAAATCTCGATGTACTGTTTGATGCAGGCTTCACTTCGCTTAATCAGGTAGAAAAGTCAGCCATTCTTTTAGACTGTTTTCGGTTTCTTCACACTCATCATTTTGCTAATTGCTCTGAATATCAGCGAATTACTCAATTAAATCAGCATGATTTTTCCGCTTACGAAGGCTTACCTTATTTAGCCGTGCGGTTATTCAAAAAGTATAATTTGAAAAGTGTCGCCCAGGCAGATATTTTCAGGACCCTCAATTCTTCTGGTACCACTGGCCAGACTCCCGCAAAAATAGTGCTGGATAAGGACACAAGTGCCAGACAGAGCAAAGTTCTGGTTAATATTATGCAGTCTTTCATTGGCAAAAAACGCCTGCCAATGTTGATAATTGATTCACCTGCTGTTTTGAAAAATCCGCAACTTTCGGCCAGAGGTGCAGGCATTCAGGGAATGGCCTTTTTTGGTCGCAACCATACCTATGCCCTTAATGAAGATATGACGCTTAATACCGATGCCGTTATTCAATTCAGCGAACAATATCGGGGAATGCCAGTATTACTTTTCGGCTTTACCTATATAGTGTGGCTACATTTTATCCAGGCATTGGTGAAAAAGAATATTCAGGTTTGTTTTGATGATGGCTGTCTCATCCATAGTGGTGGCTGGAAAAAGCTGGTCGATCAACAAGTCAGTAATGACATTTTCAAACAGCAAGTTAACGCTCGCACTGGTATATCAAAAGTACACAACTTTTATGGTATGGCGGAGCAGGTAGGAAGTGTATTTGTAGAATGTGAAAAAGGACATCTTCATGCACCTCCATTTGCCGATGTGCTGGTTCGCAATCCATACACCTTAGCCGTACAAGAGCACGGGCGCTCAGGGTTGTTACAAGTACTTTCTGTATTGCCCACCAGTTATCCGGGCTTTAGCTTACTGACTGAAGATATCGGCACCATTCTTGGTGAAGATGATTGTGCTTGTGGACGCCTGGGACGTTACTTTAGCGTTGAAGGACGTTTGCCTAAAACAGAAGTGCGTGGATGTAGTGACACGGTGGGCGGATAGCATGGGAAAATACCAATTAACGCTGTTGCAAGACATTGAACAAGCACAAACCCTCACAGTCTGGGGGGCTAATAATTTCAGACCGTTAGACGAGGATATTTTAGCCTTTACCAGTGCACTTTCCGCCAAATTACTCTCTGCTGGTGGGCAAAAGCATGGTGAATTGGTGGCGCTGGGGTTTTGGTTGCGCAAAGCGAATATTAACAAGCGTTTTTCAATCCTGACATCAGAGTTGCGAAAACCCCTTGGCCTGGTGGTCCATTACACGCCAACAAACGTGGATACCATGTTCGTTTATAGTTGGGTATGTTCTCTTATCACCGGTAACCGCAATGTTGTCAGATTAAGCTCTGCGTTAAGTGAGTTACAACGGGATCTGCTCAAAATAATTTTTGATGTATTAAACCAATCTCAGTTCGAGTCGTTAGCCAAAGCCAATCAGTTCGTCCAATACGATAGAACCCATGAAGACCTGGCTAACTTTATCAGCCAATACGCCGATGGCCGAATACTGTGGGGTGGGGATGAAAGCGTTCTGGCAATTAAGCAGTTAACTACTAAACCCCGGTGTCGCGATATCAGTTTTGCTGACCGTTTTTCAGCGTGTGTTATTCAAGGTGATGCACTTGATCCAACTTCCGAAATCCAGCTGGCAGAGAGGCTCTATCGGGATTTATCGCCCTTTGAGCAGCAGGCGTGCTCCTCCCCCAAATTACTTTTTTGGCTCGGTGCGAAAGATAGGCAAAAATCGGTGTTTGAGATGCTGGGTAAACATTTTGACGGGATGCCAGCCATCACCCTTAAAAATGAGCAACTGGTAATGGAACAGTCTTTGGCTGCTGAGGGGAAGGTGGCGGAGATCGGTGCGTATGGTAATGTAAAAGTGATCGTGCTCAGTCCGAAAACGCGCCTGGATTTGAACCCGCATGTTGGCCAGTTTGTTCTCTGGTGTGTACCGGTGGAATCTTTAAAAGATTTAATCCCCTACATTAGTGAAAAGCTACAAACACTGACGTACTGGGGAGTGGAAAAAAATCAATTACTTAAGTTAGTAGCGGAACCGTCGATAACAGGTATAGATAGAGTCGTACCAATCGGTCAGGCATTAGCTTTCGAGCCCAACTGGGATGGGTACAGTTTGGTCGATCAGCTTACCAGGAAAATTGAAGTCCAATGAAGTTATCGGTAATAGTTCCTGTTTTTAATCTGGAAAAGTACGTTGAAGAGTGTATTCGGTCGTTATGTGATCAACAGGTTAATTTTGAGTACGAAGTGATTGTCTGTGATGATGCTTCTACAGATGCCTCGGCACACATCATTTCATCTTTATCTGCTGAGTATCCACAGTTAAAACCCATTCTTAAACCCACCAACGGCGGACTCGCTAATAATATACGAACCTTGTTGGCAGCGGTGTCAGGGCAATATATCGCATACCTGGATGGGGATGACGTTGCATTGCCTGGCAAACTGCAAAAACAAGTGGATTATCTTGATGCGAATACAAATTGTCAGATGGTTTTCCATGAGTCCGATATGTTTGACTCTGCAACCGGTCACTCGCTTAAACGGTATACTCGCGACTTTTACAATTGGCAGCATATTCCCTTGCAATCCGGAATTGAACACCTCGTTCGTTATGGCACATATATGCAAGCTAGCAGCGTGATGTTTCGCCACCACGACAACCTAGATAAGACCGTCCCGGCAGGGTGCAAAATTATTTTGGATTACCCATTTTATATTCTCAACGCAGGATACCTTAACGCGCGTATTGATTTTTTGCCTGAAGTGCTAGGCCGCTACCGGGTTCATGAGGATAGTTTCGGGGCACAAACACAAAAAGATGCACATCGGCGTGAACAGTGCCTGACTGATATTATTCATGCATGCGAGCTGGCTCGACAATTTGGCATTGCAGAAGCGTGCATTGAGGAAGGGATTAGTCACCATCAATTTGCTACCGCGTTGTTTTTTCTTTTTAAAAACGACACAGAAAGGTTTCAGCATTGGATTAATCTTTCCGCAGACAATAAACCCTTTTTCAGTGACAAGCATCAATTTTGCTGGCAAATGAGAGACCATCCAGAAGAACTGATAAAGCGCTTACGAGCAGGAAGTGCGGCATGAGTCACTTTGATGCAATTGTTGTGGGCGCCGGGTTTTCAGGTGCAGTCGTAGCCGAACGACTCGCCTCGCAAGCCAATAAGAAAGTACTGGTGCTGGAGCAGCGTAGCCATATAGGCGGAAACTGTTACGATTATAAAGATGAAAATGGCATTCTCATCCATAAGTACGGCCCGCACCTTTTTCATACCGATAAACCTGCGGTATGGGAATATTTGTCTCAGTTTACACAGTGGCACCCATACGAACATAAGGTACTGAGTTCGGTTGATAATGAGCTGATCCCCATTCCATTTAACCTAAACTCACTTGAGCTGGTTTATTCGCCGGAAAAAGCCGAGCGATTATCTCGCTTATTAATTGCTCAATACGGTGAAGGTGCAAAAGTCCCAATTCTTACGTTAATGGAAACAAGCGACCCCGAACTCAATGAATTAGCTCAGTTCATCTATGATAAGTTCTTTGTTAATTATACGACCAAGCAATGGGGAGTGAAGCCAGAGGATATTTCTCCGGAAGTCACCGCTAGAGTACCGGTAGTGCTATCAAGGGATGACCGTTACTTTCAGGATAAATGGCAAGCTATTCCTAAGGAAGGCTATACCAGAATGTTTGAGCGTATACTAGATCACGAGAATATTACGTATGAACTTAATTGTGATGCTTTAAAACGTCTTCACTTGGACATACAGCATCAACAAATCTTTTTTGAAGATGAGTTTTTCTCTGGGCCAGTTGTTTTCACCGGTATGCTGGATGAGCTATTTGATTTTGCCGAAGGCGAGTTGCCTTATCGAAGCCTAAAATTTGCGTATGAGAATTTACCACGCAAATATTTTCAGCCTGTAACTACCGTTAATTACCCAAATGAGCATGCATTCACCAGAATTACTGAATTTAAGCATATTCTGCCTGTGGAATCTGACTCCACCACCATCGTAAAAGAGTATCCGGCTCAATTTGATCGGAATGATCTTCATGCTAACGTGCCTTATTACCCGGTACTCAGTGAACAAAATCATGCCCGTTACGCAAAATATAAGCAGCTTTCAGAAAGGTTTTCAACTTTACATATTGTGGGTCGCTTAGCCGATTATCGATACTACAATATGGATGACGCGGTATTAAATGCGCTCGTAACTTTCGATAAATTGTTCAAATGACATCTGAGCCTTTAATTTCAGTTATTATGCCTGTTTACAATGCTGAATCATTTCTCGATGAAGCAATACACTCGATCTGTAAACAAACTTACAGAAAATTCGAGTTTCTTATTACTAACGATGGCTCAACTGACAATTCATCTTCCATTATTTCCAAGTGGGAAAAGGTAGACCCAAGGATTTCGGCTATTCATCAACGTAACCAAGGGATTGTGAAAACGTTGAATAGTTTAGTTCAGCGTTCTAAGGGAGAACTTATCGCTCGCTTTGATGCTGATGATATTTCGTTCTCTGAAAGATTAGCAACACAAGTTTCTTATTTTGATAAGGATCCGAATCTGGGGGTGTTAGGAAGCAAGGTTAAGCTCCTTGGAAACACGGGAGGCACCTGGCATTACCGTCAATCTAATTTAGCTACAAGACAACTCATTGCCCTTGGAAATACGCCTCTTTGTCATCCATCAATAATGGCCAAGCGAAAACTATTAATCGATATTCCGTACACAGAAAATTACCCTCATATGGAAGACCTCGATTGGTTTCAATCTATATGCGAGAGGTCTTCTTTGAACATATATGCGACCGAAGAAGTGTTATTAGGTTATCGACTACACCAAAATAATATTTCTGTAATTCATTCGCAAAAACAGAGTGTCGAAAGACAAAAACTACTTGCTCGTAATTGGCGTTCATTAAATATCGAGTTTGACGATAAAGATATATTTTGTTTTGCAACTTGCCTTCTGGGAGAGAATAGTCAGCTCTGTCCTCAACAAATTCGGAAGTCAGTCGATAAGATAAGTAAACAACTGGAAGCCTCTTTTCCGGGTATAACAAAAGTGATTAAACATCGGGAAGAACAATTTTCGATTAAACGTGAGAAGTATTCATGCAAAAGTTAACACTAATAAGCTTTGGTTTTAAATATGGTAGTCCGAACGCAAATTATTATTTTGATGTAAGTTTTGCTAAGAATCCTGCCCGAGAAAGCCGATGGAGCCTTTTCGATCAACCAGATAATGCTATGGTTGACTACGTTTTAAGCCAACCTAAAGTGCAAAGCTTTGTTGAAACTTTGCTCCCCATGTTAGATGTAATACTTACTCTTGATGATGATGCCCGGGTTGCTTTTGGATGTAATGCTGGTAGACATCGATCTGCAATAATTGTGGAACACATTGCTGGAGTCATGCGAGCTAAAGGTACTAATGTGGAAGTCGTTCATCGGGAGTGGAAAAAGTGAGTCAACCGAGTGTCGCCATTATAATTGTTTCGAGAAATCGGCCAGATTTAGTTGAACGGTCTGTGACGCAATTTGAAAAAGATAATTATGTTAATAAAGAAATTCTTGTTGTTGAGTGTGGGTCTGAGCCTGCTAACTTGACCCAGAATCCGACTGTAATGTACTCAGATGATGACTTCAAAGGAAAATGTTTTGGACATAATGTCGGCCTTAATTATTTAAATATGCAGAAAAAATATGATTATTATCTTTTCTGCATGAATGATGTCTTTATAAACGACAAAACCAATTTTATTGGTGAAATGATTTCTCAAATGCAAAGTCATCCAAATCTTGGCGTGCTATCTCCCGCTGAAAAAAATTCTCAGTATCCAGGTGCCCGCCCGGTTGGTGATACGTTAAGGCCAGTAACCACTTCTGACTATTTGTTTTTATTTATAAGAGGTGAGGTGGTAGACAAATTTGGATTTCTCAATTCGAGTTTTAAATATTGCTGGGGGGCGATACATGAGTACAGCTATCATTTATATTCCAGTGGTTGGTATTTAGCCTATTATGATGGGTTGGACTATCTTCACCTCGGTGGGACAACTTATGGAAATAAGGATACTAAAACCATTTCCAGAGAACAGTATTTGTTGAACGCTAAACGGTTTGCTCACCGGTATTTTATTGATAATTATGGGGCTGATTGGGATAGCAAATTTTGGCAAACAGCCAACTCTGTTAAAACCATACAATTCAATACCTATCAGATGCATCGTAATTATTGGGCTAGCGCTGTCGAATGACGTCTCGTATAAGTATTGTTATCCCGTGCTACAATCACAATTGTGAGCTTGCGCGTGCTTTAAAGTCGGTGGAGCGGCTCAATTCGCGGCCTGCTGCGGTGGTTGTTGTAGATGACGGCTCCACAAAGCCAGTAGATATTTCGACTTTTAAGCAAACCCTTCCTATTTCATTGATTCGTACTTCCAATCAGGGGTTGGCAGCAGCACGGAATACTGGCTTAGCGCAAGTACATACGGAATGGGTGATTTTTTTAGATGCAGACGATGAGTTATTACCAAACGCATTGGACGATGATTTAACGTTTAATCCAAGTCCAACAGTTGCAGCGGTTCAGCGCGGGTATTTTTTACGCAAAAATGGGGCAGAGAAAGAAGTATTGCCTGCTGTGGGCGATCCGGTTCAAGCATTATTGCAATGTAATTTAGGCCCCCCCCTTTGTTTTCTTATTTCTACTAAAGCACTAAAAACAATTGGTGGTTTTAATCAAGCTGATGTATATCGGCAAGGTCATGAAGATTACGAAATGTTCACTCGGCTTATCAGTGAAGGTAGAACATTAATTTCCCACCATCAGTGTGTCGCTGTGTATATAAAGTCTGACACCTCAATGTCAGCCAACCGAGAAAAGATGCTTTTCACTCAGCTCATTGTGTGGGAGTCGTTTTTTGAAAAGCTAGAAATAGCTACGAAGCACAGATTTGAACAAGCGCTATATTTTTTCTCGCAACACTATTTTTCTTTCTTATCGCACCCGAAGTGTGACGAAAAGAAAATGTTCCATAAACTTCTTGTATGGTGTAAAGAGTTTGGCAACCGAGCCAATATCGGCTTTTTATCTGAGAAGTTACCCGAGACACTTCGAGAAGAATTAAAAGAGCAAGTACCTTTCAGTAACGATCACGAAGGGGTGGTGCAGGACGTTTTTGATTGGCGTGCACAACGATATGATCTTCAAATTGCAATGTGTAGGCTGGCCGATTGTATATATTGGGCAAATAAAAATGGACGAACTACTCTGCTAATTTGGGGCATAAATGCAATTGCTGAAAAGGTGCTTCCAATTGTAAGTGATTATTTGAATATTATTTTGATAGATGAAGCTAAAGCGGGAGGAGAACTCAATGGGTATACCATTTTCTCTCCTGACGAAATTGATATTAATTCAGCGACAACAGTATTTATATCAACGCATTCATACTACGATGCAATACGAGGTTCGTTGCTAGACCGAGCGCTTCCAAATGAGGCAATATTTTGAATAAGAGAGATTTAATCTTAGCGGTAGGACAGCAAAGCAGTGGTTCTACTTTGATATCGCACGCCTTTTTAAATCATCCAGAACTCAATGGCATCTTGGACATGGCGTCTGACAAAATTGAGCTGAATTTTAGTCGGGTTAAAACTGACAAAGTATGGGTTAAAATGACCACCATTGCATTTACTTGGTCTGAGGTTGCAGCGGTTTATCAATTACTCGGGTTTAATGTCCATCCATTGATGATTGTTCGTAATCCCTATGACGTTTGGGCATCTCTGCAGCATAAATGGTATGGGCTAAATAGCACTACCGCAGAAGATCCACCGCTCGTGATTAGGTTTATGCGATTTTTAAAAGAGTGGCAACTTTTTCGTAAAAATGGCTGGCCCATAATACAGTTTGAGAATTATATCGAGGATAGAGAGCATGCATTAAAGTTTGCATGTGATCAGCTCCCAATAAGTTGGGATGAATCGCTGATATCGCCTCCCACTTCGACCGAAAATGTGGCGTACGTTAGTGAAAGTAATGCATCATTCTCGTCAAACTTAGCAAACGGTGTTGATAACCAACTCGCTCGAAAAGTAGGGACATTGTCTGCAGATGTTCACGATTGGCTCCTTAGATACTTTAAAGAATTTAATGAGCAATATGGTTATGTCAATCGACATACGGTGGAAAGTAATAGTGCATTAATACCGGAACCATTTGATAGTCGGCGCTTTTTAGGCTTCGGTCCTGCAGTGGCAAAAAGGTTAGTTTCTGGGAAACTGGCGGCGCTTGGTAATATTTGCGGAGAAAAAATAGCTCAAAATAAAGAAATTGTTGTATTTGGAGCCAGTGAATTCGGTGAGTATTTAGCTAATTGCTTACTCAGGCAGGGGGTAAATATCACTGGTTTTGCAGATTCATTCGTGGAATTAGGAACAAAAATAGGTGAATGGGAAGTAAAGCCTTTAAGTAGGTTCGATATTGCCAATTGTTATTTCGTTGTCGCAAGTTTCAACCACGCAAATCAGATAAAAGAAATGTTAACAATCCAACTTGATGTTCCCGAGCAGGATGTTTTCATGTTCGAGGGGGCATAATGGGAGCACTGACACGGTATTGCAAGGCATCACCAAAAACCAAATGGATTGTTTGTAGCTGCCAATCTGCAAAAGACTTAGCTGAACGCATATTGAAAGAAAACGGCTTATCGAGAAGGGAGGTAGCGACAATCTATGACTTGTCAGAAGTTAACTCGCTCAATGGGTCCCCTGACATGGTGATAGTGTTTGAGTTAACTTTGCAAACCGCTTTAAAAACGCAACAGAGTCTGAAAAAATTCAAAGACGCGGGTATTCCTGTGGTGTTTGGAAATGCACGGGACATTTTTTTTGAAAAGCCCACTGTGGTCAACCAAGGAATTTCCTATGCTGGTATGTTTCAATTGTGCTCTGCATTTATAAAAGGAGTTGAGCAAACTAACTCTGTTAAATCGAGTTATGCTGAATTTGGTGTATTTGATGGAAGAACATGTAGCTTAGCTTGGCAAATGCTGCAAGAAGATGTTGTAAAATTTTATGCTTTTGATTCTTTTGAAGGCATCAATTTATCTGCGCCAGGTGAAGAAAAGTTTTATGAAACAGGTTCGTATTATTCAAACGAATCGACCTTCAGACTCAATATGGCGTTAGCGGGTGTTCCGAGTGAGAAGCTAATAAGTGTTAAGTGCGACTTTGATCAAGACTTGGAAACTTCTCAAAATCATAACCTAATTCAAGAAAGAATTGGTATCGTACATATTGATTGTGATGTCTACCCCGCCGCATTCAATGCTCTACAGTTTGTTACACCCCATCTTGCGGACGGATGTTTATTTCTCTTTGACGATTACGATTCTATGTGGGCTAGACCAGACAGAGGAGAAGTCAGAGCACTTAATGAGTGGATAAGATTAAACCCTGATTTTTATGTTACGGAGTACAGAAGGTATTCTGCAACCGGGAGGGCATTTCTATGTTGCAAAAAATAAATACTTTAAAAGATTCTCCTTCGTTAGATGAATCGAAACGTTTGATTGTGGGTATTGAATTTACCAACGCTTGTAACTTTAGATGTCCAATTTGCCCACAATCATTTAGGTATGCTAGTGAGCCACAGCCGGCAGGCGCTCCCTATGATAGAAAGATTGGAAATCTTTCACAGAATGCTTTCAACCGAATTTTAAGTGAATGTGAAAAAGTAGCAAAAACGGTCGAATTAAATTTTTTTGGTGAGCAGACATTACACCCCAAATATTTGTTGTTTCTTGATAAGTTAAAAATGCGAAGGAACTATCGATTAGTGACAAACACTAATATGTCATTGATGGACGAGCGTATAATGCAGGGGTGGATAGATGCGAAATTGGATCAGGTACGATTAAGCATTGATGCCATTGACGATGAGGTATTAGATATAGCCCGTCCAGGAAATGTGAAGGGGTTAGATGGCAAGACCTATAAAAAAAATAGGATTAATGTGCTTCATGAAAAAATGGAGCAATGGTTTTCGTTACCGGATCATTGTCCTACACGTCTTGTTTTTGTAGAAAGCCAATACAATAAAGGCCAGTCTGAGAAGTTTATTAAATATTGGCAGCCAAAATTAGGTCCAAATGATGAGCTTATTGTTAAGCCTATCTTATCCTATGGTGGCAAAATTAGTGATCCTACAATAGCAACTGGTACATGTAATGTATGGGAGCTAAAAATGTGTCAAATAGATTGGATGGGTAATGTGTCACCATGTAATTTAGATGTAAACATGGATTTGTCGATGGGAAATATTATGAAGGATAGTTTGTACGATATTTATTATTCTGATTATGCTTACAACCTTAGGCAGGAAACAGGTTGTGGAAAAGATATTGTGCCTTGTAAAACCTGTAATGATTCAAACTTTTGGGACGGCACTATTAGGGTTTGCGGGGGCCCGTAGATATTTAAACGATAAAAAATGAAGAGTACACGTTTATCAGGAGCAGCGTGATACTTTCCGCTTTTTTGAAGTCATAAAAATCCATTTACGTTGACTGCTTAAGCTGCGATGAGACTAGTAAATCATTTAATACACTCCAGTCTCATGTCTCGGTTATACTTCGAAGCTTTTCTCCATGTTTGCGTGATGGGTACTTTATTGATTTTTCGAAATCCTGTTTCTTCGAGAATTTTTGTCAAGGTATCGCATTTCCAACCTGTTTTATGAAGCATATGAATGGACTCCATTTCGCGTACTCCCGGAAGGTAACTGCCACCGTAAATACCCATCATAGCGAGAGACACAGCTTCTTCATTCTCATTTTCCTCTAGAATTTCGATACACCTTTGCAAATCAGGCAACTCAATAAATAATTGCCCTTCAGTTTTTAATACTCGATACCATTCTTTTAGTGCTAGCTTTGCATCTGCAAAGGTTAAATGCTCCAATAAATGCAGGGTCTCTATCATTTCAACAGAATTATCTTCAAACATGTCCAGTTTCTTGACATCTGCAATTACGTCGGGGGAGTAGGACGGTTCGATGTCAACGTTGACCCAGCCTTCTCTTTTTTCCTTTCCGCAACCAAGGTGTAATTTCATAGAACCTCATCATTCATAACAGCGTTGTCCCAGTGTACCAAACATCTTGGTTTGCGTAACACTTTGAATTACTAATTAGCGTAATCACATTTAATCTAATAATTGCGTAAGAGAGTCTCCTTTTTCTTGTGGGCGAATGTTTGGGTATCTTATATATAGCTGCTTTAAAATGGAGATGAATCGACTCGGAGCAATTTGCGTTTAGCCCGCTTGTCCAATTATATGTTTATGCCTCAATACCTGGGTATAAGTTTGGATATCTTTAAATGGGTTGATAGAGACGGACTGATTTGGATAAAGAATTTGATAATGCTATTCTCAGGGCAGAGGTAAATGCATATGATAAATTTCGATCCAAGTCCAAATAGCAGCATGT
>CAZROH010000053.1:0-21498 GCA_964601635.1 uncultured Alteromonas sp. | reverse complement strand
TAATGGTCAAAGGGCTATCTTTTTCCATTGACAGCCCGGAGGCTCATATGTGTTATACTGCCAACTCTATGCTGTGCTCAAAGTTAGAGAGTGATGACATTTGATTAATCCAATTTAGTTGTGAATCACAAAAGATATTAAGTGCTGGTTTAAGATTTGGCGCGCTGTCAATTGACCCTAAATATAAAATTTTTAAACCAGCTAGCTTTGTGTTTTGATTGAATATCGGCGTACCACAATTTTCGCAAAAACTCTTGGATGCGTTATCTGACACCCGCACAGTTTTCAATGAACCACCTTTTAATACAAAATCTTCATCTGTGACAACGACATATGTTGAAAATGCACTTCCATTCATTTTACGGCACAGATTACAGTGGCAGTTTACGATAGTTCTAACGTCATCCGATGAACTAAAGTGAACACTCTTGCAGTTACAACTTCCTTCCATGAAACAACCTCTATGATGAACAAGCGGTATAACATCAAGCTCACGGGCAGTAGCGTGACGGTACAATCGCGAAGCGCCGCCACGTTGCTGTCTCAGTGTGCCGCGCAGTGGCACATGTGATTAGCGTCTTGTTATGCGACGGAAGACAATTTTAAACCTAGAATGCCGGAAAGTATTAGCAACAAACTGAAGACTTTGAAAGGATTAACTGGCTCTTTAAGAAAGATGACCCCGAAAACGACGGCGCCAACCATACCAATTCCTACCCAAACAGTATAAGCAATACTTAAAGGCATTGAGCGCATAGCAATACTAAGGCAATAAAAGCTTGCAGCCATAGCAGTAACGGTAATTAAAGAAGGGAGTGGCTTAGTAAAACCGTGAGTGTACTTAAGGCCAACGGCCCAGACAACTTCAAGTAAGCCGGCAAGGATAAGGATTAACCAGTTCATAACGACACCTTTTAATGGGGTCGTCCCCGCCAGTTAATAAATCTTGAGGTCGTCCCCAAGAAGATGGACTGGATATTAGCACTGCGAAATTTAGTCGGCAACAGATTAGTCGCATAACAATTTTATACAGAGCAACTTCCGCCATTTCATGAAGTTGGGAGAAAGCGCATGATTTTGTGTACGTATACATCTGTGAACTGAGTTTAAACATGCTGGAATTTTTTCGCCTTAAACTGAAACCCACAAATAAGCCTTGCCATTTGATCCAAGCGGGGTATACTGCCGTTAACTGTATAGAAAAACAGGCTGTTTATGCGTCCACTTACCCCAAGACAAACGGAAGTTTTAGAACTCATTAAAGGTACCATGCATGATACTGGCATGCCGCCTACCCGTGCAGAAATTGCCAGAAAATTGGGTTTTAAATCAGCAAACGCTGCGGAAGAGCACTTAAAAGCGTTGGCGCGTAAAGGTGTGATTGAAATATTACCCGGCACGTCTCGTGGCATTCGCTTGTTGCTGCAAGATGATGAACCGGAAGAAGAAGGTTTACCGTTAATCGGCCGCGTCGCTGCCGGTGAGCCCATTCTCGCGCAAGAGCATGTCGAAGCCCATTACAAAGTTGATCCGTCTTTATTTAAACCACAAGCCGACTTTCTGCTTCGTGTAAACGGAATGAGTATGAAGGACATCGGTATTTTAGATGGCGATCTGCTGGCAGTACATCGCACAGTTGATGTACATAACGGGCAGGTGGTTGTTGCCCGGGTGGATGAAGATGTGACTGTAAAGCGACTTGAGAAAAAAGGCAGCCAGGTAGTTTTACACGCGGAAAATGATGAGTTTTCGCCGATTAAAGTCGATCTTTCCTGTCAGCCGTTTTCAATTGAAGGTATTGCCGTTGGGGTGATCCGCAACGCCGACTGGATGTAACCTTAACAGGCTGTTAAAAAGTGTTAACAGCCTTTTTCCTCCCAACCATCAAAATTTCTTTATAGCTCCGCTACTTACCAATAATCGCCGCACTTGTTTGGTGTGATAGTTTGCACTTAGTTTGTGCAGAGTTGTTCATAAATCATTCAAATATCCGCGATAAACTCACGTTTGATTAAAAGTTGAGCAGATCTGCGCCTTTTTCGAAGAAAAGACTAGACGCGCCTTTTAAATTGCGTAATTCTTAGTCACTAATTAACAATATAATAACAACGGCCTAGCCAATCTTTTACATCTGTTTATTATGTAAGCTGATTTAGGTCAGGACAAACAGCACGCTTTTTAGCTGTTTTGCTGAATCTGTCCATCACGGAGGTGTTGAGTGAAAAGACTCACAAAAGTCATATCGATTGTTTTGGGGACGCTACCAACATTATTTGTCAGCTCTATCGCCCGAGCAGCTGAAGGTGGTGGTAAGGATGTATCCGCGTTGAATTTACGTCAGGGCGCCACTGACATCAGTGGTCAGGTCTATGATCTGCACATGTTGATGTTTTTTATCTGTGTGGCGATTGCCGTCGTGGTCTTCGGCGTGATGTTTACATCTATGTTTCTGCACCGTAAATCACGCGGTGTAAAACCTGCACACTTTCACGAGAACGTTAAAGTAGAAATTGCGTGGACGATTGTTCCTTTTCTCATTTTAGTCTTTATGGCCATTCCAGCCGCGCGTACCCTGATTGCGATGGAAGATACCACCGAGCCTGATATGACTGTGTTAGTTACCGGCTCGCAATGGAAGTGGCATTACAAATACATGGATAGCGAGGTTGAATACTATTCGCTGTTGGCCACACAACAAGAACAAATTAATAATCGGTTTGAAAAAGGTGAGAATTACTTACTGGAAGTCGACCGTCCGTTGGTCATCCCGACCGGCCAAAAAGTACGCTTTCTAATCACCTCCGAAGACGTCATCCATTCATGGTGGGTGCCTGATTTTGCCGTCAAAAAAGACGCTAACCCGGGTTTTATTAATGAAGCCTGGGCAAAGGTAAACGAGCCGGGTGTATATCGGGGGCAATGTGCCGAATTGTGCGGCAAAGACCATGGCTACATGCCCATAGTCGTCATTGCAAAAGAGCCGGCAGAGTTTAATAGCTGGATGAGCGAACAGGAAGAAGCCCAACGAAAGGCTAAAGAAGAAGAGCAGCGCTTACTCGCGATGAACATGAGTATGGAAGAACTCATGGCCGAAGGTAAACGGGTATACAACACCGCTTGCGCAGCTTGTCATATGCCAACAGGTGAAGGTTTACCAGGTGCATTCCCCGCCTTGAAAGGCAGTCAGATAGTACTCGAAGATCAGCAGGCGCATATCGACATAGTGCTGAATGGGAAAGCAGGCACCGCGATGCAGGCGTTTGGAAAAATGTTAAGCCTGAAAGAAATTGCTGCGGTTATTACCTACGAGCGAAATGCCTGGGGTAACAATACTGGCGATATCATACAGCCAAAAGATGTAAATGCAGTGGCTAAAGGCGAATAGGAGAGCGTTATGACACATTCAACAGAGACTATCGCGCCTGAGCATACTGCGGCGCACGATCACGACGAGCATCATGATCATCATATTCCTAAAGGAATAAAGCGTTGGCTTTATACCACCAACCATAAAGATATTGGTACGCTTTATTTGTGGTTCGCTTTTATCATGTTTTTGATTGGCGGTGCGATGGCCATGGTCATCCGTATGGAGTTGTTCCAACCTGGATTGCAAATTGTCGATCCGAGCTTCTTCAATCAGATGACCACGGTGCATGGCCTGATAATGGTATTTGGCGCAGTAATGCCGGCGTTTACCGGATTAGCTAACTGGCTGGTACCGATGATGATTGGTGCTCCTGATATGGCGTTACCCAGAATGAACAACTGGAGTTTCTGGATCTTGCCTGGTGCGTTCCTGATCCTGCTTTCTTCGCTGTTTTTTGAAGGGGGCGGTCCTGCATTTGGCTGGACATTCTATGCGCCGCTTTCCACCACATACAGTAACGACACCACAGCTTTATTTGTGTTCTCTGTTCATATCATGGGGGCTTCATCCATCATGGGTGCGATCAACGTGATTGTGACTATTTTCAATATGCGTGCGCCAGGCATGACATGGATGAAAATGCCATTGTTCGTCTGGACCTGGTTGATTACTGCCTTTTTATTGATTGCTGTGATGCCAGTACTGGCGGGTGCGGTCACCATGGTGTTGACCGATAAGTTCTTCGGTACCAGCTTCTTTAATGCCGCCGGTGGTGGGGACCCTGTAATGTTCCAGCATATTTTCTGGTTCTTTGGTCACCCGGAAGTGTACATCATGATCTTACCTGCATTTGGCATTATCTCGCAGATCGTACCGACGTTTTCGCGTAAAAAGCTGTTTGGTTATGCGTCGATGGTATACGCCACCGCATCAATTGCATTACTGTCGTTTATTGTATGGGCTCACCATATGTTTACAACAGGGATGCCGGTCTTCGCCGAAATGTTCTTTATGTTTGCCACCATGCTGATCTCAGTACCTACAGGTGTCAAAGTATTTAACTGGGTCGCAACCATGTGGCGGGGCTCAATGACCTTTGAAGTGCCAATGCTATTTGCGCTGGCGTTTATCGTGCTATTTACTATAGGCGGCCTGTCTGGTTTGATGCTGGCCATTACGCCAGTTGATTTCCAATATCACGATACCTACTTTGTGGTCGCGCACTTCCACTACGTCCTGGTCACCGGTGCCGTGTTCTCTATTATGGCAGCGGTTTACTACTGGTTGCCGAAATGGACCGGTAAAATGTTCGACCAGACGTTAGCAAAATGGCATTTCTGGTGTTCGCTTATTTCGGTCAATGTCCTGTTCTTCCCAATGCATTTTGTAGGGTTAGCAGGTATGCCGCGCCGTATTCCGGACTACTCACTGCAATTTGCCGACTTTAATAAATGGATTAGTTTGGGTGGCTTTGCTTTTGGTTTATCCCAGCTTATTTTCTTGGCCTTGTTAATCAAAGCCTGTCGTAAGCAAGGTGAACCCGTTTCCTCGCAAGTTTGGGAAGGTGCTGAAGGATTAGAATGGGAGATCCCTTCACCAGCTCCTTACCACACGTTTGAAACGCCTCCTGCAATTAAATAACAACAAGAGCAGGAGATAAGGGAAACGATATGAGCGAACAGGCTAAAAAGAATCATAAGATGGTCATCAAGCTATTGGTAATCGTTTTGGGTATGTTTGGGTTTGGTTTCGCTCTGGTTCCTTTGTATGACGTGTTTTGTGATTTAACCGGTATAAATGGAAAAACGTCTGATACGGCAGCAGTTTATACGCCTGTTGAAATTGATAAGTCGCGTACAGTTAGTGTTGAATTTATCACCCGCACTAATACGGGAATGCCATGGGAATTTCGCGCCGAAACCAAACGTGTGAAAGTGCATCCTGGCGAACTCAATACGGTCAATTTTTATGTACGAAACCCGGCTTCCAAACAGATCGTGGCCCAGGCTATCCCATCAGTTTCGCCAGGCCAGGCCGCGCTGTACTTAAATAAAACAGAATGTTTTTGCTTTAATCAGCAACCTTTGTCTGCCGGCGAGGAAGCCACCATGCCGATGCAGTTCTATGTTGACCCACAACTGCCTGAGGATATTTCCTTTTTTACCGTGCAATACACCCTTTTTGACGTAACCGGCAAAGGTGACAGCCTTGCTGTAGAAGAAAACCCCTATTTACGCGAACAGCCTGAGAGTGGCAGATAACACTTAAGGGAAATGGAGAATAATATGCAGCAGCCCTATGAAAAATACTATGTTCCTGCACAAAGCCCCTGGCCCATAGTTGGCGCAGTGGCGCTATTTTTAATTGCATTTGGTGCGGGCAACTTTGTTGTAGAAACCACGCAAGGTAAAGAAGGCTATGGTGGCTATTTACTGCTCGCTGGTATTATCACGTTATTAGTGATGCTGGTGGGGTGGTTCAGAAATCAGATCGATGAGTCGATGAGTGGGCTGTACAGCTCTCAGTTAAGCCGTTCATACCGACAGGGGATGAGTTGGTTTATTTTTTCAGAAGTCATGTTTTTCTTTGCGTTCTTTGGCGCTTTATTTTACGCCCGAATGATTTCCGTGCCATGGCTCGGCGGCAGTATGAATAATGAGATGACTAACGCAGTGTTGTGGCCAGGATTTGAGGCCATTTGGCCGCTAGTAAAAACGCCTGATGGCACCACTACTCAGCAAATGGCACCAGGTGGCTTGCCAACGATCAATACCATTATTCTGTTAGTGTCATCGGTCACTTTGCACTTTGCTCATGTTGGCCTGGAGCAAAATAAACGCAAACAATTAGCCTGGCTTTTAGGCGCTACGATTCTTCTAGGCAGTACCTTCCTGTTTTTTCAGGTAGAAGAGTATATTCACGCCTACCAGGAGCTTGACTTAACTTTACAGTCTGGCGTTTATGGTAATACCTTTTTCATGTTGACCGGCTTCCATGGTATGCATGTAACCTTAGGTACCATTATTTTGATTGTAATGTTTTTCAGGGTATTGAAAGGACATTTCACCCCTGATGATCATTTTGCCTTCCAAGCCGGCAGCTGGTATTGGCATTTTGTCGATGTGGTTTGGGTAATGTTATTTATATTTGTGTACGTATTGTAACGTGCTAATTAGTCCGCGCTCAGTATGGGCGCGGATTAGGAGTGATTAAACCGGTTGCCATTGCAACCAAAATAATTAGAACGATGAGTGCAGATGTCATCACTCTTCGGCCAATAAATTTACTCATCGGTTGTTTACTATCGTTTTTCATCATTACGCGCATTGCCAAAAATAAATTTACGATCATATATATGAGCAAACCGACCACTATTATTTTTATTAACATATTCACCTCTTGTCTTATCGGGAGCGAGTAAGCTGTGAAAATTGCTTCCTTTCGCTCATTGGTTGCTTTTAGTCTTTGCTTAATTGCGATCGCTGCAATGTTGGGGTTAGGTGTGTGGCAATTAGATCGCATGAACCAAAAGCAACAACGTTTGGCTAGCATAGCGCAAAAAGAACACTTAGGAACAATTCCATTACAAGAACTTTTACAACACCAGGATATACGTGATGCAAAAGTATCATTTGAAGGGCAGACTGATAATCAGCGGATTTTCTTTTTAGATAATAAAATATTCAATGGAAAGGTGGGATATCAGGTTCTGGCGCCAGTGGAAACCAATCAAGGCACAATACTGGCCAATTTTGGATGGGTTCCGGGGGATGCAAAGCGTGAATTGTTGCCCGCAGTTGAACTGTCGCAAAGTTTGTCTACGTTTACTGGCTTTGTCCGGGTTCCAACGTTAAACCCCTTAGTGAATGAAACCGCTAGCAAAGCAACGACCTTCCCGATGGTCATTCAGCAAGTTGATATGGATAGGCTCTCACTTTTCGCAGGCAAATCGTTTCTGCCTTTCACTGTGATGATCGATACCCCCGACGATCCTCAATTTAAGCAACAATTTAAACCTGTCGTTATGCCGCCAGAAAAGCACTTTGCCTATGCATTTCAGTGGTTCGGGTTGGCTACGGCGGCAGCGGTAATTACCTTCTTAGTCTTCTTTAAAAAGAGAGAAAAAATATGACCACATCCATTATTAGAAAAAAAGGGTCAGTAATTTTACTATTCGCAGCATTCATTGTGCCGGTCTTGTTGGCGAAAGTAGCGCTAGATAATGATTGGTTTAACCGTGGCAGTACCAATAAAGGTGAGTTGTTATATCCGGTGAAAGATGTCAACGCATTACTTGGCGAGCAACCTAAACGCTGGCGACTGTTATACACATTACCCAGTCAATGTGACAACGCTTGTCAAAATGCGCTTTATAGCATGCATCAGGTCTGGCTGGCATTGGGCAAAGAAAGCGATCGCGCTGAAGTTGCGGTACTGGTGACTGAGCAAAGCGATCAAACCACCACTACGCAAATCGCATCAGAACAAAATTTTCACTCAATAAAAACGACTGCAGAAAAAATCCAGTCAGTCGCGTTAGATACCCAAGGTGGTGAAATCCTGTTAGTGGACACACTTAATAACGCCATGCTTCGCTACGACGTTTACGAAGAGAGGCAGGCGGCAGTTATGGCCAGTCGCGATATGCTGGCCGACCTGAAAAAGCTTTTAAAACTATCTCGTATCGGATGAGGTTGAAGGCATGAAGAAATTAGTCGGTTTCAGTATTTTTCTTGCGTTTGTCGTTATTATCCTTGGTGCCTATACCCGTCTTACTGATGCCGGCCTGGGTTGTCCTGACTGGCCAGGTTGTTACGGCCATATTACGGTGCCTAAAGGCGAGCATATGGAGGCCGCGAATCAGGCTTATCCTGACCGCCCCGTTGAGGCCCATAAGGCATGGAATGAGATGATACACCGGTATTTTGCCGGTACCCTGGGCTTGGTTATTGTCGCCATTGCCGCTTTTGCCTTGCGTAAGCGCCAGCAATATCCGGTCAAGCTGCCGTTATTTCTTGTCGGTTTGGTCATTTTTCAGGCCGCACTGGGGATGTGGACGGTAACCCTTAACTTGTTGCCTGCTATCGTGATGGCGCATTTACTGGGCGGATTTACCATTTTAAGTTGCCTGTTGTTGCTGATGTTGCGACTTAAGCACTCACACTCAACGACACCGTCTATCAACACCAAAACACCGTTTATTTTCGCCGCGATCGGGGTCGTTATATTGGTCACGCAAATCGGTTTGGGTGGCTGGACATCAGCCAACTATGCCGCTTTGGCCTGCACGGATCTGCCTGTATGCGAAGGCGAATGGTCTCAGCAATTGGACTTTGCAGGTGCATTCAGTATTCCGGAGGCAGACAACTATGAATACGGTGCCCATGACTATGCTGAGCGCATGACAATGCATGTGGTGCATCGATTCGGTGCGCTTGTGACCTTTCTCTATTTGCTTTGGTTTGCAGCAAAGTTGTTAAGGTTGAATGCATTTACCCTGCACCGGCAGGCGGCGTGCCTCTTAGCTGCAGTGCTTGCTATACAGGTGACGCTGGGGGTAAGCAATGTCGTATTTAGTTTACCTGTTTTCATCGCGGTGCTTCACAACGCCGTCGCGGCAACATTGTTATTAGTGATGGTCTGGATCACATTCCATCTTCATCGTCTTCAAGGGGGTCATTATGAGTAAATCAGCATCGGTAGCAGTCGCTAGTCGTCAGGAGCAGGCAAACTGGCGTGACTATTATGAGATGACCAAGCCTAAGGTGGTCATGTTGTTGCTTCTTACAGCGTTGGTAGGGATGTGTCTGGCTACGCCAAACTGGGTAAGCTGGCAAGTATTAGTGGCAGGGTTACTCGGCATAGGCATGTTGTCCTCGTCCGCGGCAGTCATCAACCATGTTGTCGACCATCAGATCGATAGTAAAATGGCGCGAACCATTAACCGGCCTGTGGCTAAAGGTAAGGTGTCGGTCACGAACGCCCTCACATTCGCCGCCATTTTAGCGGTGGTAGGTTATGTTTTGTTAGAGCTTTATGTAAACCGTTTAACGGCATTACTCACTCTGGCCAGCCTGGTCGGTTATGCCGTGGTTTATACTATGTTCCTAAAGCGGGCTACTCCGCAAAACATTGTTATTGGGGGGCTGGCAGGTGCTGCGCCGCCGTTACTCGGCTGGACGGCAGTCACTGGCGAAATCCATGCTCACGCGCTCCTGCTTGTATTGATTATTTTCACCTGGACGCCACCCCATTTCTGGGCGCTGGCTATTCATCGTCATAAAGATTATGCCCGGGCGAAAGTACCAATGTTGCCTGTAACCCATGGTTTAGCGTTTACTAAAACCTCAGTGTTGTTATATACCGTGTTGTTGTGCTTAGTCTGCCTGCTGCCTTACTTAACCGGTATGACTTCATTGATATATCTTATTGGTTCCAGTGCCCTGAATGCCGGATTTGTTTACTATGCGTGGAAACTTAAACGCGCGACAGACTTAAAAGTAGCGATGAAAACCTTTAAGTATTCCATATTGCATTTGATGCTGTTATTTATTGTGCTTTTAATCGATCACTACGTGCCAATTACTTTATGAAACAAAATACAATTGTCGGTATCGTCGCCCTGATTGCGCTGATCGGCGGGGTGATAGGTGCGATTTATATCTCGCCACCTGGCTTTTACAATAAAGCAGAACCTGAATATCTAAGCGCTTACCCGATGCCGCGAGCGTTGGCAGATATCCAGTTAACCGACCAGAAAGGGCAGCCTTTCACTTTGGACAATTTAAAAGGCAAGTGGTCTCTGCTTTTCTTAGGTTATACCTTTTGTCCAGATATCTGCCCGACCACGCTGGCATCACTCAATCAGATTTACCCTGAGTTACAGCAAATTGAGACAGATAAACCGCTACAGGTGGTGTTTATCTCTGTCGATCCTAAACGTGACAGCATCAGCCGACTGCAGGAATATACGCAGTTTTTTAACCCTGAATTTGTTGCCGCCACCGGCGGGCATGATCAATTATTTCCGTTTGTCCGAAGCATGGGGCTGATGTATGCCTTATCGGAAAGTACAGAAAACCCAAACTACCTGGTTGACCACAGTGCCTCAGTGATTGTCGTCAATCCGCAGGCACAAGTGATCGGACGCTTTAAGCCGGCGCATCAACAGGGAATGCCTCCCATCACAGACGGCCAGCAAATTCTCCACGACATGCCACTGATCATGACAGATTGAGCACGTGAGTATCGTCATCCGGCCTGCTCTTCCCGACGATGTGGAGTCGGCGACGGCACTGCTTTACAGTGCCGGGGAACAGCTTTTGTGTTCGATTTTCGGTAACGGTGATAAAACAATAGCACAGGACTTTCTTGCATTTGCCTGGTCACAAAAGTATGGACAATACGGCTCTGATAATCATTGGGTCGCCTGCAAAGATGCGCAGGTTATAGGCCTTATTACCTGTTGGCACGATCAGTTACCAGATGATTTCGACCATCAAACATTGATGACGATCACCGAGTATTTTGGTGTTTCCGAGGCGCTCGACGTCGTTGCTCGAAGTATGCATGTTGCTGAGTCACTGCGAACACCAACGCACATCGAATTAGGCATTGGTCATGTAGCAGTAGATGCTGCTCATCGGCGCACCGGTGTCGCCACTGCCTTAATTGAGGAAATGAAACGTGAGGCATTGAGTAAGCGGAAAAAAATGCTAATACTGGACGTTGAAACCTGCAATCACGCAGCGATTGCGTTTTACCGTCAGCTTGGCTTTAAAGAAAAGGGCGAACAGCCGCCCTTCTTGCATATGTATCAAGCACTTTAATCTGGATAGCGTCCGCTTTCGTCCGCTACAAAAAATGGCTGGGAGTACCAATAGTAACGACCCGAATGCCGTTTGGAGGGCGCCGTGCAGTTTACCCGAGTGCGACCTGCAGGAAGCGGCGTGTCGAGGGTATACACAAAGGTGTTGTTATCGACGACGTGGTCAATTTTCCGCCCCCGAAAGAAACAGTTTAACTGCTTAATACGGACATCATCACTTGATACAGTGACGTTTCCACTACCGGAAAACTCACCGTTTATGACTTCAGGATCACTGACAGAGGTTGCCGCAACCGGCATGGCCAGACTATTTAACTTAGTTTTCAAGCTTTCTAGACTGGCGTAATTACCGGCAGCCGGAAAACGGGGTAATGCGCTGAAATCACTATTGCTGCTTATTGCTCCTGAATATTGAGCAAACCCGGTGTACCCTTCCGCCGCTAATTTTTCAGCCAGCCGTTGGTTATATTCGCCAAACGGAAACGCCAGATAGTTAAATGATCGGCCGGTTTGATGTTTAATTGCCTGCTCGGCCTGTTCGATGTTATCCCAAACCCTCTCTAACCATTCTGTCTCGCCTTCATCAGCTTTTCGATTGAGTAAGTGCATGTGATCCAGCGTGTGGTTAGCAAAGGTTGCTCCTTCTTGTTGCATCCGCTTTACCTGCTCCCACGTTAACTGATTTCGTTGCTTACCTATTACCTCCGGATTGATAAAAATGGTATATGGGAAGTGGTATTTGGTAAGTAAGGGATGGGCGTTTAACAGAATATTCTCATAGCCATCATCGAACGTTATGATAACCGTTCTGTCTGGCAAAGGTGCTTTCGCTTTTAGCTTTTCAATAGCGTCTGGAAGCGCCATCACATGGTGGTGCTTATTCAGGTAAGCCAGATGCTGGGCAAACAGCTCAGGGCTGATACTGGTGCTTTTGGGTGTATCGTCTGACACATGGTGGTAAAGCAGAATGACCGCGTTGTCTGAGGCCGTTTGCGCTAAAGAGGGGCAACTGGTTAAACCCAGTACACAAGCAAGGATTTTCCCGAGCCTAAACCATGTCATGATACACTGCACACTTTCTCCTTATTTATAAACTGCTTACGTCTGTGAATATGCCTGTTTATTTTAAACCACATGCGCAGCTTTTACAGCTGGCATTGCCGATGATCCTGGCTAATATCACTACGCCGTTACTTGGGCTGGTGGATACGGCAGTAATGGGTCATATGGATTCATCCGCCATGTTGGCTGGTGCTTCAATTGGCGCGCTTATTTTGACCCAGATTTATTGGGTGTGTGGTTTTTTGCGTATGTCGACAACCGGCTTAAGTGCTCAAGCCAAAGGGCAGACGGAAAATGCGGTCAGACAAGCAGCGAAAGTGCTCTGGCAAGGTGGTGTGGTTGCGCTGGCGCTCGGAGTTATTCTATTTGTTTTTCAAATTCCCATATTGGACATCGGATTGATGTTATCCGATCCCAACTCTCACGTTGCCTTGCATACACAAACGTACTTTTCAGTCAGGGTTTGGGGCGCACCGGCAGCACTGCTGAATATGGTCATGATTGGTTGGTTAGTGGGTCAACAGCGCACCAAGGCGGTGATGATAATTCAGGTTATCGGGAACAGTTTGAATGTGGGGTTGGATTTGCTGTTCGTGCTAGGACTGGACTGGTCGGTTGCTGGGGTCGCCCTGGCGAGTGTGATGGCGGAATACGCGATGGTACTGATGGCATTATCGGTGGCTTATCCACTATGTGGTAACACTAAACCGCAAAAGGCGTGGTTCGGGAAAGCAGCGCGAAAAGCCATCCTCTCGCTGAACAGCAATATTTTGTTGCGAAACCTTATCTTGCAATTGTGTTTAGCGTTTTTAACGTTTCAGGGCGCGCGGTATGGGCAGACCGCTGCTGCAGTTAACGCGATCCTGATGCAGTTTTTTGTATTAATTGCACTGGGCCTGGACGGTGTAGCTTACGCGGTTGAAGCGTTAGTGGGAGAGGCCAGCGGCGGTAAAAAACAAGCGGAAATTAAAGCTGCTTCGTTACGTGGGCTGGTTTGGTCTAGCGTGTTTGCGGTGTGTTATGCACTCGTTTTTTACCTTGCGGGCGACCTTATTATCAGACAGCTAACCGACATAGCGCAATTACAATACGCAGCGCAGGCATACTTACCTATGATGGTGTGGTTACCTATAGTAGGGCACTGGTGTTTTTTGTTTGACGGCGTATTTGTGGGACTGACCCGTGCCAAAGCGATGCGCAATACCATGTTGTTAAGTGCGCTGGTCTACTTCTCAACCTGGTTTGTTTTTAAAGATTGGGGGAATGAGGCACTGTGGATTGCATTGCTGGCGTTTTTGCTGGCACGCGGATTGACCTTAGGTTGTTACTTTATTTGGATTATTTATCGAAACGGCCTGAGCGCGAACGGGTTTCGCGCAAATGGTTAAAGCGATTTAAGAAAATGCCTACATAGCCGCTCATCGCCAGCACAAACCCCAACAGCATTACCACGACACTTGACCACAACAGTGCTGCGCGCTGTCCGTCCGTGATCAATATGCCACTCGCGCCAAGGGCAAAAACCAGCAATCCCCATTTAAAGCGATGCCAGCTTTTGCTTAAGCCAAAAAAGCGCGATCCCTCGTTCATCTTAGTAGTACGAGTGTTCTCCGGCCTGGTGCTCGGTTGCGTCTCTCACGCCTTTAAGCTCCCCGGCAAACTGTTCCAGCATTTGCTTTTCGATGCCTTCTTTTAAGGTGACATCGACCATGGCACAACCGTTACAGCCACCACCGAATTGTAAAACAGCAAAGCCATCTTCGGTAATTTCAGTGAGTACCACTTTACCGCCATGGCTAGCTAACTGCGGGTTGACTTCTGACTCAATCATGTAATTAACGCGCTCAACCAGTGGCGCATCATCCGCTACTTTGCGGGCTTTTGCGTTCGGCGCTTTTAGCGTCAGCTGAGATCCCATCTGGTCGGTGACATAATCAATTTCAGCTTCTTCTAAAAAGGGTGCGCTTTCTTCGTCCACCACCGCATCAAAACCATTAAACGGTAATTTTACATCAGTGTCTTCCACTGCATCCGGCGGACAATAAGAGACACCACATTCTGCTGATGATGTACCAGGGTTCACTACAAACACACGGATATTCGTCCCAGTTTCTTGTTTTTCCAACAATTTAACAAAGTGTGCTTGTGCTTCTTCTGATATAGTGATCATTAACAAATCCTGTCTCGAATTAATGTTCAGACTATGATAACAAATTTACCTGACTAAAACAGTCAAGTATTGCACAGAATTTAAAATCTGTTGCGTCAGACACTAATAAGGTTTTGTAATGAATAAACTGAGAATGCTGCTATCGTTGTGTGGGTTGATATTACTGGCAAATACCAGTCAGGCATGGGCTCAGCCACCAATGATAGATAATGGGGGTAAACTCGCTAAGGCCTATTTACCTGACAATGTTACCTTTGATCCGGCCATCCCTACCCCTGAGGAATATTTGGGCACTAAAGTGGGTGAGTGGCATGTTCGCCATGACCAGTTGGTAGGCTATATGCGTACCCTGGCAAATGCCTCCGATCGTATCTCTCTTGAAGTCACCGGACACACACACGAGCATCGGCAGTTATTATTACTCACTGCCACCAGTCAGTCTAATCAAAAAAATCTACCGTCGTTACGTGAACGACACATCAATGCGCTCGAAAGCGATAACGATGTTAAAAAGGCGGATCCGCTGGTCTTATATATGGGCTACAGCATCCACGGTAACGAACCGTCGGGTAGTAATGCGGCAATGGTGGTAGCGTATTATTTAGCGGCTGCGCAGGGGGAGGAAATAAACAGGCTACTTGAAAATGCCATTATTCTGCTTGACCCTTCGCTTAACCCTGATGGATTGTCCCGTTTCGCCCAATGGGCCAATATGCACAAAGGCAAGCAATTAAGTGCTGATCCTGAACATCGCGAACATGCGGAAGGCTGGCCCTCAGGACGCACCAATCACTACTGGTTCGACTTGAATCGAGATTGGTTGTTACTCACCCATCCAGAGTCGCAGGCACGTATTCGCCAGTTTCACAAATGGCGCCCTCACGTGTTGACCGATTTTCATGAAATGGGCACCAACAGCACCTATTTTTTCCAACCAGGTGTCGCATCTCGTAAAAATCCCTGGACACCTGATGCCAATGTGACCTTAACCGAAGCGCTGGCGAAGTTTCACGCCAAAGCGCTGGATAACAGCAAGGTGTTGTATTTTTCTGAGGAGTCCTTTGATGACTTCTACTATGGAAAAGGTTCTACGTACCCGGATGCTCATGGCAGTATTGGGATTTTGTTTGAACAGGCGAGCAGTCGAGGACACTTACAATCATCAATCAATGGCGAAGTTGCCTTTGCTGACACTATTCAAAACCAGGTCACTACCAGTTTGAGTACGTTCGAAGGGGCGCTTGCAAACAAGGCTGCACTACTTAACTATCAGTCCAACTTTGCTAAGAATACACAGAAATTGATCGAGGATGACGAGGTGTTTGGATATGTTTTGCGTCTGCCGCAGGACAGCCAGAGAGCGCAAGCCATGCTGGATATACTTGATCAACATCAGGTTAAGTATCAGGGCATTAGCAAAAGCCTTGAAATAGATAAAACGAACTACGAAGCCGGTTCCACGTTATTTGTGCCATTAAATCAGCCGCAATATCGCCTGATTAAGTCGCTGTTCTCCACCAGGCAATCGTTTACCGATAATACCTTCTACGATGTATCCAGTTGGAATTTACCTTACGCGTTTAACATTGATTTTGATGAGGTCAGTCAGCGCAATCGTCGACAGGTAAAAACAGCAGACCAGTTTACGCTTTCTAAGCCAGACGCTGCAGAAATTGACCCCAATGCTTATGCATATGCTTTTGAATGGCATCATTATTTCGCCCCTGCTTTATTGCAAGCGTTGATGGAAGAAGGGGTAAAAATGCGTTCAGCGGGTGATGAATTTACCGCGACCCTTGTCAGTAATACCTCGCATAAATTTGCCCGCGGTACGGTTTTGATTCCATTGGCGATCCAAGATAAAGAGGTTACTGATATTTTGTCTAAATACAGCGAACAGATCGGGGTGCCTGTGTATTCGATTACCAGTGGCTTAACCCGCCAGGGAATCGATCTGGGCAGTCGCCACATGATGCCTGTCGAGCCAGTTAAATTATTGCTGGTAGGTGGACAGGAAGCCAGCGAGTATGATGTGGGTGAAGTATGGCACTACCTGGATACAAAAGTCGGTTTGCCCGTCAGTATTGTGGAGCTTCGTCGTTTAAAAGAGGTTACATTGTCTGATTATACCCATGTGGTCTTTGTGAGTGGTAACTACGGCCCCCTGGATGAAGTGTTTGCTGCCAAGTTGAGTAATTGGATCAAAGAAGGGGGCGTGTTAATTGGCCAGCAATCTGCGCTGAAGTATTTTGAGTCCAGTGGGTGGTTGGATATCGAAATAGAAGAGGATGCTGTGATCGATGAAGCCTTCTCAACCGAAGGTTTGCGTTACAAGGACAAAGATGCGCTGGAAGCTAAAAAGCTTATCGCAGGTGCAACTTATGAAATGCTGATCGACCCCTCACATCCACTTTTCTATGGATATCAACGGGACGCCATGCCGGTGTTTAAGTCCAGCAATCTCATCGTGAAAAGCGATAACTCACCATTTACCACCGTCGCCCGTTATAACCAGGAACCACTTCTTGCAGGTTATACCGCACCTGAACTGGTAAAATTGGTAGCGGCCACCACCGCAGCTATCAGCCAGCCGCTTGGTGACGGGGTAATAATCGGGTTTACCGACAATATTCACTTTAGAGGATATTGGTACGGTACCAACAAGCTGATGAGCAACGCGATTTATCAGTCTGCCCATATTAATTAGCGGGGTGATTTAGCGGCGAGGGTGACGGCCATCGCCCATACTTCAATTTTGATAGCTGGATTGATGTGCTTGAGATGTTTGGCGAGCACATCAACGGTGCTTCCCGTAGTAATAACATCATCGACAATCGCCACATGCTGGTAGGGCATCGGTGACATCACTTCATAAGCGTGACGCAAATTTTGCAGTCGCTGCTGGCGGTTCAGGCCGGTTTGTTGACGGGCAGATTTGCGTCTTGCCCACTGGGTATCCAGCGGCATCTTCATTCTTTTTCCAATTAACTTTGCTAATTCCGCGGCCTGGTTATAACGGCGCTGGTAATATCGCCAGTAGGTGATAGGAACAGGCAACAGTATCTGTGGTAAAACCGTTACCCTGGCCTGATGGTTTAATTCAGTGAACCATTCCGTCATGACGTCGGCAGCTATCATGTCGCGTGACGTTTTCAGTCTCCCAACCAGCTGATTAAGAGGCCATTGATAGGGGCCGATAGCGAATAAACCATCGATCGCCGCATGTTTGATGTAACGTGCTATCTCTGGTCTAAGCAGCAAGTTTTCGGGTTTGTCTGTATGATAGAAAAACGCGGTATCATATTTGCAAAACTGACATACTCGATCAGTACTATACTGACGACACAGTATGCAGGCTTGATTAGTTATAAATCGCTTTAGCATAGTTCTGCTTATCCCCATCCAGGTGAAAGTAATAGGCAAATTAAAAAGATATGAGGAAGTATGACGTGTTAGGTTCTCACAAAAATGAAGCGCTGATCAGCCGTTCGATTGGGACAGGAAAAGAACTGTTTTTTTTACACGGTTGGGGTATGAATGGTGGCGCTTTTTCACAGTTGTTTCCCTATCTTGAGCAAGATTTCACGCTGACGGTTATCGACTTACCAGGTTTCGGTGAGAACAACCATGTGGTGCCTGAGTCATTTTCCCTTGCGTCATTAGCGCAACTGGTGGCAGCAAAATTACCTGACAATGCGGTTATCGCGGGGTGGTCCTTAGGTGGGTTAATCGCTCAATACCTGGCCCTTCACCACGAAGATAAGGTCGCCGCTATGGTTACGATTGCATCATCGCCCAAGTTTGAGCAAGCGCCAGGGTGGCCAGGAATCGACGCGGCGCTGTTACATCAGTTTCAGCATCAGCTCGCGCAAGATTATAAAAAGACGATAGAACGTTTTCTGGCGATTCAGGCAATGGGAAGTGCTACCGCAAGACAGGATATCAAAGCAATAAGGCAAGCCATTCATGATTACCCTGAACCCGCGAAAAAAGCGTTGTCGGAAGGGTTAAAACTGCTTTCATCAGAAGATTTGCGAACGGAAATAAGCCGTATAAAGCAACCGACTTTGCGTTTATATGGACGTTTGGATAGCCTGGTTCCCCCCAGTAGCATTGATCAGATTTGTAAATTACATCCTCAAGCGGATACCGTTGTGTTACCGCATGCCTCTCATGCCCCTTTTATTTCTCACCCTCAGCAAACTGCCGATATCATCCGTCACTTTGTTATGAATCAGCCTACCTAAGTATGTTTTTGTATACGCAAAACAAGGGGTTTTACCTTAATTGGCTTTTTAATTAAAAGCGATTTGTATAATAATTAGCCTCAGGTAGTAAGAGGTAGTAGTATTTTGAATAGTATTGATTCAGGTATGGCGTCAGCGTTTGCTGCAGGTTATAGCGGTCTGCAACAGTCACAAGCTGATATCACACAAGCATCGCAGAATATTGCCGAACGCACGGTTCAGGCGTCAGAGAGCCAAAACCAAAATGGTAGCGGGTCAAGTACGTCAGATCAGTCATCCACACCAGCAGGCAGTATGACCTCCGATTTAATATCGTTGAAGATGGGAAGTATCAACGCAGAAGCAAACGCGAAGGTGTTGCGGACGTCTTTTGATAATCTCGGTACCATCATCGACACCTTAGCCTGATACGCTGATGAACATCGTCACGCCCATTCCGACTAATGTGGTGTTCACTACTGCCAACGTTAATACTGAGGCAGCGCGGCGTGACAACCTTTCCCGCGAAACCATCCCTGCCAATACAGGCGCAGAACAAGGTGATAACAACAAAGGGCCTGGCTCAGAGGCTGACCGCGCGCGTACGCCTGGTCAATCCTCAAACCCTTTGGTTTACGATAAACCTCAAGTCCAGTCTCAAGCCAGTGAGTCGCTTACCCAAGACTCTGGGGTCAATAACGAGCAGAAGGACGCTGCTGATAGCGAAAGTGCGGGCAAAGAAAGCGCAGAAGATAAGCAAAAGCAGCAAGCTGAAGAACAAAAGGTTAAAGAATTAAAAGATCGTGATGCCGAAGTTCGCCGCCACGAACAGGCGCATGCCACGGTGGGCGGGCAGTATGCGAGTTCGCCTCAATACGAATACGAAGAGGGTCCCGACGGCAAACGCTACGCGGTAGGCGGTGAAGTGTCGATAGATATTTCTGAAGCATCCAGCCCTGAAAAAACCATCCAGAAAATGGAGCAGGTTCGTGCTGCAGCCCTGGCACCTGAGCAGCCTTCTCAGCAGGATTTAAAAGTCGCGAGTGAGGCGCAGCAAAAATCCGCCGAGGCTAAGGTCGAACTCGCCAAGGAGAAAACCGAGTCCTCCCCTGTAGCGGGTGAACAGGTTTCATTAGGCCAAAAAGCCCCCCTTTTTTCGCTGAATAACCAGGAAAATGACCCAATGGCCGTGCGCACCGGTGTTATTCAGCAGTTTTATCAGGGTGTATCTGCACCAAGAAACGCTGGCTTCTCAGCCAGCGCCTAGTGCACTCCACTCTCTAAGGAGTGGGTTAATGCGGGATAGAATTTGGACCGTAATTGAATGGCCTTGCTCAATGACGTCCCAAGCTGCTTCTTTAAACTTCGGCCTGTTACGCTGCTTACTGATGGCTGTTCTCCAATACTCAAATAGTAGCCAGAGGGTGACTGCTGGAGGTCAATTCCAATCTAACGAAGAAGAGTCAAACAAGTTAGGAGTAATGCAGTTGATAGATTTTCGGTCGCCCTGAATTCGACCGAACTTCATTGTTCTGTTTTATTTTTACTGAAACTAAGACATCATATTCGTTATTGATGTTAACGTAATCCAGAATAGTGATGGTGGTGTCGGCACATATCACCGAAAATTAAAGGACGTTCAATTGAATGAATTAGTTCATCAAACAAACAGGGATTTGGAAAATCGGTCAGCGAGCGGTTCTTATATTTACGCTGGTACATGGATGCTCATCGGCTTTGGTACTGGGTTCGCAGAATCATCATCATTTATTTTCTATAGTCTCATTTTCGTTTTTTTTGTGCTGGGAGCAATTCGATTAATTTGCAGGAATGTAATCGGAAACCTTACGGTTAATCGTTCCAACCTGAGAAGTTTGACGATATACCTCAACGCGCTATTACCTGCCTTTATAATGAGCTGCATCTATTCAGCCTCTTTCGTTATCACTGTTTTTCAACCACTGTTCTTTTATCTGACACTAACATTATTTGCCTTGATTAGTGGAGGTATAGTGGTGTTTTCGCCCAGCGCGAACCTTTCCTTATTATATTTAATTACCTTAATTTCACCTCCCATTTTAACCACATTAATCTTCAGTTCGGATTACTACCTCGAAGCAACGATGCTAGTGGTATACGGTGGGTTTATGTACGCACTGAGCAGACGATTAGTGAATGAATATAAACAACTGATTAGTCAACAAAATGAATTGATAAAGCTCAATAGCTTGGACAGCCTGACAGGGATCGCAAACCGAAGAGCTTTCGAAAACACGATAGAACTTAATTGGGCGACACATACTCGCACCAAATCTCATATTGCACTTATGTTGATTGATATCGATTATTTCAAAAATATAAACGACACGTTTGGTCATGCTGCAGGTGATAAGATCATTTGTTGTGTAGCCGAAAAGATAGAATCGATTTGCAAAAGACGTACTGATTGCGTAGCAAGAATAGGCGGTGAAGAATTTGCCGTTATTCTGCCAATGACGACATCATGTGCGGCAATCAAACTGGCCGAAGAAGTGAGAAAACAAGTCGAATCAGCGAATGTAGTAATTGATGGGCAATCTATTTCATGTACCGTTAGTATTGGTTTAGCCTGCTGTGTACCGTCACAACATAATTCATCCAAAGCCCTATTTAAAACTGCTGATGAAAACCTGTATAAAGCAAAAACCGATGGCAGAAATAAAGTCATATATGAGGCCTGAGTTATGTCGTGGCAATGACCTAATCCGACATTGTCATTAAATCACTTCAACAAAAATGAACGAGAGCTTAGAGCTTAGAACGAAGAGCGGTTAATAACAGGTTTGTCTTTCTGAAATTAAAG
>CAZROH010000052.1:0-21506 GCA_964601635.1 uncultured Alteromonas sp. | reverse complement strand
TCAGGCGAAAGAGAAAACGAATAATCGCCGCGCCCGGATGAGGCGGGTGAGGTAATTTGTCTCTCGAAACCGGTTTCTAAATTTAGTTTGATAATCTTGAGTGGATCGGCAAGAGATTGCGAGCGGCTGAAAAAGATGGTTTTACCATCTGCGGAAAAAGCCGTAGTGGTCCAGATCCTGGAAAGTCCGCAGCTGCTTATATATTTATCAGTCTCGGTTAAAAAGCCAGCGTTACTTATCTCAATGGTTCGAACCTGGCATTCTTCGTCTGTACTTCGAATGTAGACAAGCTTGCTTGAATCGGGAGCAAAGCTAGCTGAATAAACACTGTTACCGTTCAATGAATCATATTCAAAAGATTTATTGGAAAATAAATTCTTTAGAATTATGGTTTTGGGTGATGACAGTGAAGGCTGATGCGTATACACCATCCATTCATTTGACTGACTCACATCAAATTCTAATTCAAGGCCGGGTTCGTAGGTGTATATATGTAACCCATCGTATTTAGCTTCTGATTTATTTTCAGAATTATCTTGCTGGTTAATTACATATATGCCGATCAATGCAAGAGTTAGTAGTAAAAATGCTATAGCTTTGAGCCAGTTGCCATGATGACTGGGTTCACTTTGAGCGGGTTTGATTTTGTGTTGTTCAGTATCAGGCGCCTGAATGTCGCTGGAGGTCACTTGCTGAGGTAATTTCGTAGCCGCTGATTGTGAACTGTCTTTGGCTGGCTTTGCAGTATCAGGCTTGTCTGTTTTCTTTAAAGAAGCAATTTCCTGTGGTGACAGCTCAAGCATTTCTACCCAGCCAGTAAAGCAATAACCTCGCTTTGGTATGGTTTTTATATAGGTAGGCCCCTGCTTGCGACAATTGATAAGTTTTCTTAATTCAGCAATCACAGAAGAAATGGTGCTGGAGTCCCGATGCTCTGTTTTCCATACTTTTAATAACAGTTCATCATAACTAATTGTCTCACCAGCATGCAGAATTAGCGCTTCAAGGCAGCGAGCCAAGCGCGTCTGCATGACCACAACGTCACCGTTTGAATATATAAGCTCCTGATTTTTAATACAGAAGTACCAATCAGTGCTGCGCACTACCTGCATGCTACTTCCTTAATTCTTTACAAACAAATGTGGGGAGGACACTTTTGATACCAATGAGAAACATTCTTATACTGGAACTTTAGTTTATATCACCTGCCATTTATAACATAAATGTTTAGTGATGTACCTATGTGCAAAGGCTCGCACGATGACTAACCTAATTTTCGTGATTAGCGATTATGATAGGGCAAAATTTTACCAGTTAACCATTTAACTATTATTGATATTAATCGTCTGCTGTAAATATTTAAGGCGAGATCAGGTTCAAATCCATTTCACCAAAACCGTCAATAATTTTTACACTTCAGTATGTAACTTTTACAATTAAATTTTTATTTTCTTTTAAAATCAACTGTTTATTTATGTGGCATGCTTTTTGCTGAAGGTCTGGCAAATAACTTTATAACAACAGTGTTCGATTTTAAGGCAGTAAGTAGTATGAAATCACTAAAAATAATTGCAGCAGCAATTGCTGTATCAGTAAGCACATCATCATTCGCTGAGCCGATGCTCATTCAAGAATGGTCATTTATTAATGAAGCCGGCTTTGCAGCTTATACTTCGACCAATCCGACCGCGGGCAGTGTTAATACGCCTACTACATCTGGCGATAGCGCTGATGGAGGGGTTTCAATTTTATCTGGCGGCTCTCTGCCTGATAACCTTTGCTGGGGTGATCCAGTGGGTGGCCGGACTCAACAAAGCTGTTTGAGTATCAATTCTCAGGTAACCAACGAAACGACCCAAACCTGGGGTGACGATGGTGAGTGGGAAGACCTGAATGGTGGCGCGGCGCAAGGTAATGTCGAAACCGTAGAAATTGATCAGGATTATAGTGGCGCTTTCAAGCAGGGTACTTCCTTACGTCACGATAACTTCCCTATTACCGGAGAGTTTTTAGATACTGTTGTTATAAAAGATGGTTTGCGTCTGGAAGCAACGATGCCTGAAGGCGTTAACGTAGACGTGCCAGAATTAACGTTCTTAGTAGATTTCTGGGAAACGCCAAACCGTGGTATTGATGGTGACGGCAGTTGCCCGTTCGGTCCTGCAGTAGGAACTGTTGGCTCTGTTAATGAAAGCGGTTGTGCGGACTTATTTGAAGTTATCGGTTTTGATGGCGCAGCGGGTGGCCTTACTATCATCGGTGGTGGCGCTGATTTCATTGATTTTTCTGTGAAATTCAAAGTAACCGGTGTTGATGCATCTTTATACCACAGAGATTACGAACTAATTACTCGCTTGAGTGGTCTTGAGGTCGCTTTCGAAGATGGTATTGGTTTCGCAACACGTGAAAACGGTATAAACATTCTTAATGCACAATTTGCTGTTCGCGCAATTGATGCACCAGAGCCAACTACAGTGGCGATTTTTGCTGCCAGCTTAATCGGATTGGCAGGTTTCTCTCGCAGAAAGCAAAAATAAATAAAAATATAAAAAAAGCCGCCCTTGAGGTGGCTTTTTTTTTGCCTTTCGCTCGTCTTGGTTTGCGCATCAAACCCACTTCCAATGCAATAGTGTTACGGTAAAGTCTGCTACCTGTCTCACTATATCCTTGCACATGTTTTATTAATATTTCTCCTTACTGCTATGGCGGTAGCCAACTCAAAACGTTTTCACAGTTGTTTAGGATTGATACTTGCTTAATTAAGTTTAACCAGAGCGCAGGGACACGGTTGATTTAATTTAATTCCCTCTGGCTGGCTGAAATTTTTTCGTTAACTACACTTAAATTCTAACCTAACGATAAGGAGTCTATATGATCGGTAAATCGTATCTTGTGGTTGCAAATCGAAGTGAAGCAAAGATTTTTCAAGTGCGTAATAACGCGACAGAACTCGAGCCGGTAGCGGTGCTCAATAATCGCGACGGGCGTAAATCAGACAGTGATTTGGTGACTGATCGATCCGGCTCTATCTCTGCCCCAAGCGCACAAGTTCCTGGCGTAGATACCATGAGTAGAAAAGACGCTTCGGAACATGAAGCCGATGAGTTTTCAGCATCAGTGGTCGATTGGCTGGATAAAAAACGATGTTCTGAAAAAATTTATCACATCGACTTTATCGCAGAGCCGGCATTTTTAGGCAAAATGCGAAAACAAATGAATGACCATCTAGAAAAAATCGTTGGTACCACCGTCACTAAAGATGTTTTACATGCTGACGAATCGACCTGGCTTAACTATTTAAAAAAAGCCGATAATCCAATGGCGACAACTAAACCTCATTAACTTTATCCATTTAAAAATCGGACTTTAGAGTCCGATTTTTATTTTAGAGTTAGTATTTAAGTAACGGGGCAGAAATTGAAAAGGGGTTAACGTTTTTTCCTGTTTTTTCGCGGGAGCCAATAAGCGCTGGTTGCATCAATCAACCATATGGTTATACTGAGGGGGATTGATCCGTAGGGCTTCTATGAAAAATTTTTATCGCTTATATACATTATTGCTAGTGATTACGCTAAGCCTGCAAACCGTTATGGTTTCAGCTAGTCCGTTGTTACATGCAGTTAATGGTAATGACGCGATAAAAATGTCAGAGCATGCATTGATGGAACATGCTGTCATGTCGAATGAACTCGTCAATAGCGACACCTCCTGCGAACAGCACCATCATGCAGATTCCCACAGCAGTTCAGGGGATTGTTGTGGCGACGAGTGTAATTGTATGCCTCAAGCATGCCACGGAGCCTCAGTATTCCTTCTTAATTCCATCGAGGTGGTCACAGCCGGTCCCTACTCTGAGCACTATATTGTCGCCAGCGGTATGGTGCGCAAACCCTCTTCTTCCTTGTTCCGTCCCCCGATCGTTTAATTTCAGAATTGATGTAGAAGTCTTTCGCCTGGCGAAGGAACGGTTATTTTTTGTTTAAACGGCGTCGATTGCGTTTGCTAATAACTGCACTCAGGATCGATGGGGAGCAACACCATGTTTATTTTCAAACCAGCTTACTCAGCTTGGTTCATTATTTGCCTTATAAGCTCAGGCATAGTCAGCATGAGCGCAGCTCGAGCTACAGAGCTTACTCTTCAGCAGGCGATCTCGATTGCGGTAACAGAGGACCCCTGGATAAAGGGTAACCGTCATCAGGAACAAGCTTTGAAAGACGAAAGTGTGGCAGCTGATACGTTACCAAACCCCAATGTCGCCATTAATATGATGAACCTGCCGGTGGACACTTTCTCTTTTAATCAAGAGGCCATGACACAATTGATGGTGGGTGTGTCACAAACCATACCTCGGGGTGACTCGCTGGCTTTAAAGCGAGAGCAATTGTCACTAATGGCGTCTCAGTACCCTGAATTACGCAGCGAGCGTATGGCCACCGTAAAAATGATGGTGACGCAACGCTGGCTGGAATGGTATCAGGCTCAACAAATTGTTCAGTTGATAGAACGAGATTCTTCTTTATTTGAACAAATGGCGGATATTGCAAGCGCTAACTACTCCTCTGCAATAGGTACAACTAGACAGCAAGATGTTATTCGCGCTCAGTTAGAATTGGTTCAGCTGGAAGATCGACTCACTCAACAACGTCAAAAGCGCGATGTGGCCCTGGCAGCATTAAACGAGTGGGTTAGCGGTATCACGTCGGATAAAGAAGTTTCCCATGCACTGCCTGATATAAAACTGAATTATAAGGCCTTGCTGGAAGCGGAAACGCAAACACCACAACTTGTCGCGCTGCTCGCCGAACACCCCACGCTGAAAGCGGTAGACGTACAACAGCAGGTGGCAGAAAAAAACACAGAATTGGCGCGCCAGCAATACAAACCTCAATGGGGGGTTAATGCCAGTTACGCCTACCGTGATGATAGTAGCATGATGGATAGGGCTGACTTTTTCTCTGTAGGCGTGAGTTTTGATGTCCCACTTTTTCAGGGCGAGCGTCAAGATCGCCAGGTTTCCGCAGCCGTGGCCCGCAGTGAAGCGGTAAAAACCGAAAAGCGCTTAAAATTACGCACCATGTTGGCGCAGGTTGAACAGGCTGTAACCCAATTGCACAATTTAAAAAAGCGTCAGGCCCTTTATGAAAACCAGTTATTAAATCAAACCGCCGAGCAGGCAGAGTCAACATTGACCGCCTATACCAATGACGATGGCGACTTTTCCGAAGTCGTCATGGCCCGTATAGCGCAGCTAAATGCCCGCATCGCGGCGCTGGAAATTGATATTGATATTTTGAAGATGAAGAACCAACTAAATTACTTTTTTCCTGACACCCAACTATTAGGTCTACCTGCCGGAGAGCAACCATGAGCAATAATTCACGCATCGCCTTAAGCGCATTAGTCGGCTTGCTACTTGGTGGCGGACTGGTTTACTTTCTTTCCTCACCGGCTGAACCCGACACGCAAGTAACAGCCAGTGATGAAAAGAAACCCTTGTATTGGGTTGCACCGATGGACGCCAGTTATCGTCGGGATAAGCCTGGTAAATCACCAATGGGCATGGATTTGATCCCCGTATACGAGGAGTCGGGTTCGTCAGATGAACACGGACCGGGAGCCGTCAAAATTTCACCTACCGTGATTAATAATTTAGGGGTCCGAACTGAGCCGGTTACGTTAGGTACACTGAATACCGAAATTAAAACCGTCGGATATGTTCAGTACAATCAGGATTCCCTATTGCATATTCACCCCCGGGTTGAAGGCTGGGTTGAAACCCTTTTCGTGAAAGCGGCTGGAAATCCGGTGCAAAAAGGAGAACCACTTTATACGCTGTATTCTCCACAACTGGTTAATGCACAGGAAGAGTTTCTGATCGCACTTAAACGAGGCGATTCCCGTTTAATTGAAGCAGCCAGGGAGCGATTACGTGCATTGCAGTTGCCCATTGATTTTATTGATAAATTACACAAGTCCCGCAAAGTTGAACAAACAATCACGTTTGATGCACCGCAATCGGGAGTCGTTGACGATCTGAAAATAAGAGAGGGTTTCTATATTCAGCCGGGTACCACGCTTATGAGCATTGGACAGCTAGATGAAGTCTGGGTAGAAGCAGAAATATTCGAGCGCGATGCTGCGTTAGTTGAAGTTGGCTTACCCGTCACCATGACCCTTGACTTTGTACCTGGCCGCAACTGGACGGGAAATGTTGATTATATTTACCCCTCACTGGATGTAAAAAACCGCACGGTCAGAGTAAGACTTAAATTTGATAATCCAGACAAGACCCTCAAACCAAATATGTTTGCGCAGGTGGCCATTCATGCCGAATCAGACAAGCAGATGATGCTGGTACCCAAATCTGCAGTCATCCGCACCGGTAGCCAGTCCCGCGTAGTCGTTGCGTTAGGCGATGGACAATTCAAATCGGTCGCCGTGCAAACGGGTAGGACGGATAGTAACCATGTTCAGATATTGTCCGGACTAATGGAAGACGATGAAGTGGTGACATCTGCTCAGTTCATGATTGATTCAGAGTCGAGTAAGTCGTCTGATTTTGCCCGTATGTCAGATGTATCTAAGCCGCAATCCGTTTGGGCAGAAGGAGAAGTGAACAGTGTGATGAAAGATCATCGCATGGCAAATATCACCCATCAACCTGTTAAAGAATGGGACTGGCCTGAAATGACGATGGATTTCACCGTTGCAGACACGGTGGATATGGATGAGTTAAGCCAGGCTGATACCCTGCACTTTGAAATTACCAAAACAGGCGATAACGCCTTTGAAATCACTGGCATTCATGTGATGACACAGAAAGGCGAGCAAGCTAATCAAGCCACAGTGAATGGCGTCATTAACCGTATTGATAGCGAGACGCGGGTAGTTAATATTAGTCGCGGCCCTATTGAAAAGTGGAATCGTCCGGCTGCCACGATGGATTTTGTGGCGGCAGAAAATATTGAACTGACTGAACTGAGTGAAGGGCAAAAAGTGCGATTTACTTTCGAAGTAGGCGCAGATTTTATGATTGTAGATATTTCGTCTGCGTCTGAAATGGAGATGGATCACAGCCAACACAATATGCAGGAAGAAGCAGAGGGGTCATTATGATTTCATCTGTCATTCATTGGTCAGTGGCAAACCGGTTTTTTGTCTTGCTGGCGACCTTGTTTTTAGTCTTTGGCGGGGTGTATTCACTTAAAAATACGCCTGTCGACGCCATACCTGATTTGTCAGATGTGCAGGTCATTATCAAAACCAATTATCCAGGGCAGGCGCCGCAAGTGGTGCAGGACCAGGTCACGTATCCACTTACCACCGCGATGCTCTCTGTGCCTGGGGCCAAAACCGTACGGGGATTTTCCTTTTTTGGTGACAGCTTTGTATATGTCATCTTTGATGAGGAGACTGATCTGTACTGGGCTCGTAGTCGAGTGCTGGAGTATCTGAGCCAGGTAGCGCCATCTTTACCAGAAAGTGCACGTCCTCAGCTTGGGCCCGACGCCACCGGTGTAGGCTGGGTGTATCTTTATTCGTTAGTAGATAAGACCGGTCAGCATGACATTAGCCAACTGCGCAGTATCCAGGACTGGTTTTTAAAGTACGAACTCCAAACCGTTCCTGGCGTGTCTGAAGTGGCGCCAGTGGGGGGAATGGTGCGTCAGTATCAAGTGCAGGTTTCACCCGAAAAGCTACGGGCCTATAACATTCCGCTTAATTTAGTACAGACCGCGCTTAAACTAGGTAACCAGGAAACCGGAGCCTCGGTTATTGAAATGGCAGAAGCGGAGTACATGGTAACGGCATCCGGTTACATCCAATCGATGGCTGATATCGAAGCCATCCCGCTTGGCCTTAACGAGCAGGGCACGCCGTTGACGATTGGCGATATTGCCGATGTGTCTATGGGGCCGCAAATGCGTCGAGGCGTGGCTGAGCTAAACGGCGAAGGTGAAGTCGTAGGCGGCATCGTCGTGATGCGATTTGGTGAAAACGCTCAGGACGTTATTGATGGTGTAAAAGCAAAGCTGCGTCAACTTAAAAAAGGACTGCCGGACGGCGTAGAAATTGTCACTGTGTACGACCGTTCCGGGTTAATCGGCGAAGCCGTGGATAATCTATGGTCCAAGCTAGCAGAAGAGTTTCTGGTGGTGGCATTGGTTTGTGTGGTGTTTTTATTTCACGTCCGCTCTTCCCTGGTGGCAGTAGTGAGTTTACCGGTTGGTATTCTGGCTGCGTTCATCGTTATGCACCTGCAAGGCATTAATGCCAATATCATGTCATTAGGCGGGATCGCCATCGCTATTGGGGCGATGATTGACGGTGCCATTGTAATGATTGAAAACCTTCATAAACACATGGAAAAAACACCGCTTACCAAAGAGAACCGCTGGCAAGTCGTAGCGACAGCAGCCAGCGAAGTGGGCCCGGCACTTTTCTTTTCACTGCTTATTATTACGGTTTCTTTCCTGCCGGTATTTACCTTGGAAGCGCAGGAAGGGCGAATGTTCTCACCACTAGCGTTTACCAAAACCTACGCCATGGCAGCCGCCGCCGCGCTTGCAATTACGCTGGTACCTGTGTTGATGGGTTACTTTGTGCGCGGCAAAGTGCTGCCCGAACATAAAAATCCGGTCAACCGCTTGTTAATCGCGACCTACATGCCCGCCTTACGTGCCGTGTTGCGCTTTCCTAAATCAACCATCGTCGTCGCCATAGCGGTTACGCTCATTACCGCCTGGCCACTAAGTAAGATTGGTAGCGAATTTATCCCCGACTTAGATGAAGGGGATTTGATGTACATGCCTACCACCTATCCTGGCATTTCCATTGGTAAGGCGCGTCAGTTATTACAACAAACCGATAAACTGATTAAGACTGTGCCTGAAGTGGAAACGGTTTTTGGTAAAGTGGGACGCGCAGAAACCGCTACCGATCCTGCACCGTTAACCATGATTGAAACCTTCATTCAGTTAAAGCCCCGCTCTGAATGGCGAGAAGGGGTAACCACTGAAAGCCTGAAGCAGGAATTTGACGCATTGGTGAAGTTTCCAGGCTTAACCAATGCATGGGTAATGCCCATTAAAACCCGCATCGACATGCTTGCTACCGGCATAAAAACGCCCGTTGGGATCAAGGTAGCAGGGCCAGATTTGAGTGTCATTCAGGCCATAGGGCAACAGCTCGAAACAGTGATGATGGAGGTGCCCGGTACTGCTTCAGTTTACTCCGAACGGGTGGCGGGAGGACGTTACCTGCGCGTTGATATTGATCGTCTTAAAGCGGCACGATTCGGATTGAATATCGCCGATGTACAGCAAGTGGTTGCCACTGCTATTGGTGGGATGAATGTCACCCAAACCACGGAAGGCCTTGAACGATATCCAGTGAACTTACGCTACCCACAAGATTATCGGGACTCGCCAGAAGCATTGTCGCGGCTGCCAATTGTAACGCCAACCGGCCCACGCATTGCGTTGGGCGATGTAGCAAGCGTGTATATTGAAGACGGCCCCCCAGGTATTAAAAGTGAAAATGCCCGCATAAACGGATGGGTTTTTGTGGATATTGAGAATGTCGATGTGGGGAGCTATGTTGAGCGCGCTCGAGCTGCTGTTTCACAAAAAATTGACCTGCCAGCAGGATATTCCATTAACTGGTCAGGACAATACGAGTACATGGAACGGGCGAAGGCAAAACTTCAGTATGTGGTGCCATTGACGCTGGCGATCATTATTGTCCTGCTGTATTTAAATTTCCGCAGTTTTAGTGAAGTTGCAATCATCATGGGCACCTTACCACTAGCGCTGGTGGGCAGCGTGTGGTTGATGTATCTGGAGCAATTTAATTTCTCCGTTGCGGTTGGCGTAGGGTTTATTGCACTTGCTGGAGTCGCCGTAGAAATTGGCGTATTAATGCTGGTGTACCTGAATCAGAGCTTCGCCGAGCTTACCGCGCGCACCCCTCATCCCTCCAGTGAAGCAATCAAGCAAGCTGTACAGAAAGGTGCAGGGTTGAGAGTACGTCCTGTGATGATGACTTCACTTTCAATTATCATCGGCTTGATGCCTATTCTGTATGGTGATGGCACAGGCTCGGAAGTGATGAGTCGTATTGCTGCTCCAATGGTAGGCGGGACGCTAAGTGCATTAATCCTCACGTTACTGGTGCTACCGGCGGTGTATTACTTATGGAAACGACGTACCCACGGCCCCAAGCCAGCCCATACTCAGCCATTAGTGACAAAGGCACGTCGCTACCATAAATGGCTAATGGCATTTGTAGGTATTCAGTTCGTGCTGTGGTCGTTCAGTGGTGCCTATATGGTGATCATGGATATCGATTTTATCCACGGTGATACGTTAACGCATCACCAGCCTAAATCAATTGACCGTGAGCAGGTTACTTATACCGTTAATGATCTTAAAGCCGCGCTTCCGCAGGCGGAAAATATCCGTTTAGGTTATCTGCAAGACGAACTGGTATGGCGCTATACCGACGAAAACGGCAAAGGTATGGTGTCAGCCATTGATGGCGACACCTTATCTCCGATGAATAAACAAGCCGCGATGCGAATTGCCAGGAGCCATTATACCGGGGAGGGCGAGTTAACCAGCCTGACACTGATAACGGAAAACGCACCGTCAGAACTTTCACCACGGCATTTGCCGGTGTGGCGTGCTGACTTCGATGATATTGCTAGTCCAACTCTTTATGTTAGCGAAGGGTATGGTGAAGTGATCACGCGCAGGCATACTTTTTGGCGCGGATTCGACTGGATGTGGCGTCTGCATATTATGGACTATGACGACGGGGAAAACGTCGGTAACGCCTTTTTGACCATCATTGCTGTACTGGGGTTGTTTGCCTCGATTGCAGGTTTGATCCTCGTTGTATTCCGCGTTTTTTTGAGCGGTAAGGAAAGTGTTCATGAAGTTTATTAAACTTACCCACAAGTGGGTCTCGTTAGTAATCGTACTGCAATTACTCATTTGGCTTGGTAGTGGTCTGTATTTCAACTTAATGGATCACCACGCAGCAGGGGGGCATACTTACCGTGCGCATCACAGCTCAGCAGTAAGCAGTGATAGTCAATTTATCCCGGTATCGCAGCTCCCGGTTGAGGGGCCTGTAAAGCAAATCAAGATCATTTATCTGCAACAAAACCCTTATTACCAGGTGACCTCTGCGTTACCTCGCTATGCTAATTGGCAGGGGCAGCATGCTTTATTTGATGCGGTTTCCGGCAAGCCTTTTCATATTGATAAGGACGTGGCGCGCTCACTTGCGCTTGCATCGTACAATGGACCCGGCGAAGTCACTTCAATAAAACAGCTGACACCACCTCTGGATGATTTACCTAAAGAACGCAATCCAGTCTGGCAAATCAATTTCGACGATGACATTAACACTTCGGTATATCTACGCGAACAAACCGGACAACTGGTAGCACATGTGGATGACCATCGAAGACTACGTGATCTGGCGTTCATGCTTCATTTTATGGATTACGCCAATGAAGGCAGTTTTAATAATATTCAAATTATTTTATTTGCATTGATGACGGTATGGCTTGCGTTGACGGGTTTTATCTGGACGCTCAACCTAATCAAAGAGGGGCAGCTTTCTCTGGTTCCAGCTTCCAGACGCAGTCATATTGCCATCGAAGTGCTGGATACTTCGCAACAAGATGAGTTAATGGTGGCAAGTCGTTCCAGCCTGTTTGACAGTCTTTGGCAGAAAGACTGGCTGTTGCCTTCTTCGTGTGGTGGGGGCGGTACGTGTGGTCAGTGCCGGGTCAAAGCGATGTCGACGGTCAGTGTTTCGTCCGCTGACAAACAGCACTTCAGTGAAGAGCAGTTACAACAAGGTTGGCGTCTGGCATGTCAGCATAAAGCCAGTGAGTTTACCAACATAGTAATCCCTCGTCTTGAACAGCCTCTGCCCAGGCATCAATTAAAGCTGGTGGCAGAACGTTTTATTAGCCCAATGATCAAGGAACTGACTTTTCAGCCTGTTGACGATGAGCTACCCGCCTATCAGGCTGGCGCACACTTGCGTTTCGAAATACCGGTGGCCAGCAGTGAAGCGGATAAGACATATCGCCATTATTCTCTTGCTAACGCAGCAGAGCATGACAATCTGATCTTTAATGTGCGTCATCATCCTGCTCCCGATAAAACCCTTCCTGCGGGCATAGGCTCAGACTATTTATGCAACTTACAGGAAGGGGCCACCGTGTCCACGTTAGGGCCTATTGAAGGGTTTTCGTTAGATCCGGAGCATACCGGAACTGTTGTGCTGCTAGGGGCCGGTTCTGGGATGGCACCGCTACGGGCAATGCTTCAGACTTTGCTTTCCAGGCAGTCTGATGAGGCGGTTTATTTTTATTACGGTGCGCGTACCGAAGACGACTTACTGTATTTTGATGAACTGACGCAATTGGCCCAACAACATAGCAATTTTTACTATTTCCCTGTGCTTTCTCAGCCTTCCGCTCAATGGCAAGGTGAGACTGGCTATGTGCAGGAATTAATGGAAGCCAAGCAAGCGCAGATAATTGGTTTTGACTCGGCACAGTTTTATATGTGCGGACCGCAGCTGATGATGCAACAAACAATGACAGTACTTGAAACCCTTGGGATCAGCGCAGACTCAATTTTTTATGATAGCTTCGGCCAACCCGTTGTGTCAGAAAATTAGATGAGCGTTCAGCCCGTGATTGACTGGTCTAACCTGTTTGCGTGTGTTATTTTTGTGCGCGTTTTGACTATTAAAATTTTGAATGAAACTTCACACGCTTAACGGTTACATACAATTTATCTATTTGATAGAGGATCATGACGGGCTATTGCTATTGGACGGCTGTAGTCGTGCGGATGTGGAAAAGGTATGTAAATTCATTCGACATGAACTGAAGCGGCCGCTAGCTGATTTGAAATTAATCGTAGTCACTCACATGCATCCTGATCATGCAGGTGGCGCACATAAATTAAGGACGATGACCGGTGCGAAGATTGCGGCGCATCCCCATACGCGTACCTGGTATGCAGGGATCGCTGGACGCACAGCTCACGCCATCGATGTGGCGTTGACATGGTGGGTAGCCGGGCGGTTAGGTAAGCCTAAACGTAAGGTCTGGTACCCTCCGTTGCTGGCGCCCGATATTCTGCTTGATGATGGAGACAGGCTACCTGAGTTTCCAGATTTTAAAGTGCATTACACACCAGGGCATACCAATCATGATATTTCGGTAATGCACTGCCCCACACGGCAAATCTATGTGGCTGACCTGATTGTGAAGGTCAAGGGTGAATTGGTACCGCCATATCCGCTTTGCCACCCAAACCAATATAAACAGTCTTTGGCAAATGTGGCGGCGCTGAATGCCGATAAAATGTATTGCGCTCATGTGAAACCGGTGGCGCAGCCGACCGACGTGTTGGATGGCATGCTTAACAAAGCGCCCAACTTCCCCAAAAACCACTGGTATTCATTTAAAAACAAGATGCTTCGCAAGTTGCGCTCTAAGCGTTAGCTTGGTGAGATGGAGTTCCAAAGCCAAAGTGACATCTATTTAGCTTGAATAAGGCTTAAGGGGCACGATGCAGAAAATCATAAACCTCATAAGTGGTAAACATCCACTCGATTAAGCTGCGCATATGGGACATTCTGCCCGCTTAGGGATAAAAAACTGCTCCCATTGCATATTAGTTCCGTCAAAATAGTGAATTCGTCCCCATTCAGGCTGTCTGGTCTGAGACAAAAAATACAGCGTAGCCAGCGCTTGGTAATTTCCCGCTAATGCAACGACAGGGCCGAGTATTCCCTGTTCTAAACAATTATTGCCTGTATCCTGATCGGGCAAATATAAACAAGCATAACAACCATGTGTATGTTGCGGGTTGAGTGCGATGAACTGAGCTTGATTTCCGGTAGCCGCACCAATAAACAGTGGCTTGTTGAACGCATACGCTAATTCATTGATAAGAAATCGCGAGGGTAAGTTGTCGGTACAATCTAAAACCACATCTGCAAAGGGGAAGAAGGCTTCTAATTCTAACCTGGTTGCGCGATAGGTGAGGGGCGAAATTCGCACGTTGCTGTTTATTTTAAATAAACGCTTGGCAGCCGCTTCAGCTTTATAGGTGCCAATATCATCTTCAGTGTAAAGCGGTTGACGGTGCAGATTAGCTATTTCAACTTTATCTGAATCCATCAACAAAACATGTCCGACACCACTACCGACAAGATATTGTAAGGCAGCACAGCCAAGACCTCCTAGACCGATGACTAGCACCGTAGCCTGCATCAAATTGTGTTGCGCAGTTTCATCGAAGTTGTCGACCAGCAGTTGCCGGCTATACCGCTGATATAGCTTTTTACCTAACATTTTCCTGCTCCTTCCCCGCATACATGATATCTAAGGTATGGTCAGTAATTGCATGTAGGTGGGTTAACATGCTTGTCAGGAGTTCTTCTAGCAAGACAGATTATGAGGACTATAAAATACAACATCGACTCTATTTGCCTTGTTCCCTTCGCAGGTATTAGTCTGATCAGGTTCAACGGATCCCGCTATTGCAGTCTCAGCTTTTGTAAAAAAAGCTCTCCGACAAGTTAATGTATTTCAGTATAAAGATAGCTTTTAATAAAGATCAACCATTGCTGGTGTAAATTAAGATAATTTGTTAGTCTAAATAATAATCATTGTTATTTAATGTTAGCGCTTTTCAACCTTGTTCCTTGCAGAAGCACAAACTGCAGCCAACTTTTTGGAAAAACTTATGACGCTTTGGGATCTACCTAAAAAACAACTCGCCACTGTGACAGGGATTGCCGAAGATGTTGCCGAAAATGTAAAACAACGTCTTCTGGAAATGGGTGTTCAGGAAGGACGTGATGTGCAATGTATTCGTCGTGGTCCGTTAAATGGCCCTATCATCATGCAATTAGGTGGTAGTGTGTTTGCACTTGAACAAGCCATCGCCGCTAAAATCAGTATTCGTAAGTAACTTCACATAGCAGTAGAGCAGGAAATTTCTCCACATGCAGCGCATTTTAATGGTGGGTAAGCCTAACTCGGGCAAAAGTCTACTTTTTAATCAATTAACCGGCCTTCGTCAGAAAGTAGCCAACTACCCCGGCGTGACGGTTGAGGTCAAGCGAGGTAAGTGTCATCAGTTTGAATTGATAGACCTGCCTGGGGCCTATTCACTTGCGGGCCTCACTCGTGACGAAGAAATCGCGGTTAATGAAATACAGAATTCAATTGCCAGTGACGATACAGCGTTAGTGCTGTGCGTCATGGACGCCACGCGCCTGGAGCGAAGTTTAGTCTTGGGCTTGCAAGTACAGCGATTAGCCAAGGCTCACAATAAAAACGTTCTGTTCGCTATTAACTTTATCGATGAAGTGCGTCGGATCGGTCAGGATATTGATGTTGATGCCTTATCTGAAGAACTTGGTAGCCCGGTTATGGCCTTGTCTGCACGCTCGCTGGATGGACTTCATGAGTTTAAACAGGTTATGTTGGCGCAAGCGTCTAAGCCTTCGCAATCGGTCCCGCGCCACGCTTTAAATGAAACAGAAAGTTCAGCGCCACGTAGTCGCGAACTTGCTCAACGCTTTGGTTTACATATAGATGTGGTGCTCAAAAACCAAAATCGAGTGGATCGATTTTTGTTAAACAGCTGGTCCGGAAGTGTGGTTTTTTTGGCTGTCATGTTTGTTCTATTTCAAAGTATCTTTACTTTGGCCGCTCCGCTTATGGATGGAACTGAAGCGTTAATTGAAGATTTGGCGACCGGGGTTAGCGCGATAACCCCGGTCGGTATGATAACGGACTTTTTTAACGACGCCATTTTTGGAGGCGTTGGTGCGTTTTTAGTCTTCGTCCCGCAGATCATGATGCTTACCCTTATTATTGGCCTGCTGGAAGACAGTGGCTACTTGGCGCGCGCAGCGCTTATATGCCATCGACCGTTAAGTTTTTTTGGCTTGTCAGGTCGCAGCTTTATTCCCTACTTATCTGGTCACGCCTGCGCAATCCCCGCGATCATGGCCGCCCGCACGATCGAATCGCCACATAAACGTCTGATTACCATGATGACCATCCCGCTGATGTCATGTTCGGCCAGACTCCCGGTGTATGCACTGTTGGTAGCAGTGTTAGTGCCAGCTGAAGGCACTTTCCTGGGTATCTTTAACCTTCAGGGAGCCGCATTTTTCGGGCTTTATTTCTTTGGTATTGTCATGGCACTGGTGGTGTCACAACTGTTAAATCGTTTATTGCCGCGTGATTTAGAAAAGTCAGATATGCCGTTTATACTGGAGCTGCCCACTTATCGGCTGCCCCATTGGAAACCGTTGTTCTTTCGCGTGATCAACAGTGGCTTGATGTTCATAAAGCGTGCTGCACCGATTATCTTTTTCGTTTCAGTAGGGTTATGGATACTTGGGTATTTTCCCGCCAATAACACGCTTGAAGAATCGTGGCTTGGACACATAGGCCACTTCGTTGAGCCGGTATTCGAACCAATGGGACTGGATTGGCGTTATGGGGTTGCGATACTTATGTCGTTTCTCGCTCGGGAAGTTTTTGTCGGGGCGTTGGGAACCCTGCTTGGGATGGATGATGCAGAAGAAAATATCGCCGGACTAGCGGAGAAAGTGCAGACTGAAGGGCTGGCATTGGGAGCTGGATTAGGCTTGGTACTATTTTACGTGGTGGCTTTACAGTGTGTGGCCACCGTTGCTGTTCTTAAAGGTGAAACCGGTAGTAATAAGCTAGCCTGGGGTCTGTATGTCGCATATGGACTGATGGCATATGGCATTGCTGTACTGGTTAACGCTATCTTCTAGCGTTAACCATCGGTTTAATTAACGGAAAAGCCCTGTTTATAAAGCGAAAGTGCTTGCGCATCATCTTGTCTGCGTTCGCTAATTTTCGCAAGCATTAACAAATCTTCTTTATTTTCAGATAGCTTTACAGATTTTTGTAGTGCCTTTTCTGCCAGCACATCATCACCGGCATTAAATGCGATATGGCCCATAGTGGAGTAGTAACTTGCATTGGTGTCGTCTTTTTTGATCCACTCTTCCAATAATTTAACCGCCTCCGCTGGATTCGGTAAGTACAATTCTTTCATCAAAGGGAATAAAAATTTATTCGGTCCTTTGCGCTGCCACTCTACCAGACATGCCTGAGCGTCCTGATGCATGCCTTGCTCAAGTAACTGACGTACGTAGGCACTACGATATGCGTCATCGTGACGTAATTTACGCGGCAACGTACTCCAGTGGGATTTAAGTTCAACCGCACCATGTTTACTGGCAATCTCTGCGAACTTACCTTTGGCAATGCGCTGGGCCCAAAATACGTAATCGTCTTTCAGAACCGGTTTCCAGTGGGGCAATTGCGTCTGTAATTCCTGCCAGTGACCCAATCTGGCCAGGGCTTCGGTCTTCAGGCGAATAACCTGTTTATGCTTAGCCTGTTTGGGATCTAACTCTTCGAGTCGCTTCAATGCGCTTTCGTCTCTGCCTTCTTCCAGATCCAGACGTGCAAGTACCAGTTCAGCGGCTAATGTGGAATGACGATATTCGCTGGCATGCTCTAATAGGGTGCGCATACGGTCTTTTTCACCTAAATGTCTGGCTACCTGCGCAGCAGCCAGATAATTTACCCCATCAAAGTCACCGTCAGTGGTTTTTTTGAATGAGGTTTTCGCTTCATCTAATTCGCCTTCTGCGAGAGCCTGAAAACCCCGATAAAAAGCGCGTTGGCGTTTACGCTTTCCCCAGCGACCAAACCAATGATGAGAGCCTCTGAATACGCTCCAGATCCGACTGAAAATGTAGCGTAAGATATACAGCAATACAGCGGCCACAATCAGGCTGATGCACAAACTGACCACTGTCATTTCAATCGTGAAAGTGCCCATGGCGATAAGTACATACCCTTTATCGCCAATAACTTCCGGTGCCACCATCATGGCGGCGAGCAACAAGCAAATAGAGACAACAGCAATGATTAGCCACTTCATATTGCGCTGTCCCCCTTACCAAAGATATTTTTAACCCGTTGTTCAAGCAGTCTCTCAAGGGGAGCCTGCGATGCAAGCTTGCTGGGAAGCTCCTTGCTGACATCGGTATTCATCAGGTTTTCAATGCCACTGACCATGCCAACCACTTTGCTGTCCTGCTGATCAAATTTCTCCTTCAATAGGATCAGGGCGTTTTTCAGTGATTGCTGATACAACGTGTGTTCGGCGCCCATTGCTGCTGATTGCGCCTGCATTAGGGTGAGTTTTAATTGTTCTCGATTTAACCATTGCTGCTGCTCACTCATCATGGGCTCTACCGGCTTATCGGTGCGCTTAACACTGATAAAATCGTCTACCAACGAGCGCCACACGCGCTTGATGTTCGCTTTCCAATCGTCCACGGAATCAGATACATTTTCCTGTTGAGGGCCGGCAGGGCGCTCAAACGTATCCAGCGGTAATTTATCGATCTGCGGTAACAGACCTGAAATGGCCAGAGCCACAGAGGTTTGAGAAACCGGGTTCACTTGTTGGAGGGTTTGAATATCTTCAGCAATTAACGCGCGAACCGGCATAACTGAAGGATCAGAAAGTGACTTTAAGCGTTTATCAGCATTCACCAACAACATGATCGCTGTACGTATATCTCGCTCTAGCCAAACCTTACGTCCCGCCATACGAACGAGATAATCAGCTTCTGCAATTAACCAGTCAGAAGGCCGCTTCCCTTCCAGATTATCAAGTTGTCTTAATGCAGATTCTGTCTGTTGTTGCATAGAGCGACTGGCAGATGTCAAATCATTCACCGCCTTGCCCAACTCTTGCCGACTCTGCTCGAGGTCGCGAAGTTGCTGCTGTAGGTCAGTATTATCCTGATTTAGCTTGTCCAATCGCTGACGTTGGGTTTCCTGCCCCTCAATAAGCGCTTGCTGAGCTTTGATCAATTCTTCGTTATTGTCTTGTTTGTTATAAACAAACCAGTATCCTGCTGCGCCAACCCCAACGATTCCTAATAAACAGATAAAAATCATCAACCACAACAGCGCATGGGAGCGTGGTTTTGCAGGTTTAGAGCTGTCAGGTTTCTTTTTTGGTGGTGCAGACGAACTCGTTTCACTTTTACCGGTAACCTGACCTTCTATTGCCGGTAATGTCGACGATTCCTTATTGTTGTCTTTATTGTCTGCCATCAGGACTCCCAGTTTTCTTGTACCCATTTAATTAGCGCCGCATCACTTGCGCCTTCAGCAATGCCAACCGACTTGACGCCATGGGTAATCAAGGTGTTTGCAATTCGTTGGCTAACCGTTAACCAAGGAAGGCTGGTTAACTTATCTACGTCATAATGTGTAAATAATGGCATCGCCATTTCGACACTCGTTGTAATAATGCCTTTTACGTCGCGCCACCGCCATTGGTTCGATTCCGCAGGCGGCGAAAGTAAAATTCGCCGATAAACCGCTAGCTCATCGGTAATAATACCAAATTTATCCAATCTATCAGCAAGATACTCTCTGCCACCTTCCCCCTTAATAATAACCGCTCGACAGGTTTTTGCATTATTCCTAGTCAGCATTTCCAACATTCCTTCGGATGTAGGAAGCTCAGGAGTGTGGACGCTGATCCCTTGTTGGGATAATACATTAGCAGTAGAACTGCCTATTGCAGCGATCTTCGCAACTATGTTGTGAGGGGATGACTGAAGCAGCGCTTGCGCGGCAAAGGTACTGGTGACAATTATCCAGTCATGATCAGATAGGTTTTGCAGTTGCTGACGAGCTGCGTCACAAAGCGGCGCTTGTTCAATATCAACAGTAGCAATGCCGGTTACAGAGATACCGTGTGCTGCAAATTGCTCACAACTGGCCTTTAGTTTGGGGCGTGGACGTGTGAGCAAATACATGGCTAATTGAGCGCCGCCAGAATCTTACCAGCGCCCTGCGCTAACAGCGCTTCGGCTACCTCAACCCCCAACTCTGCTGCTCGTGATGCATCACCGGTCGCGCTGGCAAATAATAATTCCGAGCCATCAGGCTTACCTACCATTCCGGTTATCGTAAGTGAGTGTTCACTTAGTGTTGCATAACTGCCGATAGGAACCTGGCAGCCGCCTTCTAACCTGGCATTCATGGCTCGTTCGGCACGTACTCGGGTTGCAGTGGTGTGGTGATTTAGCTTACTTAGCAGTGCAATAAGCTCTTGGTCATCATTGCGGCATTCTATGCCCACCGCACCTTGACCTACAGCGGGAAGCGTAATGTCAGCGGGTAACTCCTGGGTAATACGATCTTGCATTTCAAGCCGGATTAAACCTGCTGCAGCAAGAATAATTGCATCATATTGACCATTATCCAGCTTAGCTAAGCGGGTATTAACATTTCCTCGTAAATCACGGATGTCTAAATCGGGCCGGTAGCGGCGGATCTGACATTGGCGACGTAAACTCGAGGTGCCGACAACTGCACCGTTTGGCAGCTCATCCAGCGTCTTGTAAGTATTAGAAACAAACGCATCGAATGGATTTTCACGTTCACAAATCGCATACAAGCCAAATTCGTCAGGGAACGCGACCGGCACATCTTTCATTGAATGCACCGCGATGTCAGCCCGTCCTTCCAGCATTGCGACTTCAAGCTCCTTGATAAACAATCCCTTACCACCAATTTTTGCCAATGGTGTATCCAGAATTTTATCGCCCTGGGTGCTCATCGGTACTAACTCAATCGCCAGATCGGGGTAGTGTTGCTCCAACTGGCTTTTGACAAAATTAGCCTGCCACATTGCCAACGCGCTTTTGCGGGTTGCTATTCGAAGAGGGCGGGAGAAGGAAGATGTTGAAGACATGGAATTCTCTTACGGTGATTATCAGGTTAGTGCATTATTGTTGCGGTAAAACACGTTTGATGAAGTCAGAAATGTCGTTAATTTCTGCCATACACACATTGTGCTGCATGGTGTAAGTATGCCAGGTGCAATCGTAACCGTTTTCTTTAAGCACCTTGTAGGCGGCATTACCTAAGAATACCGGCACCACTTCATCGTGTTCACCATGAGCCACAAAAACAGGGGTTTGTTTATTTGCTGCATGTGCTTCGCTGGCCAGGCTTTGCGGTTCACACATATAGGTTGAGAGCGCCATAATGCCAGCTAAACGCTGATTAAAACGGGTGCCTTCGTGCAAAGCAATAACACCGCCTTGGGAGAAGCCCGCTAATATGATGCGGTTAGCCGGGATGCCGTTTGCAATTTGTTTTTCAATCAAACGTCGAACCTGACTGGACGATTCGATTACACCGGTCAAATCGGCACGACTGTTAAAGTCCAACGATTTAATGTCGTACCACGCGCGCATGCGCATTCCACCATTGATCGTGACCGGGCGTTCTGGCGCGTGTGGAAAAATAAAGCGAATACGATGGTTTTCCGGTAAAGATAATTGCGAGACGATGG
>CAZROH010000051.1:0-22054 GCA_964601635.1 uncultured Alteromonas sp. | reverse complement strand
AATATGCTAATCAACCTACGAAATTCGTACTTCTGTTTGAGAAACACATAAAAAGATTCGAAGAAAGCGCGAGTCGTGTATTTGAAAAAATTTATCAGTATCCTAATGTTTATTTTGTTTTGAGCAAAGAAGCAACAAACTATCAAGAGATAAAAGCAAAATTTGGTGACAAGATAGTCGCTCCTGACGAAGAAAGATACATAGAAATGCTGTATCGCGCTAGATATTTGATTGGAACAGAAGTTCCTATGCATCTGATTTCTTTACGAAGTGGTAATCCATATTTACGAGAAGAGCTTTGTAAACATGATAAACACAGGTTTATCTTTCTACAGCATGGAGTTATGTTTGCATTATCGCTGAATTCACCATCAAGAAATTTTTTCAGAAAAGATTTTATTCAACCACCGCATCGTGTAGTTGTTTCAGGTCAGTTAGAAGCAGAGCACTTTCTGAAACATGGCGGTGGGTATCAACCTCAAGACCTTTGGAAAACAGGTTTAGCGACATTTGATAATAAGAAGATAAATGCTGAAGCCAATAAAATCGTAATAATGTTAACCTGGCGTCCATGGGACGAAAATAAAGAGGATTTGCAGAGTACCACCTACTATAAAGCAGTCGAGCAGATATTTGATTCCATCCGCAATAAAGAAAATCTAAAAATTGTATGGCATCCCAAAGTTGATGGCGACTTAGACAAAGATCATCCACTGACGCCATATCTCTACAAGTCCGACATTAACACTCTATTAAGTGATACAAAGGTGCTTATTACTGACTACTCATCTGTCTCTTTTGACGCCTTTTACCGGGGGGCTAATGTCATTTTTTGGTGGAAAGAAAAAGAGTCTTGTTTAAAAAAATACAATAATACACTGATGTTAAACGAAAAAAATATCTTCGGAGATATTGTTCATGATAATGAATTAATTGAGGCATTAGTAGAAGCTAATCAAGGTAGCCAAAAAGAAAAATACAAGGACAATTATAAAAATATTGTAGAGTTTGACGACGACAAAAATACGCAAAGAATAATTGACAGGCTAATAGAAGAAAAAGTTATTTGATCGTTAACCGATCGTGGTCTTCAAGATGATGCATCGGACAGCTATATCTTTAAATGTTTGAATGATATCAAGCAAATAACGTGAGACTGGGTAGCGCTATACAATAGTAAACGGCCAAATGATTGACGCAACTACATGATATCAATTGCGTAAGAAATATTGCCTAAAAATTCAATTCGGTGACTGTACTTTGAATGAGGTATTTGCAGTTCTTTTTTGATTCACACACACTGTATGTGAGGCCGCATTCTTTTTCTTGTCTTTACTTATGATAATATTCACCAACTAATGGGCGACCACGCCGTATTATTATTCCCCAATTTGGGCGCCGAGTTCCCTCAAACGAAGCCACACTGCGTGAAATGAGCCTGATTCGATATTACCAAGTTTGACAGAGAGAAACCCTAAGTGACTGATGCAAAAGAACTAAGTAGCTACCCTTCTAAGAAAGTCATTGACAGACGTTTCTCCGTCGCCCCAATGCTCGACTGGACCGATCGCCATTGCCGCTACTTCTTAAGGCTGCTTTCCAAGCAAACGTTACTCTACACCGAAATGGTTACCACGGGTGCGCTCATCTACGGTAAGGGAGATTATTTGGCCTTCAACGAAGAAGAGCATCCTGTTGCGTTGCAGCTGGGTGGCTCAGAGCCCGCAGATATGGCTCGCTGTGCTGTAATGGCACAGGAACGCGGCTATGACGAAGTTAACATCAATGTAGGGTGTCCATCTGATCGGGTAAAGAATGGTAGTTTTGGCGCATGTCTCATGGCCAACCCGCAAACTGTGGCGGCGTGTGTAAAAGAAATGCAAAAGGTCGTGGATATTCCTGTGACAGTGAAATGCCGCATTGGTATTGATGATATGGATGAGTATGAGGATTTTGCTCGCTTTGTTGACGTGGTGGCCGAGGGAGGCTGTAACGTCTTTATTGTACATGCTAGAAAGGCGTGGTTACAGGGACTCAGTCCGAAAGAAAACCGCGAAATACCGCCGTTAAACTATCCCCGGGTTTATCAATTGAAACAAGCCCATCCTGATTTACATATTTCTCTAAATGGCGGTGTGAAAACACTTGAGCAGACTCAGGCACACCTGCAACAAATAGATGGGGTGATGATGGGACGAGAGGTATACGCTAACCCCTTTATATTAGCAGAGGTCGATAACATCATATTTGCTGACAACGTCGTCGCACCGAACCGAGAAGAAATTGTTCAGAAGATGCAGGACTATATAAACAAGCAAACCGAGCCTGGCTTTCGGCCATGGCATGCTGCAAGGCATATGCTTGGCTTGTTTCAAGGGCAACCCGGAGGGAAAATTTGGCGACGTTATCTCAGCCAGAATGGGACGGGTAAAAATCCTGATCCGGATCTTTTGTCCAATGCATTACTTAACGTCAAACAGGCGCAACAGGAAGTACTAGAATTCAATAGTAACTAGAGTTGGTCAAAATGACTAACAAAGATGGTCTATTTAGTTACTTCTTGCGTTAAAGTTAGTAAGGGAAATATATATAACAACCTGATTATCTAATTTATTCTAATTTAATCAATGGCTTATTCTTTTGGCATGGCTTTCGCTATCTCTCGTTATACATTTACATTTAATTATGAAATACCGTAACGAAGGATGCCACTATGAAAACCATCACTATTATTGCAGCGACTGCATTAACCTTTGGAAGTCTAACAGCACATGCTCAGGAGTCGGTAGTTGAACGTGCGGTAGGTAAATTTGTTGAGCATGCAATCACGATGACAAAATCGGAGTTGTCAGCTAAACTTGAACAATCGATTAGTAATGCAACTTATAACTTTTCATTAACTGACGGAGAATTTAAAGGGAAAGTGCAAGTTACTGAGTTAGCAGCGGTTTCGTTAGCTGATAAGCCTCAAGCAGCAAAGCAAACCCAGTAGGTTTAGCCATGTTTCAACCTGCATTTGTACTTGCCATGACTATATTGCCAGTAGTGACGTTTATGGTAAGCGCACTTCTTTTTTCAACTGGAATTCAATGGCTAAAAAAATGATTCATCCAATAAACTGATAAAAAGCGGATAGCACTAGCGTCCGCTTTTTTTTATTCATCTCTCCTTGAGCCAGGCGTTATTTCAACAATTTTCAAGTTGGTCAAATTGCTTATTAAACATGGTTAAATTGACTAACTCTCTGTCAGTATACAATTCAAAAATATACGCAATTGAATAAAATATCAATTAAAACAGTTGTTTATGTTGTTGGCATGGCTATTGTAATCATTTTATTGAAAACGCAAAACACAGATTCTTGGAGGAATTATCATGGGCATGTTTTCTAGAATGACCGATATTGTACAAGCTAACTTAAATGCCATGCTAGACAAAGCTGAAGATCCGGAAAAGGTGATCCGCCTGATTATTCAGGAAATGGAGGAAACCTTGGTAGAGATCCGCTCTGAAGCGGCAAAATACATAGCGCAGCAAAAGCATTTTCGCAGGCAGCAAGACAAGTTCCAGCTAGAAGCCGATAGCTGGATGCAGAAAGCGGAGCTTGCCATGAGTAAAGGTAAAGAAGACCTGGCTCGCGCGGCACTACAGGAAAAACAAAAGTATCTTGAACAAGGCGCAAAAATTTCGGAGCAATTACAACAAGTAGATGAATTGCTAGGAAATTTGCAAGAAGATACGGCACGTTTACAAAGTAAGCTTACGGAAGCTCGCGTTAAGCAAAAGGCTTTGGTAAGCAGAAGACAATCAGCCACCGTTCGTCTTAAAGCGAAAACAGTAGAACATAGCAACAAAATAGAAAATGCCATGGCGCGTTTTGAGCAGTACGAACAGCGTATTGATAATATTGAAGCGCAGGTGGAAGCGTATGATTTAACTGCAAAAAGAGATGTTAATGACGTGTCCTTAGACGCACAGTTCCGTGAACTAACGGCCAATGATGACATTGATAAAGAACTAGCCGAATTAAAGCAAAAATACGCTGCTTAAGCATAGGCGCTTGTGCCCGCATAAAGCGGGCATCTCTTAAATAAAATTGTAGAGGTATCATTATGAAAACAGTATCGAATCAAAAGCGCGTTTATCGACAAATGCACAATGCGGTGATATCCGGCGTATGTGCAGGACTTGCCCGCTATCTGGATGTGGATGCAATATGGGTTCGAACTGCCGCTGTAGCATCGCTTTTCTTTATGCCAGGTTTATCAGTCATTGCTTATATAGCTGCCGTCATCTTATTACCAAGGAGAGAGCTGTGAAAAACTTTCTAATAGCAGTCATCATAGCCATTACCCTAGCTTACTGCCTGGGCGATGTAGCAAATGATTGGTGGGGTATAAACATTGTGTTTGCCGATGAGTTACTTTCTCCTTTTGAGAGTGCATTGGCTGTTGCCGCTATCGGGGTTGTGTTTGTTGTTATTGGATTTATTATCGCCGTAAGTGTGATAGGAGCAATCGTTATCGGCTTGGGTGCTGCAGCTATTGCTTTAGTTGCCATGGGGGTTGGAGCGTTCTGGCCAGTATTACTAATTGCAGCAATCATTTATTTTCTGTGCAGGGATAATACACGCCATGCGATCTCCTGATACACTGTGTCCCATAAATTTACAAAAATTGTGCTTTGGATAAGCCGGGCGGTGAACATTTTACCCTTCTCAACGTAAAACTGTTCAATAATGGTTTGCATTCCGCCCGTGCAAACTTTTGCTATTAAGGGAAGATGACTTTGCTATGAGACAGTACTTAACTGCCAAATCCGTTACCATCACACTCGTCGTTGTTTTTATTATTTTCTGGCTTATCGGCTTTTACTGGAGTATGCAGCCCGATATTTTTGATGTAAGAACCAACACCCGTGCACAAGCGAGTGATCCTTCCCATACCCGCGTAACAGGCTACACCATGACTACTACGATGATCACGGTGTCTGAAACATTGTTGAAGAAACCCGGAGGCTATTTAGCGAATGATGTAATGCCACCAGGCCTTTTGTTAGACAATATGCCAGCCTGGGAATTTGGCGTATTGGAGATGGTGCGAGACCTGGCACTTTCAATGCGCAAGGACTTTAGTCGATCTCAATCTCAGTCACTGGAAAACCCTTTTCTGGTAAAAGCACAACCGAAGTTCAATATTGACAGTCGTAGTTGGATGTTCCCATCTGCTGAATCAGAGTATCAAACAGCTATTAATTTAATAAAGTCCTATCGTCGAGAATTAGTTAAAGATGAATCCAATGAACATCAGTTCTATGCTCGAGCAGACAATCTTCGGGATTGGCTCAAGCAAGTGGAAAAAAGGATGGGCAGCCTTTCGCAACGCTTAAGCGCGAGTGTTGAAACATCCCGATATAATACCGATTTGGCGGGAGATAAACGCGCCCGTCAATCTACCGCCGTAGCTGAAAGAAAACGGGCAAAAACCAGCTGGTGGAAGCTGGATGATAATTTTTATGAAGCGAGAGGAGCCACTTGGGCGCTGCTCCATTTCTTAAAAGCCGTGGAGATTGAGTTTGCAGATATATTGGAAAACAAAAATGCCTTAGTTAGTCTGCGTCAGATAATTCGAGAGTTAGAGGCTACTCAACAGACAGTCTGGAGCCCTATGATACTAAATGGTGGTGGTTTTGGGATGTTAGCAAATCACTCCTTAGTTATGGCAAATTATATTTCAAGAGCCAATGCAGCCCTGATAGAATTGTCCGAACTACTAAATCAAGGATAATCTGATGAAAAAAGTTTTATTAACGACCTCACTTGCAGCTATGTTTTCAATGCCTGTTTTGGCAGACACGTTGGCTGGGTTGTACGTTGGGGCGCAGGGCTGGAAAACGGAGACTGCTGGTAGCTTTGCCGATACAAGCTCAATGGCGAATTTCAATTTTGATGACGAAACTAATACAGCGTTATATGCAGCCCTTGAACATCCTATCCCTTTTATTCCCAACGTTAAATTGAATCATACTTCACTTGATAGTGCGGGTATGACTACGTTACAAAGTGACTTCACATTTAACGATACAACGTATACTGAAAATTCCAGCGTTAGTACCCATTCTGATATAACCACCACAGATTTAATTCTGTACTACGAATTATTTGATAATGATTTGGTTAGTTTCGATATTGGCTTAAACGGCAAATATATCGATGGCATGCTGGAAGTGGTCGATGAAGAAAACGCCCTGGAATCAAGCCGTGATTTTAGTGGTATCGTACCTATGGTCTATTCGCGAGTTCAGGTTGGTTTACCATTTACTGGCCTTGCTGCCTATGCCGAAGGTTCTTATTTAAGCATCGATGATCACCAGTTAAGTGACTTCCAGGTGGCAGTGACTTACGCAGTAATTGATAGTTTAGCTGTCGATATGACAGTTCAGCTGGGCTACAGACGAGTTGAAGTAGATATCGAAGATTTGGATGACATCTATGCAAACCTCGAATACGATGGCGCCTTTGCCGGTTTAGAGATTCATTTTTAAGGTAAAAAACTTTTTTAATCACTTTAGGTAATAAAAAAGTTAGATTTATTCTTTTCTCTATTTGAGTAAACTCGTTAGCCTTACGCCATTAGTTTAAGGCTTTCGAGTTATGTCAGATAAATCAATAAACCAGGCAGTTCCGCCGTCTATTTTAAATGAGCATCAATGGAATGCTATCACCCAGGCGATTTCTGGGCTTAATTCACAGCAACTTACGTGGGTAAGTGGTTATCTTGCTGGCGTAGCTTCGGCAGGTGCACCTGCGCCAGTGTCGACAAGTCAGGCTAGTGAAGCGTCTTCATCGGTACCCTCACTGACTATTTTGTTTGGTTCACAAACCGGCAATGCTAAAGCCTTGGCTGAGCAATTTAAAGTTAAAGCAGATGCGGCTGGATATAATAATAAACTGGTCAGTATGGCTGACTTCAAGCCTCGTCAGATTAAAAACGAAACGTATCTGGTTGTGTTTGTCAGCACGCATGGTGAAGGTGATGCGCCAGATGATGCAATGGAATTACACGAATTTCTTGGCAGTAAAAAGGCACCCAAATTACCCTCGTTGAAATATGCGGTGCTTAGTCTTGGCGATAGCAGTTATGAGTTTTTCTGCCAAACGGGTAAAGATTTTGATAACCGGCTTGCCGCGTTAGGTGCCAAAGCATTGAATGAACGTGCAGACTGTGATGTCGATTATGAGGAACAAGCGGCCTCCTGGTCTGATGCGCTGATTACGACTTTACAGGATGAGCTATCCGCCAAGGTTGTCAGTTCTGATATTTCGGTGACGTCGATAGCACCTGCTGAGCAGGCGACTTCTCAATACAATAAAAGTCACCCATTTGCCGCCAGCCTGATTGAAGCGCAAAAAATTACCGGTAGAGACTCCGTAAAAGATATTCGCCACATCGAAATCAGTTTGGAAGATTCAGGTCTTACATATCAGCCCGGCGATGCATTAGGAGTATGGTTTAGTAATGCTCCTGCATTAGTTGATGAGTTTCTCTCATTGCTTTCGCTGGACGCGAACAGTCAGGTCACGGTGAAAGGTGAGTCGATGCCTTTGCATCAGGCGTTATCAGAAAAGCTGGAACTGACGCTGAGTTACCCAGGGTTTGTTAAAGCCTATCAAGAGCATGTCAAATCGTCAGCATTACAATCATTAATGGATGAGCGAGCCACGTTTAGAACGTATCTCTCTGAGCGCCAGTTAATTGATATCGTTCGTGAGCATCCGGGTAAACTTGATGCGCAACAGCTGGTAGATGCGCTGCGTCCGCTCTCACCGCGACTTTATTCCATCGCATCCAGTCAGGCTGAAGTGGAAGACGAGGTGCATTTGACGGTGGCGCATGTTGACTACATGGCATTTGGTAAGCGCCATCAAGGCGGCGCTTCTGGATTTTTAAGTGAACGCCTTGAAGAAGGTCAGGAAGTAAAAGTGTTTGTCGAAAAAAATAATCACTTTAGCCTGCCTGAGGATGATGACACACCTATTATCATGGTGGGCCCCGGCACAGGCATCGCTCCGTTTAGAGCATTTATGCAAGAGAGGGATGCTCGTGGCGCAAATGGAAAGAACTGGCTATTTTTTGGAAATCCGCACTTTACCCAGGATTTCTTGTATCAGGTAGAGTGGCAGGGATATAAAAAGTCCGGCTTGTTAACCAACATTACCCTGGCATTTTCCCGCGATCAAAAAGAGAAGGTGTATGTTCAACATCGACTGATGGAGCATGGTCAAGAAGTGTACGAGTGGCTTGAGGCCGGTGCGCATTTTTATGTGTGCGGTGATGCCTTGCACATGGCGAAAGATGTTGAGGGTGCGCTTCTACATATTGTTGAAAAGTATGGCCGTAAATCTGAGCAAGAAGCCAAAGAATATGTACTTGCTCTACGAAAAGCAAAACGATATCAGAAGGATGTCTACTAATGAGTAACGAAAAATCTCCGAATGTCGTAGAAGGCCCACTTTCAGATAACGAACGTCTAAAAAGAGAAAGTCGGCATCTTCGCGGAACTATAGCGCAAGACTTAAAAGATGATTTAACCGGTGGGTTTACCGCGGATAATTTTCAACTCATTCGTTTTCACGGAATGTATCAGCAGGATGATCGTGACATTCGTGCTGAACGCGCAAAACAAAAATTGGAACCGTTGCATAATGTGATGTTACGTGCGCGTTTGCCTGGAGGAGTGATCACTCCCCAGCAGTGGTTAGTCATCGACAAGTTTGCTCAAGATCATTCTATATATGGCAGTATTCGATTAACCACGCGCCAAACGTTTCAATTTCATGGTGTACTGAAGCCAGATATTAAGCTTATGCACCAAACCCTGAATAAAACAGGGATAGACTCAATTGCAACGGCTGGAGATGTGAATCGCAATGTGTTGTGTACATCGAATCCCGTAGAGTCTGAAGTACATCAGCAGGCCTGGGAGTGGGCGGCAAAAATAAGTGAGCATTTATTGCCAAAAACGCGTGCGTACGCGGAAATATGGCTTGATGGCGAAAAAATCGAGACTACTCAGGAAGAAGTCGAGCCAATTCTGGGGGATACCTATTTGCCCCGCAAGTTTAAGACTACTGTAGTTATCCCTCCACAAAATGATGTGGACGTGCATGCCAATGATCTGAATTTTGTGGCGATAGCTGAAAAGGGCAAGCTTATTGGCTTTAACGTGTTAGTAGGCGGCGGTCTGGCAATGACTCATGGCGATACTTCGACCTATCCGCGCAAAGCCGATGACTTTGGTTTCATTCCCTTAGAGCATACCTTGGCAGTGGCTGAAGCAGTGGTCACCACACAGCGAGATTGGGGGAATCGGGTAAATCGTAAAAATGCCAAAACTAAATACACTCTTGAACGTGTAGGTGTAGACACATTTAAAGCGGAAGTGGAAAAGCGAGCAGGCGTGACATTTGCTGAAAGTCGCCCCTATGAGTTTACTGGCAGAGGTGATCGTTTTGGATGGGTCGAAGGGATAGACGGAAAATTTCATCTTACCGTTTTTATCGAAAATGGCAGAATCCTGGACTTTCCGGGTAAGCCACTTAAAACAGGCTGTGCAGAAATTGCAAAAGTGCATAAGGGCGATTTTCGTTTAACCGCAAACCAAAACCTTATTATTGCTGGCGTGTCCGCAGATCAGAAAGAAACTATTGAAGCGTTGGCGGTGCAGTATGGCTTAATCCAGGCTGACACCTCGCTTCAGCGAAAAGATTCAATGGCTTGCGTATCTCTGCCTACATGTCCATTGGCGATGGCAGAAGCCGAACGTTACTTACCGGATGCAGTCACGGAATTAGAAAGCTTGCTGTCCAAACATCAAGTGGGAGATGAAAGCATTATTTTCCGCGTAACAGGCTGCCCTAATGGATGTGGACGTGCCATGCTGGCAGAGGTTGGACTGGTAGGCAAAGGTCCGGGTAAATATAACCTTCATTTAGGCGGAAACCGTGAAGGGACGCGCATTCCCCGAATGTATCGCGAAAATATCAGCGAACAGGAAATTATGGCAACGCTTGATGACTTGATTGGGCGTTGGGCGAAAGAACGAAACACCAATGAAGCGTTTGGTGATTTCGTTATTCGCACGAATATTATTAAACCCGTAGTTGATTCAGCCAGAGACTTCTATGAGTAAGATAAACTTAGCTTCAGCATCTTCATTATCTCTGCACACTTCTACTGAGGCGTTGGCAGAAATAAATAAAGAGTTGGAAGCGCTGTCAGCACAAGCTCGGATTCAGTGGGGGCTGGAAAACCTTCCAGCGAACCACGTGCTATCGACCAGTTTCGGTGCACAATCGGCGGTAATGCTGCACTTGCTTACTCAGGCAAAACCCGATATTCCGGTTATATTAACTGACACCGGTTATTTGTTTCCTGAAACCTATGCCTTTGCGGATCAGCTGACACAGCGCTTAAAGCTCAACCTTAAGGTTTTTCGCGCTTCGATGACGGCGGCTTGGCAAGAAGCGCGATTTGGACGGTTGTGGGAACAGGGTGTTGATGGGTTGGAAAAATATAATCAGATGAATAAAGTTGAACCCATGCAACGTGCGTTAGAAGAGCTTGAAGCAAAAACGTGGTTTGCAGGTCTGCGTAGAAGTCAGTCTGATTCGAGAGAGAAATTACCCGTTCTGCAGAAAGTAAATGGGCAGTTTAAACTCTACCCGGTTATCGACTGGAGCAATAAGGATTTACATTATTATCTGAAAGAACATGATTTACCTTATCACCCATTATGGGAAGAAGGGTACGTTTCGATAGGGGATTGGCATACCACACGCAGCCTTGAGGAAGGAATGGATGAACAGGATACCCGTTTCTTCGGGTTAAAACGAGAGTGTGGTCTGCATGAGTTCGGCGACGGGATCTAACCTATTCTGTAATGGTAAAGTGAGGCATGAGCAGCTGCTTCACTGCCGATAGATAGTGGGGCTGTTCCTGTCTGGATATAAGTCTGGCAAGTTCAGCCCCTACCGCAGTAAATTTGTAGTAGACCAATGCCACACCTTTGCGGCTGGCGGTGATTGAAAAACTACTTGATCCACACCTCCATTTAACCGTGTTGCCAGGCAGTAGTTCGCCACTTTCAATTTCGCTGGCATAAATTAGTTTCATATCATCAAGTGCTAAAAGATCTGGGTAAGACAGTCCGTAAGCGGACAGGTTCAGCTGGTGTGGATGGACTTTACGTAGCATAGTGCTAATCCCCCTGCGTTGATGATAGCCCACTAAAATTCGCGGTACCGGGTCACCAGCGCGGAGACTGGCTAACGCAACTGCACGGGTAAAAAGTCGCGCATCTCTTTGAGTTAATGCTTTAAGCGTTTCTAAGCTACGCAAGGAAAAGCTGCCGGGTTTTGTCAGTTCTGCTGCGAAAATGCGCCCCCACAATTCCTGCATGGCCGGGGAGTAAATGTTTTCTGCCAAACTGGTGAAAGCAAAAAACCAATCGGGATCCAGTGCTTCCGTTTCCGATTCTGTCACAGCGGTAGCGAGCGCGACATTAAGTATCTTTTGTAAGTTGGTTATTTTGTTTGACGCCAAAATATCGCGTCGTCGTTCGATAACTGATTTACGGTTTTTGATGTCATGCATGGCCATAACAGGCTTAATGCCTACCCGGGCAAACATGGCCTTCATTTTTTCCTGCATGGCGGTGGCAGAAGTTGTTAGTGTTTCTTGCCGTTCGCTTGCCTTTTCAACGTTTTTGTCTATTTTTTCAGTAGTTACCTGATTTATTGGCGTAGAGTGGGGGCTATTAATAATCTTCATAATTGATTCAATAAAACAGTTAAAAGAAAACGATATGGCATTGTAGAAAGTATCAACTAATACACTCACTATCGCACTGGCGTATAAACTTTGCAATTACCTCCCATAAGAGTAGGATGAATGAATAGTGGTAATAAGGGTTTCAGACACGATGTCGCAAACTGATTACGATAATGATGAGCTGGTTTTTTTGGATGAAGATAGTCATAACGAGCTTGATTCCAGAGTTTATAAAGTTTGGAATATCTTGATCGTTGATGATGATGAAGAAATTCATACTGTTACTCGTTTAGCGCTCGCTGATTTAATTGTTCATGATAGAAAACTCAACTTTCTTCATGCTTATTCGGCGGAACAGGCAAAAGATATCCTTAATGAATATGGCCGCGAGATCGCTATTATCCTGCTCGACGTCGTTATGGAAACAGATGACGCCGGTCTGCACGTGGTGAAGTTCTTGCGCGAGAATATGGAGTTACCTGAGCCGCGCATTATTCTTCGAACCGGACAGCCCGGTTATGCACCTGAAGAAAATATCATCAAAACTTATGATATTAACGACTATAAAACTAAAACAGAGCTTACCCGAGGCAAGTTGCTGACGACTGTCATTTCCTCAATTCGTTCCTATCAGCAAATATTGACGATTAATCAGAGTCGTTTAGGCCTGCAGAAAATCATTTCCTCGGCAGCTAATTTGCTCGAAGAGCATTCAGTTAAAGGTTTCTGTGAAGGGGTCGTAACCCAGATAAGCTCACTGATGGGGTTGGACGCAGAAGGCTTAGTTTGTGCCCGAGCCGGTTCCGTCGTAGATCGGGACGATGATGGTGTGTATGTATTAGGCGCGGCCGGCGATTTCGCCGCGTTTATCAACGAGCCTATTTCAGAAATACATAATGAGGAAATTGTTGAACACGTTAATCGTTGTCTGAGAATCAAAAGTCATATTTTCGAGCCTTCCTGTTCCGTACTTTATATTAACAGTTCGGGGTTTGAAGCGGCTGTCTACGTTAATATGAGCCGGGAACTGAGTAAAATTGATAAACAATTACTCGAGGTGTTTTTATCCAGTATTTCGGTGGGTTATGAAAACGTGTATTTGTTTCACGAACTTCGCAATGCGGCTTTCCGTGATTGGTTGACTCGTCTGCCTAACCGAAATGAGTTTATCAATATGCTTGATAAGCCTCATCTGTATGAAGCCGAGAATGCATGTGCGGTTCTGGTCGACATAAATCACTTTTCAGATATTAATGACGGCTTAGGTCAGGAAGCAGGCAATGAGCTACTTAAAGCTGTAGCGCAACGTTTGGAAGGTGAATTTGACGGTAAGGTGAAAAAAAGCCGGATTGGCGGTGACGTATTTGGTTTAATCGGCAGCGAAAAAGTGTTGAGCCCGGATAAAATAAATGAAGTTTTTCGCTCTTCTTTTAGGGCTGGTGATCACACGATTCCGATTAATGTCACGATTGGCTTGTATAAACTCGACAGGGAGCGACAGAGCGGCATAGAAATACTCAAACGTATTAATATCGCATTGAATCGCGCTAAGAAAAATATTGCAGAAAACTTCGAATATTTTGCCCCAGAGATCGAAGAAAAAACCACTTGGCAACTCAACATGATCCGGCGCTTACGTAACGATTTCGGTGATCGGAAACTTGAACTTTGGTTTCAACCACAGGTAGACCTCATCTCCGAAAAGGTGGTGGGCATGGAAGGCCTGTTACGGTGGCCGGACAACGATGGAGAGTATATTTCACCCGCTGTATTTGTGCCGTTGGCAGAGTATTCCGGTTTAATCGTTGACATTGGTGATTGGGTACTTGAGGAATCCTGTCGAAGAATTAAAGAGTTGGAAGAGGCTGGATATGGCTATTTACGCGTGGCTATGAATATATCTATCCTCCAGTTCAGAGACAGGCAATTTATTGACAAGGTGAAGGCGGCCATTGAACGCTTTGGATGTGATCCGAGCCGGTTGGAACTGGAGATAACTGAAAGTGTGGTAATGGACGAACCACAAATCGTTATTGATGCACTGCGTTCATTAAAAGAGTATGGTGTGGCTATCGCTATTGATGATTTTGGCACCGGTTTTTCCTCCATGAGCTATTTGCAGAAGCTACCATTAGACAGACTGAAGGTAGATCGCTCTTTTGTTAATGACATCACCCCTGGAAAGAGTGCTGTCCTTGCCGAAACCATTGTGACGTTGGGGAATAAGCTTGGTTTACTGACTATAGCTGAGGGCGTTGAGAGACGAGAGCAGGCCAGTTATATGCTTAAATTAGGCTGTGATGAAGCGCAGGGTTTTTTGTTTGCCAAACCAATGCCATTTTCTGAATTAATGTCGTTTTTAAACAGGCAGGCCGAAAATTAATGTGTCTTCGACAATGCAGTACTACACCATACCGATAAAGAACCTCCTCTTGGGAGGTTTTTTTATTGGATTGTTATGTTAGTGCGTCGTGGACGAGCCGTTTCAAATGCGGTATCACGTCTTCGCCGAACCAGGGATTTCGAGTCAGCCACCGGTTGTTTCTCCCTGATGGGTGGGGCAGTACTACCATATTAGAAGTAGAGTGATTGTGGTTAGCTACCGCTGCCGTTAACGTTTTGTATGATGGTAAGTAGTATTGCTGCGCGTAACGCCCTGCTAATACGATCAGTTTCGGCTGTATGTGTGATAGCAATTGCTGATGCCAAATCGGAGCACATTCTTTACGTGGTGGGGCGTCCGCTCCGTTTTTGTATCCTGGGAAGCAAAACCCCATAGGAATAAGGGCGACCTGCTTAACGTCGTAGAAGATTTCCTTTGAGAGGCCCGTCCAATCACGCAAACGATCCCCGCTGGCATCATTCCAAGGTGTGGCTGAGTCATGCGCTTTGATACCGGGAGCCTGACCAATAATCACAATTTTGGCAGTTTCTGACGCAGTTAGTACTGGTCTGGGCGGTTGCGGAAGCTCCGCCTTGCATACGGTACATTGCCGGACGCGAATCAATAGGTGTTCAAATTTGCTTGGCATCGTTTCAACCGTTATCTGTACTTTCTTTGCTGAATAATAAGCCAGCAAAAAGTAGGCTTTGCCTGTGACCAATGCACATTACCAAGATGTGTTACCCACAACAGAACTGTTGAAGCAATGTGCGCTTTATATCAGCACTAACAGCGCCTAGTCATTAAATATGCGGTTTAATCCATTTAGCGCAGCCACCCTATAGGCTTCAGCCATAGTAGGGTAGTTAAACGTGGTATTCACGAAGTAGTCCAGCGTATTTCCACCGTTCTTCTGTTGCATGATAGCCTGCCCGATGTGCACAATTTCAGACGCCCGCTCGCCAAAACAGTGAATGCCTAAAATTTCCTTGGTTTCGCGATGAAACAGTATTTTCAAGCTGCCGACTTTGGTAGAAGCGATTTGCGCTCTGGCCAAATGCTTAAATTGGGCACGTCCAACTTCATAAGGTATTTTCTGGGTGGTTAACTCTTGCTCCGTCTTACCGACCGAGCTGATTTCAGGGATAGTGTAAATGCCAGTAGGTATATCTTCCACCATGCGATCATCGGTTTTCCCATCTAACATGGCTTCCGCAGCAAATCGCCCTTGGTTATATGCGGCAGATGCCAGGCTGGGATAACCAATCACATCACCTACAGCAAAAATATTATCGACCTCAGTTTGGTAATTTTTATTAACGGTAATTTGTCCTCGACTGTCTGCCTTTAAACCTACTTTACTCAAGTTTAACATATCCGTATTACCCGTTCGGCCATTGGCGAAAAGCAGGCAGTCGGCGCGCATACGTTTTCCTGACTCCAAATTCAGGATCACACAGTCATCTCGACCTTCAACTGATTTGTAGGTTTCAGTGTGACGGATTACCACGCCATTGTTCCAAAGGTGATAGCTCAGTGCATCGGATATTTCTGCATCCAAAAATGACAGCAAGCGGTCACGCATATTCACTAAATCAACTTTTACACCCATACCACGGAAGATACTGGCGTATTCGGAGCCAATTACCCCCGCACCATAAATAATAATGGACTTAGGATCATGGTCGAGTGACAGAATGGTATCTGAGTTGTAAATTCGAGGGTGATTAAAATCGATATCTTCAGGGCAATAGGGGCGCGAGCCAGTGGCAATGGCAAATTGTTTAGCTGTCAGCGTATCTTCAGAACCATCGGCGCGCACGACTTTAAGCGTATTTTTATCTACGAAGCTGGCTTCACCATGATACAGGCTCACCCGATTGCGATCGTAAAAGGAAGAGCGCAACCGTACCTGATTTTTGATTACTCCGCTGGCCTGCCGCATTACCTCTGCGAATGTCAGGGTATGATTTGTATAGTTCTCGGAAAATAGCGGGGTGGTGTTATATTCAATCAAACGATTTACCGAGTGGCGAAGAGCCTTTGAGGGAATGGTACCCCAATGGGTGCAGCCTCCGCCCACCGATTTGTAGCGCTCAATGATCGCTACATTTTTGCCTGCTTTCGCCAACTGCATGGCGACCCCTTCACCGCCAGGACCCGTTCCAATAACAATGGCATCAAAATCGAACTTTGTTTTTGCTGCAGTCTTTTTTCTACTCATTGGGATCGCTACCTCGGAACAGGCTGACTTTTGAGAATAATCCTTACGGAAATGTTTGAATCACTACGCATAGGATTTCGATACAGTTTAGTGTATCAAGCTACTGACGTATCTCAACTTTTATAAAATGTTGGTGAAGCAAGAGAGTTGAATAAAAAACGCCCGATGTACTGTCGGGCGTAGCTCGGTGAAAAATTCAGATTAAGCGATACTCAATGACAAGTCATGAAGTTGAAGCCATTTTTGCTTTTGTAACTGCAGGGCTTGTTTTAATTCCTTATATTTAAAATCCAGTTCGAGTCGCTCCACGCTGCGCTTCAGGCATTTTTGTTTAATTGTCATCAACCGCTTTTTAGTGGTGTAGTATTCGGCCATGCGTTCAATCAACAAATCATATTCGTCGTGAATCTTAGCTAAAATCTCTTCTGCATTTGGCAAGTGAGATAGCTTTTCATTTGCATACTTGAGTTTCATCTGTAATTTGGCTTTTTCAATACGTTCTTCTGGGCATCGTCGCAAATTCTTGGTAGCGCCAATAAAAGACAGCCCTCTGATAAGCCACTTGGTCGGGTCGTACTGCCACCATTTGATGCCGTTTCTATAGTCATATTCAAAAATATGGTGGAAGTTGTGGTATCCCTCGCCAAATGTAAATAAAGCGATTATACCGTTGTCTTTCGCACTATTGGTATCAGTGAAAGGTTGCTTGCCCCAAAAATGGGCCAGTGAATTAATAAAGAATGTCACATGATGAACCAGCACTAATCTGAGTACGCCGGCTACCAACATCATGCCCAAAATATCACCATTTAGCCAACCAAGTAAGCCGGTAATACCAAAGTTAGCAACTAACACGATAGGTAAATAATATTTATGTTGCCACATTACGATGGGATCTTTTTGTAAATCCCGACAATTACTGTAATCACCGTTTCGGTTAGCTTGATACTCTCTTAGCATCCATCCAATGTGTGCAAACCAAAGCCCTCGCTTAGCCGAATAGGGATCGCGATCATTATCGTCAACGTGACGATGATGAACACGATGATCAGAGGACCAATGTAAGATACTATTTTGCAGTGCCATGGCGCCACCAACCGCGAGAACAAACCTAACTAATTTGTTGGCATCATAGGTCTTATGTGACCAAAGGCGGTGGTATCCGGCAGTAATAGACATGCCAGTAAAGAAAAATAGCACTATGGCCGCAATAATTTCAGCCGTGTCAACGCCATAGGACATTGCCCATAGCGGAACGCCTACAAACGCAATCGCAGCGGTCAGAATAAAAACGAGAACGTTGGTTATGATTAATGGAGGTCTTTGCATGGATAACTCTCAGCTTACAACTGTACGCTAATTTATCTTTTTACTGTATTTCTGGCAAGTTAAAGACGTGAAATTTTTATTAAATTCACTCTGATAATAAAGCGACTGTCATAATATTCTTTCGAATTCATAATTTTAGGTTATCATTTCGTCTCAACTGATCAGGGGGCTTAGTGAGTCGACAGGAACAAAAATTAAAAACGCGGCAAAATATAATTAACGCAGCGTTCACCTTATTGGACGAAAACCGAAGTTTGTCGGCGATTAGCCTTCGAGAGGTTTCTCGCGCAGCAGGTATTGCTCCTACTTCTTTTTACCGCCACTTTAAAGACATGGACGAATTAGGACTTACTTTAGTCGATGAAGCGGGGCTTGCACTGCGTCAGTTGATGCGACAGGCTCGGCGTCGGATTGCTACGGGAGGCGGGGTTATAAATACATCTGTTGACACTTTTATGGAGTTTATCACCGCCAATACCAATGTATTCAGATTATTGCTAAGGGAACACACAGGAACATCAGCGGCCTATCGTATGGCAGTGCTGCGGGAAATACAGCATTTTATCGAAGAATTGACTGATTATATTATCGAACAACAAAACGTTGATCATCAGTTGGCCAGCCTGCAGGCCGAATCCATGGTGAGGTTGGTCTTTAGTGCAGGCGCCGAAGCTCTGGAAGCCGATGTGCCACTGCGCAAAGAAATTGGTAATCGAGTCAAAATGCAATTACGTTTTGTGCAGTTAGGTGCATCGATTTACAAATTTTAAGGGCGTTTTTTGAGCTTAACACCTGCTTCAATGTGATGAGTAAAGGGAAACTGGTCAAACAATGCACACGCTTCAATTTGATGGGTTTCACTTAACTGGTTTAAGTTTTCCACCAAAGTTTCTGGGTTACAAGAGATATAGACAATTTCATCATATGCCTGGATCATTGCTGTAGACTCTCTGTCCAAACCCGCTCTTGGCGGATCAACCAGCACAGTTGAGAAATTATACGATTCCAACTCTATTCCATTTAAGCGAGCGAATTCGCGTTTTCCCTGCATGGCTTCCACGAATTCTTCCGCAGATAAACGAACAATATCAACGTTCTCAATCCGATTCTTTTCTATACTGTATTGGGCTGCCGCGACAGAGGGTTTCGCAATTTCAGTTCCAATCACTCGCCTGAACTTACCAGCCAGGGGCAAAGAGAAGTTACCCGCACCACAATACAGTTCCAGTAAGTCTGATTTTGCATCACCGCAAACAGAAAGTGCCCATTCAATCATTTTGCAGTTCACTTCAGCGTTGGGCTGAGTAAAGCTATTTTCTACATGCTTAAACAGGTAGGTTTTGTTATTCACTGCCAGTTTCTCAACAATGTAGTCCTGCTCTATTACCACTTTTTGTTTGCGTGCGCGGCCAATTAAATGGACTTTAAACTCGGTCGATAGCGCTTCTTTAAGTTGCCGCGCAGCCACTTCCCACTCTTCATCCAACGGTTTGTGATAAAGTAAGCTGATAACCAGCTCACCACTTAACCCGCTGAGATAATCGACTTGGAAGAGTTTGCGACGAAGAGTTGGGATCCCGCGAACGTTTTCAATTAACGCTTTCATTGCGGCATTGATCGTTTTGCTCGCAGCAGGAAGCTGGTCAACACGGTATTTCTGTTTGGTTTCCTGATTGAACATGATGTGAAACAGGTCATCGCCTTCATGCCATACTCTAAACTCGGCACGCATGCGGTAATGTGCCGGAGCGGAAGCGTAAATCTCAGGCGCCGGAGCATTGAAAGGAGAAAGCAGGTTCACTAAGCGAGCGGATTTCTCTGCCAGTTGCTCAGTGTACGCACTTCGTAATTGCTCATTTGTCATCGTATTCGCCTCTTTAATCTTCCGGTGACGCATTGTAGTCAGTTTCAAATTCACTGCAACGCTGATGCGTATTTATCTATTATTATTGTTGATAAACTAAACTATTAAGTGCCACTGCCGATAATGAGATGAGGTTAGTGAGGATCAATTTATGAACGTAGGTCAAATGAAGGCGTTTCTGGGGGAACAGCAACCTGCTGTTAATCCGGACAAAGCTATTAAAAAGCAATTACAGGAAGAGGGCTTGCGCCAGGCAGCAGAGTTTCAACAGCAGCAGGCGGCAAAAGTCAGCGTCAGTAGCACACAAACTGCCATTGGAATGAAAATGCTTAGCCAGGCTTTAGACAACGCTATTGTGTTGGATGGAAAGCAGAGCCAAGGAAAACGAGACCACGTTGACGATGATCCTGGAAAGGAAAAGCATTCCTCACTGTTCGACTTTGAGAAAATCGCCAAAAACGTCATGAAGTTTGTGGGGGGTGTGATCAACGGGGCCGCCAAAAGCGGCGCATCATCAGATAAGTTAAGTGAATTAATTAACCAGGCGCGTGACGGGGTGGCCAAAGGCATCGCGATGGCCGAGAAGGAAATTGGCGGCTTGATGAATGACGAGATTGCTGAAGGCATCGACCAAAGCCGCAATTTATTAACCGATAAGCTTAACGAGCTTGAAAAGCGATTGCTCGGTACTAAAGAACCTCATGATTTACAGGGAGCGCAATTAGTCGGGGCTGGTGCTAGCGAGAGTAAAGATGGATCAATTACGATTCGTACCAAAGATGGCGACGAATTGAGATTAAACTTCGAAAGCTTACGTGAGTTCCAATACAACCAGCAGTCAGGATTGTTATCAGGAGATAAAGCTATTGAAGGCGATGCTGCTGACAGCGCAAACACACTTGTCGGGATGGAGAGTTACGCTTTTTTTGAGCGGGCTGGTATTAGTTTCTCACTTAAAGGGGAATTGGACGCGACTGAATTAGAAGCAATCGCTGATCTGGTAGGCCAGGCGAACGATCTCGCGGATACATTTTTCGCTGGTGATTTGGATAAGGCATTTGAGCAAGCACTAAAGATCGGCTTCAATGATGAAGAGTTAGCTGGCTTTGCGATGAAACTAAACCATACACAACAGACAGAAGTTGTGCAGGCTTACGAAAATGTCCGAAACTTTAAAGAAGACAGTGATGGCTCTTTGGGTAAAGGGAATGTCATTAGCTCCATTGCTAAATATATGGACAAAATGATGGAATTACTGCAGAAAGCCGATGAAAAACTTGAAAGTGGTAATGAATATTCAAGTTTGGTCAATGGATTAATAAGTCAAATGAAGGATGTGCAAGTCCCTGATTTAGTTTCAGCGATCAACCGCTTCCACGAATTCAATAACCGTTTAGTTAATGCAATGCCAGTAGCTGAACCTGATCAAAGTGAATCCTAAAAAAAAACCTGGCGATCGCCAGGTTTTTTTATATTGAGGAAATTAAGCTCGCATTAATCAACAGCAACTTTGTCTTTCGCCGCTCTGACCTTTAGCGTTCGCTCTAGAAATACCTTATCGTTGAGTTTGTTAATCGTACTATCAACATCTGTTGTTAACACTTCTATGAAGCCATAACCTTTACGTTTACCTGTTCTGCGATCCTTCATTAAGCGAACAGATTGAACTTCTATATAATTTTTAAAATACTCCTTTACTGCATCTTCGTTAGCTTTATAAGGAAGATTTCCTACATATAGCGTTGCAGTTTCCTGTGATGACGTATTAGAAGTAGATGAACTGGAATTACTGAATAACGAAGCTAACCACGGCGTGACTATCCCACTAACCAGAAGCGAAACGGCAACGGTAACGGGAAGGCTCGCATTGAAGCCTGTAGATGAGAAAACCAGATATCCTGCTATTGCAAAAATGGCGCTGATTAATGCGCACTGTATAAAGCCTACTTTCATAAACCTACCTTATTCTGTTTTTAATGTATCATTGGAGGCTTTGCGTAGTTTACCCCGTATTTATAATTTCGACAATTCTTATATAAAAACGTAAATATTCCTCTCAATAAAGCGCAAGTTTTTAACAAATATAAGAGTTTCGTACGAAAATTCAGTGAAGTGGCAAAAAAAGACAAAAAAGATGTTGACGGAAAAAATTAGATGCGTACAATGCGCTCCACGTTTTGAGGGGCCTACAAGCAAATCAAAACCAGGCGTCAACAAAAAATAAATTTGAATAAAATTTAAAAAACGAGTTGACACTGAAAACGAAACGCGTAGAATGCGCGTCCCGCTTCGGGGAGAACCTGAAGCAACGCTGAGTAAGCTGATTCGATTAATCAACTAAAAAGCGTGTCTATCGGCAAGTCCGATAGCCAAAATGTTCTTTAACAATTTATAACAAGACAATCTGTGTGGGCACTCGTTAA
>CAZROH010000050.1:0-22073 GCA_964601635.1 uncultured Alteromonas sp. | reverse complement strand
AAACGTAGCTGAAAAAGTCATTGAAGAAGCGAAAGCGCGTAAAGAGAAGAAGTAACTTCTTAGTCATTCGCAATTTAAAAAGCCCGCAATAAAAGCGGGCTTTTTTTATGGGAAAATTGCTCCACCTGATCTAAAGCTGATCTTGGCCTGATACCATTATTGGCGCAAACTTAATGCACCACACTCATCGGATTTCGCCACGTGCATGATGCCCTGTCTGAAAGCGACAAACTTCTTACGGAAGTATCATTTTTCTTCCTATTTATTTATTTTTGGTGGCGTTGCAGCCTCTTTCACTCTTTGCTTAGTTCCCAACGATGTGGGAACCAAAAAGTAGTCGTGGTGAGACCTTTGAACATGCGGGGTTTTGGTAACTATAGCGCAATGGTGATTTCAAATGCCATGATAACCACCATTGTTTGCCAGCCTCATGCGTTGAGTCTCAAATCTGGTCCTTTTACGGTGGTGACTTTGACCGTTCCTGCCTACTGGATAAAAAGGCTGGCTAAAAAAGCCACAACATTGTTTCCTATGGCGCAGATCGTTAAAGGTTAATCAATGTTGCAGTGTGACGGCAGAGCATCAATTTTTTTCTATTTTGTGAATTTCCCGTTTCAAAGTTTTAAGGTTGTCCCGCATTTTGGCTAATTCAGCTTTATTTGTTCGTTCATCATGGGGTCGCTTTTGGTAGTGGTGCGTAATAAACGCTAAGGTGATTTCGTTAAAACATGCGTTAGCCTCAGATGAAAGTAATGGCGAGGCCTGCTCAAAAAAGGCCATTGGCGGCTCATGCTGAAGTCGCTTCACATCCAACGTGTGACATATCAGATTTACGGCCTTAAAGTAAATAAGTGTAAATGGCTCCACTGATTTTCTTTCCCAACGAGGAAGAAAATAAAGAGCCAGCAGAATACTTATCGCCAACAGACTCCCCAGCAAAAGTACCGTAAGTTTAAGTGGCGTGAGCTGACCGATAAGGAACCTGAAGAGGTCTTTTTGCTGACGGTTATCGAACCCGAGCACCCATCTGCTCCACAGATAATTCAAATTGTTGAACATCTGGGTTACTTCTTTAAGCAAAGCAGTCTGGTCAAGATCAAGAAACAACGGATATTGGTTTAATTCTTCACTGTCCGTTAATGCGTCTCTTAAGCCAGTTGCAATTCTCGCCGGAGCAACGACTGAGGTAGGATCAAATCGCGTCCAGTCAGTACCATTCACCATCGCCTCTAACCAGGCATGAGCATCATACTGATAAACACTGACCACCTGACGTTTTAACATTTCTCCGCCCTGATACCCGGTAACCATTCGAGCTGGAATACCCGCTAGTCTTAGCACATAAGTCATAGCACTGGCATAGTGTGAACAAAACCCGGCTCTTTCTTCAAATAAGAAAGTATCGACAAAGTTCGTTCGCATAGTGGGGGGGGATAATGTATAAACAAACGGCTGCTGAACAAAATAATCCAATACTTCGGCGACAAATTCGCGGTTGTCTGGATATTTTGCTCGTAGATTGGCTACCCATTGTTGGGTTTGCGGGTTTCCGTATTCAGGCACCATTAGGTTAAGCCGAGTTTCCAGTCCCGGATCAGGGGAGGGGAGCTGAGATGCAGGATAAGAGGTGACGTTATAGGCACGTTTACTCATCAGCGGTTGATGTGCAATTAGCTGATAGTCTCTTGACGACCATATTTGCTGGCGGTCAGTGACAGTCGCAGGGATCGCGATATCCAGGGCATAGAGCCAGGGACGCCCGGTTTCCTCAGCGATAACCTGATATACGTAGCCTGTCGAGTTAGTTGAAGGTAAAAATGGATTATCTATCCTCTGATTACGTTGACGAAAACGTTGTCTATAAGGGCTGATCTCCCAGCTCTTCCCATCGAAAGCTTCCAGGGTTAGCGCTCGCCAATAGCGTTCTTGTCGGGGAGGCACTTCGCCTTCAAAGGTGGCATGAAAAACCAGTTCATCTGACTGGCTGAGCTGCGCAATATCACCGGGAGTTACTTTTTCTGCTAATCCAGTTTTAGTCGACTTGGATGTGGGCATTTTCCACAAAGGGCCAAGGTGGGGTAAAGTTAAGAACAATATGATTGCGATAGGTAATGCTTGCAGGAGCTGAAAGCTAATTCGCTTTACTCTCTTTTGCCAGATCAGCTTAGGTGCATAAAAACTGATTAATGCGTATAACAACACTAATAACATTGCCAGATAAAACAGGGCATTTACCATGCCTTGTTGAAAGATTAATCCACATCCAATCAAAAACAGGCCACAGGCAAAAAGCTGTAAAAAATCTCTGCGCTTACTCAAGGTGATCAGTTTTAATGAGCAGGCAATGACCAGTAAATTAATCATGGATAACAAAAGACCCAGGTCAAAACTAAACCAGGCCAATGCCAATGACGAAAGAATTGCCAGTAAGTTAATTGTGCGCTGGCTCGGTGTATGTTGATACCAACCCAGGTAGAGCGAGATCCTCACAAATAAAGTGCAGAGCGTTAGCATTAACACCCATACCATGAGCGGCTCGAACAAGCTCAGTGACAAAATAGTTATAAATACGGCAATACAGGCGCTCGCTGTATGGCCTGCTATAGGGAGGCGACCTGCGGTCATCTGTTTATAACCTTTTCTGGGTAATAGGAAAGTGCTCTCAAACAACGGTGTTTGTGTTCTTCTCCCAGGGAGGGCGCAATTTCAGTATCAGCCAGTATTAAGCCAAACTGTATGTTTTTTTCTGTCAGTGCCACGATCTGAAAACACAATCTGCTTAATTCTAATTCCACATCCTGACACGGCAGAGGTAATTCAAGATAGCCAGCTTCTGATTGTTGATGGCTAAACGACTTACTGACCCATTCACCGCCTTTGGCAACGTTTTTCCAGGCAACACGATGAAGGGGCTCGCCTTGCTGATAAGGACGTAAGGCGTAAAAATCATCATGCCCCTCTTGATGAGTCGGCGTGTGCGTGCCTTCTCCCGGCTTGGATTTTAAAACAACCTGACATGTCATTGGGGCAGGATATACCACTATCTGCTGATTTAAATTAAGGTGTGTCCAACAACGATAAAGTCCCAGGGGGTATTCACTGTATAAGGTCACTCTTGGCAAGGTGTATACACCTCTTTTGGGCGTGAAATAAGGCAAGCAAACTTGCGCGTTGTCCGAGTCTAAATCCACAGAATGTAGCGTATCCTCTTTCCACCAGCAGGCATTAACAACGCCGTGTGGAGATGCACCTTTATCACTGGCAACTAAATTGATAACTAACGAAGCGTGACCTTCTGCGAAAGCGGGTTGAACGGGAAGTGCATTAATTTGCAATCGTGAAAAATTTAAATAACTTACAAACAGGTTGATTAGAAATAGCCCTAAAAGTAAGTCAAACAGCAATAACATCAGGTTATTCTGGTAATTGGTACCTAAGATAAATAAACCAACGGCGGTTACCAGGTAGCCGATTCCGAACCAGGACGGAAAAATAAAAACTGAACGTAAATTAAGCTTTTGTTTTGCTGCAGGCGGGATCCGTTTATTCAACCACTGACTAACACGATTATCCCACCGACGTCTCAGGTAAGTCAGCATATGCGGTCCTAAGCGGCCAGCGGATCGACACTTTCCAGCAAGCGTATGCTGAGAACTTTTTGTTCGTGGGGATCATCTCTTTCCGACCGCAATCGATGCTCTGCGACGGCCACAAATACCGCCTGGATATCTTCAGGAACGACAAAATCCCGTTCATGCAGATACGCCCAGGCTTTGGCTGATTGTAACAAAGCCTTACTTGCTCTGGGGGAGAGAGGGTTGGGGTAAATGCCTTCTTCTCTGCTTTGTGTCACTAACCGCAATATATAGCTAATCACATTATCGCTACAATGAACCTGATTCACTTCATGTTGAAAGGTAAGTAAGTCTTCAGTGGATATCACTTTCTTTATCTCAGTTGTTTGTCGGTGCCCGCCCGATTGCAGCATCGCTTTTTCTGCCTCCCAGTTGGGGTATCCTAATGAGATACGCATAAGGAAGCGGTCCAATTGAGACTCTGGAAGTGGGTAAGTTCCCGACTGATAGCTTGGATTTTGGGTGCCGATAACAAAAAAGGGGCGTGGCAATGTATAAGTGGTGCCATCCACACTGATTTGATGTTCTTCCATCGCCTCTAATAATGCGCTTTGGGTTTTGGGGCTGGCACGATTAATCTCGTCCGCTAGTACCAGCTGGTTAAATAAGGGGCCGGGTCTAAAGCTAAATTTGTGTTGCTGGCTATCAAATATATTCACCCCCAGCATATCAGCCGGAAGTAAGTCGGATGTGAATTGTATTCTGGAGAAATTGAGGCCAAACGCATTCGCCAAGCCATGTGACAAAGTGGTTTTGCCCATTCCCGGTAAATCTTCGATTAGCAAGTGACCATTAGCAATTAAACAGGTAATGGCAAGCTTGATTTGATCCTGTTTTCCGATGATTTGTTGACCCAGCGTTTTTACTACAGCGTGAAAACGCGCATTCATATTCATTTCCTGACATCAACCTTTATATTTCACATCCTAGCAAGTTGTTCACGAGTATAGGTGAGTGCACTAATACCTAAGTATAGGATATACCACTCCATTTTGATGGGCGATTAACCAGGCGGAATATTTTTCAGGCTAACCAGCACAATAATGAAATTGTCTTGCCTGACCATTCGGGCTTTAATTTGCGCTGTCTTTAACCTCAATAACCCGTTTACTCCTTTTCCTGGCGGGGATAAAAATGAAAAACGCCGCCCCTAAATTCACTTCCAAAAATGCTCACAGTTGCAGCAGATTTCAAACAGGAGAAAAATTGGTGGTTTTAACTACTGCGGTATCGTTTCAGGTTGTCTATAATGGGGCGTTCTCAATAGGAAGTAATTATGAAAACAATTGATATTGATGATGATTTATACGCATTTATCGCTGGTCAAACGAAACACATTGGCGAAAGTGCGTCTGATATTTTACGCCGTCTACTCATGCCTGAAACGCCGCCACCGACACGTCGTCAGGATAAAGCTGTTGCAGTAAACGAAGCTGAGATAGTGAAGCCGTCACCGACGTCCGGCTTTTCTGAAGGTAGTAGTGATGTGTTAGCGAGAATTTCTGAGGCAGAATTGGCGCGTTTTAGCAAGCGGGTTGATCAGTTCTTATTTGTTTTAGCCCAGCTTTTCCAACTCCACGGCGCGGAATTCGACAAAGTGGAACAAATTCGCGGAAAAAACCGCATTTATTTTGCAAAGAGCAAAGAAGCTCTGTTGGAAAATGGCTCCAGTACCAATCCGAAATCGATTCCAGAAACGCCGTTCTGGGTCGTGACTAACAATAACTCCGCGAAAAAAGTGGCGATGCTAAAAGAAGTATTAGAGGCACTTGGTTATAACAGTCAGATTATTGATGAAATTACTGGTCGCTTTGCGCCAGAAACCGTAAAGAAATAATCTTTAGTAGAGGAATGGATCTTCGATGGCATTACATGAAAAGGCGGGGCAGCCAGCCGCTTCAGAACAATTAATTAATGTAGCTGAACTGGTAAGTCAATATTATACCTTGTTACCGGATCCCGCTGAAGCAGCGCAGGCAGTTAGTTTTGGGACGTCGGGACACAGGGGGAGCGCCGCCAACCGCACTTTTAATGAAATGCACATTGCTGCCATCAGCCAGGCGTTGGCAGAGTATAGAGAAAAGGAAAGCATTAACGGCCCTCTGTTTATTGGAAAGGACACCCATGCCCTGTCTGAGCCGGCGATGTTAACGGCTATTCAGGTACTGACAGCCAATGGCGTGAATGTTGTCATTCAGCTTAAAGACAATGCAAGTAAAGGCTTTACCCCAACGCCGGTGATCTCTCGCACTATCATTCGTCATAATCAGGATAAAAATAATGCTACTGCAGATGGGGTGGTTATCACGCCATCCCATAATCCGCCAGACGATGGCGGATTTAAATATAACCCTCCTCATGGGGGCCCAGCCGACAGCGATGTCACCAAATGCATTGAAGAACGCGCCAACGCGTTGATTGCCGGACAAAACAAAGATGTAAAAATGTTTTCTTTAGAGCAAGCGTGGTTATCAGGCTTAGTTCAGGAAGATGATTTTATGGATCCTTATATTGATGATTTAGCCAAAGTAATTGATATGGAAGCAATAGCAAAAGCGAATTTGAAATTAGGTACAGATCCATTAGGCGGGGCGGGTATTGGTTATTGGGAGCGTATCAGTGAGAAATACGGACTCGACATTACCGTAGTCAATGACAAAGTTGATCAACGCTTTGCATTTATGCGCAGAGATAAAGATGGCAAGTTACGCATGGATTGTTCCTCGGCATATGCGATGGCGGGGCTAATAGAATTAAAGGACAAATTTGATATTGCCTGGGGCAATGACCCTGATTTTGACCGCCATGGTATTGTATGTAAAAGCGTAGGCTTGATGAACCCAAATCATTATCTGGCTGTGTCTATTGACTATTTATATCGTAATCGCAAGCACTGGCCATCCACCTTGAAGGTGGGAAAAACATTGGTTTCCAGTAGCATGATTAATCGAGTGGCCGCCCGTTTGGACAAACAATTAGCGGAAATGCCTGTAGGCTTCAAATGGTTTGTCCAAGGATTGGCGAAAAGTGAAATTGGTTTTGCTGGTGAAGAAAGTGCCGGTGGAATATTCCTGCAGCGAGATGGCCAGGTTTGGGCCACCGATAAAGATGGTTTCATCATGTGCTTGTTAGCTGCAGAAATTTTGGCAGTGACAGGAAGTGATCCGGGCCTGCATTATCAGGCGTTAACTGCCCATTTTGGTGAACCTGCATATGTAAGAACGGATGTTGCGGCGACGCTAGAACAAAAAAGCAAATTATCAGCCATGGACGCCTCTGTGGTAACAGATAACATGCTCGCTGGCGAACCCATACTTGCGGTGCTAACACACGCGCCTGGCAATGATGCAGCTATTGGTGGAGTGAAGGTGATCACAGAAAATGGCTGGTTTGCCGCCAGACCATCAGGGACCGAGCAGATTTACAAAATTTATGCGGAAAGCTTTAAGGGCGACGACCACCTGCAACAATTACTGGACGAAGCTCAAAAATTAGTCGATCGGATCATCCATTAGACCAGATTGTAAAAAAATTACAAAAAGGTTGTTGTCAAAAGGTTAATAAATGCGGTTTTGCATACGTTTTCATGAAAAAAAGCGCTAGTTTTAACCTTTTATTAACACCTGTTCCTAAAAAACACTGCTATATTGATTCTCATCAAAAAGATTTCGTAACTAAATTACCTCTTTTTTAGAGGGTAAATTAAAACGGTGAGAATCATTCCATGAGTCGCAAAAGCAAAGCTCCCACAAAACTGCCCGAAAACACCAATATGAAAAGCGGGTTCAAAGAGGCGGTCATTCGCCACCTTCATTGCACCCTTGGCACCGATGAGAACAAAGCCAATAATCATGCCTGGTGGAAAGCCACCTGCGCTGCCATACAGGAAAATGTGCTTGAAGGGTTACGTAAAACGCAGAAAACCCATTATTTGAATGATACCCGTGCCGTACATTATTTTTCTGCAGAATTCCTGATGGGACGTTTGCTATCAAATAATATGCACAATCTGGGATTATTTAATACCGCGCAAGAAGCCCTGAAAGAACTGGGCGTAGAACTTACTGATATCATGGAAGAAGAGCCAGATATGGCGCTGGGAAATGGTGGTCTTGGCAGATTAGCAGCGTGCTTTATTGATTCGCTAGCCACCATGGAATTACCCGCCGTGGGATATGGAATACATTATGAGCATGGCTTGTTCCGACAAGAGATTAGAAGTGGTGCTCAGATAGAACGCCCTGATAGCTGGCGTGACTACGGCAATCCTTGGGAAATCTGTCGTCCTGAATCAATTCAGGAAGTGTCATTGTATGGATATGTAGAAACCAAATATGGCGAAAACGGTCGGATTCAAAAAGAATGGCACCCAGGCGTCATTGTTAAAGGTGTACCATGGGATATCCCGGTTGTAGGGTATGAAGGTAAAACCGTTAACGTATTGCGATTATGGCAAAGTGAAGCCTCCGGTTACTTTAACTGGGATGTTTTTAATGCCGGTGGCTACGTAGATGCCCAGCGTGAAAACGTACACGCTGAAACCATCTCGAAAGTACTTTACCCTAACGATGAAACTGAAGCAGGTAAAGAACTGCGCTTGATCCAGCAATATTTTTTCTGCTCTTGTTCACTAAAAGATATTATTCGTCGTTACAAGCGCGCCCATGGTGATGACTGGAGTCGCTTTGTTGAACAAGTCGTGATTCAGTTAAATGATACGCATCCAGCAATCGCTATTCCTGAATTAATGCGTATTTTAGTGGACCGTGCGCAACTGGATTGGGATAAAGCGTGGAGCATTTGCACTCAGGTATTTGCCTATACTAATCACACGTTATTACCTGAAGCACTGGAAAAATGGCCAGCGCGTATGATTGAAAAAATCTTACCGCGACACCTGGAAATCATTTATGAAATCAATCACCGCTTTATGGCGATGGTTGATAAAAAATGGCCGGGTGATAACGGGAAAAAAGCCAAGCTTTCTATTATTGAAGAAGGTCATGAGAAGATGGTGCGGATGGGCAATCTCTCCGTCATCGGTTCATTTGCCGTAAATGGAGTGGCAGAAATTCATTCCAGATTAGTTAAGCAAAACCTGTTTCCTGAATTTGAGGCACTATGGCCGGGCAAAATCACCAATGTTACCAACGGTATTACCCCCCGTCGTTGGTTGAAGGCATGTAATCCTGCATTGTCGGAGTTAATTGATAAGAAAGTCGGGGATGACTGGCCGCTACATTTAAATAAACTTGAAGGGCTGGAAAAGCATGCCAGTAACAAGACTTTTCAAAAGCAGTTTATGCAGGTTAAGCAGGAAAATAAGCAGTTGTTGGCCAATGAAATCAAACAAACGCTGGATATCGATGTTGATACAAATGCTATTTTTGATGTGCAAATTAAACGTCTACACGAATACAAACGCCAACACTTAAACCTGTTACATATCATGGCACTTTACCGCCGAATTCTGGAAAATCCAGATTATGATATGCATCCCCGTGTCTTTATATTTGGCGCAAAAGCTGCCCCGGGTTATCGACTTGCGAAAGATATCATCTACGCCATTAATATGGTGGGTGAGAGAATCAATAATGATCCGCGAGTAAAGAACAAGATCAAAGTCGTATTTTTACCCAACTATCGCGTCTCTTTGGCTGAAAAGATGATCCCTGCCTGTGATGTTTCAGAGCAAATCAGCACGGCCGGTAAGGAAGCATCTGGTACCGGTAATATGAAACTTGCACTAAACGGCGCGTTAACCATAGGTACGTTGGATGGTGCCAATATTGAAATTGCCGAGGAAGTGGGGGAGGAGAATATCTTTATCTTCGGAATGACCGTCGATGAGGTAGAGGCACTGAAAAAACAAGGTTATAAGCCTCATGATCACTATTATAAGGATGCAGAAATAAAAGCGATCCTCGATTGGCTGGAAACGGATTATTTTACTCCAGGCAAACCCGGCGCCTTGGTCTCTATAAAACAAAGTTTACTCGATCAGGGTGACCCTTACATGGTGTTAGCCGACTTCCGTGCTTATTCCGAGGCCCAAATGAAAGTAGATGAGGCTTATCGTGATAAAGAGCGCTGGGCAAAAATGGCAATTATTAATACCGCTAAAATGGGTAAATTTACCTCGGATCGTTCAATCCAGGATTACGTGGATAAAATCTGGAAACTCAACTCATGTGAAGTGGAGTAATTAACCTGAATAGGATAATTGCGACACTGAAGTACATAACCGTTTATCGGTTATGTACTTCAGACCCTCTTTATAGCTAAATTTAAGCTTTCAAACAAACTTTAAAGAGCATGTAATTATTGTTTACTCGCTTCTTCCCTGTGCTGAGGTTTTTAAATTTACGCATATATCAGAGAATAAGCAGTTGGGTTATTGCAGTACCTAAGAAAGATGCGTTCTCAAGTTGCTTATATTTTTCGATTTCCTGATCTTTGAGTGCGGTAAGTTGACAAGTTGAGGTGCACTTTATTATACAAAGGTATAAATTTTCAGAACATTCCCATTCGTTGGAATACTTATTTACCACCACATTTTTATTTTCGGGTTGAATGAAGGCCTCTAAATTCACCTAGGTAAAGAGAACAATAAACTTTTCTGTGTAAGAAACAAAAACCTCGTCCTTTCAATGTATCCATTTCTCGTTAAAAATTGTCTCTTTACGGGGTCGTTCAATAACTATAGACTCCGCTCTGCTTATTTTTTAGGCATAAAATACGATAAAGAAGTCTCTGGCAGTCTGATGTTTGAGGACGGTCAGGGCAAGCAGTAACTAATGGACTATTTATGAATTATTCTAAAATTGCGCTTGGTGCAATGTCTCTTGCTCTATTCGGTTGCGGAAGCGACGATTCAAACGAGCCAACTCCCATCCCTAATAATCCTCCTGCAATTAACCTGGTGTCAGAGTTGTCAGCCAAAGAGAGCTCAACGATCACCATTGATGTTGATGTGTCAGACGCAGATGGGACAATCACATCACTGGAATGGGCACAAATCAGTGGGATAGATGTTGAGTTAAAGAACGCCGACTCTTCCAATGTCACCTTAACGCTTCCGGATGTAAATGAAGATGAGTTGATCGAACTTTCAGTTACCGCAGTTGATGATGATGGTGATTCTGCCAGTGCCTCTGTTGTTATTAATGTCGAGCAGAATGTATCTTCAATGACCATTGATGGTATTGCGACTGATGCTCCTCTTGTTAATGCCACTATTACTTTAATGTTAGATGGAGAGGAGACAGAATTTACGACAACGACGAATTCGGACGGAACTTATTCACTCAACATTGCGCTTGACGATTCAGATATAAACAAATTTGTATCCTTAAAAGCAAAAGGGAATGGAGCACAATCTGCGGCTGGACTTATATCGTTAATGGGGAATTTCGATACCCTTCTTAATGACGCCGGTGAAGATGGTGTGCTGGAGAAATCAGAAAATTCCTCATCGACTATTTCTCATATTAGTACTGCAAAATATGGACTTATGCGTAAAGCCAGTGATGATGGCGTAGTATTTTCCGAAAGCGCAGTAGAAAGCTTGTCGAAACTAGTAGACGCTAATGAATTACTTACGTTAGCAACGGCTATCAAAGTAGCAATCGATAAGGCGGGCTCAAATTCGGAATTGTTATTACCAGAGGAAGTCACCGATACGTTGGCGTTGGTTGAGCAAAAAGAAGCTGCTCGCGCATACGTGCAAAAGGTCGTATCAACTGAAGAGTTTGTAGAAGCGCAAACGGAAACACTCAATGACGAATTGTTAGTTAATAATGAGTTTAATTTCCCTGATGCGTTCGAACTTTACATGACGGCGTTTTCAGATTTAACTGCAAAGAGTTCAGCATTTAAATTTAATTCCGACTCGACAGGAAAGTATCACAACCATACCTTTACCTGGGAGGTGGTAGACGGAAAGCTCATTGCCAACTTTAGTGAGGATTCGTACTCGCTTTCCTATCCCCTGATCGGAGATCAGCAAGTCGAGGCATGGACAGGCACTAAACAATTGACGATTAAGGTGATAAATCACACGAATGTTACCCTTGACCTGATGATAAGCAGAGTGGGTGAAACGCTTTATCCGAATAATAGTGAAATCCCTACTGAAACTTTTGAATCAAGCTACTTAACATCAGCTTCAATGGGGACAGAGCAATTTGAAGCGCTTACTGAAATGGTTGCTTATCTGCCTATTGGACAGGTATCAACAGGATCATTTCAGTTATCAACTTTTATTGGTGATCAGAACATTAATATCGCCACAGACAGGTTTGTGTTAAATGCTGATGGCACGGGAGTAGGCGAAAACTCTAAGATCGCAGTTGAATGGCAATTCAATAATGGTCAATTAGAGCTGTCATTTGTATCCAGCGATAGTGACTGGAACTGGCAGGGAGACAGTCCATTTAATACACTAACCTTTACGAAAGTAGCCAGTGATACGTTATCGGATTTGGCGCACGCGACAGTAGAACTCAGTGACTCGAGTGAATATTTTGGCGATGTTGAGCGAGTAATCCTAGACGCAAATGAATTAGCATGGAGCAACGATTCAGCACCAGGGATATATGGTTATGATAAGTTGTGGGGTGAGTCGCAGTTTGATGCCTTCTGGTTTGAACTGTATCCAAACGGCGATGCTGATACGCTTTCATCGTCTGATAAAAACTCTGATGGGGTGTTGACTGCCGATGAAGTTTATAAGATGTATGGTAAGTGGTATATCGATGGCAATGAACTCGTGATAACACGGTATAGAATTGACGGTGCGGGTTATGATCCTGAATGTCGAGAAACCGGTCTAATTGAAGGCAAGGGTGAGTGTGTACTTTTTCATGAGCGTCGCTGGCGGTTGCTTAATGCTGTTGACGATAAATTACTTATTTTCCACAAGCATATGTTCGACTACACCAATTACTACATGAATTACAATATTCAGACGCAGTATGATATCAGGTCCATTAGTCGTCTGGAGCAGGCACCGGTAACCATAAGTACAACTGCAACTGAATAGGTAAATTAATCACAAATATGTAACTTTGTTTTTCTGTAAAAGCCCAAACTTTGTTTGGGCTTTTTGTTACGTATATTCATCCCGTTTTGTTGTTTATTCAAAGGTGAACGGCTAACATCTTGCGCAATCGATAATCGCTCTTTTTTAAAATCGATGGTATTGATTTTAAAAAAGGTGCGGCATACGATGGTATTTAGTTTCATACTTATTTAGAGTTGCTTATCGAACCATTGACATGTTTTGATAAGCGATAACTCATGTTTTAAGTGCAATTTGTTGCGTAGGAAAACCCCCGGTCAATGAGTAGTTTGCATACATCGCTTGCCACCATTCCTAATCGATATGCTTTTATCGATACGGTTGACCGCTGCGCGTCGAATGAATCTCATATCTCATTGATGTTGATTGATGTCGTACGCTTCTCTGATGTCACTACCAGTTTAGGGATAAAAGTGGGAGACCGCTTCCTGCTCGAAATAGCCAACCGGATTCGATTTCTATTTGGTAATGAAGTCGAGATTGGCCGCATCAGTGGTGATGTATTTGGGGTCGTCTTTGCTGGCGAAAAAAGCCATAAACAGCTGCGTGACAGGTTTGAGCATCTGGTTGAACACTTCAAAACGCCCATGCATTATGATAATCACGCCTTTATCGCGGATTTCAATGTCGGGGTGGCCAGCTCATCTACGCAAAATTTCAATTTAACTGCATTTGTTTCCCGGGCAGAGGCGGCGTTAAAGCAGGCGAAAGAAAATAAATACGAAAACTATTTTCTGTTAAATGGTCATGAAAAGCCGGTCACAGGAAGAAGTCTTGCACTTAAAGCCGATTTAAGGAGAGCTTTGCAGAATGACGAGCTCGAACTGTATTTTCAGCCGCAGGTAGATTTGCACACGCTTAAAATTATTGGCGCAGAGTGTTTATTGCGATGGAATCATCCTTTAGACGGGATCCTTTTTCCTGGGCCACTGATTGAAGCAGCAGAGTCGTATAATATGATGCAGGATCTTGCCTACTGGACATTTGACAGGGCATTTTTCAGTGTTGCAGAGTTAAACGCCCGTGGCATTGATATCATGATGTCTGTGAATATATCGCCCACCCAACTATATGACAGCAAACTCATTAGCCATCTAAAGTATCTAAGTCATTGCTACGCCGTCGACTTGAAGCGCATTGAGCTTGAACTGACAGAGGATATCGCGTTAACCAATTCGTTAATGGTAAAGCAACAGCTTTCTCAACTTCGTGAACTGGGGGTAGGTATTTCCGTTGATGACTTTGGCAAGGGCTATTCAAATTTAGCGTATATCAGAGATTTGGATATTAATGCGTTAAAAATTGATAAGAGTTTTGTGCTGGAACTCAGTGATAATCCAATTAACCGCGCCATTATTGAGGCTGCACGGGTTATTGGTAAAGCCAAAAAATGCGACGTCATCGCAGAAGGAATTGAAACCCTCGAGCAGCTTCACATATTGCGTGAAGTCGGATTGACAATGGGGCAGGGCTACCTGTTCTCAAAAGCGATACCGCTCGATGAATTTGTTGAACTGACCAATCAGGAGATAATTGTTGGCGACTCGCCACTTCGAAAGCTTTTGGTTTAATCCTTTGGAAATTTTGCTTGCTTATCGTTAAACTACTTTCATCAAGATTTAATATGGACTAACGATGCAACGTCTGACTGAGACAGGACAATTTCTCGAAATCTCTCGCCGCGAACCTCATACCCTAGCTAATATCGAATCGTTTCAGCTGAACAATAAAACCCAAGTACAGGTAGTAGCGCCGGGGATTATTCAGTTCACCCCGCCTCAAACAGCCGATTTTGAATTGAAGCATATCGTATTGTCATGCGGAGTGCATGGAAATGAAACGGCGCCTATTGAAATTTGTGACGAGTTAGTACAGCGAATTTTGAAGGGTGAACTTGTACTAAAACACCGCGTCCTGTTTTTATTTGGTAATCTCGCCGCGATGGACATTGCGGAGCGTTTTGTTGAAGAAAATATGAATCGTTTGTTTAGTGGCGCGCATTCTGATGGTGAAGGCCTCATTAATGATGAGCGTCGACGCGCGAAACAGCTTGAAGAGGCAATTACCGCTTTCTATTCCACTTCAGCTGCAGGAGACACCCGAATTCATTATGATTTGCATACGGCCATACGTGAATCAAAAAATGAAAAGTTTGCCGTCTATCCCTATTTACATGAAAGAATTCACAGCAAATCGCAGCTGGCGTTTATGGCTGCATGCGGAGTTAGGACAATTTTGCTGTCTGAAAGTCCGACTACGACATTTAGTTACTATTCCTCTCACACCCATCAAGCACATGCCTTCACCGTAGAATTAGGCAAGGTCAGGCCGTTCGGTGAAAACGACATGAGCCGATTTGAAGACGCGAAACAGGCACTGATTGCGTTGATTTCGCAGGCTTCGTTTTCTCCTGAGTATCATGAAGCGGAGATGCTGATCTATCGGGTTAATCAAGTGATTAATCGAGGTCATGAGCAATTTCAGTTACATTTTGATGATGACACACCAAACTTCACCGATTTTGCCAAAGGAACGGTGCTGGCCTCAGAACCAGGGAAAACATACAAAGCGCAGACTGATGGCGAAGCCATCGTCTTTCCTAACGCTAAGGTCGCAATTGGACAACGGGCCCTACTAACCGTTGTGCCCACACAATTGGAAAAGCTGGATGTTTGAATTAGATAGCCGACTGGAAAATGATACCTTTGTTATCGGAGATCTTCCGCTTAGTCGTTTGTTATTAATGAACGACCGCCAGTTTCCCTGGTTAATTTTAGTTCCAAGAATTGAGGGGGCGGTAGAGATCTGTCATCTGAATGCAAAAGATCGGCTGCAACTCTGGGAAGAGTCTCACCAGATCAGTCAGGTAATGATGTCAGCTTTTGTGCCAGATAAATTAAATGTGGCCGCACTTGGGAACGTAGTCAAACAGCTTCACCTTCATCATGTGGCCCGTTATGCCAATGATTTAGCATGGCCTCATCCCGTATGGGGTAAACAGGCTGCGGTGAAATACTCAGCAGATGACGCTGCAAAACTACTGACACTGTTACGAAATAAACTAAACATGGAGGAGTAAGTATGATCATCACTACCACGCCAAGTCTGGATGGTAAAAAAATTGAACAATACTACGGTATTGTTGTTGGCGAAGCCGTAATGGGTGCGAATATCGTTAAGGATATTTTCGCCTCTATTCGCGATATTGTAGGGGGCCGATCAGGCTCATATGAAGATGAGCTTACCAAGGCGCGCCAAATTGCCTTTACTGAGCTGGAAAATGAAGCTCGCGCGATGGGAGCCAATGCCGTTGTTGGTGTTGATATTGATTATGAGGTGCTTGGTGACAAGGGCAGTATGTTGATGGTGAGTATCAGCGGTACTGCCGTAAAAGCGGTCGATGTCTAAAAGAATTTTCGTTTGATTTCACAAGTAGAGCGTAAAGGCGGTTCCTACCAAGAGTCGTCTTCGTCTTTATCTTTTTGCGGTTTGGGTTTGAAATCTTTGGGCATCTTAAAACGAGAGCTGTAACGCAAGAGCATGACATTGCCTAACACAACACCAAAGACCAACAATGCAATAACAATTATCCAGCCTAAACTCATACGTTTCCCCGGTTAAGAACATAACGTTCAAATAGTTCATCAATTCTGTCTAATATCGTATTTTTACCGGCAATTTCCGTTTTCTCAAGTAATTCGGCTAATGCCTGGCAGTTTCTTGCTTGTTCAAACTGTGTGGCTGTTGTGCGGTGGCTCAAATGCCAGGGCTCTCTCGCCACGCCTCCCGTATAGGCTTCATATGGTCGGAAAAAGCCGAAACGTTCCGCTTGATTATCTAACCAGCATGCTAGTCTGTAACAAGGACCCTGAGGCTGGTACTCATCTTCCACCAATTCAAATTGCCAATTGGATTGCTTAACGGCTTGCCTGTCGTATACATCAACATCCGTGCCCCAGTGATGTCGGCTCCCACCAGGTAATGCCGACCATGTCAGAATGGCCTCAATTTTTTCGTTCTCTGACAACAAAGCATGGTTGAGCAGGTTGCCTCGGGCATCATACAGCGGCAGTTCGCCCGCCCATTTCCTGTTCCAAATAGACAGTTGCCGTTCAAAACTCCGGTAGCTACTTACGAGCTGACAATCGATACCAGCTTCAATAGCAGCAGTTTGCAATGCGCTGAAGGCGGGAGCCACCGACTTATGCAGTTGATGATGGTCATTTAATTGAGTTAAGTGTATAGGGGCCACACCTAACCATTCATCATTGGTGATCATGCCAGTAACCTGACTAAAATGTGATAATACATTTGAGCTAATAATTCCAGATCTTGCTTGCTTACGTGCTCATTAACTTTGTGAATGGTTGCATTGATTGGACCCAATTCAATAACCTGTGCTCCAGTCGGCGCGATAAAACGGCCGTCGGACGTTCCTCCAGCAGTGCTTAGCGTTGTCTTTCGTCCCGTTACCGTGTTAATCGCCTCTTTCGCGGCATCCACCAACTCACCTTTGCCGGTCAGAAAAGGCTGCCCGTTGTGGGTCCATTTTATCTCATAATCCAGCCCATGCTTGTTAAGAATAGCGGTAACACGTTTTATTAATTCGTAGTCGGTTACTTCTGTCGAAAAACGGAAATTAAAACACACATGCAATTCTCCAGGGATGACATTTCCTGCTCCGGTGCCCGCATGAATATTTGAAATCTGGAAGCTCGTTGGAGGAAAGAACGCATTTCCTTCATCCCACAACGTGGCGGCGAGCTCTGAAAGGGCTGGGGCAGCTAAGTGAACGGGATTCTGAGCCAGATGAGGGTAGGCCACATGGCCCTGAACACCCTTAACAACTAAGTCTCCTGTCAGAGAGCCCCGACGTCCATTTTTGATCACATCACCTACCTGATCGCTACTGGAGGGCTCACCCACCAAACACCAGTCGATTTTTTCGTTTCTGGCTTCAAGTGTATCCACAACACGGGTGGTGCCATTTATAAAAGGACCTTCCTCATCACTGGTTATAAGGTAGGCAATACTGCCTTTGTGAGCTGGATAGTCACGCACGAAATTTCTTGTAGCGACCATCATGGCGGCAAGGCTTCCCTTCATATCCGCCGCTCCCCGGCCATGAATAAAGCCATCTTTATCGGTAGCTACAAAGGGTGGGGTAGCCCATGCGGTCTCCGGGCCACTAGGTACCACATCAGTGTGTCCCGCAAAGCAGAATACCGGTGAGTGGGCACCTTTGCGCGACCATAAATTGGTCGTGTCTTCAAATATCATGGTTTCATTTGAAAATCCGAGCTCGCTTAACCATTCTTGTATCAGTAGTTGGCAACCCGCATCGTCAGGCGTTACTGATGGTTTATTTATTAACGCTTTAGTTAGCTCAATAACGTCGCTCATGAATCGAATACATCCTTAAATTGAGCATCAGAAAAACCTATTGTGTATTGGCCGTTATGCTCAAGAATAGGGCGTTTTATCATCGCAGGATGTTGAGCAAGTAACTGCAACGCTTTATCTTTTTCCAAATCCTGCTTATCTTTTTCGTCTAGTTGGCGGAATGTGGTGCCGCGTTTATTCAGCATTTTCTCCCAGCCTAATGCAGGCTCAACCGAATGCAGCCAGTCTAGGGATACGCCTTGTTTACGATAATCGTGAAATTCATGCTCGATTTGATGTTCATTGAGCCATTTTTTTGCTTTTTTTATGGTGTCGCAATTAGGGATGCCAAACAGGGTAGTCATAAATAACGGTACGAAACATTGTTGATTGATGTGGCTGCCAGTTTAGCCTGCCCGATTCGTCGATGCAAAAAGTGCATGAGGTTATGAAAGCGTTACAAATGGCGAGCTAAATATTCCGGCTTAAACGCAGTTCTGTGGGGATGTCATCTAGAGCCTGCTCGCCATAGCTGGCGTCAAAGCCTCTGATAGGAGCGATTATTAAAACCCTGTTAGATAATGCGTTGCAGGCATGAACTGTGCAGCAATGAGGTCTACACATTAATTCATAAGAAGGAGTAGGTATGTCTATCGTAAGAACAGCATCTGCGCAGTATCAACCGTTAGGAAAAGAAGGAAAAGGGCAGGTTTCATTGGGAAGTGGCGTACTGGCTGAACAGCCTTATGGTTTTAATACACGCTTCGACGATAAACCAGGCACCAACCCTGAAGAGTTAATTGCAGGCGCACACGCCAGTTGTTTCGCCATGGCATTATCGTTTGCGTTGGCTGATGCGGGATTTGATGCCGGTAAGTTAAACGTTGATGCAACGGTCACGTTGGAGAAAGACGGCGATGGCTTTACTGTGACTCAGTCCGCTTTGGTGCTCAAGGCAAAAGTAGATGGGATGGATGAGAAGGAGTTTGATTCAATCGCTCATGAGGCAAAAGATAATTGTCCTATATCAAAGTTACTCAATGCGGAAGTAACGTTGGAATATAATTTTCAGAATTAAGTTTACAAATAGAGTTTGTATAAGGGATCCTCAAGCGCAATGACGCGTTTGTTGATCCCAGGTACCAAGGCCCGGATGCGTTTGGTGTTACGTACCACTACAAAACATACAGGATCGATATTTTTTGATTTTAACCACACCGGATTAATATTCATCAGCGGTGTGCCTGCTTTAACCATTTCCCCACGCTCAACCAGACGCACGCACTTTTCCCCCATCAAGTGGTAAGTTTGTGAACCAATTTGAATCCAGAGTTTCAGCCCAGTAGGGGAATGCAGTGCGACCTGGTAACCTGTTTCTGGCAAACTTTCAACGTGGCCCTCAAAGGGAGCAAATACCGTACTCCCTGTAATTTGCAGTGCACTGCCATTACCCATAACGCCGCTGGAAAATAAAGCGTTGTCGACCTGCTGCGTTTGCAACCGGTTACCAGTTATTGGCGATAATACAGTTAACTGGTGGTCGAATTTACTGGGTAGAGAATCGGGTACCGGAAAGATAATGCGTCTGCCTGTTATTGTTCGTTCACGGTGTAACCCGCTTTACGAAGGGCGCGTATAGCCTCATTTATTTTGTTATTTTTTACTAGAAAAAAATCTGTTTCGAAAGTAGAAACCACAAACATACTGATCCTGGCTTTGGCGAGTACCTCACCGATTTGTGCCATGATCCCCACCATGGATAACGCAAGTGGGCCGATAAGTTCCAGCGCACGCCACTGGGTATCCGAGTCAAGGGAATTAATAGAGATGTCAGAAGGAATAACAATAGAGAGTTCTTCACTGGTTTTCCCTAAGAAAAATAGCGGGCTGGAGAGAACTTCTGCAGGGATCTCTGCATCCGATTCCAAACTATGGATGGTAAATTCCATGGGTAACACTGCCAGTGTCTGCTTCGACATACTATTCCTTTACGCTGTTAACAGGAAACATTTTATTTATACCTCACAGTTATCACCAGTTATCCACTTATTCTGTGGATAAGTTTGTTAAGTAGTGTGGGGTTGATCTGTAAGTCGCTGATTATACACAAATAAAAACGCTGTCTATTCGTTGTTCAACGCTATCGTATTAAATATTTCAACCATTTTTAACGCCAGATGTCTATAATTATTGTAAAGTTTTTTTAGTTTTGCAGATTATTGTCACCTCATTCAGCGCATATAAGGATTAAACGCATGTCTTCAAACTCAACAAACACCTGGCGTGATATCACTGTTGATGATGCCGAAGCCCTGGTGAATTTTTATGAAAAGGTGATGGGTTGGACGGCTGAACCTTTTAATATGGGGGATTACGACGATTTCGTGATGAAAGATAAACAAGGGAATGTTGTCGGTGGAATTTGTCACGCCAAGGGGGGGAATGAGTCAATGCCTCCTGGTTGGATCCAATATTTCACGGTAACCGATTTGGCTGAGTCGTTAAACCACGCTGTCGCCAATGGCGGGGAACAAATAGGCCATATCCGCTCTCATGAAGACGCGCAATTTTGTATTATTAAGGATCCTACGGGTGCCTATTGTGCGCTTTACCAAGCAAACTAGTTACAATTCAATAGTTGAATTGTCTAAGCGACCTGCTAAATTAGCCAACCCCACGAAATAATTATGGGCAGGGATAACGTTGTCAGCACCATTGGATATATATGCCGGCCCCTCGGCCATGGCTGTTTTGAAAAAACATGGTTTTCACCCGTTACTTTTTAACTATTTTCTAGGCGCATCTGGTGGTCCGAAGTGGTTTGCATTAACCGGATTAGATCGCGTTATTTTTCCTGAGTGGTTTCAGCGTCGCGGCGGGCAGGTTCAAGTGATAGGCTCGTCTGCAGGGGCATTTCGTGCCGCTTGCTTTGTCCAGGACGATCCACTCAGTGCGATAAATAAACTGGCTGATTTTTATGCCAATACGGTTTATCCAAATAAGCCTAACGCTTTTGACGTGTCAAAAAGTGCAAAGAAAATCATCAATCATATGTTAGGCCGAAATGGCATTATGAATGTGCTGACTAATGAGCGGTTTAAGTTGCATGTTTTTGTGGCAAAGTCTCATGGCATGATGGAAAGTCATGGTCGTTTAGCACAATTGGGGGGACTAACCATGACCGCCAGTGCAAATGCCATAAACCGACGTTATTTACAGCAACAATTCACCCGCTATATTTTTTCAGCGCCAAACAGCAAACTTGACATAAACGATCCCTACGATTTAAGGACCGAACGTATTGAGTTAGGTTATAACAATGTAAAAGATGCATTACTGGCGTCAGGCTCAATACCTATGGTGATGAGAGGCGTCGAACACATTGTGGATGCGCCGGATGGGGTCTACCGTGATGGTGGTATTATCGATTACCACTTTGATTTGAGCTTTGGGCCTGAAGCAGGCTTAGTTCTTTATCCACACTTTTATTCCCGGCCCATAACCGGTTGGTTTGATAAAGGGCTTAAAAACAGACTACCTCATGCCAGTAGCTATGCAAATACCGTTATGCTGGTGCCTTCGGCTGACTTTATCAATTCACTGCCAATGAGGAAAATCCCGGATCGAAAGGATTTTCAAAAGATGGATGACAAAACACGAATTAATTATTGGGAAAAGGTGATCCAGGAGTCGGACAGGTTAGGGGAGTACTTTATGAAGATAACCCAAGATCAATCAATAATGGATGTGATAAAACCACTCCCTTTTGAGTGTGTGACCAGGTCAAAAGATCGAGAACTGAGCGCGGTTTAGCCAGTTAAACAGGTTCTGGTTAAAATGTGCTTGCGTCAAGGCAAGAGCATCGTTATTATACGCGCCGTTCCAACGACTCCTGCTGTTGGAATTTTTGCAAGCATCTTGCATTGCGTCTATAGCTCAGTTGGTTAGAGCGCTACCTTGACATGGTAGAGGTC
>CAZROH010000049.1:0-22305 GCA_964601635.1 uncultured Alteromonas sp. | reverse complement strand
CTTGTAAGAGCCCATGTCCTCTAGTATAACGGGCAATCTTTGACAAAAGATGACCTTCAAGATATTTCCTCTTGCTACTTTAAAGAGTACCCAAAAGAGCGTTATTCAAAGGTCTCTACGAACTATAAATTACAACAACAATATATCTTACGGAACACTGTTTATACGATGAAAAATTCTAACGACACTAGCTTCTTTGGGCATCCCGGAGGGCTCCAGACTTTATTCTTCACTGAGATGTGGGAGCGCATGAGTTATTACGGTATGCGTGCCTTGCTCGTTCTTTTCATGACCGCAAGTTTACAAGAAGAGGGCCTGGCCTTCACCGTAGCGACAGCAACCGCCATCTACGGCTTATATACCGGTGCAGTCTATTTTATGGGTTTACCTGGCGGCTGGATTGCTGACAGACTCATCGGCGGACAGAGAGCCGTTTGGTACGGTGGTTTTATAATTATGACTGGCCACATTGTTTTGGCCATTCCCGCAAAAAGTACCTTCTTCATAGGCTTAATATTGGTTGTGCTGGGTACAGGATTATTAAAACCCAATATTGGTGCCATTGTCGGTCAATTATACTCGGAAGAGGATACTCGCCGAGACAGTGGATACACCATTTACTATATGGGTATTAATATTGGCTCCGTCATCGGTTATTTGGTCTGCGGATGGTTACAAGTCAATCAGGGATACCATTGGGCATTCGGTGCAGCCGCTGTTGGGATGGCAATAGGCTTGATCCAGTACCGCATGACTCAACATAAACTTCATGGCGAGTCGAGTGAACCTACTGTAGCTATTTCCCCTACAGCCAAAAAGTTAAGCTGGGCCGGCGTGATTACCTTCCTGGTGGCTTTAGCACTGACCACGTACCTTGTTTTCCAGGATGTTATAACTATTAACCCTGTCACCTTAGCGGAGCAAGTTGCTGTTGTTTTCACGGTTACATTTCTTGTTTATTTTGGTGGCATTTTCTTTTTGGGGGAACTCACCGCCGTCGAAAAAAGACGAATGGGTGCACTCTTCCTAATATGCATTGCTTCCGCTTGTTTCTGGGCCGGATTTGAACAGGCTGGTTCATCACTGAACCTGTTTGGTCGTGATTACACCGATAGAATGCTGGGCGATTTTGAAATTCCAGCGGCCTGGTTCCAATCAGCCAATTCATTCTTTATCATTTTACTTTCTCCTTTCTTTGCTGCCCTATGGATAAACTTAGGCAAACGAATGATGGACCCTTCCTACGGTGCAAAATGTGCAATCGGCCTGATAATTATGGCTAGCGGATTTATCGTTATGTTTTTTGCCGCGCAATTAGCGGCAAGCGGACTTAAGGTTGCGCCATACTGGTTGGTTATGACTTACTTTTTGCACACAGTGGGAGAGCTATGCTTGAGCCCTGTTGCTTTAAGTGCAGTAAGCAAGCTATCCCCTCGCCGGTTTGCAGGACAAATGATGGGCGTATTTGTGTTGACATATTCAATCGGTAACGTCATTGCAGGCTTACTTGCGGGTAACCTCGACCCAGAGCGACTCGACCAAATGCCTAATGTCTTCATTCAAATTAGCTTGTTCAGTATTGCAATAGGTATTGTCGTACTTCTGCTAACCCTGAAAACACGTCACTGGGAAAAACTGGCTGATAAAGATCATCTGGCTGAGCCACATCCTGTTTCCCAACAGGGTTAATCAGATGAGATCTTAATAAGTTATTAAGCCATATAAACCGCTGAGCATGAAAATGCCTCAGCGGTTTTTTTTAAGAGGTACACATGACATTATATTTTACCACAAGACAAATCCCCGCCCTGCAAGGATTAACGTTATCTGAACGCATGCAACGCCTGGAAAAAGCAGCTAAATCATTAACAGTGCCGGAAAAAACGTTATTGAACGTTTTGAAGTTGATGATTATTTGCCCTGTATTCGCATTAGTCTTACGAACCGCTCAGGACTGGACCTCTTTGTTGTGGGCAGCGGCAATTGTTTTGCTTTATCCACTATTGGTAAAACCTATACAATATTCACTAAGCGCAAAATATTTAACCACTAGCCCCGCAAGTAAGGAGTCATAATGAAGTCGATACTAGTCACTGGGGGAGCAGGATATATTGGAAGCCACACCACGCTTCAATTATTAGAAGATGGCTACCATGTTGTTGTACTAGACAATCTGTCAAATTCAAGCGTCGAATCTTTACGCCGGGTTGAAGAAATCACACAACAGCCGATTACCTTCGTAGAGGGTGATATTCGGGATGAAGCGGTATTGGAGACGATATTCGGCAACAATGATATTGACTCAGTAATTCACTTTGCCGGACTGAAAGCCGTCGGAGAGTCAGTAGAAAAACCCATGGAATATTATGAGAATAATGTGTACGGCACATTAGCATTGTGCAAAATGATGCAACTCCATGGTGTCAAAAATTTAGTATTCAGCTCCTCGGCAACGGTTTATGGCGATCCTATATCCCTGCCCTTACGGGAAAGTATGTCAACGGGCCATCCAACCAACCCATACGGCATGTCAAAATTGATGGTTGAGCATATTCTCACCGATGTGTATCACTCTGATAACGACTGGAATATTGTGCTTCTTCGCTACTTCAACCCGGTTGGCGCCCATGCTTCCGGACGTATCGGTGAGGACCCCAACGGTATCCCGAATAATCTGATGCCCTACATTTCTCAAGTGGCTACAGGTAAGCTAAATGAACTCAGCGTATTTGGTAATGACTACGATACTGCGGATGGCACAGGGGTAAGAGATTACATTCACGTCGAAGATCTGGCTAATGGTCATCTGAAAGCGCTGGATAGACTGGCTTTAAATATGGGTTTAGATATTTATAATTTAGGCACCGGACAAGGTTACTCGGTACTGGAAATGATATCAGCGTTTGAAAAAGCTTCCGGAAAGAAAGTGCCTTTCAAAATAGCCCCAAGAAGAAGTGGTGATGTGGCTGCTTGTTACGCAGATCCAACTCTGGCAGCAAAAGAGCTTAACTGGCATGCAGAAAAAAACCTCGAAGATATGTGTGAGGATATCTGGCGCTGGCAGTCCAACAATCCCAATGGTTACAATTTGTAACCCGGTAGCAACAAATAGTCTTTTCGCTTTAGAAAATGACGGGCGGGGCTAGTAATCCGTGACTGCAAAACAGACTGACCTTCGATAATAATCTTTGCTTAATTTTAGCAGGTCTTCATATGCAAATATGATGGCCTGTTATCTGTCTCATCGTCATTCCCCTTTTTTCAGATAAAAAAAAACGATGTTCACATTGAACATCGTTTTAAACAGGTATGGATTTAATAGCTTTGAGCTACTACATATTTGATTATCGTTTCTTTTACTCGATAACAGTGATTTCCACAGGAGCATCATCAGACTTAACTAATTCAATTAAAGAGTTAGTTTCTTTGTCCGGTTCTAACGCTGAACGGTTTGTCCAATTGAAAAAGCGTTTATTGGTTACCATCATATCCGCACCAGATTCGGCAATGATACGCCACGTGCGCTCTTCATAAATCTGACAGCCTGTGGCTTCGTCTTCAGCCCGGCATGACGGATCGGGATCTAAACCTGCTAAAGTAAACGTAGAAATATGGAGCGAACCGTCACCTTTGATTTCCCAGGTACCATATAAATGCGTCACTTCGGTACTTGCATCATTCGTTTCCACGATTTCACCGTCTTCATTCCGATCGGTCGTGTAATAAACATCAGCTTCACCGTTGGCTTTTAACTCAACAAAGAAAGAATCAAGAGGTCGACTGCTTACCGCTCTAAACTTGCCAAGATAAAAGCCTGGAGCATCAGCCGCATCCCAGGCAGTTTCATTTGCATCAAGCACTGCGGTGCCGGTCGAAATTTTATGATCTTCTGACACACCTTCTTTTTTAACAGTTGCACTGACTACTTGATGAAGCTCTCTTGCGCTGACAACCTGATATGAAATGGTATCTTCTGCCGAATAAAAGTCTTCGCCCGTGTTGTAGTAACTTAATCCAGTGATAGAGAGTTCATTATCAGTTTGACTCCAGGTAATATCAGCACCGGTGAACAGGGCACTGCCCGTACCATCAGCATTAAGCTGAATTTCTTCGTACTGGGTCGCTTTTCCAAACGTAAACGTGTTCTCAAGCACAAACTGCTGACTGAACTTGTTTCTTGGCAATGGAACAAAAACCGTTTCACTTAGCTCTGGCATGCCTGTAGTGACCATAGAAGCGTTTACCAGAACGCGCTCAACATTGGTTACTTCAGGATCATTAGAACCAACAATTTGCTCATACTCCGTAGTGACAACATAATTTGCGCGTCCTTCAACTGGCTGGTCAAGTAAAACGAGCCCAACCTGTGATACGCCGGATTTCGTCACGGTTCCTGTGTCTGGGTCGGTAGATTGCGTGTGACCCTTATCGTCGAAAACTGCCACTAATGCGGCGTCACCGACATCTCCGATAGCCGCAATCCCCCAATCAAACGAGTATTGATTCATGTAACCCGTTCCATCGGCATTGAATACCATGCTATGGCTCAATCCTTGTTTAGGGAAGACTGAATAATTCAGACCATCAAGTGGATTGAAATACAGTGTGAATGGCGCCTCTAAATTACCTACACCGTTGAAATAACTTGTATTGACTAGCAGGTCAGACTTGGCCGTTTTAAACTCGCTGGAATAGAAGATAGCTTCCAGGTAAGCGTTCATCGCATCAGCCGATTCAACCAGCGTCAAGGTATTATTAACGTTATCGGGTAATTTCAGTTCACCAGCTGAATCACCATTTGAGTTAGCCACGATAACAGCAGATGCCCAGTTTTGAAGGGCTATTGTTTCGAGACCGGAAAACCCTTTCTCTAATGCGACATCAGAGTAGACACCACTTGAACCATTCACATCTTTAATTAGTCCGTACTCTGCAGTGGTCAAACTGGATAAATTTACCGAGAAATTCTCATCACTAGTGAGTGTTGCATCCCCCTTGGCTTGCTCTACCAGTTGATTCACCGTACCCAACAGAGAATACAAGGCAACGTGAGCATTTGAATCTGAACCCTGCCCTTTTATGCTGACAAAGCTATCAAATTTACTTTCTGCAACTTCGATTGTGGCGTTAAACGTGGTAGCCGAAGGCATTTCAGTATCAGCAGATATTTCTTCACCATCTAACAGAACTGCTATAGAGGTAATGTCGGCACTATCTAAAATGTTACCTTGTATTGTAAGGGTCGCGGTTTCACCTGGAGTGACATTAACCCTAACATTGGCTGAGGCGGTCGCACCGTCATCGTCGGTTACTGTAACGCGTAATGTGACATTTTCAGCGCTATTTACATCAGGCGTTGTAAAAGTTACAGACCGGGTGTCAGATCCGGACAAAGAAATCGATTGAGAGCTGGTCACTTCCCATGCATAGGAATCGATTTGACCATCTGGATCGCTAGCGGTCGCAGTGATTGTAATTTCGGTGTTTGCCGAGGCTTCTACCGGAGTGTCAACTGAGACAGTGGGTGCTTGATTTCCCCCACCGCCGCCGCCACCGCCGCCGCCACCGGAATCGCCACCGCCCCCACCACCACAGGCAGTAAGTAAAGATGACACCATTAGAATGGATAATAACTTGGCGTACTTCATGATATGTCCTTACAACTGAAATATTTTTTCAACGTTAATTAAAAATTCATCTACTTCATAGAGTTAACGTTTCTTTTTTTCACCGGCACTGTTGTGCAGCGATGGCCATTTATATGCTGTTTTTACACCTAACCCTTCTGTTTAGCCACGCATTATGAAATGCCGGCGTATAAAACATCAGATCCTAGAAAGATTAAATATACTTAACAGTTAAATGAACTTATAGCTGCAAAGCGATATTTGTGCCAACAATAATTTATTCAGAAGGAAGAAAGCATTTATTCAAATTTTTAAATATGCTTGAAAAGCTTACAACGATTAAACTTATGTAATGCCGGCAAAATTAGGTGATATAGAGCCGTTTTTAAATAATCGGTGCGGATCGTAGATGATCACCTAAGTTGAAAAAAATGCTATGTATGACAAGTGAACGGCAGTGCGTGCTATTTGCTTGTTAGCTTATCCTGGCGGCTCGATAACATACGTCACTGATAACATCACACCCTTAGAATTCTTGTCCAGATTCATAATCTTCAAGGAGCGATTCAAACTCTTCAAAATCCTCTAACTCTTCTTCGTCAAGATTTTGATCTCCGCTCTTACCATCTGTCACCTTGAACCGAAGGTTTTCAAAATAAGCATTTTTTACAAACGCATAATCGTCAACGGCCTGATTGAGTTGATCTTCCTGAGGAATAAGTGCAGCTCTTGCTTCAAGCGCTTTAATGACAAAGCGGACTATCGTTAAGTTGGTATCGAGGATGGTAAGCGGGTAATACATTCCATCAACAATGTCGCCAGAAAGGCTACGCACGTCACTTGGACCACGCGCCGGGATCATTAAATACGGACCGGTTTCTGCTCCCCAAACGCCCAGCACTTCCCCAAAGTCTTCTTCCTGACGTTCCACCCCCAACTTTTGAGCAACATCGATAGTGCCCAAAACGCCAACCGTAGAATTAAGCATAAATCGAAGTAAGCTATCCAGGCCCTCTGCCACTTTACCCTGCAACATATTGTTAAAAAAGTTGCCTGGTTCCTCCAGATTTTCCGCCGCGTTGTAAAGTCCGGTGCGCGCAAACTGGGGCATCACTTCGATATAGCCCACAGTTACTGGTCTTACAACATACGCATCCAGTACTTCCCAGTTAAACTCCCAAATTTCTCGGTTAACCGACTCAAACGGATCTTTGGGATCTGAATAGCTTGTATCCACTTCATTGCCTTCGGCATCTCTTTGGCTATCGGGCGCTGAAGCACATCCGGTTAACGCGGCCAGAATGAGAACAATTAGAAATAACGATTTACATTGAAAACTCACAGCAATTCCTTGTCTATGGTAATAGAGTCGTTAACCATCGAGCCTTCGATCACTTCAGTGATTTTCTGGCCTTCCAACTCACCCTCGGCCGGCATCACATCATCATCGATTGAGATTCGTGCTACTAGCCTGACATTTTTCAGTTGGCTCAGCGTATAACCGGGCATCATGGCATTATCGTTCGTCAACGTTAGTTGTCGAGGAAAACTTTGTAACGGTATCTTAATAACGGCGGCGGGCATTCTGTTGTCGGAATCGGCGTCTTGCGCAAAAACAATTAATTGCCCTTCTGCTGGTATTTTTTCTTTTAGCACTTCCGCCACGTCTATGGTTAACGTGAAGCCGGTTTTCGGTTCGATCGCTTCGTTCTGCGTTTGATTTGATTGCTCGAGGGCATCTATACGTGAAGCGAGTTCTTTAAATATGTCACTTTGCGGCGATAGTTTGTCACGTATTTTTTCAAAAAAACGCTTTGCTTCGTTAACATCACCAAGTTGAGCAGAGGTCACTGACATAAGCAGGGCAAAATTATCGTTGTTTGGAAATTGCGCCAATAACTGTGACAGTATTTGTTGGGCTTTGCGTAAACTTCGCTGTTCGCCAGTCGCAGTTAACATCTGCGCATAGGTGGCATTGACCATCACGTTCTCTGGCGCTAACTGATTTGCCTTTTCCAACGCGTCTATGGCTTGCTTTTGTTGACCTGAAGCCATCCACAGCCTGCCCAGATATACCCAACCTTGCACATCTTCCGGGTCAGTTTGAAGTCGCTGTCGTATAGCCAGCGTGAGAGCTGTGACATCCTGAGGCGTAAAATCACTTGCCGAACCATCGGCTAACTTTTCGCTTAATGTGGGAAGTGCATTAATGGCATCAGCAGCCATTTTTACCTGCGTCAACTGATTGACTGACAGATAAACGCTGGTGCCTGCCAGCAAAGCGATTACCGCGCCGGTACACAAAGCGACCCGAGAGTTAACCGAAGCTCGCTGTTGAGAGTGTGACTCATCAACTAAAGCAATTTTCAGCTCATCTATCGCCTGCTGTTTGTCCGCTTCTGAAATCAGCCCCTGTTCAACTTCCGATTCGATTTCGGCCAAACGTTGCTTAACAATTCGCGTATTAACAGACTTGTCATTGTTTTGGCGAGTATTTCTGCGCCACCAGGGGATAGTAATAAAGAAGATAAGTAGCGCCGTGAGTAATACGCACGCCATTATAAAAGTGAACAAACTCATTACTTATCTTGCTCCAAAATGCGTTCTGCCTGAGCGATCTTTTCCGCATCGTTTTTGGAGGAGGAATGTTGCTTGCGCAAAAACAACATCAACAATGCCACTACCGCAAATACTATGGGGATCAGCCACAACCAAATGGTACCAACAGTGACTGGCGGTTGATAATAAATAAAATCTCCATAACGAGACTTCATATAAGCAATCACTTCTTCTTCTGTTTTACCTTCTTGCAGCAGCCGGAAGACTTTACGACGCATATCCTGTGCAATCATCGCATCTGAATCAGCGATATTTTGATTTTGGCACATTGGGCACCGAAGTTCTGAGGTCAACTTCAGAAACATTGTTCTTTGCGCTTCATCAGTAAATTGGTATGTATCCTTCGCTGCATAAGCCTGAATGAAAAAGAGCGATAAAAGAAAAAGCATCGCCAATTTTGCCAGATTACCCTTCACCTTCGATTCTCCTGTCAGGCTCCTGAAGTAAGGTTTTATACACCGGCGCGATCTTATTTTTCCATACCCGCTCATTTATATCGCCCACATGGTGCAGGCGTACCACCCCACTTTTATCGATAAGGAAATGTTCTGGTGCGCCAGTGACGCCCAGATCAAGTGCAGTTTCTCTTGCAATATCAAAAATATTAAAGGCATACGGGTTACCGTATTTTTGCAGCATCACGGTGACTTCCTGCTGAATCTGCGGTAATGACTTTTCTCCGAAGTCTGGATCAAGATCCTGATCAAAGTACAAACCGACAAACCTGACATTCTCAGATTCTTTTAATTGCGTTAAGTAAGGAAGTTCGATTGCACAAGTAATACACCACACGCCCCATACATTTAATATGGTGACTTTGTTGTAAAACACTTCCGGTGTGTAGGTCACATTCGTATCCATTAAGTCAGGTAAAGAAAACTGCGGAACCTGACGGTTATTGATCTGTGAATCCAACGCACGAGGGTCTGAAAATAATCCTTTGAAAAGAAAAACAATCAGTAAACAAAAACCTACCAATGGCAGTGAAAGTAATGCGATTTTCTTCACGCGCTTTCTCCTACAGGTGACGGACGAACCTTATTGATGAACTTCCTGGTTGCCGCTACTTTTGCTACCCGATAACGCTTATCTGTTATCGAGACGAAACCGCCCACAGCCATGATGATGGCACCAGCCCAAATCCACGCAACAAATGGTTTAATATAAATTCGTACCGCCCATGCTTTACCGTCTAATGGCTCACCCAACGCAACGAATAAGTCTCCACTAAGCGTAGAGTGAATAGCGGCTTCAGTCATTGGCATCTGATTTTTAAAATAATGACGTTTCTCTGGCTCAAGATGGACTACCTTTTCCCCATTTTTAAATACATCAAATGAACCTACTTGCGCGCCATAATTAGGGCCGCTGACGGTGCTAACCTGGTTGAAGCGAAAGTCATAGCCACCAAGCTCAACTTGCTCTGCCGGTAACATCCTGATGTCCTTTTCCAGATCATAGTTGGACACCAGTGTGATCCCAATTAAACTAACCGCAAAGCCCACATGCCCTAAAACCATGCCCCAGTGACTTCTTGGCAACTTTATGAGCCGTTTTATCACGGGAAGTTCTCGATCCATTGACGACGTGCGCTGAAGCACTTCCTGGACGCTGGTTGTAAGGATCCAAAACGCCATCACTAATCCAAACGCTGCAAAATACGTCGGTGAATCATAGGCAGCTGCATTGACTAAGATTGCTGCGGTAATACTTAAGCCTAGCGCAAACAGTAGTTGATTTTTAAGTGCACCAATGGGTTGATGTTTCCATCGACTTATTGGCCCAAGTCCCAGAAAGGCAACAAAAGGAACGATGAGCAGCGTAAACATCTGGTTAAAAAAGGGCGCGCCGACAGAAATTGATCCCAGTCCTATTTCTTTATGCACCAAGGGCAAGAGGGTGCCTAAAAACACGACCAGGGTGGCCGCTAACAAGAATATATTATTCCCCATTAAGAGGGTTTCTTTCGAAAAGAGTTCGTAACGCCCCTGACTGTTTAGCTGATTGGCTCGAATTGCGAATAATACTAGCGCCAGACCAGACAAGAGGATCAGAATGGTGAGTATAAACAGGCCTCTTGCAGGATCACTGGCAAAGGAATGCACCGACACAATCACGCCCGAGCGAACCAAAAAGGTTCCAAGTATACTGAGGGAAAATGCAGCAATCGCCAGTAACACGGTCCAGGATTTAAATACCTTACGTTTTTCGGTGACAGCTAATGAATGCATCAGTGCTGTGCCTACCAGCCATGGCATAAATGAGGCATTTTCCACGGGGTCCCAGAACCACCAGCCTCCCCAGCCAAGTTCGTAGTATGCCCACCAGCTTCCTAACGCCATACCTACGCTTAGGAAACACCAGGCAGCAATAACCCAGGGGCGAGCCCAACGAGCCCACGTCGAGTCAAGCTGGCCTGAAATAAGCGCAGAAACGGCAAACGCAAAAGCGACCGCAAAGCCAACGTATCCCATATACAGCATCGGTGGATGAATGATCATGCCAAAATCCTGCAACAAGGGATTGAGGTCTTCTCCGTCTACCGGAAAAAAGGGTAGCAGGCTGTCGAATGGGTTTGATGTCAACAAAATGAACAAGTAAAAACCAATGCTTACCAGTCCTAGTACAGACAGTACGCGCGCGACCATGGGGGCCGGAATACCTTTACTGAAGATCGACACTGCCATCGTCCAAGATGCGAGCATTAGCACCCATAATAAAAATGAGCCTTCATGACCACCCCAGACGGCAGTGACCTTATAGTACACTGGCAACTCGATACTAGAATGATTAGCTACATAGGCAACACTAAAATCATTGGTTACAAAGGCATAGATTAATGCCAAAAAAGATAACAGGGTAAATAAGAACATGGTACAGGTAAGCGGACGGGCTGTGGCCATTAACGCATCATGCTGCTTAAATGCCCCCCACAATGGATACACCGCTAGTAAAATAGAAGAGACCAGGGCCAGAACCAGCGAAAAATTTCCTAATTCAGGGATCACAGGCTGCCCGCTCCCTGATTGGGGTTAACATGCTTAATGCCTTTCATTTTTTCCGCAAGCTCTGGTGGCATATATTCTTCATCATGTTTAGCCAGTACTTCCTCCGCCTTAATTGTAGCCCTGTCTGTCAGTACCCCTGTTGCCACAATGCCTTGCCCTTCACGAAACAAATCAGGCAATATACCTTCGTAATTGACAGTTACTTTCGGGCCTGTATCTACCAAATCGAAAGAAACTGATAGAGACGTGGTGTCTCTTTCTACGGATCCCGGTACGACCATGCCACCGATCCGAAGGCGTTGACCTACCTGAGGGTATTGACCTGACTTACCTTCTATCACTTCAGAAGGGGTGTAAAACAAGTCAATACTGTCAGTCAGTGCATATAACATCAGACCAATTGCACCAACGATTAAACTACCTACGGCGGCCACCACTATTAAACGAGATTGTCTTCTGGGATTCATGCTCAAATTCTCTTATGAATCATTATTTAAACTTACTGACTTAGCTTTTTGTGCTTTTCGGGCTTGCTCAATACGGTTGCGACGGGTACGTTCTTTAAGAACCTGCTTAAGCAGCTGTTGCCCTTCAACCCTACTTTGAACCGCGATAAGCAACATACTTATAAACGTTACCCCAAACGAAAGCCATACATAGAGCGCGTATCCGCCCATGTTAAAAAATGCCTCAAGTGAATCAAACTGCATGGTTACTCTCTGACTTTTGCTGTGCCAGCTTTTGCACCCAGGGGCGATGTAACTCTCGGCGGACGATTTCATTTTGCAACCGCATCACCGTTACCGCTCCAATGAAAAGGGCAAATCCGAGCAAGTTAATTAATAAAGGCCAGAGCATTTCCGGGGCAATTGAAGGCTTGTCGAATTTACTGATGGTCGCCCCCTGGTGTAACGTATTCCACCATTCAACGGAGTAATGGATAATAGGTATATTAACTACTCCCACTAGCGCCATAATTGCGGCAGCTTTACCCGCTTGCTGCTTATCGTCAAACGCGCCATAAAGCGCTAAAACACCAAAATAGAGAAACAGTAAAATAAGTTCTGACGTCAGGCGTGCATCCCACACCCACCATGCACCCCACATCGGTTTACCCCAGGCAGCCCCGGTAAATAGCGCGATAAAAGTCATTAATGCGCCAACGGGTGCCATCGCAATCATCGACATAAACGCGGTGCGCCACTGCCACACAATTCCTACCAGCGCAGCGATGGCCATCGCCACATATGTTCCCATAGAGAGGATTGCAGCGGGCACATGTAAGTAGATAATCCGGAAAGAATCACCTTGCTGATAATCAGAAGGAGCAAACGCAAGCCCCCAGGCTGTACCTATCAATAAGCTAATTACTGCCCCAGCCCAAAACCAAGGTTTTAGCGCATTACACAGCTGATAAGCTTTTTCTGTTTTGGCGTAAGGGTGTAACCATTTCCACATTAGTTCTGACTAACCTTTAATGCATACGATACGGCGAAAGGTGATAACGCAAGCGCCAGCAATAATATTGCCGCTATGATAGCAATTTGTGGCCCGTAAGGTAATTGCATTGCGGCAGATTCCACAGCAGATGTGGCAAAAATAAGTAACGGAATGAAGACAGGGATAAGGAGCAGCGCCAGCAACAAACTTCCACGCTGCAATCCGGTGGTCAACCCCACAGCTATAGCTCCGACTAAAGAAATGACCGGTGTGCCTAACAATAGTGTACTTAGTAGCGCTAAATACATCGACATAGTTAAATTCAAAAATAACGCCAGCAGCGGTGATAACATTAACAATGGCATAAAGCTGACAAGCCAGTGCGTGATAATTTTACACAACGCAACCAGGTATAACGGCATACCACTTAATCGCATTTGTTCCAGGGAACCATCCATAAAATCATCGCGAAAAAGCCGTTCCATACCGAGCAGCGATGAGAGTATGGCGGCAACCCAGATCACGCCAGGCCCAATACGCTGAAGCGTTTCGGGTCCGGGCCCAATCCCCAGCGGAAACAGCGTCACTACGATTAATAAAAACATCAACGGCTGCATCAGTTCAGACTTCTGTCTGAAAGCCAGTTTTAAATCTCGTTTAATGACACCATGAAATAACGCGTTCAATGTTGATAATCCAATTGCTCAGTGCGAAATACTCCTACCCTTTCAGAAAGCGGTTGATGAGAGGTGATGAGCACTGCCCCTTGCTTTTTAACATGGTTAGCAAATGCCGTCTCCATCATAGCTATCCCCTCCACATCCAGCGAAGTAAACGGCTCATCCAGTACCCAGTAGGTTGCAGGTTTTAGCCATAGTCTGGCTAACGCGACTCTGCGCTGTTGCCCTGCCGATAAATTTTTAACCGGCACCTCTTCTAAGCCAACCAGACTCAGTTTTTCAAGTACGTCAAATAGAGCCGCTTTCGACATACGCAACTCCTGCTGCGCACACCAATAATTGAGGTTTTCTTCGGCACTTAGCAAACCGTTCAAGCCCGCTTTATGACCGATAAACAATATGTTGTTTGAAAAGCCAGGGTGGGAAGGGTGTAATCCGGCACAATTTACCTCTCCTCCGTCAGGTGAAGATAAACCTACCAGTATTCTCATTAATGAGGTTTTACCTGCGCCATTTGGGCCTTTAAGATAAACAAGCTCTCCCGGATGCAAACCGATACTGAGATTTTGAAATAAACATCTGTCCTGCTTAAAACAGGTTAAATTATTTCCGACCAGACCAGACAACTTTTGCTCCGTATAATAAGAATACAAAATTCGGCAGGCATTCTACCATATCAGCGGTTAATACCAATCCACATTGGCCTGGTTAGGAGTAAATCGTGATCAGTTCAGGATTTTATGGTTAACTGAATTACACTTATGGTGATGTGGTCAGAAAGTAGGTAAGCCCATAAATGCGTATTAATATCCCACTGAATAGTGGTGGCTTAGCGAAAACAACCGATGCAGGTAGCTTAAGCCTACCTGCGACTAGTGCTGCGCAACTACAGGCTAAAGTGACTTTAGCGCGACTGCCTGAACAGGTGATGCGACTTCAACCACAGTCAGGTAATGCGCTAGAGGCATTTCACGTTAAAGTGCCGTCTTCTTTTTCGTTCGATGACAAGGCGCAACATCAACTTGCACGCACATCAAGTTCCACTCAGCCTAAATCTGTTCTGATCGAACATACTCACTCTACGCAACGCACCGTTGTAACACCTGAGCAAGCAAACAGAATCGCTGAAACTGTGAGCAGAGCAATGCCAGCGAATGCTACACTACCGACCGGTTCAATCCAGGCAACGGTCGTTCATACACCGACGAGCCAAATTTCATTGAAGCTGGCTTTACCCGGCAACCCTGTTGTTAATATTGCTCTTAATCAGACAGTTAACTTAACTCAGGGTGACAAAGTCCAACTTACCCTAAGCCAAATCACCGCAAACGAACTGAAAATCAGTATCACGTCGATACCTGCAAATAACGCAATTGCTACTGAAATAAAACTAAGTCCGCAGCACATCCTCGCGCAGCAATTTACCAAATTACAACTGGCAAACGGCCTTTCCGTTTCACCACAATTACTGCAGGCGGCACTCGACAAGGCGGGGTTGACGGCTATTCAGCCAGAAGGCAGTGCCCCTGTTAACGTTTTATTACGTAATAACAAGCTGACGACGCTAACGACACTGAGTCAGCCCATTGCTCAGGTAACATTGTCTAAAACGGCAACGAAGGCTCTTCCGATACTGCCTTATCAAGCTAATGTAAAATCACTCCCCCAACTTTTGCCGTTTGAACCGCTATTGTCACCAACGAAGAATACGCTCGTTACTAACTCACAACCGCTTTCGACCTCACCAGTTGATACCGTAAATAAACAGCAAATTCATAATGCTATCATGCAGTTGTCTCGCCATTTATTAAATGAAACAGGCTCAACAAGGGAGGCCCTCAGTCAACTGGTTGCTACACTAAGCACACCAAATAGCGTTACCTCCACCAGCACCATCAGCTTGCTGCGCAGTCTGACTCACCAATTAACACAAGGTTTTATCGTTGAGGAGTCTGGTTCAGTGAAAGGCACTTCACAGAACTCCGGGGGCGATTCGCCCGTTAAGCCTCAAACCGTACAAGCATTACAAACCTTGTTTACCAGCCCTTCACTGCCTGTATCGAGTCAGACACTCATTTCTCCAGTCACCCAGCCTGGTTTTGTGAGTGCCCTGGTTGCCATATTGCAAATGACATTTGCAGGACGCGCGATCAGAAACCAACCTCATCTTGCTGCATATGCTGACGACTCAAGATCATTTCTAAGTAAAAGCATGACGCAGCTTGGCGCGACAGGCTCCCCGGCAAAGGTCACTCAGGAATTTTCACGTTTGGATGGGCAAAGACAAATACTGGATAACATAAAAACGCTGTTAGCTAACCACCGTCAGCATAAACTTACCAATGTCGATAATAGGTTACAGGGGCAAGAAAGCTTTTATTTTGTCTTGCCGGTCAATAGTCAAAACCAGGCCCCCCCGGAAGTTCTTTTGAAAAGAGAAGAGCCCAATACAAACGAAAAGGACGCCGCTGAAACAGCAGACAAAGTGTGGAATTTCACCATGAAACTGGTAATTGACGAGCTCGGTAAATTGCTCGTTAAAAGTAAAGTATCGCCTACCACGTTGGAGTTAAATCTTTATGCTTCCACCGATACCTTACTCAATAAAGTAACTGAAACAATGCCGACACTTCTTAAACGATTAACGGCATTAGGATTAACAGTAGAACACTCCAGTTGCCAACGCGGGAAAATACCTGAAACCCTCAGTGATAACCCCTACCAGCTATTCGAGACGCATGCATGACAGATAAAAATAAACGTGCAATTGGATTAAAGTACGGCAATACGGGTGATAAACAAGCGCCAAAAGTAATTGCGAAAGGATTTGGCGATTTAGCCGATGAAATCATCACACTAGCTAAGGAAAGTGGCGTATTAATACACGAAGATCCGCATTTAAGTGAAGTACTGGCGACACTCGACCTTGGTCAGGAGATCCCAGAAACTCTTTATTATGTCATTGCAGAATTAATCGCTTACTCGTATGTGTTACAAGGAAAAATGCCAAAGGGCTGGCAAGATGTCAGTTTGAATGAGACTGTCTAGATATGGGGTTGCAATTAAAAAAGCGCTCTAACCAAACTGGATAAAGCGCCAAGAGAACCGGGAAAGGCATTAAAAAAATAAAATTGGGGCTAATCACCCCAATGTGGTTATAAAACTTCGTCAGACTCACCAACAGCTTCTTCAGCTTTTTTTGACTTCGGCAGCAACAACTCAGTACGAATTTTAGTTTCAATTTCTGATGCAATTTCAGGGTTGTCTTTTAAGAACTTCATGACATTGGCCTTGCCCTGACCTATCCGATCGCCATTGTAACTGTACCAGGCGCCCGCCTTATCAACCAATTTTTGCTGAACGCCAAGGTCAATCAGCTCCGCTTCTTTGCTGATCCCTTCACCATAACGGATCATAAATTCCGCTTGCTTAAATGGGGGTGCGACTTTGTTTTTCACCACTTTAACCCGCGTTTCATTACCCACAACTTCATCCCCCTCTTTCACAGCTCCGATGCGTCGAATATCAAGACGCACGGATGAATAGAATTTAAGGGCATTACCGCCTGTTGTAGTTTCAGGGTTACCAAACATCACCCCAATTTTCATACGAATTTGGTTGATGAAAATACATAGGGTATTGGAGCGTTTGATATTGGCGGTTAGTTTACGCAAAGCCTGAGACATTAAGCGTGCTTGCAAGCCTACATGGGAGTCGCCCATCTCGCCTTCAATTTCCGCCTTTGGTGTCAACGCTGCAACCGAGTCAACAATTACCACATCAACCGCGCCTGAACGAACCAACATGTCACAAATCTCAAGCGCCTGCTCACCTGTATCTGGCTGCGATACCAGAAGGTCATCAATATTTACACCTAGCTTGCCTGCATACACAGGGTCGAGCGCGTGCTCCGCATCCACGAATGCACAGGTTTTACCTTTTTTCTGAGCCTCTGCAATGACCTGTAATGTTAACGTTGTTTTACCTGACGATTCCGGGCCGTAAATTTCAACCACACGTCCACACGGTAAACCACCTATACCCAAGGCAATATCAATGGTTAATGAACCGGTAGAAATGGCTTCGATATCCATTGCCTGGTTATCACCAAGACGCATGATCGCGCCCTTACCAAACTGTTTTTCAATCTGTCCAACAGCGGCGCTAAGTGCTTTTTGTTTATTGTCGTTCACGATAGCATCCTCATGAATGTAATCTTTCTAGCTCAATTAACGGGTTGGCCAGACAAGGTATAAGTGAAATTGCTGACAATACTATACTGTATAATTATACAGCTCAAGTATTATTTGCATCTGAATATGGGAAATTTTAAAGAATTAAACCGGATGATCAACCAGCCATTGGTGCAGAAATTCAATGCAAAATGCAATTGCCTGATTACGCACGGCATTTCTATCTCCAGGAAAAAGGCGATGCACTTGCCGGGCTTCTCCATTCAGCCAAAAGCCAAACCATACTGTTCCAACGGGCTTTTGCTCACTCCCGCCAGCAGGTCCGGCAACACCGCTTATAGCGACGGCTACGTTAGCGCCAGCTCTTCCAGCGCAGCCTTTTGCCATCTCATTAACAGTCTGTTCCGATACCGCCCCAAACCGCTGCAGTGTCTCAGCAGACACGCCCAGGCGTTCCCGCTTAGCATCATTTGAATAGGTCACCCAACTTTGGCGGAACCAATCCGAACTTCCTGCCACCGAAGTAAAATGGTAAGCAAGCCCGCCCCCGGTACATGACTCGGCACAACTCACCTGCCAATTACGTAACTTGAGCATATCGCCAATGGCCACAATTTTTTCAATACTGGACTCTTGCACAGAAAGGCTTGAAAATAGTTCGCTCATATAAATAATACATTACTCGTCGACTCGAGCTGATTGTGACATTTTTCGCTTTTCAGTGCGAGTACGTCGTCACCGACATCTTATAATTAATAATATTAGTATCGAGGCATTCTTGGAATCACATACGCCGATGATGCGCCAGTATTTATCAATAAAGGCGCAACACCCCAATATTCTGCTGTTTTATCGGATGGGCGATTTTTACGAGCTTTTTTACGATGATGCAAAACGCGCCGCCCAGCTATTAGACATATCGTTAACAGCGCGCGGTAAATCAGGTGGTGATCCTATTCCCATGGCGGGCGTTCCATATCATGCCGTTGAAGGATACCTTGCCAGGTTAGTCAAACTCGGTGAATCCGTAGCAATTTGCGAACAGGTAGGCGACCCTGCCACATCCAAAGGCCCCGTCGAAAGACAGGTACAGCGCATAGTGACTCCCGGCACAGTAACCGATGAAGCCTTACTGGAAGAGCGACGTGATAACGTCCTGGCAGCAGTTTGTTATCATCAGGGCCGCTATGGCCTGTCAACACTCGACATTACCAGCGGGCGCTTTTTAGTGTGTGAGTGTGAAAGTGATGAGCAGCTACTGGCCGAATTGCAACGGGTTAATCCTGCTGAATTATTGTATCCAGAAGGATTTTCCAGCTTACCTTTAATTGAACAGCGCAAAGGATTGCGACGACGCCCGGAGTGGGAATTTGATACCGATACGGCTATATCTCAGCTAAATGAACAGTTTCAAACCCGTGAATTACGCGGCTTCGGTATTGAAGAACTTCCTCTTGGACTCGGTGCAGCGGGCTGTGTACTTCAATATGTAAAAGATACCCAACGCACTGCTTTACCTCATATTCGCAGTTTACATAAGCTGCAACAAAATAGTCTGGTACAACTTGATGCAGCTACCCGCCGCAACCTCGAACTGACTCATAGCTTATCAGGGGATCAGGACAATACCTTATTTAAAGTCCTCGACACCACTTCCACAGCAATGGGTAGCCGACTGCTGCAACGCTTCATACATGCACCTATTACAGACCAGGATGAGCTGATTGCACGACAAGACGTCGTCCAAGCTTTTGTGGAAAATCCCCATGAGGCTATTCCGGAGTGCTTAAAAAATATCGGTGATATTGAACGAATAATGGCGCGGTTGGCTTTACGCTCAGCCCGTCCCCGTGACTTTGCCCGCCTGCGCAACGCATTTAACCAACTGCCCTTGTTGCAACAAGATTTGAATGCGTTTACTTCACCTTTAATTTGCCGATTGCAAAAGCAAATAAGTAGCTATCCTGCATTCCAGTCACTGTTAAACAATGCGATCGTTGAAAACCCACCGGTCGTCATTCGTGACGGCGGTGTCATTGCACCAGGCTATAATGCTGAATTAGACGAATTACGGCACTTGTCCCAGGGCGCCACGGATTATTTAAACCAGCTTGAATTGCGAGAGCGTGAACGCACCGGCATTGCTACCTTAAAAGTCGGCTACAACAAAGTGCATGGTTTCTTCATTGAAACCAGCCGAGCCTCGAGTCATCAGGTGCCTGTCGATTATATTCGTCGCCAGACCCTGAAAAATACGGAACGCTATATCACCCCCGAACTAAAAGAACACGAAGATAAAGTGCTGACCAGTCAGGGTCGCGCCCTCGCGCTTGAAAAACAGTTATATGAGCAACTGTTTGATGAATTATTGCCTAAGCTGTCGGAGCTAATCGATACGGCGGCAGCGTTGGCTGAATTGGATGTACTTTATTGTTTTGCTGAACGGGCCAGCACATTGCAACTGCACCGCCCAAAACTTACCGATGAAGACATAGTGCAATACGCAAACGGCCGCCATTTGGTGGTTGAGCATGTGATGTCCGAGCCGTTTATCGCCAACCCACTATCCTTAGATGAAAAGCAGCGCATGATGGTGATTACCGGCCCGAACATGGGGGGCAAATCAACTTATATGCGCCAAACCGCCCTGATTGTGTTGATGGCTTACATTGGCTGTTTTGTACCTGCTGAGCGGGCGACAATCGGGCCGATAGATCGCATTTTTACGCGTATCGGAGCATCTGATGACTTGGCATCCGGCCGTTCTACTTTTATGGTGGAAATGACTGAAACCGCCAACATACTGCATAACGCCACTGCCCGCTCTCTCGTGCTGATGGATGAAATTGGGCGCGGCACCAGTACCTATGATGGCTTATCGCTCGCCTGGGCTTGTGCAAGTTATCTGGCCCAGTCGCTCAACGCCTATACCCTATTCGCCACTCACTATTTCGAGTTAACCCAGTTAGCTGAAACTTATAGCCAAGTGATTAACGTGCACCTTGACGCCGTAGAGCACGATGATGTGATCCGCTTTATGCACAAAGTCGAGACAGGTGCCGCAAGCAAGAGCTTTGGCTTGCAGGTCGCGCAACTTGCCGGCGTGCCCAAACCAGTTATTAAGGCCGCGCAGCAGAAACTGCATGAGCTTGAAAGCACTCAACATACACCTTTAAATGTATCCTCAGCGCCGGCTTTAGCACAATCGGAGCCGCTAGATTTCAACCTGCCTCAGGCTGATTCCGCATTGCATCAAGCGTTAACCGATATTAATCCGGATGAACTGAGTCCGCGTCAGGCGCTTGATTTAATGTATACATTAAAAAGGCTGAGCGAGTCGTAATTTAGGTACCGACAAAAATTTGGTCATTTCATACGGGCAAATGGATTGTTTGCCTGCTACTCTTTCGGTATACTATTGCGCCGTCCAAGTGCTAATTATTTCGCAAAAATTAGTACGTTACCCAACTCCAACGCCTTAGGTTTTGCATGACAAATTATATTTTCGTCACAGGTGGTGTTGTTTCATCGCTTGGTAAAGGTATTGCAGCTGCGTCACTTGCAGCTATTTTGGAAGCACGGGGGCTGACTGTCACCATGCTTAAGCTCGACCCTTACATCAACGTTGATCCCGGCACCATGAGTCCCATTCAGCATGGTGAAGTATTTGTAACTGACGACGGCGCAGAGACTGACCTTGACTTAGGGCATTATGAGCGATTTATCCGCACCCATATGACCAAGCGTAACAACTTCACCACCGGACGGGTGTATGAAGAAGTCTTAAAGCGCGAACGCCGTGGCGATTATCTAGGTGCAACCATTCAGGTTATTCCTCATATCACCAATGAGATTAAACGCCGTGTCATTGATGGTGCACAAGGCCACGACATCGCCATTGTTGAAATTGGCGGTACCGTAGGTGATATTGAGTCACAACCCTTCCTGGAAGCCATTCGCCAGTTAGGTACCGAGCTTGGCCGTGATAAAGCCATGTATATGCACCTTACCCTGGTGCCGTACATGCCTGCATCAGGCGAAGTGAAAACTAAACCGACTCAGCACTCGGTGAAAGAATTACGTTCAATTGGTATTCAGCCGGATATTTTAGTATGTCGTTCAGTGGGTTCATTACCGGCAACCGAGCGTTCTAAAATTGCATTGTTCACCAATGTAGCTGAAAAAGCGGTTATTTCACTAAAAGATGTCGATAGCATCTATCGTATTCCTGCTGCACTAAAAGCGCAGGGGATGGATCAGCTGGTTGTTGACCGTTTCAGGCTGGAGTGTCCCGAAGCGGATCTCACCGAATGGGAACAGGTGCTTTATGCTGAGTCCAATCCGACTGGTGAAGTGAATATCGGCATGATTGGAAAATACGTCGAGCTTCCCGATGCTTATAAGTCGGTCAACGAAGCACTTAAGCATGCGGGGCTGAAAAACCGGCTAACGGTTAATATTCACCATATCGATTCGCAGGATGTAGAAAGTAAAGGCCCGCAAATTCTGGAAAAGCTTGACGCGATTTTAGTGCCTGGCGGTTTCGGTGAGCGCGGAATTGAAGGCAAGATTGCAGCAGTCAAGTATGCTCGTGAGAACAAAGTTCCCTACCTTGGTATTTGCCTGGGTATGCAGGTTGCGCTGATTGAATTTGCGCGCAATGTGGCGGGCATGGAAAACGCAAACAGTACTGAATTTAATCCCGATACACCGTATCCGGTCGTCGGACTTATCACCG
>CAZROH010000048.1:0-22427 GCA_964601635.1 uncultured Alteromonas sp. | reverse complement strand
GGTAAAAAATAAAAGCGACATTCGCGAGTTTGCTGAAAAGTGGTTAGGCAAGAACCTGGTGACTTTCCAGACTGATGAAAAAGGTCAGCCAGTAAGTAAAATTTTAGTTGAGTCATGCACGGACATTAAAAATGAATTGTACTTAGGTGCAGTCGTTGACCGTACATCACGTCGCGTGGTTTTCATGGCTTCTACAGAAGGCGGAGTCGAAATTGAAACCGTTGCTGAAGAAACACCAGAAAAGATCTTAAAAGCTGAAATAGACCCAATTGTAGGTCCACAGCCATATCAAGCGCGTCAAATGGCCTTTAAACTGGGCCTTGAAGGCGTTCAGATTAAGCAATTTACGCAAATCTTCCTTGGCCTGGCTAAGATGTTTGAAGATTTAGACGTCGCGTTAATCGAAATCAATCCGTTGGTTATTAAAACTGATGGAAACCTTCACTGTCTTGATGCAAAAGTCGGTATCGATAGCAACGCACTATATCGTCAGCCGAAAGTAAAAGACATGCATGATCCGTCACAAGAAGATCCTCGTGAAGCACACGCAGCGCAATGGGAACTGAACTATGTGGCGCTGGACGGCAATGTAGGTTGTATGGTTAACGGTGCTGGACTGGCGATGGGTACAATGGACATCGTAAATCTGCATGGTGGAAAGCCGGCTAACTTCCTGGACGTAGGTGGCGGTGCTACTAAAGAGCGCGTTGCTGAAGCATTTAAAATCATTTTATCTGACGACAACGTTAAAGCCGTTCTTGTTAATATTTTCGGTGGTATTGTACGCTGTGACATGATTGCCGAAGGTATTATCGGCGCTGTTAAAGAAGTAGGTGTAAACGTACCGGTAGTGGTTCGTCTTGAAGGTACAAATGCTGAAAAAGGCCGGGAAGTGTTAGCTAACTCAGGTCTGGATATTATTGCAGCTGAGTCGTTAACAGATGCAGCTCAAAAAGTTGTAGCAGCAGCGGAGGGCAAATAATGTCAGTCTTAATCGATAAAAATACCAAGGTTATTTGTCAGGGTTTCACTGGTGGTCAGGGAACTTTCCACTCAGAGCAAGCAATTGCTTATGGTACTCAGATGGTTGGCGGTGTAACTCCTGGTAAAGGTGGGACACAGCACTTAGGTCTGCCAGTGTTTAACACTGTTAAAGAAGCAGTAGAAGAAACGGGCGCTACCGCATCGGTTATCTATGTACCAGCACCATTTTGTAAAGATTCAATCGTAGAAGCCGCTGATGCCGGCATTGAGCTGATTGTCTGTATTACGGAAGGCATTCCTACGCTGGATATGCTTTATGTGAAAGAGTATGTCGATGCTAAGGGCGTACGTATGATTGGTCCAAACTGCCCAGGTGTGATCACGCCAGGGGAATGTAAGATTGGCATCATGCCGGGCCACATTCATAAGCCAGGTAAAGTTGGGATCGTTTCCCGCTCTGGAACGTTAACGTACGAAGCGGTTAAGCAGACTACTGATGAAGGCTTCGGACAGTCTACCTGTGTGGGTATTGGTGGTGATCCGATTCCGGGCTCTAACTTCATTGATATTCTGAAGTTGTTCCAGGAAGATCCTGCTACTGAAGCGATTGTCATGATCGGTGAAATCGGTGGAACTGCCGAAGAAGAAGCGGCTGCGTTTATCAAAGAGAACGTGACTAAGCCGGTTGTTTCTTATATTGCCGGTGTAACGGCTCCTCCTGGTAAGCGTATGGGACATGCTGGTGCTATTATTGCCGGCGGTAAAGGTACCGCTGACGAGAAGTTCAAAGCGTTAGAAGCGGCGGGAGTTAAAACTGTTCGTTCATTAGCTGATATCGGTAAAGCGTTACGCGAAGCCACAGGTTGGTAATATCCAACACGATAAAAGCCCGCCTTTAAAGCGGGCTTTTTTGTATCTGCAAACGTATTCATGAGCAAATTCCTGAAAGCTCAAGTATGGTGGAATAACAACCAATCTTTGAGCAAGCATATGAATCGCATCTTAATATTACTTTTTGTTGGCATAGTATGTTCCGCCCAAGCGCAAACTGCAGACTTGTCAGCGTATGAACCCAAACCTTATGTCAACGTGACACATCCAGACTGGGCAAAAAACGCGTCCATTTATCAAATCAATACCCGTCAATTTACCCAGGAAGGTACTTTTAAAGCGGCTCAAAAGGAGTTACCCAGATTAAAGGCGCTAGGCGTTGATATATTGTGGTTGATGCCAATCCACCCAATCGGAGAAAAGAACCGTAAAGGGTCACTGGGTAGTCCTTACTCGGTTAAAGATTATTATGCGGTGAACTCTGAATTTGGTACAGAAGCGGATCTTAAGGCCTTCGTCAACGCCGCCCACGAACAAGGGATGTACGTTATCCTTGATTGGGTTGCAAATCATACTGCCTGGGATAATACATTAGTTAAACAGCACCCGGAATGGTATGACAAAGACGCTAACGGTAACTTCAGACCCACACCTTGGTGGGACTGGTCAGATATCATTGACCTGGATTACTCTCAGCCCGAAGTAAGAAAGTACATGACTGACGCATTAAAATATTGGGTAGCAGAGTTTGATGTTGATGGTTACCGTGCCGATGTGGCGGGTTTTGTGCCAATTGATTTTTGGAATAACGTGAGAAAAGAGCTCGACGCTATAAAACCTGTTTTTATGCTGGCAGAATGGGAAAGCCGCGATATGCATGCTAATGCGTTCGATATGACTTACGCCTGGAGCTGGCACGAAGCGATGATGCATGTCATAAAACACGAGGGCGATTTAAATAAGTTGTTTGTTTATTATTCCTGGAATGAGAGTGCGTATCCCAAAGATGCATACAGAATGACCTATATATCCAATCACGATGCCAATGCGTGGGAAGGAACCATGTATGAGCGGTTAGGTGAGGGTGTCGAGGCGGCGCTGGTGTTATCCTTTGTAGGTGAGGGGATGCCCCTGATTTATAACGGTGTGGAAGCTGGCAATGATAAAAGGCTTGAATTTTTTGAGAAAGATCCAATTAAATGGAAAGATCACCATTTCTCATCATTGATCACAACGCTTAATCAGGTTCTTGAAACCAACCCGGCACTGTGGCATGGAAAAGAAGGAGCGACCATGGTGCGGGTTAAAAATAATCATGCGAATGAGGTGCTTTCTTTTGTTCGCCAGAAAGGCGATAACAAAGTATTTGCGGTATTTAACTTTTCTGGCAAAAAACAGCCACTCTCATTTGATGGAAATTTTCATACCGGAACGTATAAAGATTTAAAAGGCCGTGAGGTAACTGTAAGCGAAGAGACAACATTTGAATTATCCCCTTGGGAATATCAAGTACTGATCAGCAACAGTAAGCTCACTGATGCGGCATCCAATTGATGCCGCCACGCCCTTTACATAATATGGTGCAGAAACTGATCGTGGGTGGGCAGTTGACCCACTGTTCCATTAATAATCTGTTTTAAATTGTTGAGTAACTCTTGTCGTTGGTTATCAGATAAGCTGTCGGCTAACTTATGGTACTGTTTAGGAATAATTCCCTGTCCGAGCATAACCTGGATCCATGCGATGTCAGTAAAGAGTTCATCTTGCTCACGAAACACTCGGCCTGACTCTTTAAAGAGCTCGATTTTATGGGCTAACGAGTCAGGAATGTCCATATTACGGCAGCGCTCCCAGAAGGGGCCAGTTCGATTGTTTAAATAATAGTGCAGAATGATAAAATCCCGGATCCGCTCGAACTCTGTTTTTGACTGTCGATTGTATTCATCAACATCTACGGCATTTATTGAGTGATTCGGGAACAGCTTAACCAGTCTCACTAGGCCGGCCTGGACTAAATGTAAACTAGTCGACTCCAGAGGTTCAATAAATCCGCTTGAAAGGCCAAGCGATACGCAGTTCTTATACCATTGCTTTTCCCTTCTCCCTGTCACAAAGCGGATAAATTTAGGCTCGTTTAAAGGGGAACTATTTAGCGATTTTAGTAGATTATCGCAGGCATCATCATCACTTATAAAATCGCTACAGTACACCGAACCGTTTCCTGTTCTGTGTTGCAATGGAATTTGCCATTGCCAGCCTGCCTCATGGGCCGTAGAGGAAGTGTAAGGTGGGATTTCAGCTAGTTTGTCGCTCCCCGCGGCAATGGCGCGATCACACGGTAACCAATGCCGCCAATCTTCATAGCCTGTCTTAAGCGCCCCTTCAATAAGCAGTGCTCTAAAACCGGTACAGTCGATAAACAAGTCACCGGCGACCACTTCACCTGACTCTAAATGTAGTGACTCAATAAAGCCTGTCGCCGGTGTTAATTTAACGTGTTGAACTTTTCCTTCGACACGTTTTACGCCAGCCGCTTCACTTAATTTGCGCAAGTACGCTGCATACAGGCTCGCATCAAGATGATAAGCGTGTACCAGACCAGGCATTTTCGTATTTGGTATGGTGCCTAACGGGGCATATTTATTGGATTTTGCTGCTTGGTAGTTAAGCGAATAATCCCACAAGTTATCCGTTTCACCCAGTGCTTTTGATTTTAACCAGGTGTGGTGAAAACCAGCCAGCCCCATGTCTTTGCCAATCGCGCCGAAAGCATGCATATAGCTTTCATCAGCATTAAACCAGCCGTTAAAATTAATGCCTAGTTTAATAGAGCCCTTGGTTTGCTGAAGAAACGTTTTCTCATCAATTCCCAGTACGCGATTAAAATGCTGGATTGCAGGGATGGTCGCTTCACCTACACCAACAGTTTGAATTTGTTCGGATTCCACTAAGGTAATCTTTATCTGATTGCCCATTAACCGGGCAAGTAAACTTGCTGCCATCCAACCGGATGAGCCACCACCGACGATAACTACGTTCATATTTATATAGTGACCAATTTAGCTGATTATAAAAATAAAAATACCCTTGTGAGACGAGTCTCGCAAGGGTATTTAATTTTCTATATTTAAAGGAACTTAACTATTAGAAGGTATAGTTGATTCCAAATAGGAAGTTGCGTCCAAAGCGCTGTACGTCTCGGATATCATATCCGGAGCCATCAACAGAATGCGCGGTCACAAATTCTTCGTCAGTCAGGTTTTGGCCTTGAAGGGTGACCGTCAATCCTTTCAACGATTCGATGCCTGATTCCGAGAAATCATAACTGATTTGAGCATCTACTAATGTGCTACCTACAACGTTAACTGGCTCACGATTTAAGCTCAGCCCAGCCACTTCACCCAGGAAGTCAGTACGTTTTCTTAAGCTTACACGAGTCTGGAAGCCGGCACGCTCGTAATAGACAGTGGCATTGTAAACCTCTTCTGACAGACCAGGCACACTGTTGGTAAATTCACGTGTTTCAGTGCCACCTGATAAGTCGGTCGGTACCTCTAATGAGTAGGTCAACTCACTATCCAGGAAGGTTGCTGAGAAAATACCACCAAATCCTTCAAGCACGTCAGCAAACATTACGCCAGGAAGTGAAAGGGTGAATTCAGCTCCAGAAACTTCGCCGTCGCCTACGTTCTGCCAGGAAGATAGAACACCAACAGGAGCTACAGGCTGGCCGGCTGGAGGGGTTAAATCAGACGTTGAAACAAAGGTTGGAAGCCTTTCCTGCCAATCACTGATGTCTTTATAGAAGACAGCAGCCGCAATGTAACCTTCCGCATGGAAGTAATTCTCGTAAGTCAGATCAAGCTGATTAGCCGTAACGGGTTTTAACTCAGGGTTAGCAACTGAGCCTTCCCAGATTTGTGCTACTTCATTATAGCCCAGGCTACCCGCACTGGCGTTCATACGATCCATACGTGAGCGTGACATTGTTTTTGACACCCCAAATCGAATGGCTTGATCTTCCGTTATATCAAAAATCAAGTTCAGGCTAGGCAGGAACTCAGTGTAGTCGGTGCCGCCATTAGTCGCTTGTACACCGTTAGATGTTAACGAGAAACCGTCAGAACTCTGGTCAGTATAGACAGCCTGCACACCCACGTTACCTCTTACCGGAACGTCGCCTAGCAAGGCATCAATATTGGCTTTAACAAAACCAATCGTTACTTCTTCATTGACTTCCCACGTATTTTCCCAACGACCCGCATCCGTGAGACGTGAATCAAACTCAACGTAATTGCCGTCACGCCAGAATCTCAATGAATCGAATGAGATCATGTCATCAATGCCGATAAACGCTAATGAGGTATTCGGTACACGATACTCTTCAGGTACCGCTTCCTGATAGCCAGGAATAATATTGCTATCGCTATCAAGTGCACCCGGCAGTGTTAAGAAAAAGCCATTGTCCTGCTTTTCTTTGGTCCGGTCACTGAAGTAAGCGCCGAATTCCACACTGCTGATAAAGTCATTGTTAAGCATTCTTTGCGCAGCAAGTTTGAACGTAGTTAGTTCATCGTCAATGGTAGGCGTGTTGATAAACCCATCCTGGTCTTCACAGCTGTCCGGATCGGTTAGGTTACCGCCACCCCAGCACTGAGGATTGCCCAGTTGAATTACATTGTGGTCACCATAATCCAGCATCGGATTAAGGTTTACACTTTGAAAATCCGGAGAGAAACTGAAACCGATTTGCTCAGGTTGGCGATCATCGAAACCGCGTCCTGAACCTGCGTATGCTTCGAGTGCCCAAGTGTTACGTTCAACCTGTGAATAAGCTGCATCAAATTCAAGCACCCAATTTTCATTTAGGTCGTACTCTAAATTTAAGCCAAATGCATACAACTCGGCTTCACGAACGGTTCGGTCGTTACGGACTACGCCACCAACCGGTGAGCCTGGTCCACCAATAGTACCAGTAAGGCTTTGCCCATTGAGTGTTTCGTCTACACGAATACCAGCATCACCCCATGCCGCAGGGATTTCAATCCCTCTTAAGGTCTGGTTATCTTCAAAGTCGATGTACAACGCATCGGCATTTACACGTAAATCAGGGGAGGGGGCGTATTCAACAACGGCCATTAAGGTGTCACGTGTCAATTCAGCAGAACGTACGAATGGCTTCATGCCACCAATTACACCATCAGGCCAGCCCCAGGTATTAAAACGTTCTTCGTTGTTTGGTGAGTCCATGTGTGCGTAAGAGAGCGCAACACCTACTGTATCATTAGCAAACTGGTCGATATATGAAAAGCTTCCGCGCCAGCCGGTATCTTCGCCGTCTGGGTTTAACGCACCGATGTCGTTTTTCTCTCCACGTAAGCTAACTGCCATAGTTTGCTCACCGTGCGCTAAAGGCTTGATGGTGCGCATATCAATGGTGCCACCGATACCTTGGGTCATCAAGGTCGCTTCCGGTGTTTTATAGACGATAACTTCGTTCATGATTTCAGAAGGATATACGTCAAATTCAACCCCACGGTTATCACCCAAAGTCACCTGTTCACGACCATTGAATGTTGCTGTGCTGAAATCTTCGCCGAGACCACGAATTGCAATTGAACTGGAGCGACCATTTAGTCGTTGCGCCGCAAGTCCAGGAAGACGTGCAATCGATTCTGCGATACTTGAGTCAGGGAGTTTACCTATATCTTCAGCGGTGATGGCCTCTACAATGGATGTTTCAGACATTTTAATTGCCTGAGATTTTTGTAAGCTGGCGCGGATACCAGAAACTTCAATTACCTCTACATTTTGCTCATCAACTTCAGTTTGGCTGGTATCATTTTGCTGTGCCATTACTGGCAACGAGCCAAGTGTAATTCCACTCGCGATTATCGCAGTGGTAATTAAATTGGTTTTGAATGTTTTCATATCAGTATCCTGATTAGTAATGTGTGTTTTCTTTGCTCATTACAAGCATTATTGTTCTAGATTAAAAATTCATCTATTAGGACGACAAAATAGTACCGCCAGTCATTTCAGCTATACAAGTTACTGCATACGTATTCATCATTCTTCGATAACATAAATTTAACATGCAGGCGCCAATGTAAGCGCTTTAATAACATTCGATTAATACGCAGGGTAATACTAAATATAGCCTATTTTTAACGTTAATCTGCATCGTTAAGTGTAATCAAACCGCGGGTTTGTAAGTCAGGTTGTAAGAAATAATTTGTTAAGACAAAGTGTGAATTTCAGAGCGGATGTAAACCGCGAGTCGAAGGTTTTTAATGAATACGTATTCATTACCATCACACTTTTTTATTAAGCATACACCCAACTCACAGGTTACCAGCAAGGTGCAGCATCATGGTGTCATATGAGCTGTAATAGGAAAACGATATCAAGATTTCAATCGCAAGCTTGTTACCTGATTAACAGAATGCTGCACCTTGGCATCGGTTGATGGCCAGTGGCATGAACTTAAATCCACTACTCACACTGGCCTGTTGATTGAAGCATACCGACACAGTCAGTTGCGAACATGCTTACACTGTCTTTAAACATCCGCTTGCTGCATAGCTTGCACTAATTCGAATGCGATCCGGGCGGCAAAGCGCGCGGTTTTGTTGTCTGAATCGAACGAGGGGTTCAGTTCCGCTATATCACTCAGTCTCCAGCCAACATCGTATCGATTACAGTTCTGGCTAAGCCACTGAATAATTTTTATGGTCTCATTAGGACATATCCCTAAAGCAGAGGGGGCACTAACACCGGGGCATAACGATACGGGAAATGCATCCATACATACGGTTACATAAAGCTCGTCAATGTCACCTAACATAGGAGTGATGAGTTGCTTTGCATTCTCCAGATTAAATTCCACATCGAAAAGCATACGTGTCTCAGTCAACGCGGCGTAATCGAAAAGGGCTTGTGTATTAGCGGCTTTAGACACGCCAAGACATGCATAATGAAATGAAGTGTTATTTTTAAAACAATGTTCGGCAACTTGTCTAAAAGGGGTTCCTGATGACGTATCAGGTGCTGGTTTGCGCAAATCCAGATGGGCGTCAAAATTAATGATACCTATGCGCTTGGGGGTTGTACTGGCCAATCCATTGAAGCTTGCCCAGGCAATATCATGCCCGCCACCTAAACCTAATACCTTTTCGTTATTTTGTAAGGCACTTGAAACTTTTGCTGCAAAGTCCGCTTGCGTTGCGCCTAACTGGTCAAAAATCTTTGCATCACCCACGTCTTTCAATCCGCCGCGCCAATGCCAGGGTAGGTTGGCTAAACATTGCCGAATTGCGTTAGGACCACCTGACGCACCAACGCGTCCTTTATTTGCCTGAACACCAAGATCATTTGGGTAGCCAATGAGGCTGGTATAATTGTCTGATTTTTGATCGTCGTCGAATTGAACAACTTGATGCCAACGACGACCAGCCTCGCCATCTTCTGCATCCACTCTGCCTTGCCATAATGTTTTATAAGACACGCTTTCCTCCAACCCATTTTGCTGATGGACGATACCCGTTAATTTCATAAACGAGAGATTCAGGTGAGTCAATATCCCACAAACAGAGATCCGCATCAAAACCTGATTTAATTTGTCCTTTTGTTGTTAATCCTAATGCTTTAGCTGCATGGGTGGTGATTCCTGTCAATGCCTCAGAGGTGGTCAAACCAAACAATACACAGGCCATATTTGCGCAGGTGAGTAAAGAGGCAATGGGAGAGGTGCCAGGATTCATATCAGTTGAAATAGCCATGGCAACGTGTTGCTTTCTGAACGCCTCAATCGGCGGTAATTGAGTTTCCTTTAAGTAGTAAAAAGCTCCCGGTAACAAGACTGCTACGGTACCTGATTTAGCAAGTTCAGGAATATCCGCTTCTGCCAGGTACTCAACATGATCGACCGATAACGCCCCATACTTTGCCGCCGTCAGCGCACCCTTACTATCACTTAATTGTTCAACATGGCCTTTGATTTTTAGGTTGTATTGTTTGGCGGCTGCAAAGACTCGCTCAGTCTGCGCCAGGTTGAAACCTACCCGTTCACAAAATACATCCACTGCATCGGCCATTTGATGTTCAGCAACGTAAGGGATCATGGTGTGACAAACAAAGTCGATATATTCATCAGCTGATAAATCGGAGTCAGGGGGGAGGGCGTGTGCGCCTAAAAATGTGCGTTGAACTGTCATGTTCGCCAATTCCCCCACTTTTTTAGCGACGTCAAGCATGCGTATTTCGGTGTCTTTGTCTAAACCATAGCCCGATTTTATCTCTACCGTTGTTACACCTTCTTCGGCTAATCGTCGGGCCCTTCTTAAAGTTTGTGACAGTAACGTCTTTTCATCCACAGCCCGGGTCGCACGAACCGTGCTTTTTATACCACCACCTTGTTTGCTGATAGCCTCATAACTCACGCCCTGCAAGCGTTGCGAAAATTCTTTCGCGCGATTACCGCCGTAAACTAAATGCGTATGACAATCGATAAACCCAGGTAAACACCATTGGCCATTTGCATCGACATTAAAGTCTGCTTCGTCCGTTAAATTACGTCCAACTGTCTGGATTTTCCCATCATTTATAAGAATGTCTGACGCCTCAATCTGGATGAATTCATAATTTTCATTAGCAGTGGCAATGCGGGCGTTTTTGATGAGTGTAGATGACATATTGCATAAGCTCTTGAATCAAAATTTTGAATTAGTCTACTTGTCTACACTTGTATATACAAGTTAATTTAAGTAAAGTATCGCCAGCTTAATTTAAAGGCGACGCAAATGGTCCCACGTTATTTAAAGATAAAGTCAGCCTTGCTCCAACGTATCGAGTCGGGTGAGTTGATGGCGGGGGAGCAAGTTGCGTCTGAGAATCAACTCGCCAATGATTACGCTGTGAGCAGAATGACGGCCAGACGAGCGGTGACTGAACTGGTTGAAGAAGGCATTTTAGCCAGAAGTCAGGGCGTAGGTACGTTTGTCGCTGACGCCAGACCGATGAGTTCAATCCTGACGATCAATAATATACAACATGAGATCGAATCACGCGGACATCATTATGGCAACAAGCTGTTGTTGCACAAAACGGTAGCCGTCTCAGCTGAACAAAGCCAATGGATTGGGCTCGAGATAGGAAGTCCAGCCTTTCGGACGCAGGTAGTCCACTATGAAAACGGCAATGCAGTTCAACTCGAAGACAGATTTGTCAATCCACAATGGGCGCCCGGTTATATTGACCAAAACCTGACGAAAGTGACAGCTCACGAGTACTTGTCCAGGGTCGCCCCTTTAACTGAGGCAGATCATACCGTTGAAGCCATATTACCAACGGCGACACAGGCTGCGTTATTGAATATTGATGATCACCAGCCTTGTTTGCAAATAAAACGAAGAACATTTTCAGCCCGGGGGGTAGTGAGTTTTGCCCTGCTAACTCATCCTGGGAATCGATATAGATTAGGTGGGCATTTAAACTTTATGACCACCACCAAGGAGACATAATGAACAGACATGATCCAACGCGCAAAATAATCGCGCCGACCGGTACGCAACTCAACGCAAAAAGCTGGTTAACAGAAGCACCTTTGCGCATGTTAATGAATAACCTTGATCCGGAAGTCGCCGAGCATCCTCATTCACTCGTTGTGTATGGTGGTATCGGTCGTGCAGCCAGAGATTGGGAGTCGTTTGATACCATAGTTGATGTGCTTAAACGCTTGGAAGACGACCAAACGTTGTTGGTGCAGTCAGGTAAGCCTGTCGGTGTGTTCCCCACCCATAAGGACGCTCCCCGGGTATTAATTGCCAATTCCAATTTGGTACCGCATTGGGCGAACTGGGAACACTTCAACGAGTTGGATAAAAAAGGCTTAATGATGTACGGCCAGATGACGGCGGGCTCCTGGATTTATATCGGCTCTCAGGGGATCGTTCAGGGGACGTATGAAACCTTCGTTAGCGTAGCGAAAACCCATTTCGATGGAGATGCGAAGGGACGCTGGATCCTCACTGGTGGGTTAGGGGGCATGGGGGGCGCTCAGCCACTGGCAGCCACGATGGCAGGATTTTCAATGATTGCGGTAGAAGTAGATGAAAGCCGTATTGATTTCAGAATTAAGACAGGCTATGTAGATAAAAAAGCGAAGTCGTTAGACGAAGCATTGGCGATGATCGATGAAGCGAAAGCATCTGGTCAGGCTGTTTCTGTAGGCTTGCTTGGTAATGCCGCTGATATATTCCCTGAACTGGTAGCCCGCAATGTGATTGCAGATGTAGTCACTGACCAAACCAGCGCGCACGATCCACTTAATGGCTATTTACCCAAAGGCTGGTCGTTGGAGCAAGCAGCTGCAATGCGTGAATCTGAGCCACAAAAAGTAGTGAAGGAAGCAAAGCAATCTATGGCCTTGCAAGTCAGTGCGATGTTGACAATGCAGGAGCGCGGTGCAGCAACGCTGGACTATGGCAACAATATCCGTCAAATGGCGTTGGAAGAAGGGGTTAAAAACGCGTTCGATTTCCCCGGATTCGTACCTGCATATATCCGTCCGTTATTTTGCCAGGGCATTGGACCTTTCCGTTGGGCGGCACTCTCTGGTGATCCGGAAGATATTTATAAAACAGATGCCAAGGTTAAAGAACTCATTCCTGACAATCCACATTTGCATAATTGGCTGGACATGGCGCGTGAGCGGATCCAGTTTCAGGGATTACCAGCACGCATATGTTGGGTGGGCCTGGGCGAGCGTCAGAAGCTAGGGTTGGCATTCAACGAAATGGTCCGTAACGGTGAACTTAAAGCCCCAGTGGTTATTGGTCGTGACCATTTAGATTCAGGTTCGGTGGCTTCGCCAAACCGTGAAACTGAGTCAATGAAAGATGGTTCGGATGCGGTGTCTGACTGGCCATTACTGAATGCACTACTCAATACCGCAGGCGGCGCAACCTGGGTCAGTTTACATCACGGTGGCGGCGTAGGCATGGGTTTCAGTCAACACTCTGGGGTGGTCATTGTCTGTGATGGAACTGAAGATGCTGATGCCAGAATCAGTCGTGTTCTGCATAATGATCCGGCCACTGGTGTAATGCGTCACGCTGATGCTGGTTACGACATTGCAAAAGAATGCGCAACCAAACATAACCTTGACCTACCTATGTTAAACAGGAAATAACAATGAAAACGAATTTTGTACTAAAGCCAGGTCAATTAACTGTTGCGGACTGTTATCAGTTTTTTCGTCAGCATCAAACTCTGGCATTGGCAGATGAGGCCTATGCCGCGATAGATGAAGCGCAACAAACTGTATTAAACGTGTTGAAGCAAGGCCGCACAGTGTACGGCATCAATACCGGTTTCGGCCTGCTGGCTAATACGCGTATAGCAGAAGAAGAATTAGAATTACTTCAAAAAAGTATCGTTCTTTCACATGCAGCCGGTATTGGCGAATTTATGCAGGTATCAACAGTTCGCTTACTCATGCTGCTAAAAATTAACTCATTAGCGCGGGGGTATTCTGGGGTTCGACGTGAAGTGATTGATGCGCTAATTACCCTTTTCAACAACCAGGTATGGCCCGCCATCCCACAAAAGGGATCGGTAGGTGCGTCTGGTGATCTGGCACCGTTAGCGCACATGAGCGCAGTATTGCTGGGTGAAGGCGAAGTGTTAATTGACGGGCAGCGATGTGCGGCCGCTGAAGGACTGAAAAAAGCCGGGCTTGAGCCCTTAGCATTGGCGCCCAAAGAGGGATTGGCATTGTTGAATGGAACACAAGCGTCTACTGCATTCGCTTTGGAAGGCCTTTTCTACACTGAAAATGCATTATTGTGTGGAATCGCTATTGGCGGCTTAAGTGTTGATGCAGCGCAAGGCTCGCGTGTACCTTTTGATGATCGTATTCATATGGTAAGAGGCCAGCAAGCGCAACGCGACGTGGCAGCCATGTATCGGGACGTATTAAAAGAATCTGAAATTGGACAGTCACACGAAGGTTGCGCCAAAGTTCAGGACCCATATTCTCTGCGTTGTCAGCCACAGGTGATGGGAGCATGTTTGCAACAATTACGATATGCGCAGCATACGCTGATTGCGGAAGCAAATGGTGTCTCAGATAATCCGCTGGTTTTCTCTGACCAACAGGATATTCTTTCCGGTGGTAACTTCCATGCGGAAATTGTAGCGATGACTTCTGATATGCTAGCGATTGCCTTGTCTGAAATTGGCGCATTATCTGAAAGAAGAATGGCCCTGTTGATCGATTCTAACCTCAGTGGCTTACCGCCGTTCCTGGTTGAAAATGGTGGGGTTAATTCAGGCTTTATGATTGCACAAGTGACAAGTGCTGCGTTAGCCAGTGAAAACAAAACCTACGCACATCCAGCGTCAATTGATTCATTACCCACTTCCGCTAACCAGGAAGATCATGTGTCGATGGCGACATTTGCGGGTAGACGGTTAAAGGACATATTTGAAAACGTAGCGGGCATATTAGCGATTGAATGGTTAGCTGCGGGGCAAGGTATAGATTTTCGTGCACCTCACAAGACCAGCGAGCCTTTACAGCAAATTCATGGTCTACTCAGAACTCACGTGCCGTTTTACGATAAGGATCGCTATTTTGCGCCAGATATCGAAAATGCAAAGGCGTTAATCTGTGATCATAATTTAGCCGATCTGGTGAAGACTCAGATCCAAACTACTCTCTATTAAATCCAGCATCAGCAGGGCGATATCCTCATCGCCCTGCCTAAGGCAATAAAATGCACAAAACGCACACCATCAGTATTGGATTAGTTAACCCAAAGTCGGCAGTAAATGTTGCTTCTGTGCTCAGAGCTGCAGGGTGTTATGGCGCGAGCAGCGTTTTTTACACGGGGCAGCGCTATCGGTATGCGAAGGAGTTTCACGCCGACACAAAAGGAATGCATAAAAAAATTCCAACCATCGGTGTAGATGACCTTCGTACTATTGTCCCTGCAGGAGCGAGGGCAGTAGCGATTGAATTAATTGAAGGTGCGCAGTCTCTTATTGAATATCAGCATCCAAAAAATGCATTCTACGTTTTAGGGCCTGAAGATGGTTCTTTAAAACAAGATACCTTAAATTGGTGTGATGACGTGGTTTACATTCCAACTCGCCATAGCATGAACCTTGCTGCTACGATGAACGTGGTGTTGTACGATAGAATGGTTAAATTGGGCGAATCGTTTGATCCTTCTTTAGTTTGGCAGGGAAGAGATAAAAATAATCAGTTAAAACTTGATTAGAAAACGCACTTCTTCATACTTTTCCCCCGTTCTACAAACACCTATTACGAAACTTTTGATCCCGCCGATAACCGAATAAGCATAAATCTTCATTTTTGATCTTAAAAATATTTAATCTAGTAACCATTAATTGGTCTCTATATAGAACTAATGCGTTTTATATTGGTCGATCCTCTGTTAGCGCTATTTACATCGATCCTAAGATCGTGCAGTGTAAGGGGCTAGTGTAGTAGCGGATCTCAAACGATCTGTAGTGGAGGGGAGGGATCAAATATGGATTTATGTAAATAACTATTATTATAGGGGAGTTCGTGTGAAAAGACGGTTGCTGAACGCGCTACGAAAAGTCAAACACGTACCCGGTCTAAATCGAGTTGTAAAGCCGGTTGTAAAATATAAAGTTAATAAAACCATTGATGCTGTTGCTTCGCATTTTTTCGAGCATTTTAGTTTAGTTGTAGCTAGCGAAGAAGAAGATATAAAGACATGTTTTAAAGCCCGCCATGAAGTGTATTGTGATGAACTTGGCTTTGAAGAGAAAAGAAAATCAAAAATGGAATTTGATGAGTTCGATGAGTACTCGTTAAGTTGTTACATCAAACATCGGGCATCGGGTGAGTGCGCGGGCACCATTCGCTTGGTTATGCCGCAACATGCAGGCCAGTTGCTACCCTTAGAAAGTAGCTGCCCAGACGCAATACGCTTAGCCGAACATAGTCCAGGTAAATTTCCCCGCCATTCGATTTGTGAAGTGTCCCGACTGGCCATCCCGAAAAGGTTCAGGCGTCGTGCGGCTGATCAACATCTTTCGCCAATAGGCGGATCGCCCAATCATAAAAATGGGACGATGGATAAACAGTTAAGTCGTAATTTCCCCTATCTATCCCTCGCTTTGTATTTCTTTGCGGCAACAATTTGTATTTTACGCGATATAGACAACGTCTATATGATGATGGAACCTCGTCTTGCGAGAAGTTTAAAGTTTTTAGGTGTACGGTTCGATCAGTTAGGTCATGAAGTTGATTACCATGGTAAACGAGCGGCTTTTCTTATTTCCCCAGATGATTTTGTCAGTCAGGTGTCGCCAGCGTTACAAAAATTTCAACGCAGCATTTTAAAAGAGCTTCAGGACGTTCCAAACTTTGGTGCTATCTATAACCCACAGCCTATTGTGGAAGCTTCTCAACAACGGGCAAAACAAAGAAAAGCGGCTTAAAATACTCGCACATAGGGCTTGTAAATAGTGGTGAGCCCTTATGAAAACGTATGCATTTTGTTTAACATTCCATTAACGGGTATGCTTTGGTACATCTAGTGCTACCTGTTAATGGCCTGTCATGTTGCAACATAAACTGAATCGTTTTGCGTCACTTTCGTTTGCCCTTTTATTGCTAAGTATGGGGTGTTCAATGGATGCCCCTCCCTCAAAGCCCAATTCATCAGATAAAGTGCTATCGAGTCATAAGCAAGAATCAACGCAACGCCCGATTGTTTATCAGGTGTTCACACGTTTGTTTGGTAATCAGTTAACAAATAATAAACCCTGGGGCACCAAAGAAGAAAACGGGGTCGGAAAATTTTCCGATTTCACCCCTACCGCTCTGGCGGAAATTAAAGCACTTGGGGTTTCTCATATCTGGTATACCGGTGTGCCTCACCATGCTCTTGTAGCTGACTACACCGACTATGGAATTTCGATGGATGATCCTGACGTAATAAAAGGCAGAGCAGGTTCACCCTACGCGGTAAAAGATTATTATAACGTCAATCCTGACTTAGCCGATGATCCGGCGAATCGACTTAATGAATTTGAAGCGCTTATCCGCCGCACTCATGAGCAGGGACTGAAAGTCATCATTGATATTGTGCCAAACCATGTAGCCCGGAATTATGAATCTATTTCTAAACCAAGCGACGTGCTGGGGTTTGGCGCTGAGGATGATACATCCAAAGTCTACGCACGGAACAATAATTTTTATTATGTGCCCGGTCAACCGTTTGAGGTGCCGGACTTTACTCGCGACACCTTGCCATTGGGCGGGGAAAGCCACCCGTTGTCAGATAACAAATTTGATGAAAATCCGGCTAAATGGACCGGAAACGGCGCCAGAAAAGCGAAGCCTGATGTGAATGACTGGTACGAAACCGTTAAAGTGAATTATGGCGTAAAACCGGATGGTAGCTATGATTTTCCCACTCTGCCAAAAGGATTTGATGACAAGTCTTTACAACAACACTATTTATTCTGGCAAGATAAATCGCTACCTGATTCGTGGTACAAGTTTGAAAACATTGCACATTACTGGCTGGATAAAGGCGTAGATGGCTTTCGTTTTGATATGGCCGAGATGGTGCCTGTGGAGTTCTGGTCTTTCCTTAACTCATCAATCAAACATAAAAATCCAGATGCATTTTTATTAGCAGAAGTCTATCAGCCGGATAAGTATCGCGCTTACCTGCATGAAGGTAAAATGGATTACTTGTATGACAAAGTCGGATTTTATGATGCGCTGAAAGCTGTGATGCAGGGAACTGGCAACGTCTCTACGGTGGTTGAGAAGCGCAATCAAGTGACAGATATTAGCCAGCACATGCTTCATTTTCTGGAAAACCACGACGAACAGCGTATCGCCTCGCCGCAATTTGCAGGCGCTGCTGAAATTGGTAAACCGGCGTTGGTGGTTTCTTCTTTAATCAATTCTGCCCCTTTTATGATTTATTTTGGCCAGGAAGTGGGGGAAGACGGCAGTGAAAATGCAGGTTTTGGTAAGCCTAGTCGTACATCTATTTTTGATTACGTGGGCGTACCAGCACACCAGCGATGGATGAATAGCGGAAAGTTCGATGGTGGGCAACTTACCGATAGAGAAAAATCGCTGCGTGAATTTTATAAGACGGTTCTGAATATAGCCTCCACACATCCTACCATGCGCGGAGACTTTATTAGTTTACATACCCCTTCACTTGCAGGGAGTAGCGATTATTCGGAGCACCATTTCGCGTTTGCCAGAACTACTTCTACCCATAAATTAATTGTGGTGAGTCAGTTTGCCGATAAAAATCACGCTAACGTACAGGTAGTTTTACCTGATACGGTCATTAACGACTGGAATTTACACGACGATGCTCAGTTAAAAGACTTGCTTACAGGAGAAACCACTACTCTTGTCGTTAAGCAAGGTAAAGGGAGAATTACAATGACACTTCAACCATGGGAGTCAAAGATCTATGCCGTTGAATAAATGGATAATTATTACCGTATTAGGCGTATTGATTTCAGCATGTCAGTCCCCCAAACCTAGCAAGGTTGCAACGCCTGCTGAAACTAAATCTGGCAGTTCTACACGCGCTCAAAATGTTCTGTTGGATACAACGAGTTTTGATTTTCCCGCGGGTCAAAATCGGGTCGTTTGGATCTACTTACCACCAGATTATAAAAGTTCAGCAAAACATTACCCGGTTCTGTATATGCACGATGGTCAAAACATCTTTGATGACAAAACCAGTTACGTGGGCGAATGGGGTGTTGACGAAGCGTTAAATCATCTTTCCTCAGAAGGTTGGGAAGTACCTATCGTAGTAGCGATAAACCACGGCAATGAAAACAGGGTAACTGAATTGAGTCCTTGGAGTAACGAAGAGTATCCTGAAGTAAACGGTAAAGCGTACGCAGAGTTCATCGTTAATGGTGTGAAACCTATGATTGATAAGAAATACCGGACCTTACATGGACCCTCTGACACCAGCATTATGGGAAGTTCAATGGGCGGGCTAATGTCACATTACATGCTGCTAGCTTACCCTGATGTATTTGGCAAGGCTGCTATTTTCTCTCCTTCATTCTGGTTTTCTACGCACGCTTTTACCTTTGCTGAAAGCAACCCGCCGCCCTCAACGCATCGACTACTTTTTATTGCAGGAAGTGAAGAGGGTGAAGAGATGTCTAATGACATGAATACGATCGTGAACCTGCACCTTGCACAACAACATCCAGAATCGAACCTTTATTCTGCTGTAGTCACCGGAGGTCAACATAATGAGACTTTCTGGAAAGAACAGTTTGTATTTGCATTAAAATGGTTAGGAATTATAAGGCAGAATGATGATTAAAAGATGTATTGTAATTACGGTTCTATGGCTGACTTCGCTAACCGTCACTGGGGCTGAACTTAAGTCATTTAGTAGTGAACATCATGCAGCCACATTTGTGTTGGATAATGACACCAGGGTTGACCTTCAATTAGTTAACCAGCAAACCGTAGCCGTTAATTATCGTGTTAATAGCCAGCCGGTTCCACCTGCGCTTGAATTAATGCAGTCACCTCAGCCTGTTTCGTGGAAAATACAAGAAAATAAGAACGCACTCTATCTGCAAACTGGTGATTTTAAGATCGTTGCTAAAAAACAACCATTTTCATTGCAGTACTGGTATAAGGGAACGTTGAAAACGCAGGAGGAAGTTGGTGTTTTCGCACATAGGACGGTGAGAGGATTCCGATTTGCTTTACAACCGGGTGAAAAACTCATGGGCGGCGGTCAACGAGTGATGGGAATGGATCGACGTGGTCAGCGCATGCCGTTGTATAACCGCGCCCATTATGGTTATGGCACTGAATCTAATCAAATGTATTACAGTCTTCCTGCGGTACTATCGGATCATAATTACGCGATTGCTTTTGACAATACGGCCAGTGGCTTTTTAGATATAGGCAAGTCTGAGCATGATGTTCTGCAGTTTGAAGCTGTAGGTGGACGCTTGCGCTACATTGTCAGTGTAGGTAATACGCTTGCCGACGTATCCCAGCACCTTATCACCGCGCTAGGTAAACAGCCGCTTCCTCCCAGGTGGGCGCTGGGTAACTTTGCTTCACGATTTGGCTATCATACGGAACAAGAAACTCGCGAAATTGTGAACGCCTATGCGAAACATAACATCCCGTTGGATGCGGTAGTACTCGATTTATATTGGTTTGGTAAAGATATTAAAGGCCATATGGGGAATCTTGACTGGGATCGGGAGGCATTCCCTAATCCTGAAAAAATGATTGCTGACTTTGCAAAAGACAATGTTAAAACCGTTGTGATCACCGAGCCTTTCATATTAGATACGTCATCAAAATTTGAACATGCTGTAAGCGCTGGGGCGCTCGCCAAGAGTGTGACGGGTGAACCAAAACTGTTTGATTTTTACTTCGGTCATACAGGGCTTGTCGATGTATTCGATAACTCTGCTCAGGATTGGTTCTGGCAATTTTATGAGAACCTGATGGAGCAGGGCGTGGCAGGCTGGTGGGGCGATTTGGGCGAGCCTGAAGTGCACCCGGGTGATACCCTCCATCACTGGGATAAAAAGCTATTTACCGCAGATGAAGTTCACAATTATTACGGTCATCAGTGGGCTCGTATGGTGTATCAACGTACCTTGGCGCAGCAGCCCGATAAACGCCCTTTTGTGCTGATGCGTGCAGGTTATTTAGGCAGTCAACGTTATGGCATGATGCCTTGGACCGGTGACGTAAGCCGAAGCTGGGATGGTTTTAAGCCACAGGTGGAATTAGCATTGCAAATGGGGATGTTCGGCTTAGGTTATATTCACAGTGACTTAGGCGGTTTTGCCGGAGGTGATACTTTCGATAAAGAGCTGTACTTACGCTGGTTACAATACGGTGTATTTTCTCCCGTGTTTCGGCCACATGCGCAGGAACACATCCCACCTGAACCGGTAATGCACTCCCAGGATGTAATTGACGCAGCCAAAAGGCTGATAGATTTGCGTTACCAGTTATTGCCTTACAACTACACCCTAAGTTTCGAAAATTCATTGTATGGGAAGCCTTTGATGCGGCCACTTTCCTATCACTTTGATCAACAAAAATGGTTCGACAATAAAGAAAGCTATTTATGGGGAAGTGCCTTTCTCGTTTCACCAGTGACTCAAGCGAAGCAACATGAATGGAAAGTCGAGTTACCTAAAGGGCGCTGGTTTGACTTCTGGTCTTCAGATTCTTACGACGGTGGGCAGATTATCCGTTATCCACTAAGTGAATCTACCTTTCCAGTGCTGGTCAAAGCAGGTTCATTTGTACCATTGGTAGAGGCTGCAGACAGCACCGAAAAAGTTGATTGGTCAAAAATGCAGCTGCATTACTGGTATAGCCAAAAGCAATCCGATTACACGTATTTTGAAGACAGTGGCAATCGTCCTTCATCTTTAGACGATGAGCAGTATGTCACTATGACACTTTCTGCCCAACCTAAAGCACAAAAATTAACTCTGCTTATCAATAGTGCGGGAGATTATACAGGAGCACCTGCGGTGAGAGATATTCAATGGGTTATCCATGGGCTTTCTTCAAAACCATCAAGCATAAAATGGGCTGACGGCACAGAATTACACCAGGGTGAGTTTTCATCAAAAGGCGTTAACTGGAATGAAAGTAAGAGTGAACTCTTAGTGCCGGTATCGGTTGGCAAGGAGCGACAAAGTAGTTTAGTTATTCACTTTTAATCGTTGAGACAAGTATGTTCATAAGTTGGTGGTCATTGTTGTGGTGTTTTATCCCAGTTGCAATTGTGGCCACTATCTATTTGGCGTGGTGTCCAGATGACATCATTGAGCTGATTTATGCTTGTTTGCGAATGGTAGTTCAACTTTCTCTCGTCGGATTTCTGCTTATCTGGTTATTTGACCACCCTTCTGCACTTATCAGCACGGGGGTGATGCTGGTCATGTTGCTGATTGCTGCCTGGATTGCTATCAGGCCACTGAGGAAGCTACCTGAATTCAATGTGAGTAGTTGGGTCGGTGCTTTAATAGCTCTGGTGGCAGGCGTGGGCTTGTGTCTGGGTATTACTATGAGCGGGGTATTAGCGGTGTCCCCCTGGTTTAAACCGAGTTTTATTATTCCGCTCGCTGGCATGTATCTGGCTAACAGCATGAACGTCATTAGTTTAAGTGCAGAGCGATTCTATTCAGAAAGAAGCAATAATACTGATAGGTCTTTGGCAAAACATCGTGCATTTAAAGCGTGCATGATCCCGCAAATCAATGGGCTTTTCGCGGTGGGGCTGGTTGCATTGCCTGGCATGATGACAGGGCAGATCCTATCGGGTATTGAGCCAATGATTGCCGTACGTTACCAGATTATGATTATGGCTATGCTGTTAGGTACTACGGGTATAGCAGCTGCTATCATGCTGTGGTGGTTGAGTAAAAACGACCGCTTTTAACGTTCCTGTTGGTCAATTGCATGCTGAATACGTATGCAGGTTATTGGTTTACTCCAACGCTAAACGGTACTATTCCCAAATACTTAACGGTTTGTT
>CAZROH010000047.1:1692-22510 GCA_964601635.1 uncultured Alteromonas sp. | reverse complement strand
GGATTGTGGACCGATGCGCTGGCCCATGTTCGGGCGCAGGTTCTGCTGGCGGTAAGTGTTTTTAACGGAAGGCAAGTAAGCAACAACGATATTGGTAACTGTTTAAGCGAAAAAGTTGAGTGAAAAATTCATGTATAACGATTTTATTGCGTTGGTTGAGAACAAGTATGGGATATAGAAATGTTTTTTTTGAAAGCAATAGAAGGCTTTCGATTAGTCAAAAAAGAAAACTGGTAACATTATCTATAGAAAAATCGGGAGTGTTAGGCGAGGCTAAGACTAAATCTTTAATCGTTGGCCTTGCTTTTCTCATGCTGCTTGCCATCATATTATTTCGTGAGTTAGCTGTAGGCTCTTTAACATTCATTATCTTAGTATTCACGCAGTTGTTAGTGAGTAAATTGATTTTCTTTAAGTTCGTAGAGTTAAAGGCATCCCCCGTTTTGAAGAGTCTTTTAACCAGCAAAGATATAGAAAAAGCGCTGGATATAGATGCGACCCCAAAAAGAACCTCCTTATATATTTATGTTTTACCATCAATTATTTTTATAATTTACCTATGTGTGATGCTACTGATTCCGATACTTTAATTTACGTAATTAAAGTATATAGAGACTCGTTGTAGTCTAAAGATGTGAAGCTACTTTTATATCTTGAGCGTTTATTGATGTCGCTATTATTAAGTGTATTGAATTACTTCATAGTCCACTAAAACAAGATATTTCACTAGCGGCTATCAGTCTTTAAATAAGTGTGGATCAAACGCATGGCCGAGCTTTTCGGTCTTGGTTTTAATGTAGTGCTTGTTGTCTTTGGTAATGCCGTGGTCAATGGGGCGACGGGCTACGATTTCTACCCCAAGCTTCTCCAGTGCGGCGACTTTGCGTGGGTTGTTGGTCATCAGTTCCACTTTCTTCACGTTCAGCTTTTCAAGCATAAGCTTGCAGATATCATAACTACGTAAGTCAGCATCGAAGCCTAAATGTTCGTTTGCTTCAACCGTGTCCATACCTGCATCCTGCAGATTGTAAGCGCGGATCTTGTTCAATAAGCCAATGCCGCGGCCTTCCTGACGTAAATAGAGTAATACCCCAAATCCTCTTTCCACCATATTAGCCATGGCTTTTTCGAGCTGAAATCCACAATCGCAGCGAGTGCTGAAAAGGGCATCACCGGTCAGACATTCTGAGTGGATCCGAATAGGAACAACATCATCTTCGCTCCATTCTCCGTAAGAGAGCGCCACGTGTTCCTGACCGCTGGCTTCAACAAAGCCATGAATACGAAAATTACCTAAGCGGGTAGGCAGTTTTGCTGAGCTTACATATTCGTATTTAGGTTGCTGGCTGGTCATGACACATCTTTATCGCAGTTAGAGAGTTGATAATGTTAGGGCAGTTAAATGAATTACAATAACTGCTTTGCAAATTATATCAGTGTTCCGTGGGATTGGCACTGTCCCCCAGCGACACAAATTCTTTCAGGCTGCGAGGCGCGGCAATGCCGAAGCCCTGTGCATAGTTAACGCCCATCTTACCCAACGCCACCATGGTTGCTTCGTTTTCTACGCATTCGCCTACTGTCTCCATACCCATGGCTTTGGCGACATCTTTTATTGACGAAACCATGGCATGATCGACGGGATCGTTAAGCATGTCCTTAATGAAGCTGCCATCAATTTTTACACTGTTCACTGGTAAGTGTTTAAGGTAAGTATACGATGAGAAGCCACTACCGAAGTCATCCAGAGCAAATTGACAGCCCAGCTGCTGGAAAGTTTTCATAAATTGCAAGGTATCTTCCATTTTTACAATGGCAACGGTTTCGGTGATTTCAAAGCAGACTTTCTCATAAGGAACGCCCGATTTTTCAAATGCATTGAGGATGAGCAATTTAAGATCTTTGTCTGCTAATGAAGGTCCGCTTAAATTAATATTGCAACGCTTTAACCGCTTGAGCACGACAGGGTTATTCGCTAACCACTTAAAGGTATTTTCTACCACCCAGCGATCAATTTTAGTACTCAGATCATAGCGTTCTGCTGATGGGAAAAATGCAGAAGGTGGTACAATTTCGCCGGTTTCCGAAACCATTCGCAACAAGATCTCAAAATAATCTCCTTGCTGCTGTGCATTCAGTACTCGATAGTGTTGGTAATACAGTTCAAAGCTGTCTTCTTCCAGCGCCTGGTTTATATCAGCGACCCAGGCCAATTCTTGTTCATAGCGTTTTAAGCTCTCATCGTCACTGCTGTAGCGATGAATTTGATTGCGTCCTTGCTCTTTTGCGATATAACAGGCGGCATCTGCCATGCTCAGCAACTGCTCGGGATTAGCCGCGTGTTCAGTGCAATTGATTAAGCCGATGCTCACGCCAAGCGTGAAAACCCTGTTTTCCCAAATAAAGCGGTATGACTGGATAGCATTAAGTATTTTAACGGCCTGCAAATAAGCTACATCTTCACTGTGACCTTCAAATAGTACAGCAAATTCATCGCCGCCCAATCTTGCAACAATGCCCTTACCTGCCAGCGTGCTTTGTATTAAGCGCGCAATTTCTTTAATCAGGGTATCACCAGCCTTGTGCCCACAGGTATCATTGACAGCTTTAAACCTATCTAAATCCAGATACAGCAGCACCACATTGGCCTTAGACTGCTCCACCAGGTTGGCGGCACTATGTAATCGTAATTCAAATTCGCGGCGATTAAATACGCCGGTCAAGCTGTCGTGGCTAGCAAGATATTCAAGGCTGATGTTGGATTGTTTTCTTTCCGTAATATCGAAAATCGAACCGTATAGGAATCGCTCATCCCCTTCTTTTTGTAACTGACAGGAAATGCAGAACCAGAATTCATTACCGTCTGCTTTGCGCCCTTTTACTTCCTTGCCCATCACAGAGCCTTTTTCCAGCAATTCGCCAACCAGTAATTCCCGGTCTTCCGCATTGGCATAAAACTGTTTGGTATTTTTGATGGCCTTGAGCATACTTTCTTCATCTTCAAACCCGAAAACCGCGCACATGGCCGGATTGACACTTTTCAGCGCGCCATCGACGGTAGAGGTGTAAAGCCCCTCGGCTGAGTTGCGAAATAACTTGTAAAAGTAATTTAACGTGCTGATGGTTTGTTCTTTGGCGCTGATTTGTTGCTGAGTAAAACTGCGCTCTTTTAATTCCACACACACACCGAAGCTTAAGCATGCCAGCGAGAGCATCAATACACTAAGCGCAGTGTGATACGACGTCAGGCTATAACTGCTGGCCAATATGTCAATTTGTAAGGCGAATAGTGCGATTAAAAACAACCAGCTTATGAGATATATTCGAGATAAGGATTTATTGCGACGGTCACGGAAAATAAGTGCCGAAAACACTTGAAGTAAACTGGCTATTGGAACCGTGAACAGTAAGGTTAACGACAAGTAATAAGTGTCATGAATAAGCACCGCAACGAGTAAATACAGTGGTCCTACATAATTTAAAAAGTGAAAACCCATTGGCAGACGTACAAACAAATTATGGGTTAACTTGGCCAGCGTTATAAGAATTAAAGCCAATAAGACGGCAAGAATGGGTTCAGCATACTCGGAGACCGGAAAAATGGTGTCGAGTAATCCCTGCATCGCCACCACCAGAACTAAGAAGAAAAGGTTAGTCATTGCCAGCCAGAAGCGAGCAGGTGTGCGTTGATAAAGGTAGGATAGGAAAAAATAAATAAATAAAATCGCTAATTTACCTACCAGCACGCCTAGAAAGAGTAAGTGTATTTTGCTATGAGCCTGGAGAGCGTTTTGCTGCCACAAGAAGACAGGTAAGCTGGTTAATCCTTTATCTTGAACACTAAGTAAGATGGTAACGGTTTGGTTCTTAGGTAATTTGAAATCATAAGTAATGGCGGGAAGCATCTGTTCAAACCAGGATATAGAGTCTTCAGCTGTGGTGGTGTATGAATGCATGATGCGCTGGCGGTCATCGATGATCCAAATCGTCACTTCATCCAGACCTAACCTTTCTACGGTAAGCGCCATTTTTATTTGTTGGTTGGTAATATTTTGTACGTGGTTAACAATCCACAAGCGAGAGCCATTTTCGAACGGCTTTAGAAAATGCGGATTGAAGTTACCTGTTGCCGAATTGATGACCTGTGAAAAAGAAACGTGTCTATCAGCTACCGCGCTTAACCCATGTTGTTTCAGATTCGCTTTTTCAAATTCCTGATCGATCAGCAAAGTTCCCGCAAAAGCGTTAACTGGCTGGAATCCCAGAAAAAGCAAAACAAATAATACACGCCAGACAAGAGATAATTGATGCTGCCTATTACGTGACTTGATCCATGAAATTTTTGTCACTCAACCTATCCGCAGAGAAAGCCCCTTTTTATCTTAACTAACAACTGGCTCTGTGGCGAATAAGTTAGCAAGGTTCCAGGTATATGGTTTTACACCTTTTTTGTTGCATGCATTCTTTTATGTGCAAAAAGAGGTGGGCTTTTTGACATTTATTATCAAAGACATCAATCAGTGTTTTTAGGGTACGGGGAAGGTTTTATTCCTGCCGGTGTCTTTGGCCTTATAAAGAAAATGATCGGCTTCATTGATAGCCTGATCAATGGCTGGTTTGTCGCTGACATTAGCGAATCCAAAACTTAATGTAACTGTTGCTTTTTCGCCATTATAGGTGAAATCTGTATCGGCAATACGCGCACGAACTTTTTCAGCTACGACATAGGCATCATAGGTATTGGTTTCGGGTAATAAAAAAAGAAACTCTTCGCCGCCCCAACGCGCGACAATATCTTGTTTTCTTAATGTGTTGGAGATTACCTTAGCCACTTCTTTTAAGATGAAGTCACCTCCATCATGACCTAGCGAGTCATTTACTTTTTTAAAATGGTCGATATCGCATATCAGGACAGACATCGAAAGGTTATAGCGCTGCGAGCGATTATATTCGTAGTTGAGATGTTCCCACATTCCTCTTCGATTAGGCAAACCGGTCAGGGGATCTCGTCGGGCCTGTTTTTCAAATTTGTGACTGAGCTCTGTAAGTTGTTTAAATGATTGTTGACGGGCAAACTCATAATAACCGGACAAGAAGGTGACGGTAATGAAAGAAAAAAGTAGCCGTGTTTTAAACTCGTAGCTATAGCTTACAAATAATAAGCTGCCATTATCGTGAAACAGAAGTACGCTAATACAGATGAAGTATATGGCTAGAATGATCAAACCTCGTCGCAATCCCCCCATAAATAAAGCCACCGATGGAACCAAATAGCTCCATAAAGGCCCGGTATTATTTGCGCCTCCGGAAATAATGAGGTAGGCAGTGAGGATCATCAAACAGCTCAGCAGAATGGTCGAGGCTATTTTGTGAGTCGTCGGAGACCGGTACCAACGCATAAGCAAATGCGAAGCAAAAAATACCGAGCAAGCAACATAAAGAGACAGGGCGAGGATAGCGTCATTGGCAAGCCAGGCTCTGCTTGCGAGAATGAAAGTAATAGACATGCCTACCGCAGCAAATAAATTAATTACTGCGATCAGCCGACTTTTCTCAGCACCATAATCTGGGTGATCACCTGCATGTATATACGCAAGCGCTATATTCTTCACTTCACGGCCTTCCTTTCCACAGCATGCCATTCAATATTAGCGCGATATAAAAGTTAAATCTTCTGATTTTTTTGTTATTGCATTGTTAAGTCGCGCTACCCGTGAACAGTGATCAGGTGTTCACTTGGGAATAGGATTAACGTCCAGTAACAGTGCAATTCATGGCAACGCATATTTTAATACTGAAGAAGGTATACTGTATCACGGCGAGGGTTGTTTAAAGTGGCAAAGGGATATTTTCTGTGAAGGAGAAATTTCAATTATATTTTAGGGGAGAAGTAAACAGATGATCTGCTTAGATTGACCGTGCCCTTCAATCCACATGGCTTCGCACAACCACTCAATATGCAGATAAAAGCGCGTATTATTTTTTTCCAGTGTAGACTGGAAGCGATCTGCTCCCCACTCTGAACTGACCACGGTAGACTGTGTGCAGCGGGCAAATTGCTTGATAAATGCGTTGGTATCCTCAGTCGACGAGGGTAACGGCAGATTGATAATTACCTTATCTTCGGCGGATTCCAGGCTGTTTCGTAGCGTTGGTAGATTTAGCTGCTGCACGACAAACTCACTGCGTGCTTTTGTTTGGGGGGCTGAGCCCACTCATGCTGATCATATTCGGAAGAGAATGGATCGCAAAGCATGTCCAAAAATGTATTAAAAGGCTGCCAGTTATCTTCTTCTGCCTGTTTGATAATCTCCTGCAAAATATGCGTTCGCGGTAATATGGCTGGATTCGCCTTTAACATGGTTTCTTTCGAGTGATTTTTTTCCATTTCATTTGAAAACGTCTGCCACCACTTTTCAAAACGAGGCCGGTTGATGACAATATCATCCACACGTGTGCGGTCTTGATTCACAACTGCAAGCGTGAGTTGGCGAAAAAGATAGCTGTAATCAGCGTTCTCTTCTGCTAATAGTTCCAGCCACTCGAACGCCACTTCCAGGCCCGCTTGTGTAACCTGTTCGAAACCAAACCGCTTAAGTAATAATTGTTGATACTGTTGGACGAGAACGGGTTCAAATTGATTAAGGCAGTTAGCCAGTGTTTCATTAGACAGATGCACAGAAAAAGCGGTGGCTAATGCCTGTAAATTCCATAATGCAATACCAGGCTGGCGATCAAAGGCATAACGATGCTGGTAGTCAGAGTGGTTAAACACCGCATCAGGCTTAAACGCATCCAAAAAGGCGTAGGGTCCATAATCGAAAGTGATGCCATGAATGGAAAAGTTGTCTGTGTTCATTACGCCATGAACAAAACCGTAAGCCTGCCATAATGATATCATTCTGGCCGTTCTGGTAACGATACTCTTGAACATAGACTCAAACGGTGAAGGGGTATTGATACACTCGGGAAAATAGCGCTGCAGCGTGTAGTCGAAAAGCGCGGTGAGTTCTTGGTGTTGACCTGCATGATAAAAATATTCGAAATGGCCAAAGCGAATATGGCTGGGAGCGGTGCGGATCATCATTGCACCCGGTTCTGGTTGCTCTCTGTAAACCGTTTCATCACTGGTAAACAAGCATAGCGCTCGCGAGGTGGGGATACCCAGGGCGTGTAATGCTTCACTACCAATGTACTCGCGGATTGTCGAACGCAGCACCGCACGTCCGTCAGCACCTCTGGAATAAGGCGTTGGTCCGGCCCCTTTTAGGTGTAAGTCAACTGGCTGGTTGTGCAGATCACGTGTTTCGCCCAGTAACAATCCTCTACCATCACCGAGTTGAGGATTCCAGTGACCAAACTGGTGGCCACCATACTTTTGCGCAAATGCCTGCTGGCTAACGGGAGAATCCGGGTCTGACAAAGTATGGGTCAATTTATTCTCATGCCACCACGAATCCGGAAGCTGAAGAGAAGTGGCTAACTCACGATTTACCGCAGTGAGTTTCATTCCCTTAAGAGGGGAGGGAGAAACCAAGGTACCCAAGGTCGATAATTGTGAGGCATAATCAGATGAAAGCATCAAAACCCGCTGAAAAGATTAATATTTAGGTTGATAATCAGGCTAAAAAAGTATGTCATGGTCGTGTCATGAATTTGAATTAACTTCGATTGAATCTTTGAGAACACGGTTATAAGAAGCATACCGTGCCAGCTTAATAATGCTGATTTCTTTTAAAGTATACACCTTATATTATGACTTTTAAGCCCGCTTATTGGTTGGCGCGTATTTTTATTTAATTTTTGAGGGACCTATGCTGACATTACATCATTTGAACGATTCTCGCTCCCAGCGTATTTTGTGGTTATTGGAAGAGTTAAACGTACCCTATCAGCTGGAAACCTATCAGCGTGATCCCAAAACCAGCCTTGCACCCGCGCCGTTAAAAGCCGTACACCCACTGGGCAGAGCGCCTCTGTTGACAACTGAGCATGGTACGATGGCCGAGTCTGGTGCCATTATTGAGTATCTGATTGGTCAATACGCAAACGAAAACTGTTGCGCGCCGGAAGCGGCCAAAGACTACCAGGATTACTTGTTCTGGATGCATTTTGCGGAAGGTTCATTGATGCCTCCGCTGGTCGCGATGAAAGTGCTGTTCAAAGCCCGCGAGAAGTCACCATTTCTGTTTAAGCCAGTAATCAATAAGATGGTAGAGGGAATTATTCATGCTTATTACGGCCCTAACCTCAAGCAAAGCCTGAAATATGCGGAGTCTTGGCTACGCTCAAATGAATGGTTTGCGGGTAAACAACTTTCTGGTGCGGATATACAAATGAGCTTTCCTCTGGAATCACTGGTAGCCACCGGGCGCGCGAAAGATTACCCCGCTATAACAGAGTACGTAAAACGTATTCATGCCCGTCCTGCCTATCAGGCCGCGCTAAAAAAAGGCGGTGAGTATTCGTACGCTTAGTGGGTCAGATCTTTGTTGAGATAGTCATCAATCAGTTGCAGGAAAGCACTACCATAACGTTCCAGCTTAGTTTGGCCGACACCACTTACCGCTAAAAATTCAGCAGGGTTGGTAGGCATGCGCGACGCCATATCTACCAATGTGGCATCACTGAAGATGACAAACGGTGGTACCTCATGTTCATCGGCCAGCGTTTTGCGTAAATGCTTAAATCGTTTAAACAGCGCCTTATCGTAATCCACTGTAATCGTTTTCTTTTCTTTTTCGGGCTTAAATTCCAGTCGGGGAGTGGCGAGTTTTAATTCACATTCGCCTTTTAAAACCGGCCTGGCCGCTTCGGTAAGACGCAATGCGGCATGGGCAGTGATATCAACACGAATAAGCCCTTTATGAATCAGCTGGTTGATTATATTGTGCCAATAGCTGTCCGGCTTGTCCTTACCTATCCCGTAAGTGCTGAGTTGGTCATGACCCGCTTCCTGTATCCGCTTTAAAGCCTTACCACGCAGGATATCAATTACGTACTGATTAGATGCCTGTTGTTGTAAGCGTAAAATACAGGATAAGACTTTCTGTGCTAATACCACACCATCAAATAAGGTTGGTGGGTCCAGGCAGATATCACAGTTGCCGCAGGGTTTATCGCTATACTGGGAAAAGTAATTTAACAGGATTTGCCGGCGGCAGGTTTGTGCTTCGGCGAACGATTCCATTGCCGCGAACTTTTGCACTTCGATAGGGGTTTGTAAGGCATTTTCACCCTGTTCAATCCATTGCCGAACTCTTGCAACGTCATTTTCATTAAACAGTAGCAAGGCATCGGCCGGCAGACCATCGCGCCCGGCACGGCCGGTTTCCTGATAATAACTTTCAATACTGCGGGGGACATCATGATGCACGACAAAGCGCACGTTGGATTTATTTATGCCCATACCGAACGCCACAGTTGCAACCACAATATCGACCTTTTCGCGCAGAAACTGTTGCAGTACGTACTCACGTTCGTCGGCATCCATACCCGCATGATACGCTGCGCATCTGAGCCCCTGACGGTGGAGACGAGCGTAGAGATCATCTACTTTCGCGCGACTGTTACAATAAATAATACCGCTGCCTTCCGCACTCTTTACGTATTTTGAAACTTGCTCAAAAGCTTTGTACTTGGACATTACTCGATAACGAATATTGGGGCGATCAAAACTACCTTTAAAAATAAAAGGCGAAGTGAGTGCTAACTGCTCCACAATATCTGATTGTGTAGCAGTATCCGCTGTTGCTGTCAGGGCAATTATCGGCGTGTTGGGGAACTGTTGTTTGAGCGTACCTAATCCGCGGTAGTCCTGACGGAAATCATGCCCCCAATGAGAAACGCAATGGGCCTCATCAATAGCAAAAAGCGCCAAAGGTATTTGCTTAATGAGCTGCATAAATGAGTATTGCAGCATCCTCTCCGGCGAAACATACAGTAAATCGAGACTGCCTGTTTTGAGTTTTTCAGTTATCGATTGTTGCTCTTCTGTTGACAGGCTCGAATTAAGAAAAGCGGCTCTGACGCCGGATTCTTTTAACTGCTGTACCTGATCCTGCATCAGTGAAATAAGCGGCGAGACCACTATTGCTGTGCCTTCAAGTATGAGTGCCGGCACCTGATAGCAAAGCGATTTTCCACCGCCAGTCGGCAATAATACGAGCACGTCCTGACCGTCAATCAGGTTTGTGATGACTTCTTTTTGCCCAGCACGAAAACTGTCGTAGCCGAATACCTGCCGCAGTACAGATGCCGCGTCGGTATGGGTTTGGGAGGAGAGGGCCGAAAAGGTGCAGGTGTCATTCATGGAGCGTAGTTTACGTGTTTTTGCTTAAGGCTTCATTAGGAAACCGCATCGAATTGAAAAAACTGTTCTCGTTAACCGTGAGTATGCAATTATGAGAACTTTAATACCGCACACTGGGCTACACTCATATCAGCCGTGTAGTTACAAAAAAAGGAGACCGCGTGACGGAAGCAAAGCTTACCCAAGCGATGGTGATCAATAACGTGATCGGTCTTTTTCAGGAAAAAATGCCATTTAATCAACTTCTTGGTATTCGATTCTTGACAGAAGATGATAATATCCGCCTCGAAATACCCTGGGATGATAAGTTAACCGGCAATCCGCTGCAGAAGATTTTGCACGGTGGCGTTACCGCATCCTTGCTTGACACCATCGGGGGCCTGACTGCCATTATCAGTGCAGTAAAACAAACTCAGGACAGACATTTAGCGACCCTGGTAGAACGTTTGCCTACGATGGGTACAGTGGATATGCGGGTCGATTATTTACGGCCCGGCCGCGGCAAACGTTTTATTGCTACCGCACAAATTATTCGTAAAGGCAGCAGGGTGGCGGTATGTCGGATGGAGTTACACAATGAACGTGGCGACCATATTGCCTTTGGCACAGGCACCTACATGTTAGGATAGATTGGGGAGAACTTAATGGCAGAGCCTTTACCAGAATTAATCGAAGAGTTTGTATCTAATCCGCAAGCGGACGACCCGGCTGCTATCCTGACCACGTTGGCCGGTCAGGATGATAATTATATTGCCACCTTGCTGGAATCGTTGCCGGTAGAGCCTCGCGTCATTGTATGGGAAGGAATTCCGCGTGACCGCAAACTCGATATCCTGGTCGAGATGCGAAGCGATCCTCGAGAAATTTTGATCGATGCTACGCCCGCTGGCGAGTGGGCTGCCATATTCGCAGACATTGAGGCAGAAGATCTGCTGGAGCTGCTTGATTCACTGCCTAATAAGCTTATTGAATTGGCTTTTACCGCTCTGGACGAGCAACAGCAGAAGTATTTTAAGGCAGCAGCTCAATTTAAAGACAATGAAATTGGCCACTGGCTAAATTATAGCTTGCTGGTGTTACCGCTTAACGCGAAGGTGCGTGACGGCTTACGTCTAATACGTCGTAATGTGCCACCCCACTGTGACACCATATTTTTGGTTAATCGGTCAGGCCAGTTTTCTGCTGCCGTGCGGTTAACCCGCATTTTTGGCTCCCCAGAGCACGTCGCTTTAGTAGAGTTGACCGAAGAAAACATTCCAATCCTCAAAGGCAAAGATGACAGCACCACCGCCTCTTTGCAACTGCAACGCTCAGGTTATGCCTCGTTGCCGGTGACGGATGAAAACAATCAGCTTTTGGGTCGGCTGGATATAACCTCAGCTAGTGAACTGGTGAATGAATTTTACGAACGCCAGGTCATGGCTTCAGCGGGTATGGATGAAGACGAGGATTTATTCGCGCCGGTGGCAAAAAGCGCACGAAACCGAGCGTTATGGTTAGGCATTAATCTGCTTACTGCTTTTTTAGCTTCCTGGTTTATTGGCTTGTTCGAAGCGACTTTACAGGAAGTAGTCGCATTGGCGGTACTCATGCCTGTGGTCGCTAGTATGGGCGGTATCGCTGGTAGTCAGACATTAACCCTGATTGTCAGGGGGTTGGCGTTAGGTCAGGTGAATAGCGCGAACATAAAAGCGTTGATGGTGAAAGAACTCAAGGTCGGTGGGGTTAATGGCGTAATTTGGGCCATCATCATTGGCATTGTGGCTTACTTCTGGTTTACCAATGTTGCACTAGGGCTGGTCATTTGCTTCGCTATCTTATTCAATATCGTTGCTGCGGCTATCGCGGGAGTCTTTGTGCCGGTAATTTTGGATAAGCTTAAAATTGATCCGGCCTTATCAGGCTCGGTTATTTTAACCACCGTCACAGATGTCGTCGGCTTTGTCGCATTTCTTGGCTTAGGTACGCTTATTTTGTTGTAATCTTTACTATACCGAAAAGTCACATAAATTCGTCGTTTCAATGCTTGTGCGGTGTATGGATTTCTCCGACAATACACCGCCTTCAACTTAACACCGCCCGGAACTTAATTTTGATCCAACCTATTGCACCTACCGACGCTGAAAAACGCACTCAAGCAGGCGTTTTGTTTGCCATCGCTGCGTACAGTATGTGGGGACTCGCGCCCATGTACTTTAAATTACTGCAGTCCATGCCAGCAATTGAAATTCTAATGCACCGCATCGTCTGGTCGGCGGTGATCCTGGCTGGTTTAATCGTTGGACTTAAACAAAAAAATAAAGTTATCAAAGCGTTGCGCTCGCGTAAGGTGATGACGATACTGTTAGTGGCAGGGTTGTTGTTGGGGGCCAACTGGTTACTCTTTATCTGGGCGATTAATAGCGATCATATACTGGATGCAAGCCTGGGTTATTACATTAACCCGTTAATCAACATGCTATTAGGTCGGTTGTTTTTAGGTGAAAAACTACGACCACTGCAGCAAGTGGCGGTCGTGCTGGCTATTCTGGGCGTGTCGGTGTTAGTGTTCTCTTATGGAGAATTACCCTGGATTGCGCTGGTGTTGGCAGGGACGTTCGGCGTATATGGCTTGTTGCGTAAGCAGGTCGAAGTGGATTCGTTACCTGGTCTGTTTATCGAAACCATGATGATGTTGCCGTTTGCGATCGTATTCTGGGTAGCGTTTGCTTCCCCGCAAAGTGACATGACAGCTAATACACTTGAGATGAACACAATTTTATTTGCCGCCGGAATTGTGACTACCGCACCGTTGCTGTGTTTCACTGCAGCAGCAAGACGTATCATGTACTCGACGCTTGGCTTTTTTCAATATATCGGCCCTACCATCATGTTTGTTCTGGCAGTGTTTCTATATGGAGAACCTTTACAGGAAGCCAGATTAATTACCTTTGCCTTTGTCTGGACCGGGTTGCTGTTGTTTAGTGCAGACTCGCTGCGGTTTTATCACAGACAGAAGAAGTTGCGGGTTAGCGGCGCATCAGGCTAAGCGCTGTTATCGCATATATGCTGGCGCTGAATTGTGCTTCTTTACAACATTGATAGGTAGCGAATCGAAAGGTTTTATTATTCTTATTCGTCATCCCTGATACAAACCTGATTGCGCCCATTGGCTTTGGCTTCATAGAGCAGTTTGTCCGCGTCTGACAATAATGCTTCGATGTTATGTGAAGCACGACTGCTCAGTCCGATACTAGTGGTTACGGTGATTTCAACACCTTCAAAAATCATGACTGAGCCTTCTACCAGTTGACGGAACTTCTCCAACCGGCTAAACGCTTTTTCTGCTGAATAAAGTGGCAGATAAACACAAAATTCCTCACCGCCAAAGCGGGCGACATACACATCGTCAAACGTCTGAGCAATTAACCTGGCCACATGTTTAAGCACATGATCGCCGGCATCATGCCCGTAAGTATCATTGATCAGCTTGAAGTAATCTAAATCAAGTAAAGCCAATGCCTGTTTTTCCGGCAGGTTTTTAAAACTGTGATTAACCGCATAGAAAAAGTGTCGCCGGTTTGGCAGGCCGGTAAGAAAATCCTTATTGGCTGCTTCACGAATGGTCTTTACGTTATCGATATACTCTAAATTTTGCGTGATCCGGCACATAAATTCTTCATAGCAATAAGGTTTGCGAAGCACATCGTTTGCCCCACTTTTAATATAGTGAGCAGACAGCAGGCCGCTTTCACTGTCCGATACACCAATTATCGCTAACTCTTCTTTCGAATATTCTTTGCGTAGATCAGCAATGAAGTCAGTTGATGATTCATCTTGAATACTGTCACCAATAATCACGAGTTGGATATGTGAATGCAGATCCAGTTCATTAATTGCATCTTTTGTATTTGACGCTTCGTAAATTAGATAGTGGTGGCGTTTCAGTAAAGATACGGTGGCTTGGCGACTATGCCTGAACCCATCAACCACGAGCACGCCAACCAGTTTGTTTTTTTCGAGTCTGATCAACAGGCGGCTAAGATAGTCATATATCTGACCGTTTTCTTTTGGAATATAATCTACCACCTGTCTGGCCAGTACTGCGTTGCGGGTGTTACTGTCGTTGGATTCGGTCACCGCAATGGTGGGTAAGAACGCATTAATTGAAAAGTCCAGCGCTTCACCGTGTGGCGCATCAGGTAAGCGGTAATCGACAATGGCACACAGAAACTCTTCCGGAATGGATTGTTTGAATTTCTGCTCTGCTTCTGACAGGGAGCGGGCACCCACCGGATGGAGGCCTGCTTTACGGACGAGTTTTGACATCAATGTTAAGCTGGGTGTGCTTTGCTCAATCACCAGCACTTTTTTCTGCATAAACCGCTACCCCGGGTGATTAGGTCTTTTGCTTTCCTTATATGCAAGCGGCACACATTACTAAGCCATGCCTTAGGATAACAGTCCTTATCGCCCAAATTTTAGACGATTATGCCTCTTCAAGCTTAGCGTATGCAAGTACCAGCCATTTACTGCCGAAATCAGCAAAGTTCACTTGCACACGGGCATGCTCACCTGAGCCTTCGTAATTGAGCACCACGCCTTCACCGAATTTACGGTGTCTGACGCGCTGGCCCAGCGTAAAACCACTGTTTTCAAATGCTTCGTGCGAGGTAGCACGACTGAAGCGATTGTGCACCGGGCGGGAAACCGTCGAGCGTAAACGCACCTCTTCGACGTATTCGGCAGGAATTTCGCGAATGAACCGTGAAGCAGTGTGGAATTTATCCTGACCATAAAGACGACGGCTTTCTGCGTAGGTAATAAACAGCTTTTGCATAGCCCGTGTCATGCCTACATAACAAAGTCGGCGCTCTTCTTCCATTCGGCCAGGCTCGTCATTGGTCATCTGACTCGGGAACATACCTTCTTCGACACCGGCTAAAAAGACCAGCGGAAATTCCAGGCCTTTGGCGGTATGGATCGTCATCATTTGCACCGCATCCTGATCGCTATCCGCTTGGGCCTCTCCAGCTTCTAAGGAAGCGTGAGCCAAAAAGGCAGCTAGTGGCGCCATTTCTTCCGCCTCTTCAGGCACCACGAATTGCTTGCAGGCGGTGACCAACTCCTCAAGGTTTTCCAACCGCGCTTGTGCTTTTTCGCCTTTTTCGGCCTGATACATGGCATATAAACCGGAGCGCTGGATGGCTTTATCGGCTTGTTCTTCTAGTGGCAATTGATTAACTTCCTGTTCAAGATCAGTAACTAAGCCAACGAAGGATTGCAGTGCATTGGCTGCGCGGCCCTTCATATTGCCTTCGTTAATCAAGAGATGGCTGGCTTGCCACATTGAGCAATTGTGATTACGTGCGGCTTCGCGGATTTGACTTAAGGTTTTTTCACCCATACCACGGCTCGGAGTATTCACCACACGTTCGAAAGCTGCGTCGTCATGTGGGTGGCTGACCATGCGTAAATAACCCAGGGCGTCTTTTATCTCCTGACGCTCGAAGAAGCGCAAACCACCATAAATACGATAAGCCAGATTCTCATGTAAGAGTGCTTCTTCCAGTACCCGGGACTGGGCGTTATTGCGGTACAAAATTGCACAATCCTGTAATGGGTTACCTTTGTCCAGCCAGCTTTTTATTTGCGAAACAATAAAGCGGGCTTCGTCTAACTCATTAAAGCCAGCATAAACCGAAACAGGCTCCCCTTCGCTACCTTGCGTCCACAATTCTTTACCTAAACGTCCCTGATTGTTGGCAATGACCGCGTTAGCTGCCTTTAGGATAGTGCCGGTGGAACGATAATTTTGTTCCAGACGAATTGTTGAAGGCGAGTGAAAGTCTTTTAAGAAATGCTGAATGTTATCAATATTCGCCCCACGCCAACCGTATATAGACTGGTCGTCGTCGCCCACAATCATGATGGTATTGTTGTCCCCGCACAACATACGCAACCATGCGTATTGAATATTGTTGGTGTCCTGAAACTCGTCCACTAAAATGGCTTGAAAGCGCTGTTGGTAGTGGGCTAGCACGTTGGGGTTGTTGGCCCACAACTCATGCGCGCGCAACAATAGTTCGGCAAAATCAACTAAACCGGCTCGATCGCAGGCGTCTTGATAAGCGGCATAGATTTCCTGCATTTTTTTCTGGGTATGATCATGATGCGTTTCGATATGGTGAGGGCGTAATCCCTCATCTTTATTGCCATTGATATACCACTGAATTTGGCGTGGTGCCCAGTGCTTTTCGTCCAGGTTCATGGCTTTTAGTACGCGGCGGATTAACCGGTACTGATCATCTGAATCGATGATCTGAAAATTTTCCGGTAATTTAGCTTCGGCGTAATGACTGCGAAGTAACCTGTGAGCCAAGCCATGAAAGGTGCCAATCCACATACTATGCATACTTCGATGCATCAGTTTTTCGACTCTGCCACGCATTTCGCGGGCAGCTTTATTGGTAAAGGTTACCGCCAAAATAGAAAAGGGGGCGATGTTTTCCACTTCCATTAACCACGCCATGCGATGCACTAATACACGGGTTTTACCACTACCGGCACCCGCCAGCACCAGCATGTTTGAAAGTGGAGCGGCTACCGCTTCGCGTTGCTTGTCATTTAAATCATCAAGTAGCCGTGATACATCCATAATTTTGCCTGTCTCATTCTAATTTGCGTGTATTATGCCAGCAGGCTGGTCATTTATACAGTGACAAATCGAATAGATTATTCTGTTCTTTATTAAAGCAAAATACCATTAGCATAGGATAGGGAAGGGCTAACACCTTAGGTATGATGCGCTACAGTTTATAGACTGGATTATTAACTGGCAAAGGTGAGGAAGCAAATCGACATGAATAGTATTGAATTCTGGCGGGAATTGAAAAGTGAAGCGGCTAACGTGGCCGAGAATGAACCCTTGTTAGCCAGTTACGTTCATGCCTGTATTCTGACGCATCATAATTTCGAAACCTCATTAAGTTTTATTCTGTCTAATAAAATGGCTGATGATGTGATGCCGGCTCTGGCTATCAGAGAAGTATTGGATGAAGCTTATTTAATGCAGCCTGCCATTGCTGAAGCTGCCATTGCCGATATTACCGCAGTGTATAAACGCGATGCCGCAACCTCTAATTATCTGACGCCATTACTTTACTTTAAAGGATTTCAGGCGGTGCAGGTGCATCGTTTAGCGCACCATTTATGGAGTCAGGGACGGTATCAGCTTGCATTGTTCTTGCAAAGTCGAAATTCACAGGTGTTTGGTGTCGATATTCATCCCGCAGCGAGAGTAGGTCAGGGGGTGATGTTCGATCATGCTACCGGCATCGTAGTGGGCGAAACGGCGGTTATCGAAGACAATGTGTCAATTTTGCAGAATGTTACTCTAGGTGGAACCGGTCATGAGTCTGGTGATCGTCATCCCAAGATCCGTCAGAATGTGCTAATCGGAGCCGGTGCGAAAATTTTAGGCAACATCGAAATAGGCGAGGGTTCCAAAGTCGGTGCAGGCAGTGTGGTGTTATCGGACGTACCAGAGCATGTTACGGTGGTCGGTGTTCCTGCTAAAGTGGTGGGGCGGCCCTGTTGTCAGCGACCCTGTGAGTCGATGAATCAAAATGTGCTGGAAGATAATTACTCTGCTTAATAAAGCTAGTTGGCGAGTACAGAGGCCGAGTAATCAAGCAACGCTTAGCGTGTTGATCTACGCGTCATCAGCAACTTTTTTATAACAATGAACTACAAATAAAGCATCTCTTTTCTGGTCGGTGCTAATCTGGCCAATACCTGATTCTGTAGCCGATGCGGCACATTAGCTTTATTCATTGCGTTTATCAGCAAGTCAACGGTGCGATTAAAATGGGCTTCAGTTATATTCATGCCCGTATGCACCTGGGTCATGGTATCTCCGGTGTACTCGCAAGGCCCTCCGGTTAAAGAGCAAATTTGTTCAGTCAGCTTCTGTTTAAAGCGATCAATATTGCTACCTGCAAAATACGGTAGGATGTCGGCATCGTATTCAATTTCATAGATAAAATTATCAACAATTTCAGACACTTTTTGTTGACCACCGAGCTGTTGATAAAGGGATGGGGTGGTGACCGCACAGGCACACAGGGTTAACAATAGTAACATTACACAGGGTTTCATATTGATCACCAGAGCTGTCCATTTAATGATAAGTACAGGCCAGATTGGCTTTGTGCGCCGGCAATGGTGCCTAACTCTGCCCAGGCCAACGTCAGGCTAAAGTTTTTACTCGGTATATAAGTTACGAAGTAATCTACCCAGTCATCCTCATTTAAACCAAGGTTATCTGGTTTTTGACGATACTCCACACCTAGCGCCCAATGTCGGGAAAGTAGGATGCCGGCACTCGCTTCAAGCATGACCTCATAGTCATCATTGTCTGTGCCGCCAAATCCAAGCAGCCCCATTTCATTCGCTTTAGTGGCGCGCGCAGCCAGATTCCAGACTGCGTTATAGCCTCCGATTGCACCTAGGTGAACTTTGGTTGCAGCCACATAAAAATCGGTTCCACTTGAAGCAGAATCGGCGCCGAGCGCGGAAGCGATTACTTTATCTTCCAGTCTTTTGTGTTGTACACCGACACTTACCTGAGGCCAGCCGGAGTACACAACATCACCATACAGACGGTACTTGAGGCCGAAAATGTTTTGTTTAATGTCGCCACCGAGGCTTTTTAAATCGAAGCGCTGGTGCGCTACGCTTATTTCTACCCGATCATAAACAGAAACACTGGCACCTAACATTGTTAAGCGATAATCGTCTATCTCAACCTGAGTTGCTGTGGCGGTAGCAGAGATTTGTTCGCGACTATCGTAGCCTGTCAGCGTAGCCCAGGGCACAATACCCCCGCCACCACTTCCTTCCAACTGCACCAGACCTGCTGTACCTATTAATTTGCCGTCCGCGGCAATAGCGTTACTGGTACTTATACACATCAGGGCTAACGAGGCCCATCTTAGAAATCTGCTCATTACTTCGTCCAGTCGGTTTTTTTATTATCGATATACCAGTTTATTAAAGGCTGTAAGGGGGTTGGTTTGCATATGTGGTAGCCCTGCGCCCAGTTACACCCCCAATCTCGTAACAGAGCTAACGATTCCTGGTCTTCCACGCCTTCAGCAACAACTTTTAGCTCAAAGCTCTTGGCCAGATCCAGTATGGTCCGCACGATTTGTTGATCACTGAGCTGAGTATTCAAATTAAGTATGAAGCTCTTGTCGATCTTCAGTTCCGTTACAGGCAGACGTTTCAAATAGGTCAATGACGAGTAGCCGGTACCAAAGTCATCAATCGCCAGTGCGAAGCCGGCATCTCTGAATTTCTGCAACTCGATGACTGCCTTGGCAGGATCTGAAACAAGGTCGCTTTCAGTTACCTCGAACGACAAACAGTCATTGGGCAAATTGAACTGATGCAGTCTATTTAACACATGAGATAGTAACTGCGGATCCACGATATCTTTAGCGGACAGATTGATCGCGACACTGAGTTGCACGTCCTGTTCGCGCATTTTCACCACATCACTGACTACTGCATTAATCACCCACTGGGTGACCTGACTTATTAATCCTGCCTGTTCGGCAATGACGATAAATTCATCCGGCGGCACAAAGCCTAACATTTCACTGTTCCAGCGAATAAGCGCCTCGGCGTGCGCGATTTGATTTGTGCTTAAGGTTAATTTGGGCTGATAATAAACGCTTAATTCAGACTGGTCGCTGGCGAGTGCTTTTTTTAACTCAGAAATGATTAACAGACGGCGCAGGTGGTTTTTCTCCAGCTCCTCAACATAACTGACGATAAGTCCTGGCGTCACGCGGGCTTCATCCAGACAGATATTGATGCGCTTAAATAAGCTCTCACTATCGGCACAATCTTGCGGACAATGCAGCACCCCCAGCGCAATTTTAATATTCATCACAACATCATCAACAATGATGGGTAATTCAATTTTTCGCTGCAGGACTTTCAGGGTTTCCTGGTTCAACTTCTTATCCGGCAGCCATAAAAACTCGCCGCCACTTAAGCGAGCACAGATACCATCCAGTTGCTCGAACCTGGAGGCAATTTCCTGTAAACAAAGATCGCCGTTCTGGTAGCCAAAGATATCGTTAATGCCCCTGAAACCATGAATATTTGCCCCAACAACCATAAACTCAGCGCCATCGTTAAATCTGGAATCGAGTATCTGAGCGATTTTATAGCGATTGTAAATTCCGGTAAGCAAATCGTGGGTTGCCTGAAACACTATTTTGGACTGTCGCTCTTTAATATTGGCCTGCATAGATACAAAAGCATCAGTCAGCTCATCTATTTCAGTGGTTTTTGAATCTACTTTAATTACCTGTTCATAGTCTCCGCCGGAAATCTTGCGGGCGTAACGCGACAAGCCTGAAAGGGGTTTTGCCAGCTTCCGGGCAAACAAAGCACCAAGCATTAACGTTAATATCAGTAAAAGGCCTGCGATCACTGAAATTTTTATCTGTA
>CAZROH010000047.1:0-1592 GCA_964601635.1 uncultured Alteromonas sp. | reverse complement strand
AGCATTAACGTTAATATCAGTAAAAGGCCTGCGATCACTGAAATTTTTATCTGTAACCGATTAAACTCTGCATAGAGTCGGGTGACATTCTCAGACAGCGTCACCCATATTTGATCGCGGTCATTATTGACGTATAGAAAACGCTGCGAGATATACAACGTATCCCCAAAAGGCAAAATGTCTAACCACGACAGATCCGCACTGGTCTGCTGTAAGGCCTGCTCTTTGATGGATGGCGCTAACGTACTTACCGAATATTCGATTTCCCCTTTACGTTCTACACTGATGGTGACATCGAGCTGTGTAATGCTCTTCAATCGTTCCAGCAATAGCGTATCGACATCGAATCCGATTAACGTAATGCCATAGGGGCGAGGGGTTTCGACGACGAGCAGAATGGCCTGATACAATTGATCATTAAGCATCATAATGGTGTTTGCACCACTACGCTGATTGGTTTGCTCGATCAGATCCTGATAAGGAAATTGGCTGCCTGTTTCCAGGTTTTTACGGGTCGAACTGATGACCTCGCCCTCAAGGGATAACTGTGCCATCAAATCGGCTTGCACGCGCTTGCCATGATTTAACAACGCACTTTCTATCGTTGCCTCATCGTCACTGGCTACCGCAGTCTTGAAGCCAAAATCCGAGGTCAGAATGTCTGCCGAATTATAAAGCTGTTCTTCCCGATTGCTGAATATCTGCTTGAAAACCGATTCAGCAATTTGCAGGTTTGTTGCTAACTGCTTTTCGGCATGTTCAACTGTTGAAAACCAAATATTGATCAGAATCGCAATGGTGGACAGGAGTACCAGTCCACCCGTCAGTCTGAAAATTTGTTGGTTGAGTGATTTCGCGGCCAATCCCGTTCCTCATTGCCCGAATTTTCTGGATTTGAAAATATTGTTATTGTTTTGCTCGGCGACTTTATTTATTTGCACCTGTCCAACCATCACACCATCAATCGGCTTTAGCCGAACGTGAATTTTCTGTGTAGACCCCATGCCCAGATCAGGATGCCAGAGTTTCACTTGTGCTAAATCTGGCTTGGTCATAAGAACCTGGCCTTCGATGTCTGTAATTTCGGCCAGTTCCTGTTCGGCAACATATATATAACCCACCATATTGTCATGTATATTACAGCCGAGCACAGCAACGCCGGGTTTATCAAATGGAATGGGGGCTTCGTTCGAACCTTTGTAAAGTCGGATCTCGAACGGCTTTATGGAAGAGAAACTATAGACATGGTGACGAATATTGTCACCATTGGGAAAGCTTACCTTCTGGCCTTTATTGATCACCAGTACGGTAGGGGAGAACTGTTTGTTGACCTGATCCATCACCGCAATCTCACTGAGATCTGGTGTTATCGAATGGTCCGGTATCGATACCACTGCATTGGCTACCGGCTGGCTATCCTGATCAATAATCCTGATCCGGGTGCCGTCAGCGCAATAACCTTTAATACAAATAAGTAAAATACTTATCAGCAAAAACGTAATTCTCATTAATTTCTCGTTTTTACACGGTAAAATTCTGTATCAAAGCAGTTACGTTACCAGATTATTTCAATAATAAGTAATCTCATTTTA
>CAZROH010000046.1:0-22805 GCA_964601635.1 uncultured Alteromonas sp. | reverse complement strand
ATCACCACTGCAACTGGATAAAGTAAAAGAATTGAGAGCAAATATTCCAGAGACAATAATCAATAGCAATGGCGCGAAAATGGAGCCATTTGTAAGCACTTACTTATATTTTAGCTTATATACAGTGGCAATTTAGCGGAGTATATTTTCATACTCAAACCAATAGGCACTATTGACTGCAGTATCCTGCGCCGGGCCTCATCACACTACCGCGATAGAGTGCCGACACCAATATTCTAACCTAGGTGTGCGGTGACACGGGTGTCGCACTCGATTTGATAAGTGAGCACACGGATCATCGTTCCGATGGTGACGCCCTGGCAATACCTCATATTCTTACCGCACTGGTGAGTGAACTTGCGATAAAACTTGGTCAGCAATAGAACCGGGTATGGAGGGCACTATATCAGCGATAAAGTAACAAAAGGGAATGACTGGTTGTTAGACATGGATCCAGCGCCTTACTTGCTGCGCATTGAGCATGAGATCGGATCAGGTATAGGTGAGATATTGTTAGAGGGACTAGCCAACAATTAACGATATGAAATTATAGTGGCGCTCGCGACACTATTCTGGGAGAAGCGCACATCAACAGATGTGCGCTAGGGCAACCTAAAGAATAAAGCGACTTAGATCTTCGTCATCTACCAATTGCTCAAGATGCTTATTCACATAGGCATCGTCAACCGTGAGTGACTCCCCGTTTTTTTCTGAGGCGTCGAAGGAAATATCCTCCATCAACCTTTCCAGTACAGTATGTAGTCGACGGGCACCGATATTTTCAGTGCGTTCGTTAACCTGCCAGGCCGCTTCAGCAATACGCTGAATACCAGATTCGGTAAACTCTACATCGACCCCTTCGGTTTTCAGCAGTGCCTTATACTGCTCAGTAAGCGACGCGTTAGGCTCGGTAAGAATACGTTTAAAGTCGCCCACCGCCAACGCAGATAACTCTACTCTAATAGGCAAACGCCCTTGCAGTTCAGGGATAAGATCGGATGGTTTGCTCATCTGGAATGCCCCAGATGCAATAAACAAAATATGGTCAGTTTTCACCATCCCGTGTTTGGTCGAAACCGTCGACCCTTCCACTAACGGAAGTAAGTCACGCTGCACCCCTTCACGCGAAACATCGCCAGCTGTAGCACCTTCACGCTTACAAATTTTGTCGATTTCATCGATAAACACGATACCGTGTTGCTCTACCGACTCAATCGCCATTTCTTTTAAATCTTCCTGATTAACCAACCGTGCGGCTTCTTCTTCTACCAGCAGTTTGCGTGCTTCTTTTATCTTAAGCTTCTTCTTCTTTTTGGAGCTACCAGAAAGATTTTGGAACATGCTCTGAAGTTGGTTGGTCATCTCTTCCATGCCCGGGGGTGCCATAATTTCTACCCCAACTTGCGGCAGTGCCACGTCTACCTCAATTTCTTTGTCGTCTAAGCTGCCCTCACGCAGTTTTTTACGGAAACTTTGACGGGTACCGCGATCTTCCACTTGTTCTTTTTCGCCCCAAGCATTTTCTGGGGCAGGTAATAATACGTCCAGAATGCGCTCTTCCGCGGCTTCTTCGGCTCGGTATTTAACCTTCGCCATGGCCTTCTCTTTGGTCATTTTGACCGAGATATCCGCCAGATCACGAATGATCTGCTCCACTTCTTTACCGACATAGCCCACTTCGGTGAACTTGGTTGCCTCCACCTTGATAAAAGGCGCATTGGCAAGCTTCGCCAAACGACGGGCGATTTCTGTTTTACCCACCCCTGTTGGTCCAATCATAAGAATGTTTTTGGGCGTTACTTCCTGGCGCAGCTCTTCAGGTAACTGCATGCGGCGCCAACGGTTGCGAAGCGCAATGGAAACCGCGCGCTTTGCGTCTTGCTGACCAATAATATGGCGATCTAATTCATGCACTATTTCGCGAGGTGTCATTTCAGACATAGAAAACCTTCTTAATGTAAACTCTGCTGAGTCTCCACCGGAGACACGTAATTAATATTCGAATAACCCTTTTAATAGTCCAGGACTTCGAGCGTTTGGTGATGATTAGTGAATACGCAAATATCGCCCGCAATGGTTAGACTTTTTTCAGCAATTTCTTTGGCACTTAACGATGTATTCTCTAATAACGCTGTCGCTGCAGATTGGGCGTAGGGCCCCCCTGAACCTATTGCGATCAGGTCATTTTCAGGCTGCACCACATCGCCATTACCGGTAATAATGAAAGAGGCCGTCTCGTCGGCTACCGCAAGTAACGCTTCAAGTTTACGCAGCATTCTGTCGGTACGCCAGTCTTTGGCCATTTCTACAGCGGCCCGGGTAAGCTGCCCCTGGTGCGCTTCCAACTTGGATTCAAATCGCTCGAATAAGGTGAAGGCATCAGCGGTCCCACCGGCGAATCCGGCGAGTATTTTATTGTGATATAAACGGCGTACCTTACGGGCATTGCCCTTCATTACCGTATTACCCAAGGAGACCTGGCCGTCACCAGCCATGACTACCTGGTTGTCACGTCTAACTGAAACAATTGTGGTCACGTAAATTCCCCACTTATATGAAATTGAAGAGTCACTTCATTAATTGAAGCTCGATGCTGTAAAGGTAAGTGGGGGAGTGTCTAAAGTTTTTCAAGGTGTAGAATAGATTCATCGCTAACCCAATTGACAATGATGCAGTGAACCACCTCAACGCCAATTAGGCTGCACCCTTAGCCTGCTTTTATGCAAGCTAAGGATTAATTGTGTCTTACAGATTCCAGAACCAGATTTGGCAAGTGGAAATATTGGCCTTGCGCAGTGTGTGTTTAGCTCGCTCAGCGTCGCGTTTACTTTCAAAGGGACCGAGGATCACGCGGAACCAGTCACCGTTCGCTCCTGAACTAGGCCTGATCTGCGACTCCAAGCCCTGAAACGCAATCGTGGCTTTCATCTCTTCCGCCTGAGCACGGGTTCTGAAGGATGCGCATTGCATGAGATAACGTTTATCAGACTTTTCCTGCTCGGCAACATCCACTTCCACTTCATAACCCGGTAATGATTTAATATATTCCCATTCTTCTTCGGGTAGTTCCGGCAGATCATCTTTACTTTTCACCGACTGTGCAGGTACTGGCGCATCAATTTTCTGGTCGGCTGAATCTTTTATTGACCATAAAAAGAAAACAAAGCCTACCAGCAATACCACCACCACCGCTAATCTCACCCAAGGTAGTGCCGTAGCAGTTGACGCGTCAGATTTTTGCCTTACTTGCTTGTTGGCCTGCGTCTTTTTAGCAGGGCCTCGCTTTGGGCCCTTTTGCGGTGAACGCCCGCGGGATACATAATCTCGTTGAGCCATAAACGGCGAATATTCCAAACTTAAGGTTGATGACAACGTTGGGCACAGTGTAACGTGGTTAAATAAAAAATGCTGCTCACTTATCCATCATCTAATATCTGAGCTTGTGCACCAACTCCATAACGCTAATTAAAATCCATCGGATCCACATCCACCGACCATCTCACCTTAGCGGCCCACATTGATTGTGTAATATTAGGAATACCGTGGCGTAGCGAATGATGCAAAACTGAGCGCTTGTGCGCAGATATGATCAGCATAAAGCGATATCGTCCCTGCTTTTTTTCAATCATTGCTGGGATCGGCCCTACAAACTGCAGTTCCTGGCCGTTGCTTAGAATTTGTCGGGTTTGCATTAAAAAGTCATGGGCCAATTGTGGGTTAACTGCTTCGGCACGAATCACACATTGCACCGTAAAAGGCGGTAAACCACTATGCTGTCGTTCCTGGATCAAATAACGCGAGAACGCCTGATAGCCATTGCAAATCAAATCCTGCAGCAACGGGTGGTCAGGAGAATGGGTTTGCAGCCACATTTCTCCCGGTTTGCTGGCCCTGCCCGCACGACCGGCAAGTTGAGTGACTAACTGCGCCAGCTTTTCAGGTGCGCGGAAATCGGCACTGTACAGCGCACCGTCACACCCTAAAACCACAACCAGGGTAACGTGTGGGAAATGATGCCCCTTGGCGAGGATCTGAGTACCAATCAGCAGTTGGTATTCCTGGCTATCTATTTTTTTGAGAATGTGAGCAAGTTTGTCTTTCCCCCGGACTGAATCACTATCTATACGAATCTGCGCGTATTGAGGAAAAAGCTGCGTCAGTCCGGTCTCAATTTGTTCCGTTCCGGTACCCGATGTGATGAGCTCGTTGCTTCCGCAGGCCTCACAGGTTTGCGGTACCGATCTGGTTTTTTCGCAATGGTGACACTGCAATCGCGATTGCTTCTGATAAACCGTAAAAGGCTGTTCACAACGTTGGCAATCCACCGAAAAACCGCAGTGATGACATAACAAGGCAGGGGCATACCCTTTGCGGTTAATGAAAACCAATACCTGATTATTCGCTTCCAGGTGCGATTTAATAATATTAATCGTTCCCGCTGCCAGACCAAACTCTAATGGTTGCTCCCGTGCATCAAGCAGATGCTGCGTCGGCACTACCGCATTGCCAGCACGGGCGGTTAAGTGCAAATGCTGATAGCGCTTGGTTAACGCATTATTTAGTGACTCCAGTGACGGAGAACCGGACCCCAACACTAACGGGATGTGCTCTTTTTGAGCACGTACCACCGCTAAGTCACGCGCATGATAACGCAGACCGTCGTTCTGCTTGAACGAATCATCATGCTCTTCATCCAGAATAATCATTCCTAAATTATCAAATGGTGTGAATATGGCAGAGCGTGTACCAATCACAATCCCAATCTGATTCTTTTTGGCCCGTTGCCAAATGAGAAGACGTTCTTTATTCGTCACCTGTGAATGCAGCACCGCCACCTCAATGCCAAAGCGACTGGTAAAACGCTTAACTGTTTGCGGTGTGAGGCCAATTTCGGGCACCAGAATTAATACCTGCTTACCCGCTAACAGAATGTCTTCTAAAACCTGTAAATAGACTTCGGTTTTTCCACTGCCGGTTACGCCTTCCAGCAAAAAGGTGGCAAAGCCCGATAGCTGGTTAATTGCTGCAATAGCAGCAGCCTGCTCGCGGTTGGCGACAGGTTTACTGGCCACCTTGACGCGCGGTTGCCAATCGTTTGCTATCACCGCCTGACTGGTCAGCTGTAAAACGCCTTTTTCTACTAGCGCATTGACAATAGCGGATGAATACCGCTTGTTAAAATAAGCAAGGGTATTGGGATGCTGGCTGGCGGATTGCCAGCAAGCCAGTTGTTTAGGTGCCCGCGCAAGCTGTGCTGTGACGCTGCCGTCACTCATATCCGCAGCCGATATCCATTGTTCAGTATCGTCAGGCAGTGTCTCACCTTTTCTTAAAAGCACCGGTAACGCAGTATGAAATACCTCGCCGATTGGATGATGATAATAATGTGCCAGCCATTCACACAACGTCAGTAGCACGGGTGATAGTACAGGGGCCTCATCAATGACAGCGTGTAATGTCTTCAGTTTATCAACTGCGCCGTCGTAAGTGGGCTGCGCTGCGGTCGCTACCCCCACCAAAGTACGTTTACCAAAAGGAACCGACACACGACACCCTCTCTCCACCTTACTATCGAAACAGTAGGTAAAGGTTTGACGCAAAGGAACAGGCACGGCCACTTCAACAAACCATTGAGACATGAAATTCTGACGCTTTTTGAGACGTTACTATCTAAGAAATTAGCACTATGATACCGAATATATGACACAGGAGAAGATAAATACCAAACTACCTTAATGCTATGGTCGTAATTTTATTGAAGAAAGATAAATCACTTGACCAAAAGTTGAGCTTCCATTATTATGCGCGGCCTTTATTGGCGGGGATTGCGTAACACCAGCCCGCAATTATTAATAACGTGTGGTGTTCGACTTCGGGTCGGATAGCGATACGGCCTTTTTTTTGAGGTAAACCATGAAACAAGATATCCATCCGGATTACAATGAAATTACTGCAAATTGCTCTTGTGGTAACACAATCAAAGTTCGTTCTACGCTAGGTAAAGATATTAACCTGGACGTATGTTCTAACTGTCACCCATTCTATACTGGTAAGCAACGTAACGTTGATACTGGTGGCCGTGTTGATCGCTTCAAGAAGCGTTTCGGTGCCTTGGGCAAAAAATAAGAATTACGTTAAATCGTTATTCTTCAAAAACGCCGGCTTCATGCCGGCGTTTTTGTATCTACAGAATAATAATTCACGGTCAGTAAAATAAACGCGATGAATGATTAAGATTTCAAACATTTTCTTTTGTTTATTTTGGCAACAAGTTAGTTTAATTTAAGCTGCCTCATCTGATATGTTGAGGAAATCAAGGTGTGATAGAGTTTCGCGGATTTCTAACGCGTAATATGATTGGTTGAGAGTGAACGGTGAAACCAGACCAGCAGATAAAAGGTTTCGGTCATTGCCCAACCCCCTTGTGTCAAGGTGAAATGCAGCCAGAAACCATAATAATATCGAGCTGCGTTCACAATAATTGCATAACAACGTTTTTACCAACCCTACACAGTAAGGACTACCGCCACAATGTCAGATTTCAGACAACGAGCACTCGATTATCATGCCCTCCCTACCCCAGGCAAAATCAAAGTTGAACTATCCAAACCCGCTGATAGCGTTGACGACCTGGCACTTGCCTACAGTCCGGGCGTAGCAGAACCTGTTCGTGAAATTGCTGAAGATGCTGATGCAGCATACAAATATACGGCCAAAGGAAATATGGTGGCGGTGATCAGCAACGGTACCGCCATTTTGGGGCTGGGTAATCTTGGCCCACTTGCATCCAAGCCGGTTATGGAAGGCAAAGCACTTTTATTTAAACGCTTTGCGGGTTTGGATGCGATCGATATTGAAGTAAAACACCGCACAACCGAAGAGTTCATCAACACCGTTGCCAATATTGCCGATACGTTCGGCGGCATTAATCTTGAAGATATCAAAGCGCCAGAATGCTTTGAAATTGAGCAGGAACTCATTAAACGATGCCGAGTACCGGTATTTCATGATGATCAGCATGGCACGGCCATAGTGACCGCTGCAGGAATGCTTAATGCGTTAGAAGTTCAGGGCAAAGATATCGAAACAGCAAAAATTGTCTGCATGGGTGCCGGGGCGGCGGCTGTGGCCTGCATGGAATTGCTGATAAAGTGTGGTGCTCAGCGTGAACGCATCTATATGCTTGATCGTAAAGGTGTTATTCATACACGACGGGAAGATCTCACCGAGCACAAAAAGCTGTTCGCCAATAACACGGATAAGCGCACACTTGAAGATGTAATGGATGGCGCTGATATATTCGTCGGCGTATCCGGACCCGATGTTTTGTCCCCTGAAGCACTCAAACTAATGGCAGCTAAGCCGATCGTATTTGCCTGCTCAAATCCGGATCCTGAAATAAAGCCGGAACTGGCACACAGTGTCCGAGATGACTTAATCATGGCCACCGGCCGTTCGGATTATCCGAACCAGGTCAACAACGTGCTTTGTTTTCCTTTTATTTTCAGAGGGGCGCTGGATGTGCGCGCTAGTGCAATTAATGATGAAATGAAAGTGGCCGCGGTAGAAGCGATCCGCTCAATTTCTAAAGAGCCGGTGCCAGAAGAAGTACTGGCCGCGAGTAGAAGTAAAAGTCTCAGTTTTGGCAAGGACTATATCATCCCCAAACCAATGGACCCTCGCTTGTGTGGTCGCATCGCTAAAGCCGTAGCCATTGCCGCCATCGAATCAGGCGTAGCCCGGATAGATACGCTTCCTGCCAGCTACGCGTAATTCAACGAATTGCCGGCGAATTGCCGGCAACCTTTGATTACTTTTTTACTCTTCACCATCCGTTTCTGGAGTTTTTCCCATTGCTTCCATTATCTTGCGCGCAGAAGCAGGAATACGATTGGGGTTGTCTTTGCGCAGATCTTCATCGTCAGGCAGCGGCTGACCAGTAAAGGCGTGCAAGAACGCCTCGCAGAGCAATTCTGAATTGGTGGCGTGTCTTAGGTTATTTATCTGCCTGCGGGTACGCTCGTCGGTAAGCACTTTAAGTACATTGGTAGGTATTGAAACCGTCACCTTTTTAACTTGTTCGCTCTTTTTACCGTGTTCTGCGTAAGGATGTATATAGTTGCCGTTCCATTCTGCCATGATGGTCTCATTGTTATATTAGGGTCTCGTTATGACTGGAAATTCTAAACAATATCCAAAAAAGGTCAATTAAGCAGTGTAAACTGCTTGACGTCTATCCATATATGCAATAATTTGGACGTCTAAACGTCTACAGGGGCAAATAATGGTTTCATACGCGCAAGGTATTGATGCTCTAAATCAGTCACTCGCTGAACTCACTGATATTGATGTGTCATTTGAGTTTTTCCCACCAAAAACAGAGCAAATGGAACAAACATTATGGCGTTCAGTCGAGCGCCTGGCCCCGCTAAAACCGGCTTATATGTCAGTGACTTACGGTGCTAACAGCGGCGAACGTGACAGAACTCACCACGTAGTTAAACGCATTCATCAGGAAACAGGTATACCAGCGGCACCTCATTTGACATGTGTTGATGCTTCCCAAGATGAACTTCGCCAGATTGCAAAGGATTACTGGGATTCAGGTATCAGACGTATCGTGGCCCTGCGTGGTGATCTCCCCCCAGGTGTAAGCAAAACCGAAATGTACGCGGCAGACTTAGTCGAATTGTTAAAGGACGTGGCCGATTTTGATGTATCTGTTGCAGCCTACCCAGAAAAACATCCCGAAGCACCGAATTCACAATTTGATTTGCTGAACTTAAGGCGTAAGGCGCAAGCTGGCGCCAGCGAAGCGATAACACAGTTCTTTTTTGATACCAGTGTATTCTTGCGCTTTCGGGATCGCGCAGCAGCGGCCGGGATCGATCTTGACATTGTTCCGGGTATACTGCCGGTCACCAATTACCAGACGTTGTTAAAATTCGCTGGTTTTACTAATGTTCATATCCCAAACTGGTTACATCGTACGTTTGATGGATTGGATAAGGACGATCAGACCACACGCAATTTACTAGGTGCAAACATCGCATTGGATATGGTTAAGGTATTAGCCAAAGAAGGGGTTAAACACTTCCACTTTTACACGTTGAACCGCTGTGAATTGAGTTATGCCATTTGCCACATGCTGGGAAAACGCGAACACAACACCACTGTAGCCCCGACACTTTTGAGAAAAATTTAGTTTTACCTATTTGAACAAGCCGTTACACTTGTATTGAATACATGATATCAGTTCACATTGATATCAAACCCACCAGCAATTGGAGTGTAGTGTGAATGTAGATAGTGTGAAATCAATGTGGCACAAGCATCATCATCGCTTTCGCGATTTTGGGCGGATTTTTTTGCAGCGTTGTGTGAATGACAACATTACTATCTCTGCCGGACATTTAGCCTATGTAACCTTGTTGTCGCTGGTTCCGTTTGTGATGGTCACCTTCACTATCATGTCGGCCTTCCCTGCCTTCGCTTCGGTCAGAAGTAAACTTGAGCATTTTATTTTTACCAATTTCGTCCCGACCGCCAGCGATGTGGTCCACGAACATATCTTGTCATTTGTTTCAAACGCAGCAGAAATGAGCGCCATCGGCATTCTTTCGTTACTGGTGGTTGCGCTATTGTTGATATCCAATGTCGATAAAACATTGAACCGCATCTGGCGCACACCCAGCGAAAGGCCACTCATCTATACCCTGGCAATTTACTGGATGGTTATTACGTTAAGTCCCATGCTGATAGGTTCAAGCGTGGTGGTAACATCTTACCTTTCCGGCATCGCCACATTCGCTGAAGAATATACACCGGGTTTAGGTACCACAGTCTTAAAGCTGGTACCGAGTTTGACCACCATGCTGGCATTTGTCATTTTGTACATGTTGGTCCCTAACCGTCGCGTGAGTCCCAAATATGCGTTACCCGGCGCTCTGGTCGCCACCATCCTATTTGAAATAATGAAAAATGGTTTTACTTTTTACGTGACCAACTTTCCTTCTTATCAGATCATCTATGGCGCATTGGCGACCTTACCGATACTGTTTTTATGGGTGTATTTATCCTGGATAGTGGTGTTGCTGGGCGCAGAGTTTACCTGTAGCTTGAATGATACCTTCGACTCGCATAAAGCCAGTGAGGAGCCCAGAGAGCTCCCCAACGAGTAAGCCTGGCGTCAATTCACTTCATCGAAGCAATAAAGGCATCGGATTCGGCTATTGCGCCGTTCATATTACGAATGAGGACACGGATATCCGCTTGCATGACTGTTAGCTCGCTTTCTAAAGAGCCAATCGCACTGGCGTTAAGGTTATGCTTCAGAAACAGAACGTTATCTTCCAGCTTTTGTAGTACGGGCATCATCGTCGCTTCCGCTTTGCGCATGGCACTTAACATGGACTCATATTTGCGTCTGGTGTCGCGTAGTTGCTGCGCACTGGTGCGGCGATAACTGTCGTTCTGATATCGTTCCAGTTCATCTTCCCATTCATCAAACAGCGCCTCGGCAACAGAGGCAACGCTATCAATGCGCTCAGAAACTTCATCAGCAGCGGCTTTACTGTCTTCGTATTCGTCATTGAGTCGGTTGTAAACCTCCTCCAGTTCACCACCGTCAAAATTAATCAAGGCGCTGAACTCTTCCAGCGCCGAGCTGAATTGCTCTTGTGCATCTTGCTGAGAATCACGGGCATCCTCTACCCTGTCCACCATGATTTCACGCTTTTCCACGCCTACTTGTTCCCACGCTGCGTAATAGGCAGATTGACAGCCAGTTAACATCAATAAAAGGAGACTGGTACAAAATACAATTGAGCGCATCTTCATAACTTACAATTCCCGTCCTCGGAATCTGGCGGCATCAATAATCGACCATAAATGAACAATTACGCCGATGGGCCAGAGAAATATTAAAATTACAGTTACCCATAATGTGTAACAGATAGTACACACAAGGAAAAACATCAACGCACTTAATACTCTTCCCTGCACCAATTGGCCTAATCCCGGAATAAAGAAACTACAAATTGCCGCGATTACATTTCCGCCTGAACCTTGACCTGACATATTAACTCTCTCGCATTTATGGTTAGAATGTGTTTCATTAATATACTAATTTAAAGCGGCAGACAACGAGCTGAAATAAAATGAAACGACTTTATCCAGATATTGCCGCCTACCAAAGTGGGTATTTGAAAACTGGCTCACACCACGAAGTTTACTACGAGCAAAGTGGAAATCCAGATGGCATCCCCGTGTTATATCTTCATGGCGGCCCGGGAGCAGGCCTGTCGCCAAACTATAAATGCTTTTTTGATGCAAACCGCTATCGCATTATCGGTTTTGAACAACGTGGGTGTGGGCGTTCGCGGCCATTTAACGATCTCGAACAGAATACGACACAAGATTTATTAGCTGACATTCAATTATTACGGGAATACCTGAATATTAATAAGTGGGTGATTTTCGGTGGTTCCTGGGGAACCACGTTAGGCCTGCTAAGCGCCATTGAAAAACCGGAAGTCGTTCATGGCTTAATTCTCCGGGGATTATTTTTAGCCCGTCAGAAAGACCTTGACTGGTTCTTATCCGCCGCGGGAGGGGGCGCAATCTTTTTCCCTGATTTTTATCAAAAATTCATCCAGGGCATCGCTGCACCGGCCTCCACTGACGAGATATTAGCGTCTTATTACGCGGCTTTTAAAAGCGATAATGAAGTTAATCGTCTGTCAGCATTGAAACGTTGGTACGCGTGGGAAGAAAGGTTGTCTAAACTGGCTTTACCCATCGTTACAGGCGATATGACCGCGCAAAACCCGGTTCACTTGATCACCAGCCTGGCAACCCTGGAGTGTCACTTCTTAGTGAATAAATGTTTTATTGCAGAGAATTACATCATGCAAAATATTGATAAAATAGCGCATCTGCCAGCGACCCTCATTCATGGGCGGTACGATATGATATGCAAACCAGAAGCTGCCTATCTGCTGCACAAAGCCTGGCCGAACAGTAGTTTGCAAATGGTGCCGGAAGCAGGTCACAGTACTACCGAACCAGGGATCGGTTATGCATTGTGCCGGGCTACGCGGGATATGGCTCGCTTTATTCAGGAGCAGCAATGATTGGTTTAATTCAACGCGTAAGTCAGGCCAGTGTCACCGTTGACAATCATATCGTCGGTCAGATCGACCACGGATTGTTATTGTTATTAGGCGTTGAACGCGACGACACCAGTACGCAAATCGAAAAGCTGGTTAGAAAAATTACCCACTACCGTGTATTTGCCGACGAAGAAGGCAAGATGAACCTGAATGTGCAGCAAGTCAAAGGCAGCATTCTGGTCGTGTCTCAATTTACACTGGTAGCCGATACGACCAAAGGAAACCGTCCCGGATTCTCTAAAGGTGCCGCACCTGAACAGGGCGAGCAAATTTATGATGAATTTGTTCATCAACTTAAAGCAACAGGCATTACGACACAAACCGGGCTTTTTGGCGCTGACATGCAAGTCTCGTTAATCAATGATGGACCGGTCACCTTTTCATTTAATGTTTAACCAACCTTAAATATGTGATTGGTTAGCGCTCCCTTTTCAATTTGGATGGTTATAAAGGGCTTGTTTCGTCACCGCCCGTCATGTTTAATGGATTTATTATGGGTCAATGTATGGTTAAACAGTGTTTAGAGTTGTAAAGCCAAAAAGCGAAGAAGAATTCGAAGCCTATTTTACGTTTCGCTGGACGTATCTCAGGCAGCCCTGGAATTTTCCTCCTGGTTCAGAAAAAGATGAATATGAACAGGTTGCTGAACACCGCATGATCATCAATGGCGCTGGGGAAATTGTGGCGTGTGGAAGAGTGCACCTGAACACCGCAGAAGAAGCACAAATCCGGCATATTGCGGTCCACTCTGACTACCAGCGTAAAGGCCTGGGCCAAATGATCCTGGGTGCACTGGAGGCAGTGGCACGTGATCTTGGCGCGATTCGTGCCGTGACTAACAGCCGCGAACTATCAATCCCGTTTTTCACCGCCTGTGGCTTCGCTATAGAGCGAGAAGCGCCCACTGAACTGGGAACCTTACGTCGCCAACAAATGGTTAAGAAGCTCAGTGACCTAAGTTCGCTTGTGATGCACCCTAATTGGTGTAAAGAACTCCAGAAAACCTGGTCTGACACCATCCCTATAACAGACCACATGGGAATTAAAATTCATCAGTTTACCGGAAGAACATTGGAGACCCGTGCGTCACTGAATAAAAATATCAACATTCACGGCACAATGTTTGCGGGCAGCATTTTTTCGCTAGCCACACTTACCGGCTGGGGAATGATTTTTTTACAGTTAAAAGAGAAGAATCAATCAGGAGACATTGTCTTAGGTGATGGTGACATCCATTACCACAAACCCATTACCATGAAGCCCAGAGCGATTTGCAATATTGAGACATTGTCGGGAAAAATGACTCCATTAGAAAAAGGTAAAAAAGCGAAGCTAACGTTACAAGTGGATATATTAGACGGGGATGATCCTGTCGCGGAGTTCAGGGGAGTTTATTGGGTATTGCCTTCTAAGCAGGACACTGAGGTTGCCGCAGAAGAAGAATAGTCAGGTTCAGAAACAATAAAAAACGCCTCTTTGAAAGAGGCGTTTTTTTAGCAATCTTCTACCAAGCAACTGATTAAGCCACCATTGCGGCCTGAAGCTTTTTCATCGCATTTTTTTCAATTTGACGCACCCGCTCAGCTGAAACCTGATACTTATCCGCCAAATCCTGTAAGGTAATTTTGCTATCCGCCAACCAGCGGGTCTCGATAATGTCTTGGCTGCGCTCATCAAGGGTTTTAATTGCAGAGTACAAACGCTTGGATGCATTTGTATCCCAATCAGTATTGATAACGTCCATTTCCACATCAGTACTTTTGTCTTCAAGATACTGAACCGGTGCAAAGTTGCCGTTTTCGTCATCATCCGCAGATAAATCAAATGCCTGATCCTGACTACTCATGCGTGCTTCCATCTGCAACACTTCTTTGGTGCTCACACCCAGTTCATCTGCGACGGTTTGCACTTCAGCGTGAGTAAACCAGCCAAGACGCTTCTTCGCCTTGCGCAGATTAAAGAATAATTTACGCTGCGCTTTGGTAGTAGCCACTTTCACGATACGCCAGTTTTTTAGTACGAATTCATGAATCTCTGCTTTGATCCAGTGTACGGCAAATGATACTAATCTTACGCCAACTGAAGGGTCGAAACGCTTCACCGCTTTCATAAGACCAATGTTACCTTCCTGAATTAAATCTGCCTGAGGTAAGCCGTAACCAGAATAGGATTTAGCAATATGCACCACAAAACGCAGGTGTGACATAACCAGCTTTCTGGCTGCACTCAGATCATCTTCTTCGCGCAAACGAGTAGCCAAATCATGTTCTTCTGCCGCAGATAGCATATCTATGCCGCTAACAGCCTGAATATAGCCTTCTATACTACCATTATGAGGCACAGATAGGGCCATGGAATGCAAATTGTTGCTCATATTCACCTCAATTAAAAACACACCCGAGTATAACATTGCCAGGGGCGCCTTGCGAGTCCAATGAAAATTTCCACTCAACCAATCCAAAAATATAGAGTGTGTTGAGTAAATATCAAGACCCACTTAACAATAAAAAGTTCCCAGCCTCTTTTGAGATTAAACTATCTTAAACCTTCAGTGAACGATGTTTATCCTATTAAACCGTTGTTTAGCGCGGTAAAGTAATTAATTTACCAATTTGACGCCGGAAAAAGTACCATGATATGAACAAAATCCCGACAAACGCGCTAACAATATTTTAAGCGGAGGAAAACAAAAAGGATTTCTATGTTCGCATACATTGCACGACAACCGATTTTCGATGAAAACCGCGAATTATATGCGTGGGAACTATTATTTCGTGACGGTAAACAAAATTGCTTTCCTGATATTCCCCCTGATGAAGCAACCTCAAAACTTTTGGCTTCCAGCCATTTAAGTCTGGGGTTAGAAGAGATCGTAGGTGATAAACCAGCCTTTATAAATTTTCATCGCGATACGCTGATGTATCGTTTTCCCACGTCTCTTGATGCATCCGAGGTGGTGGTAGAGATATTGGAAACGGTCAAAATTGATGAGCCCCTCATCAAGGCATGCAAACATTTGCGCGGACTGGGTTTTACCCTGGCGCTCGATGACTATGACGCAACGGATAAGTGGAAGCCACTCCTCCCTTATACCAGCATTGTGAAGTTCGACATCACCGAAATGGCGACTGACGAAATTGCCCGGCTGGTGCCTGAATTAAAAGCATTACGAATTAAGCTCGTGGCCGAGAAGGTCGAGACCTATGCTGAATTTGACACCTTCAAAGCCATGGGTTTTGATTATTTCCAAGGGTATTTTCTCGCCCACCCAGAAGTGGTTCGCCACCGTACCATTGAATCCTCCCAGCTTACACTGCTCGAACTGCTTTCAGCCAGTGCATCTGTTAACGTTGACTTTGATAAAGTCAACGCGATTTTACAACGTGACGTTTCACTCACTTACCTGTTATTGCGATTCATTAATAATCCTACGTTTAATAAGCGCCACAAAATCAGTTCACTCAAACACGCTTTAACCTATATGGGCGAAGTTGAAGTGAAAAAGTTTATTGCGTTACTGGCATTAGCTAATTTAAGTAAAGGCCAACCGACTGAACTGATGCAGATGTCATTAGTAAGAGCAAAGTTTTGCGAGTTGGTTTCCGTGGCCCTCAAGCAAAGCGAAAATCCACCGACAGGATTTTTAACCGGCTTACTGTCTCTTTTGGATGCGCTGATGGAAAGGCCCATGGAAGACCTGATGAAAAAGATTCCGGTAGCGGAAAGTGTTAAAAATGCACTTTGCGGTAAGCAAAATTTACTTAAAGACTGTTTATTGATGGTGCAATACTTTGAAAGCGCTAACTGGAGCGGAATAAAAAAACTATCGATAAAATATCAGTTAAAACAAACACTTTTGCATGCCTTTTATAATGAGTCGATAAAGTGGGGACGATCAATGCTGGCGTGTACGAAAAATTGATGGTGAACCTGAGGGTAGAGAAGGTGAAAATGTAGATTATAAATTAGTCATAGGGTAAAGTTATACCTGCGTCTAAATATTTATACCAAACCGCATGGATGTGTGCATAATCATAACAATAAAAAAGAAGCGTTTGCCGTGAGGAATCATCTCAATAACATGTTTGCCTTTATCGCTCGTCAACCGATCCTTGATCGCGAAAAAGATGTGTTTGCTTATGAGTTACTGTTCAGGGATGGAAAAAATGGCACGTTCCCCGAATTAGATCCGGAAAAAATCCGTTATATCTCACAACGCTTCCACGCTCTGGGATTAGATGATATCTGTGGTGAGAAAACATCTTTCATTAATTTCAGTTCTGACACGCTCATATCCCGTTTTCCTACCATGCTCAATCCTGAAACGGTGGTTGTGGAGCTTACTGATGGTTCCTCTATGGAATCCGGCCTTTTCGAGGCCTGCCAACATATCAAACAACTGGGTTTTAAGCTTGCGATTGATGACCCGATGATGATCAGCGGCAAGCATGCCATCTTTCCATTGATTGACATTGTGAAGGTCGATGTTTCCAAAAGTCGCTTCGAGCTTATTGAGCGGAATATCCCTCGCTTTTTAGACTCGAATATTCGCTTAGTGGCGGAGCAGGTTGAATCCTACGAACAATTCAATAGCTGTCGTGACTTAGGGTTCGACCTATTCCAAGGCTATTTTTTTGCGCAACCTGAAACACGTGTGCAACGCCGATTACCTGCCTCGAAAATGAATTTAGTGGATTTGATGGGTGAAAGCTCTCAGTCCCACTTTGATTTAAATCGCATTAATCAAATTATTGAGCGCGATGCCGCACTGAGTTATATATTACTCAAATTCATAAATAGTCCGGCCATCAACAAACGGCACAAGATCACGTCATTAAAGCATGCCCTTAACTACATGGGCGAAATAGAAATAAAGAAATTTATTGCTTTATTATCATTGGCGAATTTAGCTGACGACAAACCCCTTGAGTTGATTCATATGTCACTTGTGAGGGCTAAATTTTTTGACTTGTTGTCGCAGGAAAGAAAATTAAATACCAACCCCCCAATAGGATTTTTAGTCGGGCTGTTTTCATTGTTGGATGGGTTGCTTGACCAGAACATGAACGACATTATCAAACAACTACCGCTGACTGACAGTGTGAATGACGCCTTATTAGGTAAAAACGCTGAATTTAACAGTTACCTTAATCTGGTTAAAGCATTTGAAAGCGCACTCTGGTTAAACGTAGTAAAACAGGCCAATGTACTCAGTATTGATCAGAAACACCTGCATAGCCTTTATAACCAGGCCATTGTCTGGGGCAATGGAGTAAGAAACTCCATTTCAGCGTATTTTCCCCGTCCTGCAATTAAATAGCTTAACGGTTTCCGCATTGCAGTGAAGATACCTATTGCGGGCATCCGGTGTTGAAAGATCAGCCTACTCTTGGCAATTTTACGTCGTTGTTGCGAAGCAACGACTCCATCTCGGCCTTTTTATAAAGCGTTACGGATTTACCCTGTACATCAATATAATTGTCTTTCTGTAGACGGGTAAATAGGCGGCTGACGGTTTCAACGGTGAGTCCTAAATAATTACCAATATCTGTGCGGGTCATCGGTAATACAAATGTAGTCGCTGAGAACCCTCTCACTTCAAAACGCCTGGATAACGTCAACAGGAAAAACAGCACACGGGCTTCGGCTGCCCGTTTATTAAGCAGCATCATATTTTGTTTAAATTCGTTAATTTCTTCACTCATGAAACGCATTAACTGTGCCTTTAAATTCGGTACCGCGGCAGATGCTTCATCCAGTAAAGAGATTGGAATTTCACACACCATAGAAGTTTCAAGTGCTTGAGTCGAACTGACATGCTGCTCCATGGCAAAGCCGTCCAATCCTATAATATCGCCGGGAAGATGAAAGCCTGTAACTTGGTACTCACCGTCACTATCAAGAATATAAGATTTGAACGCACCTGTTCGAACTGCAAATAACGAGTTCATGGGTCGGCCTGCTTCGACTAAGAGGTCATTTTTATGCAAGGGCCGGTTACGTTTGACTATGCGATTAAGCGTTTCCAGTTCGTCGTCTTTTAGCGCAAGTGGCAAGCACAAGTGACTGAAATTACAGTTTTGACAGTGAATGTGTTGTTGGGAGGATTTCATCATAAAATGTAATTTTGCACTCAACAGTTGAATGATTCATTCCCGGATACGTTATCCGTCATCCGAAGCGTTTTTTCGCAGACGAGTTTGCGCTAAATCAAAGTTATCACCCTGGCACAGTGCTACTGTAGAACTAATTCAGCAGCCAGAAGAATCTTTACTGTGTTTACCAAGCCAGAATTGTTAAGTAAATATAATCAACGTGTACCAAGATATACATCTTACCCTACTGCGTTACAGTTTAGCGATAGCTTCTCATTTAACCAACCGCTTGATGTGGATAAAGATGTTTCCAGGCCACTTTCGCTGTATATCCACATCCCCTTTTGCAAACAGCTTTGTTATTACTGTGGATGCAACAAAATCATTACCCGTCACCAACACCGGGCTGATGAATATATCCATGCCCTACACAAAGAGATGCGATATCACCAACACCGGTTTAGTAACCGGCCAATATCCAGCATTCACTTTGGCGGTGGCTCCCCCAATTATTTAACCACTGCACAATTTCAAACGCTGTTTACGCACTTAAGAGAAAGCTTCGCCATCAGCAGGACAACTGAGATCAGTGTCGAGTGCGACCCTCGTTGGACAGATAAACCATTGCTGGATTACCTCTTTTCAGAGGGTGTTCAACGCATCAGCATGGGGGTCCAGGATACCAACATTATCGTTCAACAAGCAATCAACCGGGTGCAAGACAGCCAGAGCGTGCAGCAACTGGTTGCGCATGCTCACACTTATAAGTCGATGACGGTAAATCTGGATCTAATCTATGGGTTACCGTTTCAGTCTCATCAAACCTTTAAACGAACCCTCACTGACGTGATTGCCATGAAGCCTGATCGCATCTCGCTATTTAATTACGCTCATCTTCCTGAACGATTTGCCGCGCAGCGCAAAATAGATGAAAAGTCCCTTCCCTCTGCAGCGGAAAAACTGGGATTGATGCAAATGGCGCATTCGCATTTAGCCAAAGCAGGGTATCAAGCCATTGGGCTGGATCATTTCGCGCTGACCTCAGACCCTCTTTATCAAGCGCTGTTAAAAGGAAAACTGCACAGAAACTTTCAGGGCTATAGCAATGAATCGTCGGATATTCTCGGGTTGGGCTCATCTGCCATTAGCCAGTTAAAAGATGTAATTGTGCAAAATTACCCCAAATTGAATGATTATTTGCACGCGATAGAACGAGGGCATAGTCCTCACCAAAAAGGCATAAAGCTGGATCAGGATGATTTAATCCGACGCTATGTCATTAGTGAATTAATGTGTAATCTCAAGGTGGATAAAATGGTCTTCCAACAAGAGTTTGACCTGCTTTTTGATGACTACTTCGAACACGAGCTTAATGAGATTATTGAGCTTCAGAACGACGGAATCGTTGAACTGAATGAATCAAGCATCACTATCCCCAAAGACGCCCGCCTATTTGCGCGTAACGTTTGCAGTAAATTCGATGCCTACTTAAGAGAGCATGCTAACCAGCAGCGTTTTTCCAATGCGCTGTAATACCGTAGGGAAAAATAATAAGGCAGAGTTACCTTTACACCACAATAATGAACTTTCTGCTCAACCCGGCAAGGACTATAAACTTAACTCAGCCTGGCATATCAATGCGTCTGTCAGATGAATCGATGGTGAAACTGACACTAGGTTTTGCGCTGCCAGTGCGCAGGGGTGATTCAACAAATTGAGATTACACCCTGGGTTTACTCCGGTTCCGTAGGTATGACATTTAAACAATAATAATAACGTCTACCTATTCTGTTAGCGCCCGATATTGGGCGCTTTTTTTGGCACCAATGAAGCGGAATAAACTTAACTGGGTTCAATTTCTCGCACATGACGCTGCACTGCAATCATTGATCCCACCAGCCCTAAGCCAACCGATAGTCCAAGCATGGTGAACAAGGCGCTGCCGGTGAGCCCGGTGATATTAAAATCCTTTTGATACAAAGCAGCGAACGCTTCAATACTGCTGTCCATCCACCATAAAATGATGATAACCGCCAACCAGGCCAGCAACCCGCCAAGCAACCCGTACCAAAAACCAGTATAAAGAAACGGCCGGTGGATAAACGCATCTGTGGCTCCAATCAATTTCATTACCACTATTTCATCGCGTTTATTTAGAATATTCAGTCTTATTGTATTGCCAATAATGAGGACCACAGCCAGAAACAGTAATATGCCGATAAGCGAAACCAATTCACGGGCAATATCCAATAGCGCGTACAGGCGCTCCAGCCATTCAATATCCAATTTGCCCACATCAACTTCGCGTTGCTGTTTTAGCTTTTCGAGTAATGCGGCAGCGGCAGTGGGATTAGCAAATTTTTGGGTTGGACGCACCAGGATCACATCGGGTAACGGATTCGACTCCAGATAGGCTACCGCATCACCTAATCCGGAAAGTTGCTGAAACTCTTTTAAAGCCTCATCTGCAGGAACATACACAGTTGAATCTATTTCCTGCCAGGTTGATAAACGGGCTAATAGCTGTTGGGCATTACCTGCGGTGGTTTGCGGGGTCAGAAACAAAGAGATTTCTGATGCCTGATCCCAACCTGCACTAATCTTTTCGGTATTTTTAACCAGAATGTAGAGCGTGCTGGGTAAGGTAATACTGAGCCCTAATACTGCGACGGTCATAATCGAGGCTGCGGGCTGTCGCCACAGCTCACCCAGGCTATTTAAAGCTTGCCGAAAATGACTGATAAACAACATCGAGACTTGCTGGGCAAAACCAATGCGCACATCACTGGCCCCCTGAGAGCGCCCTTTAAACAACAAGCTCATTGCCACGCTCCTTCTTCTTCATTCAGGCCATCCGTTATCATCTGCCCATTGCGCAACGTTAATGTGCGATAGCGCATACGGGCAATCAGACCTAAATCGTGGGTAGCAATAAACACAGATACACCCGCCTGGTTGAAGTCTTCAAACAGGCTGATGATTTCCATCGATAACTTAGGATCAAGATTACCCGTTGGCTCATCGGCTAATAACAACGGGGGTTTATTCACCACCGCGCGAGCGATCCCGACCCGCTGCTGTTCCCCTCCGGAAAGCATCATCGGTGAGTTTTTTGCTTTTTGACTTAATCCCACCATCTCCAGCGCGGCTTCTACCCGACGGGAGGTTTCTTTACGCGTATATCCTTCGATAATTAGCGGTAAGGCTACATTATCAAATACCGACTTATCCATCAGCAGATGGTGGTTTTGGAAAATCATGCCAATATCACGGCGGATAAATGCAATCTGACGTCGGGTAATAGCATTGAGGTCATGGCCATTAATCAATACCTTGCCCACGGTGGGACGTTCCATAATGCTAATAAGTTTAAGCAGGGTACTTTTTCCCGCACCGGAATGGCCTGTTAAAAAAGCCATTTCACCCGGTTCAATGTGAAAATTGACTTTACTTAACGCGCGTTGTCCCCCGGGATAGGTTTTACTCACCTGCTCAAATTTTATCATCGCAACGTCCCTAACAACTTAGCTTTTTATTTTGTTTATTCTTTTTCACTAAACAGCGCGTCAATGAATTCATCACTACTGAATGGCCGCAAATCATCAATGCTTTCCCCAACCCCGATATATCGAATAGGAATACCAAACTGATCGGCGATGGAAAAAATCACGCCACCTTTGGCTGTACCATCCAGCTTCGTTAAAGTAATGCCAGTCAGACCGACGGCCTGGCTAAACAATTTAGCCTGACTAATTGCATTCTGCCCTGTTCCCGCATCTAACGCCATCATCACTTCATGGGGAGCATCAGGATTCAGTTTTTTCATTACCCTGACGACCTTTTTCAATTCTTCCATTAAATGATCTTTGTTTTGGAGTCGTCCTGCAGTATCGGCGATAAGTACATCCATTTTTCTTGACTTCGCTGACTCAAGTGCATCGTACAATACCGAGGCACTATCAGACCCTGTTGGCTGGGCGATAACCGGAATATTGTTGCGCTCACCCCACACTTGCAATTGCTCCACTGCTGCAGCCCGGAAAGTATCACCTGCCGCCAGCATGACTTTTTTACCGTTCTGCTGGAACTGCTTAGCTAACTTACCAATGGTGGTCGTTTTGCCGACCCCGTTTACGCCAACCATTAAAATGACAAATGGCCCCTGGCTTTTATCATGAGTTCGCATTACTGCGTCAAGTGGCTGATCAACATTAAGTAACAGATCATGTAATTGTGTTTTAAGAATGCCATAAAGCGCCTCTGCATCTTTTAGCTCAGATCGCTTGGCCGCGTCAGTGAGTTTATCAATAATTTTCTGGGTGGTATCCATACCCACATCAGCCATCAATAACTGTGTTTCCAACTCTTCATAAAGGTCGTCATCGATGGTTTTACCTTTGAACAAGCCAACGAAACCGCTACCCAAATTGGTTCGGGTTTTACTCAGACTCGCTTTTAATCGCTGAAATAGAGACTGACGGGGTGGCTCTGGCTCTGGCTCTGGCTCTGGCTCTGGCTCTGGCTCTGGCTCTGGCTC
>CAZROH010000045.1:0-23557 GCA_964601635.1 uncultured Alteromonas sp. | reverse complement strand
GAGCGCTACCTTGACATGGTAGAGGTCCCCTGTTCGAGTCAGGGTAGACGCACCACTTTTAAAGGGCTCAAGCCCACTCCCCAAAATTACCTCAATCTGTAACCTTTGTGTAAGCTTATACAGTGTTCACGGTTAAGCCCGAAATTTGTCGCATCAGCTCAGAAGTCAGTAGTCAGGACAAGCCTGAAGTTCACTCTCCTATACCGGTAAGCGATACTGATTGGGTACAGCAGATCTCTTTATGTCATGCCAATTAAATGCGTTGAATTGTCTTCGGGATTTATATTCACTATTTTTATGCTGAATTTGTTTGTCGCTTTTTTAGCCAGTAGTGTGGTGTGAATTGTTGATCGAGGGGAATCCTATGGCTTTAGTAAAAGGTTATCGCACGCTGATAGCAGAAGCGGCACAAAAAGTTTCACCTGTATTAGTGGAACAGGCAAGTCAGGGGATGTATAACCCGGATGTGGTGTTAGTGGATATTCGTGATATCCGTGAGCTAGAAGAAAGTGGGCAGATCCCTGGTGCGCTTCACGCGCCTCGAGGTATGTTAGAGTTTTGGGTTGATCCGGAAAGTCCGTATTTTAAGCCGATTTTCAGTAAGGCTAAGTCGTTCATTATTTATTGTGACTCTGGCTGGCGCTCAACATTGGCTGCAGCTGTACTTGACGATATGGGAATGGATTCTGTCAGTTATCTTGAAGGAGGATTTAAGGCCTGGCAAACATCGGGTTATCCTGTTGAGCCAGTAGCAAGAGAAGAACTGGCATTAGGTTAACCAAATTTGAGCCCGTTCAGAAAGATGAGCCGGGCTCAGCAAGAAAAGTGTGCTCTTCTGGAGTAGATTCTCTTTCGAGTATCGCGTTTCGGTGTGGATAGCGACCAAACCTGAGAATAATGTCACGGTGTTGTTTTTCAAAATTAAGATACTTCTCCAGCCCCTCACTGGCAAATAAAGCCATAGCTGATTCGTGTATATAAATTGATTCGCTGTGCATAAACGGCATGTACATGAAGGCTCGCTGGTCGGAACTCAACGTTCTATCTACGCCTGTCGCGATGGCCTCTTGTGCTAGCGCTAACGCTAATGCATCGTTGGCAAATGCCTGCTGGCTACCACGATGAATATTTCTGGAAAATTGGTCTAGAGCAATAATTTCGGCGAGACGGCCGGTGGGGCTGGCGCGCCATTGCCACAATTCACACTGTATAGCTGCCTTATGGATCGGTGTAAAACGCGCTTTTATTAACTCATCCAGGTTGTTGTCTTTTTTAAACCACTGCTTGGGATTAAGTTCATGAAACCAGAACTCAATGATGCCTGACGCTTCTTCAGTGGGAATTCCGCTTCTCTTATTCATCACAACATGACGTCCCTTCGCGTTTTCGCTCTACGTGCTGCTTTTTTATACTCTGGACTTTGTAATTTAGTGTTCATCAAATAGATCACAGTTTAAGCAATGTCGATAAGAAAGTACTCGAGGTTCTCTGGCAGGTTGTTTACGTTTAATTGAATTGAGGACCGACGTGTTTTTAAGGGGATCTTATCCGCTAATTTCACCGTAATTGCCTTTAAGACATAGAATCGACAAGGAATACGAGTTGGAAAACTTAGCTGATTTCAGCTCAATGCAGAGCAATCAACTTGGTGACGCATATGTCGGCATAAAGTCTGGCCTACATGAACTTACGATTTCCTTTCTGGAGCGCGTTCCCACCATTGCATTTGGCGCATTATTATTGATCGTTATCATCTTAATTGCGTCGCCCTTGTCGCGCGTCCTGTTAAAGCCCTTTAACTATGTCACGAAAAGTGATCTTATTCGTTCGGTATCACGACACGCTGTTTCATTGCTCATTATTCTCCTGGGGTGTTATCTTTTCTTAAAGCTGGCGGGTTTAACTGAATTCGCGGTTGCCATTATCAGTGGCACCGGCGTTTTAGGTCTGATCCTGGGTTTTGCGTTCAGGGATATCGCCGAAAACTTCATTTCCAGCTTACTGCTGACGGTTCAACGGCCCTTCAAATTAGGCGATATTGTGCAAGTGAACGAGTATACAGGTGTGGTGCAGAAGGTCACCACCCGAGCAACTACCTTAGTGGATTTTGACGGTAATCATATTCAAATTCCTAATGCGATTATCTACAAAGGAGTGGTCAAAAACTTCACAACCAACCATAGAATGCGTGGTAGTTTTGTAATAGGTATCGGGTATGACAATGATGCGAAACTTGCACAACAACTGGCGGGCAAATTATTGTCGCAACACCCCCATGTTCTGGATGATCCCGAACCCCAGGTGTTAGTGGATAATCTGGGCTCTTCAACGTTAAATCTAAAGATTTACTTCTGGATTAATGTGGAAGTTGTCAGTGTGCTTAAGATGGCCTCGGTTCTCATGCGCGACATTGTGACATTATATGAGGATCACGGTATCAGTATGCCGGATGATGCGCGTGAAATTATCTTCCCTGAAGGTATCAGGGTGCAACAGTCGGACAGTAAACAAAGCGAAACGAAGACTGCTACGCAACCGGGATCAGTGACTCAGTCTCGTCCATCTCAATCGGTTAAAGCGGAATCGGCCGAGAACTCTCCCGATGATGTAAGCAGTGAAGCCCTGTCAATTCGTCAGCAAGCGCAACAAACCAGCGATCCTAAAAGCGGGGAAAATATTCTTTAACAGTCTAAACTACTGATTTTGATTGGTTGCTGACACTTCAATGCCGCACTGCTTAAAAAAGTTTTGCCACATGGTGACATGACGCTGCATTTGCGTTTGATATTCAGAAAACCCAAGCTCTGCGTGTTTTCGCACGTATCGCTTAAATTGTGGACTTAACTTATCATCGCTTTGCCAGCGTTCCCAAATCGGCTGTAATTGGTAATGATAGTGATTTAACGCGCTGCCAATTGGTTGTATTTGTTGGATAAAAAATAATTGAAAGATATTTTTAAGAATTTCTGCTTTATTAAAATCGGTGGTTTTTCTGCAGTTCATTTGTTCCAGTTTAGGGGAGGCTACGTCAGTAATGTTAGCCAACTGTCGAGCGAGTACATATTGGGTTCGCCATAGTTTCGCGGGTAGCCTCGATAGTTGAAGTGTTGCCAAACTGGACTCGACTTCTTTATTTACAACTTCCATCGGCTTGTCTTTTAATGAAGTAAGATAAGACAAGGCCACTACGGAATTCATTTCCGTGTGCTCGGTTGTATTACTTAATGTACCGTGGCTTACACTGAGAGATGTCCTGATTTCGTCGCTCTTTTGGAGCAACTGCGCCCACAGCACCGAAAATTGCGTCTGCTTAATCGTATAAATGTGCCCAATTTTCGCCGACAGTTCAGCGTCGCTTAAGGCTAATGATAACTGACAACGCTCTAACAGCGTAAGTAGCTTTGCTTCATATACAAATCGTTGCGATATTGGCTGCACTTTACCAAGTGTGGTATTTCGTTGGGCAATTAAAGAGGATAACTCACACTGACTTAAACGATTAAAATCAATCAGATTAATACTTGTTGTTTCAACATTGTTAGTGGGAGCCGAAATGGTAGGGAATTGAAAGTCGGGTTGGCGTGCGGGCGTTATGACTTCAATGTCCAGAACCCGCTGTAACCGGCGACGGTAATCATCCAGCGTACTCTCCAGAGACGTTTTAAAGCTGCATGCCACTAATCCTGCAGTAAACAGTACCAATAACTTACGCAATTACCGCCTTCCTATTAATCATGCAGTTGCACTTGATTGAATACTTCTCCCACCATCCACATAAAGGGTTTGCCCGGTTACGTAGTCTGCTGCTAGTAAAAATTGCGCCGCTTGCGCAATCGCATCTGGGGACCCGAGTCTGTTTAGTGGCACGGTCTTTATCAACTGCTGCTTTTCGTCTTCGTCCATTTGTCTTTCTGGCCACAATATTGGTCCAGGGGCAATGGCATTGACCCGCACGGTTGGGGCTAATTCCGTTGCCAGTGAGCGCGTCAATGAACTAAGAGCGGATTTTGCCAGGCAATATACTGAGTGCTCAGGTAAAGGCCTGTCCACGTGCATATCCGTGATGTTAATGATACAGCCATTACTTTGATATAAAGACTCTTTTAATGCCTGAGATAAAAATAACGCGCCTTTTACATTGCTTCCAATTAACGCATCCCAGTCAGATAAGGTAATTGTTCCTAGAGGGGTAGGGTAAAAAGCCGAAGCGTTATTAATCAACACATCGACCCTTCCAAATATTTGTCTGGCCTGTTTTGCCATAGCCTCCACTTCATCAATATTGCAGAGGTTGGCCTGAAAGATTTCTACTGAGTTGGCTCTTTCAGAATTAAGTTGGCTTTTAAGTTGGCAGGCTTCTTCGTGTGAATAATGATAGTGCACAATCACGTTATACCCTGCTTGATGCAGACGTGTCGCCAGTGTTCTTCCAATGCGCTTGGCTGCCCCGGTAATTAATGCAACGGGTGAATCGGTCATGTGTATTCCTAATACTGCTGAAGAAACTGCTGAATAATGGATTGAGAGGATGACACATAATCGCCACCGAATAAAAGGGCATGGTTGAGTAAATGATATAGTTGATATATCTGTTTGCGGGCTTCATAGCCAGGTTTAGGCGGGAGCGCATCGTAGTAAGCTTGATAGAATGGGGCTTTAAAACGTCCGAATAGTTCGGTCATCGCGATATCTGCTTCGGCATCACCTATGTAAATCGCAGGATCAAATATAACAGGTCCTTGTTTATTAAAACCCACATTCCCCGACCATAAATCTCCATGAACTAATGCCGGGGAAGGGGGGTGATCCGAGAGAAAAATGAGCACCCGTTCGACAAACTGATCAGGGTTAATAATGCGAATATTCTTATGTGCGAGTTTTTCAAGCATGGCACCGATGCGTTGTTCGGCGAAAAACTGGGCCCAACTATCCATCGGTGTATTGCGTTGTTCGGTTGCGCCAAGGTAATTAGGCTGCTCCCAGCCAAATTGATTACTGGGTAATGCCGATTGGTGCATAGCAGCTAGTTGAGCGCCAAACGCAGACCAGTTTTGTTCTGAACCCGCTTGAAATTTAATGTGTTGAAGTACTAAGTAGGTCACCGGCGCTTCATTTTGGGTGACTTCGCCCATACATATTACATTAGGGCACTCCAGTGTTTTTGTAGCGCGTATCGCAATCAGCCCGTTCGCTTCTTGCTCAAAAGCAGATAGCGGCAACGTAGCTGATGTTTTCACAAAATACCGATGAGTGTCATCTCTTACTATAAAACAGTCGTGGGTATCCCCGCCCGCCACACGGTGATAGCTTTGTACCACAAAGTCGACTTGTGCCTGTTCGCTTATATGTTCGCTGATGAAGTGCCACATTACCAAGGTTAAGTTATGAATTAATTACTCAAAAGTATGACAAAGATTAGTGGCATTTCCACCAACAGACTTCGTTGATTTTGAAATTGTAACGGGCTTTTATTAAATACCATTGCATAACGAAGGCTTACCGTTATAATTCCCCCTTTTGGGCACACATGCTCATACGTTTCGCAGTTCGCGGTAAATTAAACAGATAAATACAAGTGGCACAGAGTAGGTGTCACCACTGTAAAGGAATTTTCATGCCTGTAATTACTCTCCCTGATGGAAGCCAACGCGCCTTCGACCATGCCGTTTCAGTATTAGACGTCGCCAAAGACATTGGCCCAGGACTGGCTAAAGCCACCATTGCCGGAAAAGTGAATGGTGAGCGTGTTGATGCAGTCGATCTGATTGAGCACGACGCCAACTTGCAAATAATTACCGCTAAAGATGAAGACGGTCTGGAAATTATTCGTCACAGTTGTGCACACCTTATCGGTCATGCCATCAAGCAACTTTGGCCGGATGCGAAAATGGCGATTGGGCCAACTATCGATAATGGTTTTTACTATGATGTAGATATGCCTCACAGTCTGACTCAGGACGATCTGCAAAAGTTAGAAAAACACATGCTTGAGCTGGCAAAAACAAATTATGACGTTGTTAAGAAAAAAGTGAGCTGGGCTGAAGCACGAGAAACCTTCGCACAACGTGGTGAAACGTATAAAATTGAAATCCTTGATGAAAATATCAGTCAGGATGACCGCCCTGGCTTATATCATCACGAAGAATACATCGATATGTGTCGTGGGCCACATGTACCAAATATGCGTTTTTGCCACCACTTCAAATTAATGAAGGTCGCCGGTGCATATTGGCGTGGCGATAGTGAAAACAAGATGTTGCAGCGTATTTATGGCACTGCCTGGGCTGATAAAAAGCAGTTAAAAGCATATCTTAACCGTCTTGAAGAGGCAGAAAAGCGAGACCACCGTAAAATCGGTAAGTCACTTGACCTGTTTCACTGGCAGGAAGAAGCGCCTGGTATGGTGTTTTGGCATAATGATGGCTGGAGCATTTACACCGAGCTGGAACAGTTTGTTCGCGGCATGCTGCGTAAATACCAGTACGATGAAGTGAAAGGACCATTAATGATGGATCGCTCACTATGGGAAAAGTCAGGTCATTGGGACAAATACGCCGAAAACATGTTCACCACCGAATCTGAAAAGCGTGAATATGCTATAAAGCCCATGAACTGTCCTGGCCACGTACAGATTTTCAATCAGGGATTGAAGTCTTACCGTGATTTGCCGATAAGAATGGCGGAATTTGGTTGTTGTCATCGCAATGAGCCCTCAGGCGCCCTGCATGGATTAATGCGAGTACGTGGGTTTACTCAGGATGATGCTCATGTTTTCTGTACAGAAGAACAGATTGAAGCGGAAGTAGGTAGTTGTATTGACATGATCTACGAAGCTTATGAAACGTTCGGCTTCAACAAAATTGCAGTTAAACTTTCTACGCGTCCAGAAAAGCGAGTGGGCAGTGATGAAATGTGGGATAAGGCCGAGAAGGGCTTGGCTGATGTGCTTCACGACAAGAACATTGAGTTTGCATACTTACCTGGAGAAGGTGCATTTTACGGCCCTAAAATTGAATTTACCTTATACGACTGTTTAGATCGCGCATGGCAGTGCGGTACTGTACAATTAGATTTCTCAATGCCTAACCGCTTAGGTTCCACGTATGTCGCTGAAGATGGTGAGCGCAGAACGCCAGTGATGATTCACCGGGCAGTACTTGGCTCTTTGGAAAGGTTTATTGGTATCTTAACCGAAGAATACGCTGGATTATTCCCCCTGTGGTTAGCACCGCAGCAGGTAACGGTGATGAATATTACCGATAAACAGGCTGATTTTGTAACTGAATGCGTACAAAAATTGCAAGAATCCGGCTTTAGAGCAAAGTCTGACTTGAGAAATGAGAAGATAGGCTTTAAAATTCGCGAGCATACTCTTAAACGAGTACCATATATGTTAGTTATTGGTGACAAAGAAGTGGAAGCCGGTGAAGTTGCTGTGCGGACACGTAAAGGTGAAGACCTGGGTAAAATGTCACTAAATGCATTTATGGATAAAATTCAGCAGGAAATTGCTGACAAATTGATTTAGTATCTTAGTCTCACGTGAGATTAAGTGATGGCTTGCTTTGCCATCGTAGTGTCCGGAACCAAAACGGAAAGGTTTCGGGCGTTCGATTATAATTTTGGAGGAATAGCACATTAAAGGCGCTAATAATAAGGCTCAGGGCGACAAAGCCCGCATTAACGATGAAATCAAAGTCAATGAAGTTCGACTCATTGGTGTAGAAGGTGAACAGATTGGGGTGGTTCCCATTACTGACGCTTTAAAAAAGGCGGAAGAAGTAAACCTTGATCTGGTCGAAATTAGTCCGAATGCTGAGCCGCCAGTCTGTAAAATTATGGACTATGGCAAATTCCTTTTTGAAAAAAGCAAGGCTCAGAAAGAGCAAAAGAAAAAGCAAAAGCAAATTCAGGTCAAGGAGATTAAATTTCGCCCTGGCACTGATGAAGGCGATTACCAGGTAAAACTGCGCAACCTGCGTCGCTTTCTGGAAGGTGGTGATAAAGCCAAAGTCACAATCCGCTTCCGCGGTCGTGAAATGGCGCACCAGGATATTGGTATCGACTTACTGAATCGGGTTAAAACCGAATTAGAAGATGTTGCCAACTGTGAGTCTTTCCCCAGAAGGGTGGAAGGCAGACAGATGATCATGGTGCTCGCCCCACTTAAGAAGTAGTAGTGGTCTAAAGTTTTCAGGATTCTGCACCCCGAAACACCCTGCTGCAAATGTAACCGGTTATCAAGCGCTGCACGTTTGAATAACCGCAATTAAACAATGCGGAGTTTTAGCAATGCCTAAAATGAAATCTAATAGTGGAGCAGCCAAGCGCTTTAAAAAGACTGGCTCTGGTCGCTTCAAAAGTAAACAGTCTCACTTGCGTCACATTTTGACCAAGAAGAGTACTAAGCGTAAACGTCACTTACGTGGCAAAAAACTGGTTCATGATGCTGATACCAAATTGGTACAGCGTATGTTGCCATACGTTTAAGACGAGGAGACTGAATAATGGCTAGAGTAAAACGCGGTACCATTGCACGTGCCCGTCATAAAAAAGTTTTAAAACAAGCTAAAGGTTACTACGGTGCTCGTAGTCGCGTATATCGCGTTGCGGTACAAGCTGTAACTAAAGCTGGTCAGTATGCTTACCGTGACCGTCGTCAGCGTAAACGTCAATTCCGTCAATTGTGGATTGCACGTATTAACGCGGCAGCACGTCACAATGGTATGTCATATAGCCGTTTCATTAACGGTTTGAAGAAAGCGTCTGTTGAAATTGATCGTAAGATCCTTGCCGACATCGCAGTACATGACAAAACAGCATTCAGCGCACTAGTCGAAGCGGCTAAAGGCGCGTTAGCTTAATTATTAACTAATTAAGTTTAAGTTCTTTCGGAAAACGGCGAACCAGGATGGTTCGCCGTTTTTCGTTCTGGTGTTTAAAATCCAGCTTATTTCGCGCAAAAAAGTGCATTATCTTCGCCTTTAGGTAGCGATTTTAGTTGCCTCTCGTGTAAACTACGCTTTTTGAATTTTTCGGCAGACTGCGAATACAAATTGCAGTTGTCCAGTCACAATGCCAATTGGGGAAATCATGGAGCTTGAAGCGATTATCAATCAGGCCAAAGGGCAGATTGAAACTGCAGAAGATGCAGCGACGCTCGATCAGGTCAGGGTCGAGTTTATGGGTAAGAAGGGTAGACTCACTGAGTTACTCAAAGGGCTCGGTAAGTTATCTGCAGAAGAGCGTCCTGCTGCAGGTCAGAAAATTAATATGGCCAAACAGGAAATTCAGCAAGCGATCAGTGCCAAAGGTGATGAATTACGCGCTGCAGAAATGAATAAAAAGCTTGCGGAAGAAGCGATTGACGTAACCTTGCCAGGCAGAAGTGAGGTGGCAGGAAATCTTCACCCCGTCAGCCGCACCATAGAACGCATTGAATCGTTTTTTACTCAACTGGGCTTTGCCGTAAAAAGTGGTCCTGAAGTGGAAGACGGGTTTCATAACTTTGACGCGTTAAATATTCCTGCTAATCACCCGGCTCGGGCTGATCACGATACCTTTTACTTTAACCCTGACGTAATGCTGAGAACGCAAACCTCTGGTGTACAAATTCGTACCATGGAAGTGGAAAAACCACCTTTGCGTATTATTTCTCCCGGACGTGTCTACAGGAATGACTACGATCAAACCCATACTCCGATGTTTCATCAGGTGGAAGGGTTAATGGTAGACAAGAACGTCAGTTTTACCGAGTTGAAAGGCATTTTGCATGACTTCTTGCATCACTTTTTCGAAGAGTCATTAGAAGTGCGCTTCAGGCCATCCTATTTTCCCTTTACGGAGCCTTCAGCAGAAGTGGATGTAATGGGTAAAAACGGTCAGTGGCTGGAAGTGCTTGGTTGTGGAATGGTACATCCAAATGTACTTAAAGCCGTTAATATTGACCCAGAAGAATACACCGGATTTGCATTCGGGATGGGAGTCGAGCGCCTGACCATGCTGCGTTACGGCGTGACCGATTTGCGCGCATTTTTCGAAAACGATTTACGTTTCCTCAAGCAATTCAACTAAGGCAAGTTACAAATGAAGTTCAGTGAAAATTGGTTAAGAGAGTGGGTTAACCCTGCAGTAACAACTGCAACGTTGTCTGAGCAACTGAGTATGGCTGGCCTTGAAGTTGATGGTGTTGAGCCTGTTGCTGGAGAGTTTGAAGGGGTTAAGGTCGGGAACGTTGTGGAGTGCAAACAGCACCCCAACGCCGATAAGTTGCGTGTCACTAAAGTTGATGTTGGCGAGGCAGAGCTACTTGATATCGTATGTGGCGCGCCAAATTGTCGTGAAGGAATTAAGGTCGCCGTAGCTGTTGTAGGTGCGGTGCTACCGGGTAACTTTAAAATAAAGAAGGCCAAGCTTCGTGGTGAGCCGTCTATGGGAATGCTTTGCAGTTTTTCCGAACTAGGTATTAGTGACGATCACTCCGGCATAATTGAGTTACCAACTGACGCGCCAGTAGGGCAGGATATTCGCGAATATCTTAACCTGGACGATAGCACTATTGAAGTTGATTTAACCCCAAATCGCGCAGACTGTCTTGGCATCAGAGGCATAGCCCGTGAAGTCGCCGTGCTAAATGAGCTTGATTTGGCCGAACCTGATGTGCAGCCAGTCGAGCCCACCAGTGAAGCAAAACTGCCGGTAAGCCTGAATGCGCCTCAGGGATGTCCCCGTTATCTTGGACGGGTAGTTAAAAACGTAAATGTAAATGCACCTACACCCTTGTGGTTAACCGAGAAATTACGTCGTTGCGGTGTTCGTAGTATTGACCCTATTGTTGATGTGACAAACTTTGTGTTGCTCGAGTTAGGTCAACCTATGCATGCTTTTGATTTGGACAAAATTGACGGTGGCATCCAGGTGCGGATGGCGAACGCGGGTGAACAGTTAACGTTATTAGACGAAAGCACCGTAACCTTATCTGATAACACGTTAGTGATCGCTGATGACAAAAAAGCATTGGCAATGGCGGGTGTATTTGGAGGTTTAGATTCAGGCGTTTCCAACGGCACAAAAGATATTCTTCTTGAAAGCGCCTTTTTTAATCGCGATGTGATTATGGGGCGGGCAAGGCAATATGGCTTGCATACTGATGCATCTCACCGTTATGAGCGTGGTGTTGACCCACAATTACAACATCGCGCAATGGAGCGAGCGACTCAACTGGTATTAGACATATGTGGCGGTGAGGCCGGCCCTGTGGTCGAAGCCGTTGAAGAAAAAGCCCTACCGCAGGTTAATGAAGTCACTCTGCGTCAATCCAGATTGAAGCGTGTGTTAGGCATCGAGATTGATAATGACAAGGTCACACAGCTTCTCTCCCGGTTAGGTTTGGCGACCACTTTTAGTGACGGTATTTGGCATACCATCGTTCCAAGCTATCGTTTTGACATCGCCATCGAAGAAGATTTGATTGAGGAAGTAGCACGTATTTATGGCTACAACAACATACCGGATGTGGCACCAACAGCACACTTAAACATGTTAGCTGCGCAAGAAGCGCATTTAAGTGATGCGAAGTTGAAGTCAGTGTTATTACAGCGTGGTTATCAAGAAGCCATTACGTATTCATTTGTCGATCCCAAAGTGCAGCAGGCCCTCTTCCCTGAAATCGACTCATTGACGTTACCTCATCCTATATCATCTGATATGTCGGTTATGCGCGTCAGTGTTATTCCTGGCTTGCTCGGTGCTGCTGCATATAATCAGAAACGTCAGCAAGGAAGGCTTCGCTTTTTTGAAACAGGTCTTAAATTTATCGCAGACAAGTCGGCGCCAAATGGCGTTTCACAAATTCCCGTTATTGGTGGTTTGATAGTAGGTAAGCGTCACGAAGAACATTGGGATCGGGACGATAATACGTTTGATTTCTATGACGTAAAAGGCGATGTTGAAGCCTTGCTTGCGTTAAGTGGAAAAACATCAGAGGTTAACTTTACTGCATCAACTCATTCTGCCCTTCATCCGGGGATGGCTGCCGATATTTCTCTTGATGGTAAAAAAATTGGCGTGATTGGTGCAATTCATCCACAATTCATGAAGTTGCTTGGATTAAATGGTCGTGTTTTCGTGTTTGAACTTGATCTCAGTGAGATAAACACCCGTAATTTGCCACACGCGAAACCCATATCTCGCTACCCTGCTAACCGAAGAGATATTGCCATCACAGTAAAAGATGACATCATGGTAGGGGATATACTAAAATTCGTAGAAAAAATTGGCGTAAATCAACTAGTTGGCCTAAACTTGTTCGACGTATACAAAGGAAGTGGCATTGAACCTGGCTATAAAAGCCTGGCAATGACACTAATTTTGCAGGATACAGACAAAACTCTGGAAGAATCTGAAATACAAGAAGCCGTAAATACGGTGGTTTCAGGGCTGGAGAAAGAGTTTGAGGCAGCGTTAAGAGAGTAGACTATGGCATTGACCAAAGCCGAGATGGCTGAACACTTATTCGAAAAGTTAGGCATAAATAAACGTGATGCAAAAGATCTGGTAGAGGCTTTTTTTGAAGAAATTAAAGCGGCGCTGGAATCTGGTGAACAAGTGAAACTATCAGGTTTTGGTAATTTTGACCTGAGGGATAAAAACGAACGGCCAGGGCGCAACCCTAAAACGGGCGAAGATATCCCCATCAAGGCCAGAAGAGTCGTTACCTTCCGTCCTGGTCAAAAGCTCAAAAGTCGGGTTGAAAACTCTCAACCTAGCGAATAAATAGTCATTTTCCCATTGTGAAAGCTGCTGATTGTAAAGTCAGCGGCTTTTTTGATCGTGGTTAATCGGCAGTCAAATCCTTTATGTCCGTTGTATGTTCAAGTCTCAGAGCGTCAATCGTTTCCGTGATAAAAGTTTGGTTTAATGGGTATTGTAAAGTTAGTCGTTATAACCGGGCGTTTACTTTCCATTCTGTAGACACAGGTGTGCACTAACGTCATATATAAGCAAAATGAAAGCTTAGCCATTCAATGTTTTTGTTTTGCGTAATTAAAGCATAACGATATAGTCGAAAAACGGTGGGTATTGAGTCATCGTCATATATGCTGGTTGTAACCTCATGTCGGGTAAATTCACGTTATTATTCAACCAATCGTACGCGTCAATGTGGCAACTTCAGCGGCGAGTTCCGTCAATCTGGCATTTTCCTGATAGCTGATATAGCTGGTTAATGCGCTGAAAAATGCATATACATTATGTTGTTGAGCAAGTCCTGCTTGTGATTTATAGGTTTCTCCCCAACTACTCAATCCCTGAGGTTTTATTGCCTTTTCTAGTTCAGCCCGCCAGTGTGACATGGTGACTTCCTGTCGCATCAGAATATAGGCCATCGCACGTGCCAACCTTTTGGGCTCGTTAAAGTGGTAAAAGTGCACCGTATTCGGACGGATGCTTCGAAGAATAATTTGCCCCATTTGGCGTAGTTGTTCTTCATTAATCATGTCATTCAAACTAAGTTGTAACAGCACATCAGCAGAGTGCGCAACATGGTGGCGCCAACCATCCTGATCACTGAAGCCGCGATAGTCATTTAAGTTTTTAAGGTGCAAATCAATGGTGTCGATAATGTCACTGCGCTGTTGTTTTGTTAAAAAAGGCGAAATACGATCAGCTCTTACGATCTCACTTAACGCTAAAATGGCAAACGGTATATACACCCCCTCTTTATTTGCTTTGTTTGCGCTAATATCCGTCATTAACTGGTTAAAGGCCTTGCGCAGCATTTTTATTTCCACTTGCCCTGAACGGATAAGTGTGGCGATCCCCATATAACCAATGTCGTCCCGCACAGAAGGAGCGGGAGAGTGTAAACAGCTTAGAAGTTGAAAGGTGAGCGTCGAGGGCGATAAACGAGGCGCTTTAAAGGAGTCGTTAATATGTTGCTTCCAGTTTGCACTTGTCATGTCGTTGGCAAAGCAAGTTAATTGTTCTTTGGCGTTCACCAGCGCACTATTTAATAGGAGTAATGCGAGAAATAATGAAATTTTGTTCATGTTTATATTTCACTGTGATTGTGATTACATTTCAGCTTAAAGACAAACGCGAACAGTTAGCCTATTTAATCGACAATCAGCCGATATTTGCCGTTTAAATCGCCATCACGATGCTTTTTTAACTTTTAACTATGCTAAATTGCCAAATTACATTCAATGTAAAAAATGTTGGGGATGACATGAAGCGAATAGCGTTAGTTGGGGTGCTGATTTTAGCCATAGCCGTGGTTGGCTGGTTTGGATGGTTATCGAAAGACGCTGCCACCGATGAAGGCGTACCTGTAATCACAGTGATGGATATTCTGCATGCTTCTGATTTACAGGAAGGGGTCAAACAAGGGGTGTTAGACGAGGATCCAGATAAAATTGAATATTGGCTGGAAAAGGCGCGAGAAGTTGCGCATGAGGCTCACTTACCGCAATCGGATTTGGATTACCTCAATTCACGCCAAGCCAAAGAATATGTGAAATTTAACGCAAAGCGTGCGTTGTTTAATGATGAATTTGAACAACGTTTTTATGCGCTTGAAGGCATCGAAGAACTTAAGCCTAAATATCCTGAAGCAAAAGATTTATTTCCTAACGCAGAACGTTTGCTGGAGAAGCGGGATCAAATTGTCCTGAACATCGCTACTACGCTATCTGATGGAGCAAAGCCCAGTGAGGCAGAAATTAAGAAGGCCAAGTCCATGTGGATGGAACGTTATCAGGAGCAAACACTTAAAGAGCGGAATGACGAATTAACCAAATAATACGGCATCTCCTGGCAGGCGGTGGTAGCCGCCTGCCAGAGGTTAATTTTGTGGTCTGATGGTGAATGTATGTTGTATGGGCCCAGGCAACAGTGGGGTTGAGCGATGGTTCGCATAATCATCAAATCCGGCCTTATAGAAGGGGGAAAGCGGATGACCAGACTGTCCGCCCGGTAATGTCATGATGGCCTTTTCCAAATGTTTAGGTTGGACAAAAAAACGCTCAGAGGCACCGAACGCTGGAAGCTGAACAGCTGGCATATAGCTATCACCGTATCCTTTTACGCTATCCATATTAAGATAATCTTTTAACGCAGGGATCTTGTTCGAAAACGGATGGGCGACATTTAATTCATTTACCCGACCCCAGTTCAAATCAGTCAGTGACGTGGTGTTATGCCGTTTAAATAGCTCGGCTTTGGCAGCATCGTAGCGAGACTGTAAAAAAGATACCCAGGACGCACTTTCTTTGGGTAACCAACTCGCAGGTTGTTGCCTTAAGAGCTGCCATAATGCAGGCTCAATTTGGCGATGGAGTTCGGCTGGGCTAATTCCCTTTTCAGTGAGTTTACTGAAAACGGGGTGGAGCAGGGCATCCACAACAGAGGAACGATAACGTCTTACCAGCGTATACCCTACAGAGGACTCGCATGCGCAGGCTTGCCAATTTTCAAGAGCTTCAATATCAGCCTGGTATTTATGTGTATTATTTTGGAGTAAATTAAGCAACTGCTGATGCCAAGGGGTTAGGAACACTGCCTTATTATCAAGCTGGATGGCGTAAAAATCTTCTTCGGTAAATTGTTGTTTTTGCTTCAGGGCTAGTTCTATTTGCTTGGCTCGGGCTCCCAGGGCGTAGCCTCCATCGCCGAATCGCGCCATCTCATCAGCTGAAATAACCCGTGAATTGGCAGTCCAAATTCGATTGGTGGGTGGATTTTTTACTACGGGCAAGTTTGTTTCATCCTGTTGCCACTGCTTTTCCCACTGGTGTTCGGGGATTGCTGTCATCGAAGGTGAGGGGCGAGCGGTTACCGCGCCGCCTGGCATCCAGGCAGCATTCCCATTCTTATCAACCACTACAAAGTTCTGGGCGGGTATCGCCATGGTTCTGGCTATATCCAGCGCCTCGTCCACCGATTGTGCCGTGTCCAGATCAGTCACGCCAAGGTTGACAGCATAGGGGTAATGCGCAACCCAGCTCAGTGCATAGCGCTTACTTTCGATGGTCTTGACGGGGCCATATTCGCTTATTTCAAGTGCATAGTCCTGGGATGCATTATCATCCGTTTTAATTTTTTCAATAACCGTATTGGTAGGCGTGTTCGCTGACAATTCTACCCAGTCAACATTATCCAGATTAGAATTAGTAAAGCCCCACGCAACGGCTCCATTGGTGCCGACTACGATACCGGGTATTCCAGGTAAAGATACACCGGTTAACTGCACGGTTTGACCATTTCGCTGATAATTTAACTGAGTGCGATACCAGATAATAGGGACCCTCAGTCCTAAGTGCATGTCATTTGCCAGCATAGCGCTGCCTGACTGAGTTAATTGTCCCGTGACTGCCCAGTTGTTGCTGCCGATGTCGAGGGGCTCTGGGTAACGGGTAAAGGCAAATGTTTGTTGCCGCTCAATTTCAGGAATGGAAGGGTTGGTCGCCGGAATAATGCTTGAATCTAACGCCGATTGGTAAGGACTCGGCTGCGTCAGAAAATCCAGCATGGATTGGCCGAAATAGCGCACCACGCTAGTACGAGCCAGGTCCAGCTTTACCTGTCCAAGCTGCAGATCCATATACATAGAATAGACAACGAGAATGCTATCTTCAGGGGTCCAGCGAGCAGGTGAAAATCCCGTCAAGATATATTCCAGCGGTGGAACCGGCAATTCTTCAATGACTTTATTAACGCCTGCGGTATATGCATTTAATAATGCCTGTTGATCTGCATTAAGTTGCTTAAAAACGGCATCTGCACGTTGTCGGAACTGATGAAATCGTGCTTCTTTGTCGACATCGACAAGGGTATCTCCCAACCATTGAGCTAACTCGCCAGCAGCAACGCGACGCTGCAGATCCATCTGTGTGAGTCTGTCCTGAGCATGAGCGATACCTAACGTATACGCTGCGTCAACTCGATTATCTGCATTGATCACAGCCTGGCCCAGTTTATCTCGGGACAGGGTCGCTTCTGCACTGACTTGTGGTGCGTCAATAAACCCGTCAAGATTAGGTAAACTTAAGCGTAATACCACAGTGGCAATAACGGCTGACGCAATCAGGATGCAAACGAATCCGATAAACAGCCACTTTATCTTGTGTGTCACGTGTTAAACTCCACTTTTTTAAACTATCCTAACGGACACGTGTAGGGATGAGAAGTAACTTTTAAGAGGAAAGCAATGGGCCCATTAATGATGGACTGCTCAGCAGAGCTGTTAACTGCACAAGAGCGAGAAATGCTCGCACATCCTCTGGTCGGTGGGGTCATTCTATTTTCAAGAAATTATCACGACAAACCTCAACTTTCAGAGCTGGTTCGACAAATACGTGCGGCTTCCACGTCGCCCCTTATTGTTTCAGTTGATCATGAGGGGGGGCGTGTACAACGCTTTAAACAGGATTTTACTCATTTACCGGCAATGGGGCAGTTGACCAGGCTTGCTAGTCATTCGGACGACATAGGTAAGTTAGCCAAAGCCTGTGGAGCCATCATGGCATATGAGCTTAAGTCGATGGATATTGATATAAGCTTTGCACCTGTTTTAGATATTAATGGCATCTCAAATGTTATCGGAGATCGAGCGTTCGCCGACAATGCTGAAGATGTAATAACGTTAGCGCGATCTTTGCTCGCGGGGATGCGCTCTATGAACATGCCTACAACAGGTAAACACTTTCCCGGTCACGGGAGTGTGGAAGCCGATTCACATATAGCCATTCCAGTTGATTCACGTCCGTTAGATACTATTTTACAATGCGACACTGCGGTATTTAAAACCTGTATAGAAGAACGCCTGTTGGATGCAATTATGCCAGCTCACGTAATTTATTCAGAAGTGGACCCTGATCCGGCTGGCTTTTCCGCGTATTGGCTACAAACAATGCTCCGGCAACAGTTTGGATTCAAAGGTGTGATATTTTCAGATGACTTATCAATGGAAGGAGCGAAAGTCGCGGGCAATTACGCTCAAAGAGCGGAGGCCGCAATGTTGGCAGGCTGTGACATGGTGTTAGCTTGCAATAATCAAGCAGGAGCGGAAACCGTATTGGACAATCTTTCGCATCACTACGTGGGTAATCCCAGGTTAAGTCAACTGGTGCATCATAAATTACCTTTATCAGCAAAACAGATTTATCAAGATTCGAAAGACCTGCTGACAAAAGCGCTTTCTGAATAATAATCCAGAAATGGAGGACGATATTATTTGAAAAATAATGTCGTCCTCTTGGGGGTCACTTAGTGATCATCGTCATGTTTCTATTATCGCAAGCATAGGGATCTTGTTTGTTGTCCGGTCCGACGATACGCACGAAATCGTGTTCGATTTTATTGATAAGAGGGGTAATTTCCTTTTCAAAATTTTTCGCATTGGCCTCAATAACCCGGGCTTCTTTTTCCAATGCGGCAAAGTCGGTCTCATGTGCTTTGATGAGAGACTCTAACTCTTCGCTTATTTGCTCCTGTTCACGCAGTAGCTTTTTGTCGATATAAAGTGAATTGTCATCTTCTTGGATCGCGCGATTGGTCAGGTCATTGATTCGGTCTGAAAACTGGTCTATATCGTTTTCAATGGCATTGACAGGTTGGGAGATAGACTCCATTCTTTTTTCAGCATCCTGCAGCAACATGTACGCTGATATTTGAGCTTGGTTTAGCTCATGCTCAGCAACGACCTCACAATTGTTAAAAGCGATAAGCTTATACTGGCTGGTTTTTGCCAATGACAGGTGTGTTGTCAATGCGGCAACCGCTGAGGTAACTAATGCAATAGTGGTTATTCTCGACATGGTTTCTTCCTCAATTTTTAGCGTGATTACTAATACAGTCGCAGCGTGTTTTGAGAAAGTTGTATGGAGAGGAATATTTTTTTGACCACATACTAGCGAAACGCGTGCCTTCATCGGGTTATGCTAAGTATTTAATCCAGCCCTGTCGGAATCGCACAGGACTAGGCTTGATGCGATACTTTTTTCACATCCTCCACGCCACTGATCGCATTTTCGTAACGCGCCAGAACAAAAAAGTAATCAGAAAGCCGATTAATAAACTGTAAAATAACAGCTGGCACCTGATGTTGCTCTGCGAGGGCAACCAGTGCCCGCTCTGCGCGGCGACACACGGCCCGACAGACATGCCCTTGAGAGGCGCTTGACGTGCCACCAGGTAAAATAAACGACTGTTGTTCGGGGAGCGTCTGACTTAAACGGTCAATTTCTGCTTCAAGCATTGTGACATCAGCTGATGTCAGTGTGGTTGTCGCAGAAATGGCAAAACCTACCTCAAACAGCAGATTTTGAATCGTGGAAAGCAGCGGGTTGGGAGTTTTACTGACACTTATCAATAACCCCACATGGCTGTTAAGTTCATCAAGGTCGCCGTACACCTGTAAGATTTCATTTGATTTAGGCAGCCTTTGAGCTTTCTCCAAATAAATCTGAGTAAGACCTTTGTCACCTGCTTTAGTATAAATTTTAGCCATGGTTATTCGTCATCCATAGGTAATTCATGTCGGCGGATCTGCACTACCATTCCGAATAGAGGATGATCAAAATAATGAATTTGTTTACTGATGACTCGGCGAATTTGCTGAAATGGCACAGATACCAGCCGGTATTCGGGATTTTCCTGGTTATTTTGTGCTGTAGTTAATGGCATCGGCTGGCGATAAAACAGCTCACTTTCAATATGCAGATATGGCACACTATTGATGTACTTTAAAAATACTTTTAAATAACCATCTAACTTCCATATCGGTATATGAGCATTGTTTGTACTGGATATGGCGCCTTGTCTGGCTTTGCGTTCATTGTCTCTCACTGCAGCCATCATGCTCGCAAACGGGACGGATTTCAGTGCGTTTAGCTGACGTTGCAAATCGTCAAAAAAGCTGTCTTCTTTTACATCGGTTTGACTGACCGTGTTGGTTAGCGGTTTAACCGGCTCTTCTCCGACTGGATCACCTGTTAATGTAAATTGATCTGAATAGTCGTTACCAGCAAACAGTCTAACTTTGTCAGCCTTATTTTGGCCAAACTTAACTTGTTGGCGCCACGTCAGGTGTAACAATCTGTTGAGGCCCCGAGCCTGGCGAATTTGCTGTGACAACTTGTCCAGTTGACGTTCTTCTTCAGGTAAAATATGCGCAAAACGGGCAGACGGTTTTTCGTCACCATTTAACTCAATTTGTATCTCATCCGGATAAGGTAATGAATTATCCTGCCGATGCCAGATCCAGTTTCCATTTTCCCACGACAACCATGGCTTTTCTTCCCTGCAAAAACGCATCTCAGGTACGCTGGGAGGCGGGGGCACAGGGGGAAGTGCGTTATCCAGCCAGAGTCGAGCGATATCTTGCTGGGATACCGGTTGAGGCATTACCATTGAGGCTCTGACTGCTTTATTGCGTGGCGTACGCTCCTTATTATTAACCGTTTCGCGTGATAAATAATTTTCATTTCCGGTGTTCCTCGACTGAGGTAATTCGGCCTCTTGCGAAAACACCATTGCACGTTGCTGCAAAATCTCTTCAAGGGAAGGCGGGGTAGTCAGATAAAGCTCATTGTATTTACCACAAACCGGTAGGCTTTGCTTTAAGCTGCTGATTTCCGGATGCAGATAATCAGAGATAACATCCAGGTCAGTTGACACCGGGCGCAAATTATCTGCCAGGGCAAATTGCTCCTCCAGTTCGGTTAACGATAATGAACGATCAAATAAAATAACTTCTACATCAAACCACCATTTTTCGTCAGTTTGAGCCTCTACGACAAAAGAGAAAAGCAAGAATGCATACAAAAAGCGATAATTCATTTTCAAATTTTCCCATTTGCGAATGAGGCGAGTAACTGACTAACAAAAGTTAAACGCGCTTTGGCAGAGTCGGTTTGTTTGATAACTCTCAATTTTTGACTTCCTTCAAATTTAAAGGTCTTAGGCTGGGTTTGTACCAGCTTAATGATAAAGCCAGGATCTACTTTAGCTTGTTCGCGAAACTCAATGGTACCACCGGCACTTGTCATTTCCATCTTAAGGATCCCTAAATCCTTTGCGATCAATTTTAATTCAGCTACAGCAATCAGGTTCTTGGCTGCATCCGGCAGTAAACCAAAACGGTCAATACACTCGATCTGAAATTCATCAATTTCTGCCTTTGTATCACAACTGGCCAGTTGCTTATAGAGGGAAAGGCGAGTGTTCACATCGGCGATGTAATCTTCCGGTAACAAGGCGGGAATGCGCAGTTCCACTTCGGTCTGGTTTGCGAGTGTATCATTTAACGTGGGTTCCCGACCTTCTTTGAGTGCGGTCACGGCCTGATCCAACATGTCCATATACAGGCTGAAACCGATACTGGTTATTTGCCCGGATTGACCTTCGCCTAATAGCTCACCCGCTCCACGAATTTCGAGATCGTGGGTGGCCAGGGCAAAGCCAGCGCCTAAATCTTCCAGTGCTGCGATCGCATCAAGGCGTTTGACTGCATCTTTAGTCATGCGTTTAGGGTGCGGCGTAAGCAAGTACGCGTATGCCTGATGATGAGAGCGCCCAACACGACCGCGTAACTGGTGAAGTTGAGCCAACCCCAGATGATCCGCTCGGTCCATAATAATGGTATTGGCGGTAGGGACATCAATGCCAGTTTCAATGATAGTAGTACATACCAACACGTTGTAGCGCTGATGATAAAAGTCGCTCATGACCTGCTCGAGTTCACGTTCGCGCATTTGGCCATGGCCGATGGCAATTCTCGCTTCGGGTACAATTTCGGCGATTTCTTCTGCTGTTTTTACAATGGTATCGACTTCGTTGTGAAGAAAATAAACCTGACCACCACGAAGAATTTCACGCATAATTGCTTCGCGTATGGTCGCTTTGTTGCGTTGTTGCACAAAGGTTTTAATAGATAAGCGTTTGGCCGGAGGAGTAGCGATAATGGATAAATCGCGCATCCCTGATAGTGCCATATTCAATGTGCGCGGAATTGGCGTGGCCGTCAGGGTAAGAATATCCACGTCAGCGCGCAACGATTTAAACTTCTCTTTTTGCCGCACACCAAAGCGGTGCTCTTCATCAATGATGACCAAACCAAGGTCATTAAATTTTATATCGTTTTGTAAAAGCTTGTGGGTGCCTACAACGATATCCACTTTCCCTTGTTCAATTTCATCAATGACCTCTTTTTGGTCCTTGCCACTGACGAAGCGACTCATCACTTTAATGTTAAACGGCCAGTTAGCAAAACGGTCAACAAAATTTTCATAATGCTGTTGGGCGAGCAGCGTAGTGGGGACTAAGATAGCCACTTGCTTACCCTGATTGGCCGCTAAAAACGCTGCTCGCATGGCCACTTCCGTTTTGCCGAAGCCTACATCACCACAAACCAGCCTGTCCATAGCCTGAGGGTTCCCCATATCTTGAATGACAGAGGTAATTGCCTGTTGCTGATCAGGTGTTTCTTCAAAAGGAAAACTGTCTGCGAACGACTGGTATTCATCCCAGTTTATCGGATAAGCAAACCCTGGCTTGGCTGCTCGTTTGGCATATACGTCGAGTAATTCGGCGGCGACATCGCGTACTTTTTCGGCCGCTTTTTGTTTTGCTTTACTCCAGGCATCTGAGCCGAGTGAATTGATCGGGGCATGGTCTACATCGCCCCCGGTATAACGTGCGATTAAATGCAGCGAAGAGACCGGCACATAAAGTTTGGCCTGTTTGGCATATTCAATACACAGGTATTCAGTGGTCACACCGCCTGCATCCAGCGTTTGTAAACCTAAATACCGCCCCACGCCATGGTCAAGATGGACGACAGGCTGTCCAATTGATAACTCAGCTAAGTTCCGAATGACCGCGTTTTCGTCGGTGGCTGCGCGTTTTTCCCTTAATCGACGCTGACTGATTTTATGTCCGAGCAGTTCAGATTCGGTAATGATCAGTAAGCGCTGGGTGGGCGTTTGCCAGATAAAACTATTTTCTATCTGACCTATCGTGATCCCGACAGGGTCCTCGCTGGACAAAAAGTCAGTAAAGCCATGCACTGCCGCTGGACGAATACCTGATTTACTCAGTAAAGATAATAAGTTTTCTCGTCGTCCTTGCGACTCGGCACAGAACAATACGCGGTCGTGTTTGGCTTTGGCGTCGTCGAGCAGTTTTTGAAGCCGCTCTGCCGGATGTTTCTTTTGTGGCTCAAACGTAATATCGGTAAGTGGGCTAAACCCTGCGTTATAATTGCCAGTTTTCTCCTCAAGTGATTCTTTTCGTAGCGTCACCCGAGGCCATTTTTTGATTTCTTCAAATAATTCATTCACCGGCAGAAAGATTTCTTCTGGCGGCAGAAGAGGACGGGTAAGATCATAGCGTAGTTGTTCATAACGCTCTGAAATATCGTCCCAGTGAGTTTCACTGGCGGCGAAAATATCGCCGTTTAAGATGACCACGAACTCAGGGTGAAGATAGTCAAACAATGTGGCGGTATTTTCGAAAAATAGCGGCAGGTAGTATTCAATACCGCTTGGCAATGTGCCTT
>CAZROH010000044.1:0-24668 GCA_964601635.1 uncultured Alteromonas sp. | reverse complement strand
TAAATACCATGGCAAGCAACCTGACCGCGCAGGTACGGGAAATCGCTGGGGTTGCGGCCTCGGTTGCAAACGGTGACTTGAGCCGGAAGATTTCAATTGACGCCCGTGGTGAGATTGCCGACTTAAGAGACATCATCAACCAGATGGTTGACTCACTGAACATCTTTGCGGCTGAGGTAACGCGGGTAGCACGTGAAGTAGGAACAGAAAGTAAGCTGGGCGGACAAGCGGTGGTACCGAATGTCGCCGGAACCTGGAAAGATTTGACCGACAACGTAAACACCATGGCGAGTAACCTGACTACCCAGGTACGGGAAATCGCCTCGGTAACCACCGCGGTGGCAAATGGTGACTTGTCGCAGAAAATTTCTGAAGAAGCTAAAGAAGGTGAGGTATTGGAACTTTCCACTACCATTAACCGAATGGTTGACGCCCTTAACATCTTTGCCGATGAGGTAACGAACGTTGCCCGCGAGGTAGGCACCGAAGGTATATTGGGTGGTCAGGCAGAAGTGCCTAACGTCGCCGGCGCCTGGAAGGCGCTGACCGATAACGTAAACACCATGGCGAGTAACCTGACTGCACAGGTACGTGAAATCGCCTCGGTATCAACGGCTCTTGCACGAGGGGATTTCTCGAAGAAAATCGAAGTACACGTACGTGGTGAGGTACAGGAGCTGAAAAACAACATCAATGCGATGGTTGACTCCTTCATTACTATCGTAAAAGCGGCCAACTCCATCGCGGAAGGTGATTTTGCCCTGGAGATGCCCCTGCGAAGCGACGCCGACCAATTGAGTATCGCGCTTAACTCGATGACGCGAAACTTAAAACGCATCTCAGAAGAAAACGAAAACGAAGCCTGGATTAAAAATGGTCAGGCTAATCTGAACGATAAGATGCGTGGCGAACTCGATTTGCACGCCCTGTCGAAAAACATTATCACCTACCTGACCAAGTACTTAAAAGCCCAAATTGGTGCACTTTATTTAACTGAAAATAGCAAAGATGGCGAAGTACTGAAATTAACGTCAACCTATGCCTACACCAAACGAAAAGATGCGGTGAATGAGTTTAAAGTTGGTGAATCGCTGGTGGGGCAGGCTGCGCTTGAAAAAGAAGCTATCGTGATCACCAACGTACCGGAAGATTACGTGTTAATTTCTTCCGCTATTGGACGAAAGGAGCCTAGTAGCTTGCTGGTTCAGCCTTGCCTGATTGGTAATGAAGTTAAAGGCATTATCGAAATTGGTTCCTTCTATGAATTCACTGATAATCAGCTTGAACTAGTCCGGGTGGTGGCGGAAAACATCGCTATTGCGATTAACTCTGCACAAGACCGTTCGAAAATGAAGTTGCTGCTTGAAGAGTCACAGCGCAAGTCAGAAGAATTGCTTGATCAACAGCAAAAACTGCGCGCTCAGTCTGAAGAATTACAAGTGGCCAACGAAGACTTGGAAATTAAAACCCGCGATCTGGAAAGACAGAAAGAAGATATCCAAACCAGTCGGGTGGAAGTCGAGCAGAAAGCGAAGGAACTTGAACTTGTCAGTAAGTACAAGTCAGAGTTTCTTGCCAATATGTCACACGAACTAAGAACGCCGCTAAACAGTTTACTTATCTTAGCCAAGGAACTGACCAAGAATGAAAAAGGCAATCTGGATGCAGAGCAAATAAAAGACGCCAACATTATTTACGATGGCGGCAATGACCTGCTCAACCTGATTAACGATATTCTGGATCTGTCTAAAGTGGAAGCCGGCAAGCTGCATGTGCATCCGCAGACAATCAGCGTACAGAAATTACTGACCAGTTTGGAAAACAAGTTTAATCCGATAGCCAAGAACAAAGGTTTGCGCTTCACTATCGAGATTTCGGATGACGCGCCGAAAAACCTTTATACCGATGATCAGCGTCTGGAACAAATCATTAAGAACCTGTTGTCCAACGCCTTTAAGTTTACCGAGTCGGGTGAAATCATATTATCGGCGGAGCGTGTGAAAGAGGATGTGAAGTTTAGAAGCATTGCGGCGCCGCATAAAGATGTCATTGCGTTCTCGGTTGCCGATACAGGCATCGGCATTGTGAAGGAGAAGTTTGCGCAAATCTTCGAAGCCTTTCAGCAAGCCGAAGGGGGCACGAGCCGCCAGTATGGTGGAACTGGTCTTGGCTTAACAATTTCCAGGGAGCTTTCTCGATTGCTCGGTGGTGAAATCCATATTTGGAGCGAGCCTGACAAGGGCAGTAAATTTACAGTGTTAATTCCGATTGACTTGTCTAAAGCTAGCCCAGAGACGGAAGAGTCGACGAATGAAATTACCATTGAGTATCCTAAATACGATATCTCCGAAACGCAGTTGGCGAAGTCATCTGCATCTGAAATTACTTTACCGAGCAAACCCTTCGTGAGTGATGACAGAAACAATATTTCTGCCAAAGACAATTCACTACTGATTATTGAGGATGATCAGAATTTTGCGGAAATTTTAAAACGTGAAGTGATATCACATGGCTATAATGTATTGGTGGCTCGGGAAGGCAGAGAAGGGCTTGAACTGGCAGCTCAGTTTCAGCCGAAAGGTATTTTCCTTGATATCCGCCTGCCTGACCTTGATGGTATGCGCGTACTAGATCAGTTGAAGTTTAACCTGAAGACTCGCCACATTCCGGTCCATATTATCTCAGTTGAAGATAAAAGTACTCAGGCATTAAGTAAAGGCGCGATAGGCTTTTTATCCAAACCTGCCTCGCTAAGCAATATCAATGAAGTGATTGAGAAGATAACCGGTATCCAGGAGTCGAAAGTGAAAACCATACTGCTCATTGAAGATAATGATGCCAGTATAGATAGTTTAAAGCGCATTTTATCGAATAGTCAGATTGAAATACTGACGGCTAAAACCGGTAAAAAGGCGGAGAGTGTGCTTAAGAATACGCAGCCTGACTGCATTATTCTGGATTTGAACCTGCCTGATACAGACGGCTTTGGTTTGCTCAATAAACTGCACAGTAGCGGCGTAATCAAAGACATCCCTATCGTCATTTATACTGGTCAGGAGCTGACTAAAGAAGAAGTTAAACAGTTAAGAAAGTACACAGACAGCATTGTCATCAAAGGAGTTTCTTCGCCAGAGCGTTTATTGGATGAAGTGTCGTTGTTTATTCATAGCATGGAAAGTAAGTACTCCGATCAACAACGCGCAATTCTTTCCGCGCTGCACGATCCTGAAAAATTACTTGCCGATAAAAAAGTATTGCTGGTAGATGACGATATCCGAAATACCTATGCACTTTCCAAAGTCTTAGCCGATGCCGGTATGCAAGTAGTCATGGCTGATAATGGCATGATGGCGCTGGAGAAGCTTGAGCAAGAACCTGATGTGGCCATCATTTTAATGGATGTGATGATGCCCATCATGGACGGCTATGAAGCAATGCGGCGCATTCGCGACAAGCACGAACACAAAGAGTTACCTATTATCGCGCTTACTGCAAAAGCGATGGCAGAGGACAGAAGTAAATGCTTGAGTGCGGGGGCGAATGATTATCTAACCAAACCGGTGGATGTAGAGAAGTTACTCAACATCATGCGGGTGTGGTTGTATAAGTAACACAATATGGAAAACAAGGAGTTGCGAGAATTGGAGTGCCGGCTGTTGATAGAGGCAATCTATCAACGTTGGGGCTACGATTTTCGCCAATATCGTTTTGCGTCGGTTGTACTGAGGGTAGCCAAGCACGCTGAAGCACATGGGTATGACAGCATCGCTGATTTAATTCCAGCTGTGTTGCATTGCCACGTTAAGTTTAAACGCTTGCTGTTTGATATTTCCGCAACCGTGACCTGTATGTTCCGTGAACCATTATCAACCCGGTCACTATTTGAAAACGTGTTTCCCCGTTTGGAAACTTACCCGTTTCTGAACATCTGGCATGCAGGATGCGCAACCGGCGAAGAGGTGTATTCAATGGCAATATTGCTGGAAGAGTACGGGTTGTATGAGCGAACGCAAATTTACGCCACGGATATTAACGATCATTCTCTGGAAAAGGCAAAAAAAGGTATTTACCCGGTCAGTGAATTACGAGAAGGCCAGGCGCTTTACTTTCAGGCTGGAGGAGAAAGGTCACTGACTGATTATTATCATGCGCGCTATGGCTCAGCAAAATTTAATGCGCATTTGAAAAAGAACATCGTGTTTTCCAACCACAATTTGGTGACCGACGGCATGTTCGCCGAAATGCAGTTAATTGTTTGTAAAAACGTATTGATTTACTTCAATCGCAAACTTCAAAATCGCGTACTTAAGTTATTTACCGATAGCTTGTGTCGTAACGGCTATTTATGCTTAGGTGCGCATGAATCACTGGCGTTGACGCCACTCAGAAAACAATTTGAACTGATTGATCCTGAGCATAATATTTACAAGAAAATTGCCGTTTAGGTGCTTATGAAATTAGATGATACATTACAGGTATTAAAACAACGGCCAAAAATTCTTGTGGTTGATGATCGCGAGACTGAACGCGATATTATGCAAAAGCTATTATCCAAGCTGGACGTTGAAGTGCATACCGTCGATTCCGGACAGAATGCGCTGCATCAGTTAATTCGACATGACTACACTCTTATCCTACTGGATATTCAAATGCCGATTATGGACGGTATTGAAACGGCACGCTATATTCGCACCAATCCGCTCACAGAAAATATCCCGATTATATTTTTAACCGCATATGATAAAGATGATCTCAATGTCCTGCAGGGATATAAGATCGGGGCTATCGACTACCTAATTAAGCCCATCAACGAAGAAATACTGCTTTCAAAGGTGAAAACGTTTATGCGTTCCAATCTTTTTGAAAAGCAAAAAGAGTACGAGAAAATTCTTACCGAGCTTAACTTGAAAAACGAAAAGCTTGAGCAGGCCGAGAAAGAAGCATTAGAGCGGTTAAAGGAAGCAAATCTAGCCAAAGATGTAGCTCAGAATGCGCAACAACAGTTAGAAGAGCAGAAAAAAGAGTTGCTCCGACATACACAAAATCTTGAACAGTTTGCCTATGTTGCCACACATGATTTACGTGCACCGATAATCAATCTGGATGGCATCATCAAGATCTTCCGCAAGCGTGGCTATGTAAATGAAGAAAATAGCGACATCTATAAGCGCATTGAGCACTCTGTCTTACGGGTAAAAAATACGTTGCATGATCTCATTGAGGTCGTCACAGCAAAGGAAGCGTTTGAAGATGAAATAGAGCTGCTTACCTTTTCTGAAGAGTTATCGGATGTACTGGAAGATTTAGAAATACAAATCAATGACTCCAAGGCAGTAATTAAGTCCGATTTTTCAGCGGCCCCATCGATTCATTATATTTCGCGTTTTTTAAGAAGCATATTGCAGAACTTGTTAACAAATGCGATACGTTACCGGTCACCTGAACGAACTGCAGAAATAAACGTAGTGACTAGACAGCTATCCGGTTCCGTTTTGTTAACCATTCAAGACAATGGATTGGGAATGGATGAAAAGCAAAAAGAAAAAGTGTTTGGTTTATTCCAGCGCTTAAGTAAAGAGGCGGGCGGTAAAGGGATGGGCTTATACATCACAAAATCACAGGTTGAAATGTGTGGCGGGAGCATAGACTTTACCAGTAAGCCTGGAGAAGGCACCACGTTTATCATCGACCTGCCTAATATGAAAAGAGAAGTAGAAAAATAACATGCAAAGTTTCCAAAATGTACTCTGTATTGATGATGACGATGAGTATAACTTTCTTACTCAGGAAGCATTCTACGATTACAATTACACCGGTAAGCTTACATTCATGACCAGTGCTGAAGAGGCGCTTTCATACCTTGCTGAATTAGATACATTTCCGGATATTATTATTCTGGATATCAATATGCCGGCGATGAACGGATGGGATTTTCTGGAACAATACGAAGCCAATGGGTTTCATGAACGCTTTCCTTCGTTAATTTTTATGCACTCTTCGTCGGTATTTGATACTGACAAAGAGCGTGCAGCTCGCTTCAACAGTGTAAAAGGATTTATCGACAAACCGATATTATTAGAAGATTTAGAGAAAATATCTGCAAACTATTTCGGCTAACGGATGGCAGTCAAGGAAGGGCTTGGTTGATCGTCGTTTTAATAGATTTGAAAAATTTACATTTTTGTAACGTTTGAACGTAACAAATTGTTTCAATTGTTATTCCTTTTTATTGCATAATTATGAGCATGTTAATATTTAAGTGATTTATCCTTAATTATTTCAGTGGGTTACAAACTTTGCTTTTTCTCCTCCTTTAAAATTAACAAAAAAAAAACACTTGCATCACAAAAAAGAAAATATTAAATTGAAAATGTAAGCGTTTACAAAATGTTTTCTGGCAGTTCTGCTTGCGTCGCAAAGAGTATGATTTGAGCTAAGCTTAAATAGGTGCCGGGAGAGTAAAGTTAACCACACTTTGTTCACCCACTAAGAGGCTTGTTATGAGTTGACGTTAACAGAAATATGAAAGCGCATACAATTTGCGATTAAGGTCGCGAGTAAAGGCTTATTCTTATAGATGTATTGGCAACTAGATGCAGCGGCATCAGGGGACACACATGAAACAAAACTTATTTAGAAAAACTAGAATTGCTACCAGTATGTCGTTGTTGCTAGGAGCGACAATGCATACTGCTTTTGCTCAAGAAGCAACACAAGAGGCAACCGCAGATGCAAACGATGATATGGTCGAAGTCATCGAAGTATCAGGTATCCGTGGTTCCGTTATCCGTGCGATGGACATCAAACGTTCATCACAGGGTATTGTTGATGCTATTTCTGCTGAAGACATTGGTAAATTTCCCGATACAAACTTAGCAGAGTCATTACAGCGCATTACCGGCGTTGCAATTGACCGTTCGAACGGTGAAGGTAGTAAAGTTACTGTACGTGGCTTTGGCCCTGACTTTAACCTGGTAACACTTAACGGGCGTCATATGCCAGCTTCTTCTTTAGAAGCGACATCAGCATCATCGTCACGCTCGTTTGATTTTGCTAACCTTGCCTCTGAAGGGGTGGCGGGTGTTGAACTTTATAAAACAGGTAAGGCACACATACCGACAGGGGGTATGGGTTCGACCATTAATATTCTCACTACCAAGCCACTAAATGCACCTGGTCTAAACGCTACTTTTGGTGTGAAAGGGGTTTTTGATGAGTCCTCTGATGATGGTGATACAGTAACACCTGAATTATCTGGTTTATACAGTAATACTTTTGCCGACGATACGTTTGGTGTGGCACTTTCTGCATCTTATCAAGAACGCGATAGCGGTAATAAACAGGCGTTTACTGGTGGCTGGAGAACTTTCCCAGGTACAATCAACGGGTATGATTGGGCAGGCGGCAACGCTGAGTGGGGTGGTCTGATCCCTGACGGCGATAATGCATACGAGAACTATCCTGAACCAACTGACGTTTATTCAGTTCCACAAAGCGTCGGTTATTCATTCCATGAGATTGAGCGTGTAAGAACTAACGGTCAGTTAACTTTACAATATCGCCCAGTTGACGATATTACGTTAACGCTTGATTACACTTATGCGAAGAATGAAGTTGAAGATCGTTATAACGATGTTTCTGCCTGGTTTAACTTCGGCCCTTCTAAAGCAACTTTTACTGATGGTCCCGTTGTAGCTCCTCTTGTTTATTCTGAGGCTTTTGCTGCACCCGGCGATCTGGCAATGGGCGGTGGTAAATTTGCTACAGTTAATGAAAATAAATCATTAGGTTTCAATGTTGAATGGGATGTTACGGACAATCTGGAATTAGTCTTTGATATGCACGACTCTTCAGCTGAATCGCGTCCAGATAGCCCATTAGGCAGTAACAACGTTATTGGTACGGCCACGTTTGTGCGCTCAGTGACGACCGCTGATTTTAGTAACGACTTCCCCGTATTAAATGTTGTTTATCCAGAAGGGTTCAACGGTATTCAGGCACAAGATGTCCGGATCACTGGTAGTTCATTCCGAAACAGCCAAATGCGTAGCGAGATCCAACAGGCACAGCTAAGCGGTTCATATACCTTCGATGGTGGCATTCTGGAAAGTATTGATTTCGGTATCAGCTCTTCAGAAATGAAGAATCGTTCAGCCTTCTCAAACGTCCAGCAGGATAACTGGGGCGGACTGGGTGAAGCCGGCGACATCGATCCTGCAACGTTCATGTTAGAGACGTTGGGCGATAAGTACGATGCTGATGCCAGTGGTTCGTCTGCGCTACTTGAAGAGTTCTTTGTATGGAACTTTGATACCATCCAACAAATTGCCAATGACAAATACGGCGCATTGGGTGCGGTGGGCGATTGTGGTACGTCTTTCTGTGCGTCTTCTGATTTGACTACAGATCGTCGAACCACTGAAGAAATTAATGCCGCTTATTTACAAGCTAACTTTGTTGGTGACTTTGGAAGTATGGCATATACGTTATCTGTCGGTGCACGCTATGAAGAAACTGACGTGGAGTCAAGCGCATTGGTACCGCAATATCAGAATATTGCCTGGGCCGCTGATAACGAGTTCAACCTTGTAGGTACAGGTACTCAGGATTTCACAACGTTAACTGGTGGATATGACAACTTCCTGCCTAGCATTGACTTTACCCTTGAGCTGATTGAAGACCTTCAACTTAAAGCGTCTTACGGTAAAACAATGGCGCGTCCTGGCTACGGCTTTATTCAAGGTGGTCAAACCTTGAATTCTCTGGTTCGTATTGACGGTGGTACCGGTGCACGTGGTAACCCGGACCTGAAGCCGTTCGAATCCACTAACTTTGACCTGGCGTTAGAGTGGTATTATGGCGAAGGAAGCTATGCATCCGTTGGTTACTTCAAAAAGAATGGTGAAAACTTTGTTGGAACCACTACTGTTGAGGAACAGACGTTTGATCTTCCGCACCCTGCGCAAGGAGCTCGTTATAATGAAGCGGTCGCTGCATTAGGTGCAGGCGCAACAAATACAGATATTCGTGCGTATATCGCGGATAATTATCCGGAAACGCTTGATGCCAATGGTTTTATTTTAGGTGTACCGGGACAAGATCCTGCAGCTACATTTGAAATTATTGTTCCGGTTAACCAAACTGAATCTGACTTTGACGGCTGGGAGCTGGCGGTTCAGCACTTATTCGGTGAAACAGGTTTTGGTGTAATCGCGAACGCTACTATTGTAGACAGTGATCTTGAATATGATAACACCAGCCTTGAAAGCCAGTTTGCACTGCCAGGCGTAAGTGATTCATATAACTTTATCGGTTTCTACGATAAAGATGGTATTCAGGTCCGTGTCGCATATAACTGGCGTGACAAATTCTTGGCTTCTACTATCAACGTGTTAGGACTTCAAAACCCTATTTATGTTGAAGAGTATGGTCAGTGGGATGTCAACGCAAGTTATGACTTTAATGAAAACTTAACCTTCTTCATTGAAGCATTAAATGTGACTGACGAAGCATATCGTAGCCATGAACGTAACTCTGTACAGTTAAACAACTACACTGAAACAGGCCCACGTTACAACATTGGTGCACGTTACACCTTCTAAATTACTAGTTTTTAGTAATACCCAAGTAGCCATCATTTGATGGCTACTTTTTATCACTACAACGTTGTATAGTAGTTTTGATGAATACTTCTGTGAAAAAGATCCTTATCGTTGGCGGCGGCTCCGCTGGCTGGTTAACTGCAAGTGTACTCGCTGCAGATTATCGTTTTGACACAAGTGTTCAGATAAGCCTGATCGAATCAGCCAATGTCAAACACATTGGGGTCGGGGAAGGTACCTGGCCATCTATGCGCAGCACGCTTGAGCGCATAGGCATCAAAGAAACTGATTTCATCCGTTGCTGTAATGCCAGTTTTAAACAGGGCTCCTGGTTTCGTAATTGGTCACATAACAATGGGCCTAATCACTATCACCATCCTTTCACTGTCCCGGTGGCTGCCTCGGAATTTGATATTTCACCCCATTGGTTTGCCCATAGTCAGCAAGTGGATTTCGCCCACGCGGTAACAGCGCAAGCGGCGATGATTGAAACCGGCCTGGCTCCAAAGCAAATTACGACGCCGGAATACGCGTTCGTGAACAATTACGGCTATCACCTTGATGCCGGGAAATTCGTTCACCTTCTACAGCAACATGCGATAAAAGAATTGAATGTGAAGCATATTGTTGACGATGTGGTTGCTATTAAGGGGGACGCCGATAAGCCTGTTGACGCGGTAATCACTAATCATCATGGTGAACTTGAAGCCGATTTGTTCATCGATTGTACGGGTTTTGCTTCATTACTTTTAGGACAGCATTATCAGGTTGAGTTTCTTGAACAACGTCATGTGTTGTTTAACGACAGCGCACTTGCCGCACAGGTGGATTATGAAAAGCCGGACGCACCGATTGCGTCTGCCACCCTTGCAACAGCGCAAAGCCATGGCTGGATCTGGGATATTGGTTTGCAAACACGTCGGGGAATTGGACACGTTTATTCGTCGGCGCACACTACCGATGATCAAGCCGAAGATGAACTTCGTCTATATATCGGGGAGCAGGCGAAAGATATTGATGTCAGGAAAATCAATATTCGACCGGGGTACAGAAGAACATTTTGGAAACATAACTGTGTTGGGGTAGGTATGGCGGCAGGGTTTATCGAACCCCTGGAAGCTTCCGCTTTGGTGATGGTGGAATTAGCGGCGAAATTCATTAGTGAACAACTGCCAGTCGGTCAACAGCAAATGCAGGTAACTGCTAAACGTTACAATCAAACGTTTACTTATCGCTGGCAGCGAATTATTGATTTTCTTAAGCTACATTACGTACTATCGCAGCGCAGTGACACCGATTATTGGCATGATAATCGGCAACCCGACTCAATACCTGACTCATTGGCAGAGATGCTTGACGTGTGGCGTTTCCAGGCGCCAAGTCGATACGATGTACCTATGGCGGAAGAGTTATTTCCAGCTGCCAGCTATCAGTATATCTTGTATGGAATGAACAACGTGCCGACTCTTCGTAGTTTGTCACCTTTTAAACAATATGAGCAGCGTGCGTTGCAACATTTTCAACAAATCGCAGCGCGTAAACAACAACTTAAGGCGGGTCTGCCGAGTAACCGAGCATTGCTCAGCCAAATCCAGACCCACGGTATGCAAACGATTTAAGGTATCAGATGGCCACTATTGAAAGATTAAACAATGTTAATCATAAGGATTTAAAAGTTAACACTGCCCATACTGCCGAGTTGGGTGATAACGTCATGTTTTCTTTGACTTTTCCAAGTGAGTTTCGTTCTGCGCAAGCATATTACCCGGTGGTGTTTCATAAAGATTCAGAAACAGGCCAGTTTTATCCAGTGACGTTATTTGGATTTCAGCAACAAGAGAACTTGTTTCTTAATGACAATAATTGGGAGGCGGGATATATCCCTTTGAATGTTTTGCGTCAGCCATTCTCAATTGGGTTGCAAGACGGCCAGAGAGTCGTAAATGTTGATACAGAAAATCCACGAGTGAGCACCAAAGAAGGTGAGCCGTTATTCCTTGAATTTGGTGGACACGCCCCTTATCTTGAAAAAGTCAGTAGCATGCTTGAAACACTTCATCATGGTATTGAGGAAAATAAAGGGTTTGTTGAGTGCTTAGTGAAATTTAAGCTGATTGAATCGTTCACTTTGGACGTGACGTTAAATAATGGTTCGCAGAACCAGTTGCTTGGCTTTTATACGATAAATGAAGAGACGCTGAACTCATTGGATGACGAGCAGTGGTTAGAGCTAAGAAAAAGTGGTTACTTAAGCTGTATCTATATGATGTTGGCGTCGCAGTCTCAGTTCTCTGAACTGGTTACACGCAAGAATAGACGCCTGAATCTAGCCTGATGATACATGTCGATAGAAAAGTTGCTGAGCGCGAATGTGCTGCTGGTGAGATACCGGACACTGGCACGCTCTTAAGTTCGTCACCGGTGGTATTACGTGGCATCGCTCGCGACTGGCCATTAGTTAACACCGCCAAAGCGGGTGATACGGCTTTTCTATCCAAACTAAAGGACTATCATAATGGTGAGCAGATTATTGTTTATGAAGGCAATGCTGCTCACGATAATCGCGTGTTTTACAATGAAGATATGTCAGGCTTTAACTTTCAACCCGCCCAGGCTGACTTTTCTGCTTTCTGTTCACGCGTAGCCCAGCAACAACGACTGCTCTACATGGGGTCAACCATGGTCGACCGCTGGTTTCCCAGGTTGCGAGCTGAAAATCCGATGCAGCTTGAAGGCATTGATCCTCTGGTTAGCCTGTGGCTAGGCAACCAAAGCCGCATAGCCGCTCATTGTGATTTTCCACAAAATCTGGCTATCGTGGTGGCGGGGAAACGGCGTTTTACGTTGTTTCCCCCAGAACAGCTAGACAACCTTTATATTGGACCGCTGGATTTTACCCCGGCTGGCCAGGCTATTAGCCTGGTAGATTTTCATGTGCCTGATTTAGAGCGCTTTCCTCGTTTCGAAGAAGCGCTCAAGCACGCACGTGTGGCAGAGTTAGCGCCTGGTGATGGTATCATTATTCCAAGTATGTGGTGGCATCACGTTGAAGGGCTCAGTCAGGTCAATGGCCTGGTTAATTATTGGTGGCGAACTACACCTGCCTATCTGGGCAATCCCACCTTAGCCTTGAAACATGCCATGCTGTCGATAGCACAGTTGCCCGAAGAGCAACGGCAGGCATGGAAAAGTCAGTTTGAACATTATATTTTTAGCGATCGTGACAGCACCTGTTCGCATATTCCAGACCATAAGCGTGGCCTGACAGGACAGCTCGATGCACTCCAGGCTCGCCAGCTTCGAGCTGAACTGCTTAATAAGCTTAACCGATAAATTCTGATTGGAGATATTTACCAATGCAATCCCAACCTATTAAACGCGTCGTTATTGCCGGAGGTGGCACAGCAGGCTGGATGTGTGCGGCCTCTCTGGCCAAATTAATGGGAAAGAATCTTGAGATCCAGTTAATTGAATCAGATGCCATCGGGACTGTTGGAGTAGGAGAAGCAACCATACCGCCCTTACTCACTTTACATAAGCTGCTGGGGATCAATGAACAGGAGTTTATGGCAGCCACTCAGGCTACCTTCAAGTTGGGGATCGATTTTGAAAACTGGAAGGACGTAGGAGAGAGTTATATTCACTCTTTTGGTACCACGGGACAGGACCATTGGGCTGCAGGTTTTCAGCATTTCTGGCTTAAAGGTCAGCAGATGGGGCTGGCAAAGGATTATGGTGCTTACTGTCCTGAACTGTTAGCCGCACAACAAAAAAAATTCGCCGTACTGCCTAACATGGGGCTTAACTACGCGTTTCATCTAGATGCCACCCTGTACGCCAAATTTCTACGCAACATGGCTGAGCAACATGGAGCGAAAAGAATTGAAGGTAAAATTGAGCACGTTGAACTGTGTCGACAATCAGGCTACATCAAATCATTAAAGCTTGAATCCGGACAAGTCATTGAAGGTGATTTATTTATCGATTGTACGGGGTTCCGAGCGCTTCTAATCGAAGAAACGTTGCACACCGGCTACGATGATTGGACCCACTGGCTTCCATGTGATCGAGCCATTGCGGTGCAAACGCAGGCGGTGGAAGAACCCAGACCTTATACTCGCTCAATTGCTCACCCTTCAGGCTGGCAGTGGCGCATCCCGCTTCAGCACAGAGTCGGCAATGGATTAGTGTATTGCAGTCGATACCTGGATGACGAGAGTGCTAAGCAATTGTTACTCGGCAATGTAGAAGGGGAAGTGCTCACCGAGCCTCGGGTGATCCGTTTCCGCACCGGTCAGCGCCGCTCCCATTGGAATAAAAACTGTATCGCCATCGGTCTTTCCAGTGGCTTTATAGAGCCACTGGAATCTACCAGTATCCACCTCATTCAAAGAGGCATTGTACGATTAATGCAGATGTTCCCCGCAGCCGGAATCGTGCAAGCGGATATTGATGAATTTAACGCGCAGACGGAACATGAAGTGGTGAATATCAGAGACTTTATTATTCTGCATTATCATGTGACAAATCGTGAAGATTCACCCTTTTGGCGCTACTGTAAAAATATGCCCGTACCTGATTCCCTAAAACACCGCATCGAGCTGTTTAAGGAAACTGGAAAAGTATTTAAAGTACCGAATGAACTGTTCGGAGAAAACTCCTGGGTTCAGGTCATGTTAGGTCAGGGACTGCTGCCGAAACAGCACCACCCTGTGGCAGATTTAATGTCGGAGAAGGAAATGGATCATTTTCTGTCGCAAATCGAGCAACAGAACATCCGTAAGGTAGCGCAGTTACCGTCACATCAGGAATTCTTACAGCATTATTGCCCCGCCCACAAAATGTAGACAGGGGCATGCTGTGCTTGTTTGAGTGTCATTCGCTTCGTTTGATTTCACTTACAGATTGATGTTATTTAGGCGTGGTCAACCTCCAAAAATGCCGGAGTTGATCATGCTCCGGCGTATTACATTTGCTATACCTAAGACGCAGTCTTTGCTTCACTTCACGCTTTTTTATTTTCATTGTCAGGCGGCCCTGTTAGTGTGAGGTGGTTGTGTTACTAAGGTGAATATTTACGCTTTGATTAATAAAAAATATCGCTTCGGCTTTAAATGTTTATGGGGTGTCGCTTTACTCGTTATCGCTGATGTAAAAGCCGATTCCGTGCTTGAGGCAGGCATCGGAGGCTTTGCTATCAGCTTGCCTGCCTATCCAGGTTCCAAAGACCAAAGTTCCTATCTTTTGCCCTTTCCATATTTTTATTATAAAGATGAGAAAATCACTGTAGACCGCGAAGGGCTGGTGGGAAGCCTTATACAAGGACAAAACTGGGAAATCGATGTTTCATTTTCTGGTGGCATCCCGGTAAGAAGTGAAGACGCCAGAATCAGAAAGGGGATGCCAGATCTGGATTGGACAGCAGAGGCCGGGCCCAGATTGCTTTATTACTTTTCAGGACAAGAAGAAAGTGAACGGTACTTCCGTATGCACGTGTTTGCACGGAAAGCCTTCGCTACGGACTTTAGTTCCATTAACTCAATTGGTTATAAAGCGGGATTAGGCTGGGAATATGAGCAGAAGATAAAGTGGCAGGACAAAGAGGTGGTTTGGACAAACAGGTTTACCTTTAATTGGGCTGACAACAATAACCTGGATTACTTTTACAGTGTCCCTCAACGTTATGCCAACGAAATTCGACCGCAGTTCAATGCCCACACCGGATACGCCGGGATGGAAGTTTCGTCCGGTATTACAGCAAAATTTCGTGATATATGGCTGGGCACTTTTGTGCGTTACCAAAACTTCTCAAATACGGCACAGGCAAACAGCCCGCTTTTACAGGTTGATTCAAACTGGAGTGTGGGGCTAGGGGTTGTCTGGATCCTTCATAGGCGCAATATAGACTAGTCCATCAGATTCACACGGTACCCAATGTCGGTGACCTAACGATATTAATTGTTAATCACCGCTGCATGATATCGGATAACTTGTTAATTTTCGCGATGATATTGGTCTGGATCGTCACACTCTTTTCTTTCCGGGGGGGCGCGCTTGAAAATAACCAACGTTATTTTAACTCAGTGATTAACTAAGCTGGGTCTTGCTAACCGCATCTCGTTGTTTTATTCAATCAAATTCATACATCCGTATGAACAACTGTCTCCATTTAGATGCACTATTTTATATATGCTAATAGCATTCCAATACGTTTTTCTTTTCAAGCCTTCAGTTTTAGCTGATTTCCATTAATTGGTACAGATTTTGTAGGAAGTAAAGAGGAAAATGCAAATTAAGAGGTATCCATGCAAAAAACGTTGTTTCCTTGTTTAGCTGCGGCGGCTATTTTAGCGGGCTGTGGTGGTAGTGATTCTGACTCTTCAATCGTCGAACCCGAAACCAACCCCACTTTTACACTAGGTGTATCAGATGCCCCCGTTGATGATGCGCTCAAAGTGGTGGTTTACTTTGATGAAGTCGAATTAATTGGAGAGGGCGATCCGGTTGTTTTTGATGTAACCGGTGATGATGGTAGTGCCAAGGTGATAGATCTGCTTACGCTTCAGGGTAGTGAGTTTGAAAACATTGTCGAAAACCAGGAAATTCCTGCGGGAGAATATACCCAGTTACGGGTCAAGGTGACTGACGAGTCTTACATTGAAATGGAAGATGGCATCTTTGACTTATCAGTACCCAGCAATGAACTGAAGCTGGATGGTTTCACCGCCAGTTTAAATTCCAATGTTAACTTTACCCTTGAGTTTGACTTGCGGAAATCTTTAGTTGACCCGGTAGGTCAACCGGACACTATTTTTCTTAAGCCCAGAGGTGTACGTTTAGTCAATAATCTGGAAGCCGGGACCATTGCGGGTACTGTGAGTGCATCATTGCTGGAAGAAGGCGCGTGTGCAGATAAAGTCGATATTGCAGAAGGCAACGCGGTGTATTTGTTTGAGGGCAGTGAACTGGATGCTACGCTGTTAGGTGATGACGCAGATACTCCGGATAATGCAGACGAAATCAGCCCCTATGCAATGGCGGCAGTGACATTCGATGAAGAGCAGCAAGTTTATCAGTATGAAGCGGCCTTTGTGGAAGTGGGTGACTACACAGTAGCGCTGACGTGCCGTGCAGCAATTGATCAACCTGAGACAGACGAAAATGAAGCGGACGGTTTTGTTTTCTTACAGACAGCGGAAGCGACTGTCAATGCATCAGAGTCAGCGGAAATTAACTTTGAATAGTTAATACGTAATAAGAGCTGGCAACGAAAAAGCGCTAAATGCAAATTTAGCGCTTTTTTTTAAGCATAAAACGGTATTCAAAATACGCCAGCACAGTATGGCCGTTTGACAGATCGCTATGTGACCCGCTGAATAATGCCAGACATTTTCGCGAACGAGCAGTTGTTGGAATTGAAAAAGCCGCCTAGCATTAGTTGTCAGGCAAACCTTTCCCGGAAGTACAGGTAAGCCATCGTTGCCCCTGGTCTCCCGTTTTGGCTTTAGCATGAAAGTAACGCAAGTTTTATTAATTGAAGGAAGTGTCAACGTACTCATTACCTTGGTAAAGGTAGGCGTCGGCATGCAAACAGGTTCGAGCGCTATTCTCGCTGATGCGTTTCACTCTGCGACAGATGTCGCCAACAATGGCGTCGCCTGGATGACGCACAGGATTGCGAGTAAACCGCCTGATAGCAGTCATCCTTATGGTCATCGAAAGTTCGAGTACCTTGCAGTTTTTGTGTTGGCGGTACTGCTATGCGTGATAGCCGTAGAGTTAATGAGCTATATTGTCAGCAATAATAGCCATGTTCCTGTTCAAAGTAGTTTTAGCCTCTGGATAATGTTAGGGGCTGCGTTGGGCAGCCTTGCTGTTAGTGGTTTTGAGTTCTATTGGGCGCGGCGATTAGACTCAAAGTTACTTGATGCGGATGCCAGGCATAGTGTGGCTGATGCGGGTACCACCATCGTAGCGGTTAGTGGCTGGCAATTATCCCTGTGGGGCTATCCCTGGCTAGACCCGGTATTTGCGATGGTGGTGGTGGGGATAGTGGTGTATTTGGCTGTAAGCCTGTTCCGTCAAGTGATTCCTGTTTTGGTTGATGCAGCGGTTGTCGATGAAAAACAAGTGATTCAGGTGGCAACTCAAGTGCCAGGTGTGATCCGAATCGAACGGGTACGTTCCCGTTCTACGGGAACCGGAACGATCTTAGAAATTAAAGCGATAGTCGCAGCGGACTTGACCACTGTAGCCTCTCATCAGATAGCGGATCAGTTGGAAGCGGATTTAGCTGCCCGTTTTAACCTGACGGATGTGATTGTGCATATCGAACCGGTTTAAGTTGCTTCTTCCTCATCCCGGGCTTGTTCAAACTGGTTAAGCGCTTTTAATGCTTCACACCCATAAACCATTGCCGGGCTGCCACCCATTAATATTGCAACGCCGATAGTCTCGATAATCTCTCGTCGATGGGCTCCGGCATCCAAGGCATCATGCACATGAAATGCAACAGATGCGGTGCTATGTTGGGTGATCGCGATGGCAAGAGCGATCAATTCTTTACTTTTATTGTCTAACTCTCCGTCGCTGATGGCTTCTGCATGAAGTTCACCGAATCCCGACATGGTTAACGGAATTTCTACTATAAGTTGTTCACTTAGCTTCTGTAGTTCTTGGTACTTTTTGGGGTAATTTATTTCGTTCATGATTCACTCACTCTTTCTGCAGGTGTTACATGAGGACAGGGCTTTCGAAATGGGCAGGTTTTACAACCAAAAGATCGCACCGGATCGAACGCATTAGTGCTTCAGCAGAACTGCCCAACAAACCTGTGCGATAAGCACTGCCCACCACTAAAATACTGACATTTAAATCCGCAATCAGTTGCTGTGTACCTTCAATCAGATCCCGCTCAATAAAGTGCATATGATCTTTATCTTGAATGTGAGATGCGCAATGTGCGAAAAAATGCTCCTGGGCCTTTTCCCGCAAGTCATCCAGCCATGTGTATGGCGCAGGGCCTTCAGGTGATGTGATTTCTTGAGGCAAACTCGTTTCACTAAGGTCGTTGATCAAACGTTGCCAGACGCCGGGGTCAAAGCAGTGACATGCGTGCAGTGGGGCTGACAAATGTTCCGCTATTTGTGCTGCGGTGTTCATTACTTTTTCGTCTAACTGACTCTTTTCGCTGAGTTGATGATTGGGGGCTAATGCTGCCATAACAGTACCGTTAGCGGGGTTATTTGGGTTTTTAACAAATAATGTCGGAATAGGGCTGGCTTTCAACAGTTGCGTATCTGAGGAAGACATATGCCAGTGTGAACCGGATTTGGGCGCATGCAAGGCGGTAAGGATTAAGTCTGCTCCCATTGAGTGGGCATATTCTATAAGAGCCATGTAACGTGGTGTTTGCCAGACAGCTTTCACGCCAATTTCATTGTCACTAAGACCATATTTTTGCGCAATCTGACGTAATTGCTCCTCCTGATGCGCAGTAATACTGTGTGCGATTTTCTCCAATTGTTCCGTATCAAAAAAATGTGCCATTTCGATATATCCGTTATAGCAGCATGTAAACAACGTAATCTCGACATTTTGATGTTGGTGAAATTGTAAAGCGCGAGCCAGTGTAGGGGGGGCAGACTCTTTATAGTTGACCTCAACCAAGATTTTTTTAACTGGCCGCATGTCGCGTCTCCCTGACAAAAATTGAGATATGTTGTAAGTGTAGTACACCGTAGGGATATACCTGAAAAATTACTTTTTCCTTTTTCATCATAGGCTTTCGTGCATTTCAGATGGGCTTACAGAACCATCGATGCGTTATCTGATAAGTTCAGTTATTTTGCTGCCATCTACGATGTTGTTATTGGGATAGCGCACATAGCGCTGTGCTTCATTGATACCCGCGGATACTTGTGCATAGCGATCGTTCATGGCATCCACCTGCACTTGTTGTAAATGTACCCTATTATCTGTTACCACATAGATTGACCAATGCCCCTGTTCACGAACTAAGGCCGTTAACGGAACTAAAAGCTGATCGTCTTGTTGTGCCAGGATGATTTCGACATCGACCTGGTAACCATGACCTAAGCGTGACCACTTTTCATGCTCGCCAGTAAAAGCCAACACTACATTTACCCGCTGTTCTTCTATGCCCAATGCCGACACCTTAGTAAATCCAATCGGCTCTATTTGTTTCACTTGAGCAGTCAGGTTTCCTGAACCTCCCCAATTACTGATATTGGCGGCTTGTCCGACAGCTACTTGCACTGCATCAGTGGAAAGTAGCTCGACAACGACCTCAAGATCATTAGGATTGCCAATGTCCAGTAATGGGGTTGCAGGCGCAACCACCCCTTCGCTGCGGTTGTGTACGTCCATAACCAATCCATCAATAGGTGAATAAATATCTAAGCATTCGCAAGCTCGGTCTGGTGTATTGGCTGTGGCAGGGGAAAGCTGACTGGCTTTGACTTCCTCATATTGGAACTGGCGCATTTGCAAGGCAGCGCGAGCTGTGGCCAATGCCGCCTGACTGGAATCCCATGAGCGCTTCGCATCATCCATTTCACGTTCAGTAGCAATTTGCTTGGTGCGCAATGACGCCACCCGCTGATACTCCTTTTCGGCAAAAGCTAATTCAGCTTCCGCTTGGGCCAGTTCAGCCTGGGCAAGTGACATGGCTGACTCAGCGGTCTGCAGGCTGGCGCTAAGCTGTGCTTTACTGCGAGCATCTAAAAAGGTGGGTTCACTGGGTTCAATCTCGGCAACGACCGTTCTCGCTGCCAACACATAGTCGCCAATCTCAACATCAATGCGTTTAAGACGACCTGCCACGGGGGCTGACACCTGATAAATATCATGAATTCGTGTTTTGCCTTCATCCGATACAGAGAGAACAAAAGTACCTTTTTCAACTCGGGCTGTTGATACGGCAATGGCACGGGGGAACAGTAGCCATACCAGACAAAGCACAAGTAATAGAACAATAGTTCCCCATAGCAGCCAGCGTTTGTGTATTGCGTTCACCTTTTACTCCCGAGTTTTAAGTACACGAATTAAATCCAGGTTTTTGATACGTGCACGTACGATTAAGGCGGAAAATAAGGCGGCAAGCCAGATTATCAGCACTGACCAACCAAAGGTGGACGGTGTCATTACTAGAGGGACACGAAATAACTCGGTATCAAACGCATTGGCCATGGAAAAAACCAGACCCACGCCTAATAAACAGCCGAGGGGCAAACCCAGTAACACCAGTATCAGTACCTCTGATAACAAAATATACGAGATTTCGCCACGACTGAAACCGAGTACGCGTAATGTCGCCAGCTCTCGCCCTCGCTCTGACAGCGCAATGCGCGTGCTGTTGTAGGCGACGCCTAACGCTATTGTGGCAGCCATCACTGCAAACATTGTGATCATTACCATCAAGTGTTCGACTAAGGTTTCTTGAAAAGCGTCGATAGCGGCTTGCTTGATGGTAACGGAACTGATCAGGGGGGTATTTTTTAGTTGATGGTACAAGTCGGGTAACCGACGACTGTCAATAAGCAGGTTGGCATAGCGCATATTGTGGCCTTCTCGGAGTAAGCGGTTAATTTGACTTAATTCAATAAACGCCCCCATACCAATGTAGCTGGCAAAAATGCGTTCAACCGTTAACTCGACTTCTGCTTTTCGACCTTCTTGTAGTTTTACCCACACCTGATCGCCAACGCTCAAGGCAAGTTTTTCAGCTAAGGTTTCGGTAATCGCTATACCTTTTGCCGGTATACTAACCGCTTGGCGTTGTCTATCATCATGGGGCGGATAAAGTTGGCTGTCTAAAGGCACGGCGGTCAAACTGCCTTTGTGGATATTGCCTTGATGATGAAACTCGGCGCCTACAATACGCATGGGCTCAACGGTCAGCACCCCAGGCAAATGAGCAAAGTCTGACACCGTACTGACAGGTCTGGACTCTGTCATACTGATTGTCATGTGTTGACGTTGTGCCTCGTAGAAAAACACCTGCGCCAAATGAGTTAACGATGTGCTCCATTGCAGGTTCATCACCATCAGTGCGACGGCAAAGCCAATTCCAAGGCTGGTAAAAAATGAACGCAATGGCCAGCGCGTGATTTGGCGTAAACCAATACGAGTGGGCTGATCCAGCGGCATGGCATCAAGCAGCTGGTTGATGCCATGATGCTGATATGAAGTGGGAACGGGGGGAGCCATGGCCTGAGCGGGCGGTAATCGGATGGCCTGGGTGACACCGCTCAGCGAACCCACCACTGCCGCCACCAGACTAACCAACGCACTGGTTACCAGCGAATAGCTGTCTGCCCGATACAATAGTATCGGGAAATTGAACATTTCAGCGTAGAGTTCTGCATTCATGCGCCCGAATATCAGCCCCATGACCCAGCCAAGCATTATGCCCACTGCGGCGATAACACACACCATGCCGACATAATGAAACCCTACTTGAAACGAGGAGTAGCCAAACGCTTTAAGTAAACCTATTTCGCTTCGCTCAGTCGCGATAAGCCGGCTTAACACCATATGGGTAAGAAACATCGACACAGCGATAAATATGCCGGGTAATATTTTCCCCATGGTGCGCTGTTGCGCGATTTCATTCATGACAAACCAATTGGATAGCTGGTCTTTACGCTCTATTGCACTAATACCGCCAAAGGGTTCTAATAACAGGTCTAGATCGTGCAGTACTTGGGCTGGCTCGGCGTCTTGATAAAGACTTAGTGAGACCTGATTAAAGGCATGTTTAAGATCATATGCCCCTTCTAAAACTGGACGGCCAACCCATAACACGCCAAAGCGCCGATTGTCTGGTAGCAGCCCCCCGGGCGGCAGACTGTAAATGAATTCCGGACTTAGTGCTGTTCCTACAATATAAAAACGGCGTTTACTGCCTTGCATGATGACATCAATAGAGGCGCCTAATGTCAGCCCATGTGCTTGCGCAAACACGTCACTGACTATAATTTCATCATCTCGCAGCGGGTCTACCCAACGTCCTGTGCGCAAAACCAGCTGATTTAACAGAGGTTGGCCGGTAGTGGGGATGGATACCAGTTGGCTGACCACTGGTTCGTCGAAGCCGGTAATGTCGACCGTGGCATATTCGACGATGCGTGTGTGAACTTGTTGCACACCGTTGAGCTTACTGATCTGTGAAGAGAGTCGATTAGGCGCTCGGGTTAAACTGGCAAAGATGTCAGCAAACCGATATTGTTCATAATAGGCTTGTGAGCTTTCTTCCAGCGCATGAATCGTCGAAAAGGACATCACTAACGTGGCGGCGCCGGAACCAATTACCAGTGCAATCGCCAACACCTGACCGCGTAATCGCCAGAGATCCCGCATCATCTTCTTATGCAGAGGACTAAGCCAATCTGATGCAAACATTACCATCGCAGGCTACTCGGTGCTTGTGGAGCGGGATTGTGTTGTTCATCAGCAATCCGGCCATCAGCAATGTGAATAATACGATTGGCCATGCCGCCAACGACTGCGTTGTGGGTAATAACCGCGGTTGCAGTACCTAGCTCACGGTTGACTTGCGCGATCGCATTAAGGACCACAATGCCAGTTTGGTGATCGAGGGCGCCGGTAGGTTCATCGCACAAAAGAATCTCGGGTTGTTTGGCAATGGCTCGTGCTATTGCTACCCGCTGCTGCTCACCACCAGAAAGCTGAGCCGGAAAATGATGCATGCGCTCTTCCAATCCCACTAATGCTAAAGCATCTTGAGGTTTAATTGGGTGGGGAGCGATCTCGGTCACTAATTGGACGTTTTCAAGAGCGGTTAAGCCGGGAATTAAATTATAAAACTGAAAAACAAAACCAACATGCTGGCGACGATATTGGGTGAGTTCGTGATCATTGGCGCGGCTGATGTCTTTACCAGCGTAAAGTACCTGTCCTGAACTAGGCTGATCTAAGCCGCCAAGAATGTTCAGCAGGGTCGACTTGCCACTACCTGACACGCCCAACAACACGACAATTTCATGTGTGTAAAGTGTGAAATCAACGCTTTGAAGTGCCTTAACCTGCACTGCGCCTACATCGTATACCTTGTTAAGCTGGGTAGCTTGAATGCATATTTGGGGCGTCTGCTCGGGCATCAATTTTTCCATTTCTTGCAAGCGGTAAATGAGTCCGTTTCAATAGGGCAATGCCTTATTCGTTGATGTCGTATATTTCGTATTGGGTTTTAGTATGAATAAGCAGTTCATACTTAGGCTGCAGGAATGCCACCAGATCGATTAGCTCCTGCACAGTCATCTGCTGATTAAAGTTTTGCATCTTCGAATCGCCGCTACTGTCAGATGTTTTATCGCGAGATAACCGTCTGGTTAGGCGATGAGAAGGGTTAATAATGGAGGTGACCAATTTGCCGTAGGTGGTCACTTCCGGCACTTTACCCCCCAAAGGCACTTTTTCCTCCATGCGGGGATCGCTTATGTCACTGTCATAACCTGTTAGTGTATGACAGGTAGCGCATTGATATTTTGCAAAAACCTGTTGCCCCGCCGTTTCATCACCTTCAGGTAAACTGAAACCTCGTGGCGAGTCGGGGCCCTGATTACAGCTTGTGAGCAGAAGCCCTAATCCGATGAATATCAGGTGTTTTTTCATAGTACGTATTCAATTTAATCGCTCCGCTATATAAAGCATAGTGCAATCACGTGGTGAGTGTGCAAAAAATCACCAGTATTTGTTCCAGGCTATCGTTCGTATCTCTTATCAGGCTTGTATGTGGATGAGATAAGTCACGGTAAACTGACTTAACGACTTTTGAGCACACCGCTTGCCAGCTGGTCAAATTGTATTGAGGGTGTGATGGTGGTGGTTTCGCAATGGTGAAAGTATGCTCATGCGAAAAACCGTAGGCAAAGTCATAAAGTAAACCGATTTTTAGGCATATCCACATCTCCATCGGTTTCAGTGAACGGAGGGCATGCAATTTGAAGTTAGCTTCACCTTCGATATTAATCTTTGCAACAGACTTGTATCGCAATCGCAAAGCATCCGGTAAACCAGCCG
>CAZROH010000043.1:0-25324 GCA_964601635.1 uncultured Alteromonas sp. | reverse complement strand
CAACGCGTCACAATCCTGAGTTCACTATGTTGGAATTCTACCAGGCCTACGCTGACTACAATGACCTGATGGATTTAACCGAAGATATGTTGCGTACATTAGCGAACGATATCTTAGGCACCGCCCAAATTATCAATACTGAGCGCGATGCCGAAGGCAATGTAGTGCGCGAAATTCAGTATGACTTTGAAAAACCGTTTGATCGTTTAAGTATGGCTGATGCCATTCTAAAATATTGGCCTGAAGCTGACGAAGCAGCAATCCGAGATCCTGAAGCGAATCTTGATGCACTGAAGGCAATGGCGAAAAAACTTCATATTAAAGAGCCGGAAGTGGATGGTGTCTGGGGGGCGGGCAAGTACCTATGCGAAATTTTCGAGGCTACGGCAGAAGAAAAACTGGAGCAGCCCACGTTCATTACTGAATACCCATGGGAAGTTTCACCGCTTGCCCGTCGTAACGATAACAACCCGTTTATTACTGACCGATTTGAATTCTTCGTTGGTGGCAGAGAGTTGGCGAATGGCTTCAGCGAACTCAACGACCCAGAAGATCAGGCGGAGCGTTTTAATAAGCAGGTAGCTGAGAAAGACGCCGGTGACGACGAAGCCATGCATTTTGATGACGATTATATCCGTGCCCTGGAGTTTGGCCTTCCGCCTACCGCAGGAGAAGGGATCGGGATTGACCGTTTGGCTATGTTGTTTACTGACAGTCCAACTATCAAGGACGTTATCCTGTTCCCGCACATGAAGCCGCAGGAAGATTAAAGCGCTTTTATTTGCTTTACAAGCTGGGTATTGATGGGCACATCAATACCCTTTTTTTGCGCCATTTCTACAATAAAGCCATTAATCGCATCGATCTCAGTTTTACGTTTAAACATCACATCTTGATGCATACTGGAATAGTTCTGCGCGGTGGCGTGAACCACTTGCATACAATTCCTCATGAGTTCTTCGCTTGAGGTAGGAACTAAGTAAGCTTGCATCACGCCGGCGACTTCTTCACAGATTTGCTGAATAAGTAACATGTGCTCAGGTTTTGCTAGCTCCCCGTTTGGAATACCATGTAATGCAGTAAGCGGATTGATCACCGCATTTATAGCAAGTTTCTGCCAAAGTGCATGAGAAATATTGTTTTCCCACATCACTGGAGCCAGCGTTTGCTGAAGTAATCTGGTGACCGCATTTGCCTGCCAACTGGTTGAACTCAGATTATTCCCACCTATTTTTGTCTGCCCCGAACCGGTATGAATCACATGTTCTGCTGACTTCAATGCGCCATGGCTGGTGGTGGCAAGGAGGAGCGGGTGGTTAGGTAGAATTTTATTAACCTCGTCTTCTCCTCCCATGCCGTTTTGTATTACCAAAATGGTAGTGGCTGGGTGAATTATGTTACGCCACTCTTTAAGGGCGTCTTCCAGTTGATAAACTTTTAAAGGAAAGATGAGCAGATCCTGGTGTTGCAGTACCTCACGCCTGCCTTGGTCACTCGATAAAATGACAGTGCCCCTGTTAATCGTTTTAACTTCCTTAATGACGGGGGAGCGTCGAGGTGCACAACCGTAGGGCTGCTTTATTGTCTCTAAGCCGGCAGCGAGCAACGAACCAATCGCCCCATTACCTACCACCTGTACAAAATTAAATGACTTATTCAGGGACATTTTGCTGTCGCGGAAGGTTAAAGCTCGGCCAGGAAAGTACTTCAGGAGCAGGTTGCTGTTTTAACCAGTGTTGAAAGGTTAGCGATGTGAACAAACTTCCTTCTTCAGGCGCGCTTTCACAGCATATTTCTTCACCCCTGTAGGTGAATTGCAATTTCCAGGCGTGCAGGTACATACGGTCAGCTTTTTCACCGCCATATAAGGAGTCGCCTAAAATAGGGCTACTTAGACTTTTCAGTGCAACGCGGATTTGATGGGTTTTTCCTGTGAGCGGTTTCACGATAGCGCAGCGTATTCCAGGTTGTAGTGACGAGGTGAAAAACTGTGTTACGGCCGGATTCTCACGGGTTTTTAATAAGATATGCTGTCCTTGTCGGCGATTCTTCATGTCGCCAGCAATCGTCCCCTGTTTTTTCGAGGGCTTGTGACTAAGTAAAGCCAGATAGTATTTTTGAATCTTGCGTGCTGAAAATAACCTTTCAAACTCTGCAGCTGCTTGCGCTGATTTAGCCAATATCAAGCAACCTGAGGTTCCATTATCGAGGCGATGACAAAGATGCAAATTCTCAAAACCTGTCTCGCGTTCTGCTAGCACAACAATCCCTTGATTAACATCATGCATGGGAACGCCAATCGGTTTATTAACAATAAGGAAGTCTTGATGATCTCGAACAATGCTTACCACGCATGTTACCTATGCGTTAATTAATTCAATCGCCGTTTGGTAATCCAGCTCATCTACGGCTTCTTTGATGGCTTTTTGTGTGGTTATATCATTTGTCGTTGCTTCAACCCACTTACTCAACTGTGATTGAGAAATAAACTCACTGTTTCTTAATGCCCGTAAAAAATCGTCTTTATCTTGATTGATACTGGATGGCGCAGCCTCGCTTGCACTCTTTTCGTCAGCGGATTCACAATTGAGTTTATCCACCGTGCTCAACGTTTCACGTAAAATACTCAAAAACTCTGGGTAGCAAGAGGGAATGCTGTTGTTGGATTTAAGGTGTTCCTCTACACCTTTACAGTGTTGATGTAGGGCGCTAATTCCTAAATTACCGGTCACACCTTTTAATGTATGCAACAGAATTCTGGCTGATTCCCACTCATTGTGCTCAAACATGTGATTGAGTTGGCCTTCCGTGTCTTTGTATTCTTCAGCAAATTTATGCAGGAGTGAAAATAACAAACTTTTATTGCCACTTAGTTGGGCTGTTCCGAACTCCAAGTCAATAACGGTTTGTATATCAGTCATGTTTCATCCTCTTATCGATACACGTAAGTGTAGGACAACGAAAAATAAATTGATACAAAGCATTTCATCCTTGTGCGTCAGTCTCTAAATTTTGTTAACCTGACTTTTTTCATCTGCACTAGGAACAGTGCATCTGATATAAAATCAGTTAAAGTTGTAAATGGTTTACAGGTTGCTGTTTTAAATAATTGCATAAGGATAGACAATGTCAGTAAAACTGACCCTCCAAAATCTCTTGCTTGTTAGCGCACTAGCGGCTTTATCAGCTTGCCAGCAGCAAAACATGAACACTGATGTCATCAATGAATCAAATCAAGAGCAGGTGTCGATACCATACGAAAAATATGAGCTTGCCAACGGCTTGACCGTTATCTTGCATGAGGATCATTCTGATCCGTTAGTTCATGTGGACGTGACTTATCACGTGGGATCATCAAGGGAAGAAGTGGGTAAGTCAGGATTTGCTCACTTCTTTGAACATATGATGTTTCAGGGATCTAAACACGTTGCTGATGAACAGCATTTTAAAATAATTACGGAATCGGGTGGAAACATGAATGGCACCACCAATTCTGATCGCACTAATTACTACCAAACGGTGCCCGCAAATCAGTTAGAAAAGGTATTGTGGCTTGAAGCAGACCGGATGGGGTTTTTACTTGATGCCGTTGACCAGAAAAAATTCGAGTCGCAACGGGAAACCGTTAAAAATGAACGGTCCCAGCGTATCGATAATCAACCATATGGTTTAAGGCACGAGCGTACGTCGGAAGCCTTATATCCACCAGGACATCCGTATTCGTGGTTACCCATTGGTTATGTCGAAGACCTTGATAGGGTTGACGTGAACGACCTTAAGTCGTTTTTCAAACGCTGGTACGGGCCCAATAATGCTGTACTGACGATTGGCGGAGATTTTGACAAAAAGCAAACCAAGCAGTGGATAGAAAAATATTTTTCAACCATACCAGAAGGACCAGAGGTCAAAGATCCTGAGCCTGAGCCAGTTACGCTTAATGAAATTCGTTATGTCACTCTCGAAGATAAAGTCCATTTACCGTTGTTGCAAATTACCTATCCGACTGTGTATGTCAGACATCCAGACGAGGCGCCTCTTGATGTGCTTTCAGACATTTTAGGCTCAGGAAAAACCTCGCTGTTTTACAAAAACTTAGTCAAATCTGGTTTGGCAGTGCAGGCCACGGTGGCTCACCCTTGTCGCGAGTTGGCATGTGAATTCCAGTTGTTGGCGTTAGCTAATCCGGCTGTTAACACCGACCTTAAGCGCCTCAATAACGTTATTAAGGAAACTTTAAAGGAGTTTGAACAGCGCGGCGTAAAACCAGATGATTTAATTCGTACGAAAACGGCCATTGAGGTCGCTACCGTATTTGGTTTACAAAGCGTGGCTGGCAAAGTGTCTGCATTGGCAGCAAATGAGACTTTTGAGGGGCAACCTGATTTAGTGGCAGAAGATATAGCTCGCTATAATAGCGTTACCGCTGATGACGTTATGCGTGTATATAACAAATACATAAAAAACAAAAACGCCGTGGTGTTGAGCGTTGTTCCACAAGGGCAGACCGAACTTGCGGTAGCACCTCAAAATTACCAAATGCCTGAAAGGGAAATAACTCCACCTACGCCGGCAGAGAATGTTGAGATGGTGGCAATATCAGATAGTTTTGATCGCTCAGTCATGCCCACGGCAGGCGACATTCCCACTGTCAAGGTACCTGAATATTGGGAAAGTTCGCTAGACAACGGCATATCTGTACTTGGTGTGCATAGCGAAGAAACACCTACCACTAGCTTTAGTTTGTCATTAGAAGGGGGGATGCTACTAGATCCCCAAGACAAAGCAGGCCTTGCCAGTATGATGACACTTATGTTGAATGAATCAACGACAAACTTCAGTAATGAAGAAATGGCGAATGAATTAGCTAAACTTGGCAGCTTAATCCAGTTTTCAACAAGCGGACGGTACATGCAGGTACAGGTGTCGACATTGACCAAAAACCTTCCTGCGACGATTAAACTACTAAAAGAGAAAATGTTTAATCCTGCATTTCTTGAGTCAGATTTTAACCGATTAAAAGAAAGAACCCTGCAAAGTATGCAGCAGCAATTAAAAGACCCATCTTATCTTGCAGATCGGGCCAGGGAGCTCGTCTTATTTGGTCGGGATAATCGTGTGAGTTTGCCGAATGAAGGAACGATTGCGACGGTAAAAAACCTGACCTTAAATGATGTAAAGGCGTTTTATACTAAATTTTGGTCACCATCGAAAGCTAACGCAATTGCGGTAACCGACTTGTCACAGCCCAACCTGATGAAACATTTGGCATTTTTGAATCAATGGGAAGGGCCTGAATACACACTATCTGAACCTTCTCAGTTCCCCGAATATGATAAAACTAATTTATTTGTCATTGATAACCCTGGCGCGGTTCAATCTGCAGTGGCTATAACCAAAAGAGGGCCTGCCTTTGATGCGACGGGGGAATACTTTAAATCGCAACTAATGAACTTTCCATTAGGAGGAGCGTTTAACAGTCGAATCAATCTTAATCTGCGTGAAGATAAAGGGTATACCTACGGCGCCAGAAGTGGCTTCCGCGGCGGCAAATCCCTTGGCTGGTTTGAGGTTAGTTCAGACGTTATTGCAACCAATACTGCTGATGCGATAAAAGAGATAGTGAAGGAGCTCAATACGTTCCAAAGCCAGGGGATGACCGCCGAAGAAATGGCGTTTATGCAAAATGCATATACGCTCAGTGATGCTCTTAAGTACGAAACTCCGCTTAACAAAGTAAGCTTCTTACGACAATTGCAAGCATTTGATCTCGATGATGATTACCCAGTTCAACAAATTAATATAATAAACAACATATCAATTGAAGAACTGAATAAGTTGGCAGCAACACACCTCAAAATGAAGGATATGCAAATAATTGTGGTAGGGGATTTGGCTAAACTTGAGGCGCAACTTGAAATGCTAGCTTATCCAGTGACGCCACTTTCATTGCCGCATTGATGGCGATAGTAATCAAACCACTAAACTGGAAAATACCACTGAGCTTTATTCGCTCAGTGGGAATCCGCTTGAAAAAGAGGGTAATTACCCTATTTATATTATTTGTTTATTTGTGCATTAAGATTAGAATTGGCAAAGCGTTATTACATTGATTCTTGTCGAGACCAATAATTTCATTTGCTAACGACCTGCTTGAATATCCGCCAATACGGGAACCTGATTTGACCTCTACATCTTTATCATTTGACGCGCGAGTGAGCGCTGTGGCAGAAAGTGACTTTCTACAAAGTTTATGCGGAATAAAACGTGGTGTAGAAAGGGAAGCACTGCGAATAAATCCCAACGGCAGGTTAGCAACCACGCCGCATCCAATGGCGTTAGGTTCAGCGTTAACCCATGAGCGCATTACTACTGATTTCTCAGAGTCGCTTTTAGAGTTTATTACTCCCCCTGAAAGTCAGCGTGGCAAGACCATCGAACAACTGAAGGATCTCCATAAATATACCTTGAGTCATATCGGAAGCGAGTGGCTTTGGCCATTGAGTATGCCTTGTTTTGTTGAGGACCAGGATGAAATACCACTTGCTTGGTATGGCAACTCAAATATCGGTAAAATGAAGCGTGTGTACCGACTGGGACTTAAGAATCGTTACGGAAGTATGATGCAAGCTATTTCAGGGGTGCACTTTAATTTCTCGCTGCCGGAGGCCTTCTGGAAACAGTGGGCCGCGTTACATGGTAAAGCATATTCTACTGACCAGGTGTCCGCGGATTACTTCTCGATGATCCGTAACTACCGACGCTTTTGCTGGCTGATCCCTTATTTATACGGCGCGTCTCCAGCTCTATGTAGTTCGTTTTTAACTGGAAAAACGTCTTCATTCCCATTCGAGAAAATAGGAAAGGGGACGGTCTACTTGCCTTACGCTACATCATTGCGAATGAGTGACCTTGGCTATACCAGTTCGGAACAATCGGCGCTTAAGATTTGTTACAACCATCTGGACAATTACGTCACCCTGTTGCGTAAGGCAATGGAAACAGAATCTAGCCGATTTAAACAATTTGCAGCAGGTGAAAATGGCAACTGGCAACAACTCAGTCATAATGTTTTGCAAATCGAAAATGAGCTGTATTCTCCTATCCGACCAAAGCAACCTACTCACAGCATGGAAAAGCCATCAGATGCATTAGCGCGCAGAGGAATTAGCTACATCGAAATCAGAGCACTGGATGTGAACCCTTTCAGTGACGTGGGAATTGAACAATCGCAAATCGACTTTCTGGATGTCTTCTTATTAACCTGTTTAATGCTTCCCAGTGAAGAGTTGGATAGCAATGAGCTTAGTCAAACCAACACTAATATTGAAACAGCGGTGCTGCGCGGCCGTCAGCCCGATGTGGAATTAGTCCGTCAAAACCAGCCGCTGAAACTGAAAACATGGGCGTTAGAGCTATTTGAACAGTTTACCCAGACCGCGAAATTATTAGACTCGGCTTATCAAACAAGTGATTATTCAGCTTCAGTTCAGTTTGAAAAAGAGAAAATAATCGATCCTGAACAGACATTATCAGGTAAACTGATGGCGCAGTTGCTTGAAGGAAATAGGGATAATGGTGCTGTGGGGCTTGAGTTAGCAGAACAGTACTCCGCCAAGATTAGAGACTGGTCGTATTTGCACGATGATGAAGCGGTATTTAATCAAATGACGTCGGATTCCTTACGCGCCCAAGCTGAAGTAGAAGCGAACGATAATAAAAGCTTCGATATATTTATAAATGATTATTTCAGTGAGCCTCCGGCCAAAAAAAATGCCTGACGGGGGTCAGGCATATAAAAGGTTCCAGGGAAACACACACATTTACTAGAACACTTATTTGGACACGTGATGTTTGAAAAGTTCAAACAAGTTTGCAAAAAAATTGCAGTTTTCGTACTCATCGTACCAGTTGCGCTGGTTGGATGCGCCACCGCGCCTCCAAAAAACAGTAGTAATATTTGTGAAATTTTTTACGAAAAAGACGATTGGTACGATGCCGCCGCGGATACCCGGGATAAGTGGGGCGTACCCATACACGTTCCAATGGCTATGATGTATCAGGAAAGCTCTTTCCGTCATGATGCACTTCCGCCCAGAGATTATATTTTCTTTGGACTAATACCGTGGGGCAGAGTCAGCTCTGCGTATGGTTATTCTCAAGCGAAAACGCCTACCTGGAGTGATTACGTGCGCGAAACTGGAAATAGTTGGGCTGATCGTGATGAGTTTGAAGACGCGATCGATTTTATGGGATGGTTTATCTACAAGTCCCATCAAGTGAATGGCGTATCTAAATGGGATGCCTACTCTCAATACCTTAATTATCACGAAGGCTGGGGCGGATATCGTCGACAAAGCTACAACAGGAAACCCTGGTTGAAAAAGGTAGCCAGTATCGTCAAAGCACGTTCACTTCGCTATGCCACTCAATTGAAAACCTGTGAAGATGATCTTGATGACAGCTGGCTATGGAAATTATTTTTCGGGTAGCGTTCATCTAAAAAAAGAGAGCAAGCATATGCTTGCTCTCATGTGATGCTAAGTTAAGACCGTCAATACCTAACATCGAACAGGCGCCACTACTTTATTGCAAATAAGAATCATTTTCAACAGTGATCACTGTTTTCTTTACTATCTCTTGTAATCCATCAGCTCATTAATAAATGTATCCTCTATGGAATTTATCTGCTGCAATCGATATAGGCGGGAGATGAAGTGGAGATTACAATGTTTCAGGCACAAAAAAGCCAGAAATGAATTCTGGCTTTTATTATTCTGTTTTTTTAAACAGCGCTTATTTTACAACAACGTTCGCTGCTTGAGGGCCTTTTTGACCTTGTTCAACTTCGAAGCTTACTGCCTGGCCTTCTTTAAGTGTTTTGAAGCCATCAGATACGATTGAACGGAAATGAACGAATACGTCTTTGCTACCGTCAGCTGGAGTGATAAAACCAAAACCTTTATCTTCGTTGAACCACTTAACTGTGCCGTTTACTGAATCAGACATGTGAATAACCTTTTTTAAAAAATTTGAAATACGGTGGTGTCCACCAATAGAGCTTATAGATAGAACTTAGCTAATTACGCTTGTACTAATCTATAAATCAACTTAAAAAAGGAAAATAGAGCAAAACAGAGCAGTAGTAGAAAGTGCTTTAATATCTAAAGCCAGCGCAGTTTATTCTTGTTGCCAGGTGTTGTCTAGTGAATTTTTTATTTTTAATGTTGAATTATTGTTCAGCAATAGTAATTAAATCTTCCTGTTTAATGATGCGTGCATGGGCGGCGTTAAGCAATTGCTGGTTTAGCCCCAGACGACCACCAAAGTGGTCATTGATCATTGCTAAATTCACTTCAGCTTTTTTCAGCTATAGTTTTACTCTTTGTAACGACGGGCTGTGTGAGACGTACAACCCACCCTCGCTCTTCACTATACGATGATGGGTTAGTGGCCTATGTATTATTAGTGAATTCGCTAGTTACGCCATGCTGGAGTTATCAAACTGTTTGAAAAGTGAACGCCAACAATTTAATTTAAATTAAACCTGTAAGTGATGCTGCTTTAATTAGTTTGAGCGATAGGCTAATAATATGAATTGTATTAAAACTCTGCTCTTTTGCGGTTCGCTGTTTACCTTAGTGGCATGTACGGAAACCGATGCAATTACAGCATTCGGTATTCTTGAACGTGACCGGGTAACGTCGCTGGCAACCGCTAACGAAGTCATTATCGCATTACCGATCCCAGAAGGGAGTTCGGTAAAAAAAGGTGATGTTCTGGTGGAGTTCGATCAGTCCAAGCAATTAGCTGTCCTTAAAAAAGCACGTGCAGTAGAGCATGAAGCACAGCTTTACCTTAAAAAACTACTTAGCGGTGAAAGAACTGAGGATATTCACGCTGCTGAAGCGAGATTGGCGTCATCACAAGCGACTTCTGCTGAGGCAGAGTTGCAGCTTCAGCGAGCGCAAGCGTTGTTTTCAAAGTCGCTGGTTTCACAGGGTGAATTAGACAATGCCAGAGTAAAACGAGATTCAGCCAGGGCATCGGTTGTGGTTGCCGAACAAAACCTGAAGAAACTTGTAACAGGTCAGCGAATTGAGGATATACAGCAGGCCAGAGCTGCTCTGGACGCAGCTCAAGCTGATGTGGAGTATCAACAGGAGGTACTGGATGATCTGACTGTCAGGGCCTCCCGCGAAGGCATTTTAGATTCACTTCCTTACAACGTCGGGGAACGTGTAAACGAAAAAAGTGTGGTCGCTATATTGCAGGCCAAGAGCAATCCCTACGCCAGAGTGTACATACCCGAATCATATAAAGCGAAGTTGGCAGCCGGTAACAAAGTTAAGGTTATTATAGATGGCGTGGCAAATGAGGTTACAGGCACTGTTCGCTGGATTTCCGTTGAGCCTGCGTTTACCCCATACCGAAGCATGAGCGAACGCGATCGTTCGCGGCTCGTTTATCTTACCGAAATAGATTTACCAGCCAGTACAAACACCCTGCCTGCAGGTATCCCTGTACAGATTAAGTTGGACTAACATGACCGATTTAGTGATAAAGGCGATGAATGTCACCAAGAAGTTTGGCGACTTTAAAGCCATTGATGACATATCACTTAATGTAAAGAAAGGTTATATCTACGGCTTTTTAGGACCAAATGGGTGCGGAAAGTCGACAACAATACGTGTACTTACCGGTCTGCTTACCCCATCCAGTGGCAGTGTTGAGGTTCTTGGGCTCCCAATTCCGCAGGATTCAGACAAATTAAGACTGCGAATTGGCTATATGACCCAAAAGTTTTCGTTATACGAAGATTTAACCGTTGAGGAAAACCTGCTTTTTATGGGCCAAATATATGGCATGAGTGGTTCTTCACTAAAAAGCCGCTGCACAGAGCAATTGAAAACCTACGGTCTGGATACACTAAAAACGCAGATGGTAGGAGGGATGAGTGGGGGCCAAAAGCAACGCTTATCCTTAGCATGTGCGACCATTAACAAGCCAGAACTGCTGTTCCTTGATGAGCCAACCTCGGCGGTAGACCCTGAAAATCGCCGGGATTTTTGGGAAAAGTTATTTGACCTGTCAGAGCAAGGCACCACTATTTTGGTCACAACCCACTATATGGACGAAGCGGAACGTTGCCATCGGCTTGCCATCATGGAGTCAGGAATAATACGAGCGGATGGCTCACCCGATGAATTAATGCAGAACATGGGCGTAAATATTGTGGAAGTCAAAACCACCGGATTACGTACATTAAAATCAAAGCTTATCGCTAATTCTAACGTACGCTCTGCAGCTCAACTGGGAGTTCGGTTGCGTGTATTAATTTACAACCGGATCACCCAGCCAGAGGAGTGGCTTAAGTCTGAATACCCGGAATTGGAAAATGCAGAACTTTCCATTGCCCGTCCCACCCTTGAGGATGTGTTTGTCAGCGTGACAGGAGACAGCAGGCAGTGATTTCCTTTTCTCGCATTTGGGCAGTAATGGTAAAAGAAGTACGCCAACTTTCCCGAGACAGGTTAACGTTTGCAATGATTGTGATTATTCCCTTGGTGCAGCTTATCTTATTCGGCTATGCCATCAATACCGATGTCCGTCATATCCCGGTGGCACTGGTTGATCAAAGTGATAACCATACGGGCCGATTACTAATAGAGGCAGTAAGAGCAACGCAGATAGTTGACTTTACAGACACCTTCCAGACCCCAAATGAAGCTAAGCTCTCCATCCAGACAGGTGAAGTCAGAGCCGCACTCATCATTCCTCATGATATTGATCAACGACTTGTACAGGGACGGGTCCTGGCGCAATGGATGGTGGACGGCACTGACAGTGTTATCGGGGGGGCTATATCTGGGTTGCAAAATATGCCATTTAATCTCGACCCTAAATCAGCAAACAGCCAAATGTCGGCGCTGGTATCCAACAGTACATTTGAAATCACGCTCTATTACAATCCCAGTCGTCGAACAGCGGTGAACATTGTACCTGGATTGCTCGGCGTTATATTGACCATGACGATGGTATTGTTTACCAGTATTGCGATTGTAAGAGAGCGAGAAAAAGGCAACCTGGAATTACTGATCAATACGCCAGTTCGTCCACTGGAATTGATGATAGCCAAGATTGTTCCCTATATTTTGGTTGGTGTAGTTCAGGTGGCCATCGTTCTGGCGTTGGGTTACTTTATGTTCGATGTTCCGATCAATGGCCAGCCACACGAGATTTTGTTAGGTTCGTTGCTGTTTATTTCCGCCAGTTTAACGCTGGGCTTAGTGATTTCAACATTCGCTCAAACGCAGATGCAAGCGATGCAGATGACCATGTTTGTGCTTCTTCCATCGATATTGCTGTCCGGATTCATGTTTCCCTACGAAGGGATGCCGGTGTTGATGCAGTGGCTTGCTGAAGTGTTGCCAGCAACACACTTTATGCGCCTGATTCGGGGACTGGTTCTGCGCAATGCGGAAATAACCAGTTTGTGGAAAGACTCACTGTGGCTAGGTGCGTTTACTGTATTGGGGATCATTTTTGCATCCAGGCGCTTCACAAAATCTCTGGATTAAATTGCATAATTGACGATGTTGATCGCGTCTGCTGCCCAATCAATTATCAAATGAACACATAGGGGAAAAGATAAGTGTTAAAAATCATTATCCTTTTCTTGTTTCTGATTATTTTGTTCCTATCGGAATGAGTCAGATTTCTGTGGACTGACTGCCTCAAGGCAGGGAGCTGTTAACCCGACTGGGCCCTGAAAGGACGTCTGAAGTTAGGGTTCTCCATTATTTGTTTATACTTGAGCCTGTTTTGGTTTTACCTTGTTCCCAGCCCACGTAACAGGCGATTAATCCAAGTAAGGCGCCTCCCCAAAACACAGACCATGTATTTATATTGGCTAGTGCGACCATCCACCCATACCATATTTCCGTTTGCCCAACTGATTTATAAAGGACATAGGACAATGTCACTATGGTGCCGGAAATGAGCCATGGTTTGCCGCCAACTTTTCCAAATTTCCAGTATAAGCCAGCGGCAACAATTACCGTGAGGATGATACTTAGCAGCAGTGAATAGTCGAAAAGGTGAAGTGTCTCCAGGCCGGTAATTTGAAGGCCGGGAATATGTGCCGAGAATAGCCTTGCGAAAATAGGACCGAGCAACCCCAGGATAGTGCTAAACATATAGCCTGAATGAAGCACGATGTTGTTCCTGTGTTTAAGGGCCTTATAAACCAGATATGGCGTTAAAAATGTGAGGGTAATATCCACCGTGAGAAGGGCCGTGCCAACTTCCACATAAAATGGATTCTGTTCGACTGTTCTGATAGCCCCAAAGTGAGAAACCATGGCAAAAGAGGCAACCATAAAAGGCACTAACAAAAATAATGCCTTACCCATTGTCTTATGAAGTTCGCGTTTTTTGTTTACGATTGCCCAACTTTGCAATATCAGCAGAAGCAACCAAAGTGAAGACGAACTACCATGTAAATGATGAACTAGCGGTGCTTCATTCAACTTGAAGAAAAAAGAAGGTCCAAAGGCAATAAATGTCATTGGAACTAGCATTAACAGATAGTAGTGGGCAAGTCTGTACGGCATGTTGGCGCTTTAAAATCGTATCAATTTTAAGCTAATCTTAGCGTAAAATTTGAATACTGCTAGAAGTGCCATATTGACAACAAAGAGCCGCCTCGATGCTTCTGCTATCTTACGCTGTTGAGCGTTTAAATTTAGAAATCAACTAGTCTAGCCAAAACATTCCAGTCAAACCCTTGGCATAAATCGCTGAACAATAGCAGGCCAGTCAATATCAGGACGCAATGTACCATATTGGTGAAAGCCTGTTTCTCCCAGTCTGGAACTCACGAACGCTTGGGCTATCATCGCCTCGCCATCGCAAATTAAAGTCGACGCTTGCCAGAGCAGGGCGATAGACTCCATATGTCGTCTGGCTTGATGCTCGAGGGCTGAAGTATCAGCTAAAGCGACTTTAAGACTGTTGAGTTTGGTATCAAAAGCAGCATAATACCCCTGACCTCGCTCCAGCTCATTCATAAGCACCTTAAAAGCGTCTGGCTCCCGGTTGAGAACTCGCAATAAATCAAGACACTGAACGTTACCCGAGCCTTCCCAAATAGCGTTAACAGGAGCTTCCCGATAAAGGCGCGCGGTAATGTTTTCATTTACAAAGCCTACACCACCTATGCATTCCATAGCTTCGTAAGTATGCTGGACCGCCCGTTTGCAGATCCAATACTTGCCAATAGCGGTAGCACTGCGAATAAGCGCGGATTCCTGCGGATCCGCTATATTGTCCAATGCATGGGCGATTCGGAACGAAATGGCAGTAGCGGCTTCGGCTTCTAACGCCAGGTCAGCCAGTACATTTAACATCAGTGGCTGATCATGCAAATATTTACCAAAAGCTTTACGCTCATGAGTATGCCAGATGGCTTCTTTGGCAGCCTGCGCCATCAAGGCGCTTGAACCTAGCATGCAGTCATAACGGGTGAGCGCGACCATCTGTATAATAGTCGAGATACCTTTGCCTTCTTCTCCTAACATCCAGCCATGAGCATCATGAAATTCAACTTCAGAGCTGGCGTTTGACTGGTTGCCAAGTTTGCTTTTAAGACGCTGAATGAGCATGGAGTTTTTACTGCCATCTTCTCGCCAGCGCGGGACTAAAAAGCACGAAAGCCCCTTTTCAGCTTGGGCTAGCACTAAAAAAGCATCGCACATTGGAGCCGAGCAGAACCATTTGTGTCCGACTAAACGATAAAGTTTACCGCCGCCGGCCTCATTGATAGGTGTAGCTTTGGTGGTATTAGCGCGAACATCGGAGCCTCCCTGTTTTTCCGTCATCGCCATGCCAATGGTGACACCTTGCTTGTCAAACCAGGGTTTATTGGCGCCATCGTAGTGACTGGATAAAATTTTAGGTAGCCATTTTTTTGCGATTTCTGGCTGTAAGGAGATAGCCGGCACACTGGCGAAGGTCATCGTAAGTGGACACCCTGAGCCTGGGTCAGCATGGGTATGTAAAAATGCCATCGCGCCACGAACCACATGTGCCCCCGCTTTAGCGTCAGTCCATGGCAAATTACAGTGGCCTTGACTGATCGCGTGTTCCATCAGCTTATGATAGGAAGGGTGGTAAATTACCTCATCAATTCTGTGACCGAATCGGTCATGGGACTGAAATTCAGGTAAATGTTGGTTGGCCTGAAAGCCCGCCTGCAATAACTCATGACCAACGTGATGACCAAATGAAGTAAGTTGATCCTCACCCCATGCACCGCCATATCGATTTACCCAATACTGTAAGACCTTATCGCTCTGGTAAGCATTGTAATTTTCTAAGGCTGTTGGCTGGTTGAAAACTTCATGGGTGTCATGCATGGAAGCAGTCCGTAACATTAAGCGGTGTATTGATAACACCTACTGTACTGGTTGTTTGAGAGAATGTCAGGGAAATTAGCGATTGGATGTGTCGATATCAATGAGAACCAGTATCGCTGATTGCCCACCATATTCTTTGGTCGCTTGATGAAACGCTTTTACATGGGGGTGTTGTATAAGGTAGTGGGGCAGCGCACTTTTTAAAACGCCAGAACCCTTGCCATGCATCACACTCACGCAATCAATTAACTCTTTCCTTGCGGTGTAAATAAGCGCTGCTAACTCCTGCTTGGCAGCTTCTTTGGTCAATCCGTGCAGATCCAGTACCATCTCTGGAGAATAATCGCCGCGCCTGAGTTGTTTTAATACATGGGTGGACATATCTGGTCGACAGTATCGCATTGGTCCTTCATCAGGGAGCTGTGCCTGATACATGTCTGAAAAACTAAAGGATGCTGCTATCTGGCGCCGACTGTTTTCTGACAAGTCGGCTGATTGATTATGCAGCTTGCTGGCTAAAGCTTTCTTCTTGGCTTTTTTGGTCGGGGCTACTTTGTCCTGAATCAGTGGCTTAACCCCCTTGACCGCATTCTGAAAAGTTAACTCATCTTCGCTATCAACATCATGTGTAACCTTGCCAGCTTGCAGACGCTCGCTGATCAGTTGTTTTTTTAGTTGTCGAAGTTCTTTCATAGATGAATTAAGCATGGGCGTATGGTTTATCTTTGGGTATGATATCAGCTTTGTAATAATCCATGTACCTAAGTCGCTATGACCGATAAATTTTATCTCGAAGAAGCCATCAATGATCTGACTACCATGATCGATATGGTCAGGTGGGCCAGCAGCCGTTTTAACGACGCCCATTTGTATTTTGGCCACGGTACTGACAATGCCTGGGATGAGGCAACTACGCTGGTTTTGCAGGCGCTACATTTACCGTTTTCAATACTGGAACAAACCCAAAATTCAGTGTTGTCTTCAGCTTTAACCCGAAGCGAAAAGGAAAAGGTGGCTGAACTTGTATTAAAACGTGTGCAGACCAGAATGCCGCTGCCTTATATCACGAATGAAGCGTGGTTCTGCGGCATGCCTTTTTATGTCGATGAGCGGGTGCTTATTCCCCGATCGCCATTTGCTGAACTAATCAAAAGCCGTTTTGCGCCTTTTGTCACCGGCTCACCTTCGTCTATTTTAGATATGTGTACTGGCGGTGGCTGTATTGCTATTGCATTAGCGTATGCCTTTGAGGACGCCAGTGTGGATGCAGTAGATATCAGCCAGGAAGCATTAGAGGTAGCCGATATTAATATACAGGAGCATCAGGTTGCAGATCGGGTTTACCCTATTCAATCAGACCTTTTCACTCAGCTAGAAGGGCAGCGATACGATCTTATCGTTTCCAACCCGCCTTACGTTGATGCAGAAGATATGGCTGACTTACCCGACGAATACCAGCATGAACCTGAATTGGCACTCGCCGCCGGGAGTGATGGACTGGATTTGGTAGAAGTTATGCTTAAACGCGCACCAGATTATCTTACTGATAATGGCTGGATGTTTGTGGAAGTTGGTAACAGCGAAATACATATGGCACAACGATTTCCCGGTTTGAATGTTGAGTGGCTTAATTTTGAGCACGGTGGGCATGGTATTTTTGCACTATCGAAAGAAGCATTAGTTGAGTATTGGCAACAAAAGGAAAAATAAAGTAATGGCAGGTAACAGCTTTGGAAAACTTTTTACCGTCACCACATTTGGTGAGAGCCATGGCGTGGCTATTGGCGGTGTTGTCGACGGATGTCCGCCGGGGCTTGAGTTATCTGAGGCAGACCTGCAACCCGATTTGGATCGCAGAAAACCGGGTACCTCCCGCTACACGACAGCGCGACGTGAAGAGGATGAAGTGCAAATTTTATCCGGTGTATTTGAAGGGAAAACAACCGGCACCAGCATTGGTTTGTTGATAAAAAATACCGACCAACGCAGTCAGGATTACTCCAATATCGCCGATCGCTTTCGCCCGGGTCATGCCGATTACACCTATCAGCAAAAATACGGTGGACGCGATTATCGCGGTGGTGGTCGCTCGTCAGCCCGAGAAACCGCTATCAGGGTTGCTGCCGGTGCTATAGCGAAAAAGTTTTTGAAAGTTCATTTCGGGGTTGAGGTGTCAGGTTACCTGTCACAATTAGGCCCCATTAAAATGGATTATGTCGATCCTGCATTAACGGAAACGAACCCTTTTTTCTGTCCTGATCCCAGCAAACTGGAATTGCTTGACGAATACATGCGGGATCTTAAAAAGTCAGGTGACTCCATAGGCGCCAAGGTCACGGTCGTCGCCACGAATGTTGAACCGGGTTGGGGCGAGCCTGTTTTTGATCGGTTGGATGCGGACATTGCCTCAGCTATGATGGGAATCAATGCGGTAAAAGGCGTAGAAATAGGTGACGGTTTTGAGGTGGTGGAGCAACGTGGCAGTGAGCATCGTGATACGTTGACCCCAACAGGGTTTAGCTCTAATCATGCCGGAGGCATATTAGGTGGTATTTCCAGTGGGCAGGATGTAATTGTGAATCTGGCACTTAAGCCCACTTCGAGCATTTCAGTGCCGGGTAAAACCATCAATCTGCAAGGGGAAGAAATCGATATCGTGACCAAAGGACGTCACGACCCCTGCGTTGGTATTCGCGCCGTGCCCATCGCAGAAGCAATGCTGGCATTGGTTTTAATGGATCATTGCCTGCGGCATCGTGCGCAAAACGCACACGTTAGCAGCATCACTCCAGATATAAGTAAAAAATCCACTTCATAAGAATTTCAACACCGTGAAAATACCTTCTTCTGGCGAGGCTCATGTCTCGCCACTTAATTTAATTTTGCTTTGTATAACCTACTTACTGTATTTCGGCCAGCTAGGTGTGCTAGTGCCGTATTTGGGGATCTTTTTAGATGGCCGGGGCTATTCTTCAGCTCAAATAGGAGAGCTGTTTGCCATTATTACGCTGGCGCGAATTCTGGGGCCTTCCTTATGGGCGAATATTGCCGACAAAACAGGCAGGACGTTGCGCGTCTTGCAGTTAGGGAGCATCTTAACAGTTGTCTCTTTTGCCACTATATTCTGGCAGCACACGTTTTGGGGGCTGGCATTCTCGTTTGGTTTAATGATGATGTTCTGGACCGCAGTCTTGCCTCAGCTTGAAGTGATCACTATGCAAAGCGTCAAAGCTGCAGGTAGCAGTTATGGCGCAATCCGGTTATGGGGAAGTATAGGTTTTATCTTATTGACTATAGCGGTAGGAAAGGCGTTGGATTACTTTACTACCGATATACCTATTTACGCCAGTATGCTGACCCTTTCTGCGCTGATGATAAGCACATTTTTCTTACATCAACCCAACAGTGAACGTGCCGCTGGTGAGCCATCCGGTGCGTTCTGGAAGGTTATCAAACAGCCCGCTTTTCTTACTTTTATTTTATCAGCAACGTTACTGCAAGTTAGCTTCGGTACATATTACGGATTCTTCTCACTCTACATGCGGGATCTTGGCTACAGTGGTCAGCAGACGGGCTTGCTGATTGCATTGGGAGTTGTGGCAGAAGTCGTTATTTTCCTGTTCGCACAGCGTTTGTTGGTGCGATACAGCGTCCGTGGGTTGCTGATGCTCTGTGGTGTGCTGACTGCGATTCGCTGGTATGCTTTAGGCGCATGGGGAGATTCCGACGTGGTAGTTATCATCAGTCAGTTATTACATGCGTTTAGTTTTGGTTTGACCCACGCGGCTTCAGTTCATTTTATTCATCATCAACTTCCTGCCCGATTCCACAGTCGCGGACAGGCTGTCTATATCAGTGTTGCATTTGGTTTTGGTGGCGCACTGGGGAACTATATATCCGGGCAAATCTGGCAACAGGGGGTACACGCTTACCAATCGTTTACGTTTTCTGCACTGGCAGCGTTGCTCAGTGCGCTTGTATTCGGTATTTTCTCTGTTAAAAAATGGCAATCTGGGTGAAAGCGGAGTAGGGTAACGTTATTCGAATAAGGAAGTAGTATTGATGAAAAAAGCACTATTTATTATAGGCCTACTCGCACCAAACATGGTTGCGTGGGCGCAAACTGGCGCGAGTAATATCTGGTTGTTTTCACTTTCTCACGACAGTGACACGCCACGCATTGAGCAGGCACTAAAAATTACCGATAACAGTGAATATTCGAATCAGCCCCACTTTTTACCCGACGGACAATCGTTGTATTTCACTCAGGCGCTTGAGGGTGAAAAAAATATGCAAACCGATGCGTTTCATTACGAGATTTCATTGCGCCAACACACCAATTTAACTAACAGTCAAACATCGGAATATTCGCCTACACCACTCCCTGAAGATGCCGGATTTTCAATGATTAAAGTGGATGCGCAAGGCAAACAATGGTTGTGGGCGCAATCAGCAAATAGCAAGTTAGCCGGTAAATTATTGGACGCTGAGCCCGTCGGTTACCATGTATGGACATCTTCGGATACCGTGTTAGCCTTTATTCTGGGGGAGCCGCATACGTTGCAAAGCCTGACTTTATCAGGCCATCAACAGGTGATAGATGAGCATATCGGGGCGAGCTTATGGCCCATTCCTGGCACCAATATGTTCAGCTACACGAAAAACCCCGCGCCTGATTCTCAGCCCTGGACGCTGATGGCCTACGACAGGGATGCTGAACAATCAACGGTACTGGCAACCATGCCTGGCAGCAGTCAGTATATGGCATGGACAAAGGATGCAAAGGCGCTGGTGGTGGATGGTTCCACCATTTTGTCATGGTCGCTGGCTCCTACTAACGGAGATGGCGAAGAACGCGGCAACGTGGACGAAAAAGATACCGCAGAAGGGGACGAAGTTGAACGTTGGCAGCCTTGGCTGGATATAACAAAGCAATGTCCGGATGGCGCTTCGCGTTTGCATTTAAGTTACGACAATCACTATCTTGCAGTGGTATGCAATGAATAGCGCTATCAGGTAATGGCATAAGCGCCCCAGCTAGCATTCCTGCAGTTAAGCGGCGGATGGGGGGCGTCTGCATTCGGCGATCACTTCTACCTCTCCTTCATCGTCTAGCTGCTCCAGGGTCACATCGAACTTCCATAACCGATGAAGATGACGCATTACCTCATCCTTCGACTCAGCCAACGGGATCCCATGTTGCGGGATGTAACGTAATGTCAGAGAGCGATCACCCCTGACATCGACATTATATACCTGAATATTGGGTTCAAGATTGCTAAGGTTATATTGCGCTGAGAGTTTTTCTCTTATTGTGCGGTAGCCCATTTCATCGTGTATTGCGCTTACACTTACGTAGGGTTTGTCTGCATCATCGTCTACTGCAAATAATTTAAAGTCACGGATCAGTTTAGGCGACAGAAACTGGCTGATGAAACTTTCATCTTTAAAATTTTTCATCGCAAAATGAACCGTTTCCAGCCAGTCCTTGCCCGCCACGTCAGGCATGTAATATTTATCTTCCTCTGTGGGCTCCACACACATCCTTTTGATGTCCATAAACATATTAAAGCCTAATGCATACGGGTTAATGCCTGAGTAGTAGGGGGAGTTATATTCAGGTTGTTTCACCACACTGGTATGACTGTGCAGAAATTCCATGATAAACCGATCGGTGACCAGTCCTTCATCATAAAGCTGATTTAAAATATGATAGTGCCAGAAGCATGCCCACCCTTCATTCATTACCTGGGTTTGCTTTTGTGGATAAAAATACTGAGAAATTTTGCGTACGATACGGACAAGCTCTCTTTGCCAGCTTTCAAGCAATGGTGCGTTTTTTTCAATGAAGTAAAGTAAATTTTCTTGCGGTTCTTCCGGGAACCGCTGCATTTCTGGGCCCTTTTTTGCTTTTGCTTTAGGCAGGGTTCGCCATAATTCATTTACTTGAGTTTGCAAATAGCGAGCCCGTTCTTTTTGCCGGCTTTTTTCTTCCTCTAAGGAAAGTTTCTGAGGGCGCTTGTACCTGTCTACCCCGTAATTCATTAATGCATGGCAGGAATCCAGTGTGTTCTCGACTTCCTCATAACCAAATTTTTCTTCACATTTTGCAATGTAGTTTTTTGCAAACACCAGGTAATCGACAATTGAGCTGGCGTCAGTCCAGGTTTCAAATAAATAGTTACCTTTAAAGAAAGAATTGTGACCATAGCAGGCATGCGCCATCACCAGAGCCTGCATTGTGATGGTGTTCTCTTCCATTAAATATGCAATACACGGATCGGAGTTAATGACAATTTCATACGCGAGGCCCATAAAACCTCGGCGATAATTTTGTTCCGTCTGGATGAATTTCTTTCCATAAGACCAATGGGAGTAGTTTATCGGCATGCCAATACTCGCATAGGCATCCATCATTTGTTCGGCGGTGATCACCTCTATTTGGTTGGGATAGGTATCTAACTTAAATTTTTTCGCAATGCGGTCAATTTCAACTTCATATGCTTCGAGTAGCTCAAATGTCCAGTCGGGCCCATCAGATAATACTTTTGATCCTTTCTTGTTACGGGGCATATTAGACTCCTCCAAATGCAGCAGGTTGTTCCGTTCGTTTCTTAAATAACTCGCGGAAAACCGGAAAAATATCGCTGACTTCCTTGATGTGGCGGCAGACAAAGTTGTCAGCAAAAGCGGCCACACTTTCATATTCACGCCATAAACTTTGATGCTGTCTGTCGGTAATCTCAATATAGGCAAAGTACCGTGTTACGGGAAGTATGCTCTTCAGTAAGAGCTGTTTGCAGTGGGGGGAATCATCTGCCCAATTATCACCGTCAGAGGCTTGCGCAGCATAGATATTCCAGTCAGTATCCTGATAACGCTCCTTGATGATTTCGTCCATGAGCTTCAGTGCACTGGAAACAATGGTGCCACCGGTTTCCTGTGAATAGAAAAACTCTTCTTCATCTACTTCTTTGGCTTGAGTGTGATGTCGAATATAGACTACTTCGACATTCTCGTAGGTTCGGGTTAAAAACAGATATAATAAAATATAAAAGCGTTTGGCGATGTCTTTAGTAGTTTGATCCATTGAACCGGATACGTCCATCAGGCAAAACATTACGGCTTTACTCGTGGGCACTGGGCGGCGATCGTAATTCTTGAAGCGTAAATCAAAAGTATCAATGAATGGAATGCGCGCTATTTTGGCCTTGAGTTGTTTAATTTCTTCTTCCAGTTCAATAATGGCCAGTGTGTTTTCATGCTTGTCATCTTTTAATAGCTTCAGCTTGGCCTCAAGCTCGCGTAATTTCGCCCGGTCATTACCCGATAACGCAATCCGTCTGGCCACCGAACCTTTGAGTGAGCGAACGATATCTAAATTGCTCGGTACGCCGTCAGTTTGATAGCCGGCTCGATAGGTTTCATACTGCATCACTTTGTCAAAATGAGTTCGTTTTAGATTGGGCAGGGCTAAATCGTCAAACAGCAGGTCCAGGTATTCATCTTTGGAAATGGAAAAAACAAACTCATCTTCACCTTCACCGGAGTCGCTGGCATTGCCGTTTCCACTACCCTGACCTCCTCCGGATGGGGGGCGATTAATTCTGTCTCCTGTTGTAAACTGGTCATTGCCTGGATGGACGATGGACCGCTTCCCCCCTTTACCGGTATGGAAAACAGGCTCTGTAATATCTCTTGCCGGAATACTGATTTTTTCACCGGTTTCTAAATCGGTCACAGAACGATTACCAACCGCGTCTGACACAGCACGTTTAATCTGCTGCTTATAACGACGCAGAAAGCGTTGCCGGTTTACTGTGCTTTTCCCTTTACTATTAAGCCTTCTGTCAATGAAATGCGCCATAAGCCTCTACTTACAAAATTGGTTTACTGCGACTTGTGTGTAACAGCGGTTTGTTGAAGACCTTTTGATACACAGAGTCACTTCTAACAACTCTACGAAGCTTTACGCACCCGTAGATACCATTCACAGAGCAGCCTGACTTGTTTTTTGGTATATCCCTTTTCCATCATTCGGTTAACAAAATCGTCGTGTTTTTTCTTATCCTCCGTAGATCCTTTCGTATTGAATGAAATAACGGGAAGTAGATCTTCCGTATTAGAGAACATTTTTTTCTCAATAACGGTGCGTAGCTTCTCATAACTGGTCCACGCTGGATTCTTACCCGCATTGTTTGCCCGAGCTCTTAGAACAAAGTTAACAATTTCATTACGGAAATCTTTCGGGTTGCTTATTCCAGCCGGTTTTTCTGTTTTTTCCAGCTCTGCGTTAAGCGATGCCCTATCAAATAATTGCCCTGTTTCAGGATCGCGATACTCTTGATCCTGGATCCAAAAATCAGCATATGTCACATAGCGATCAAACAGGTTTTGACCGTATTCAGAGTAGGACTCTAAATACGCGGTCTGAATTTCTTTGCCGATAAATTCAACATAACGTGGGATCAGATAGCCTTTTAAAAATTCCTTGTAGCGCTCTGAGGTATCCTGAGGAAATTGTTCCCGCTCAATTTGCCTTTCCAGTACATAAAAAAGGTGCACAGGATTAGCCGCGACTTCCTGATGATCAAAGTTAAACACTCGTGAGAGGATCTTAAACGCAAAACGGGTCGATAGGCCTTCCATCCCTTCATCGACCCCAGCATAGTCTCGGTATTCCTGATAGGATTTGGCTTTTGGATCGGTGTCTTTCAAACTTTCACCATCATATACGCGCATTTTCGAATAGATGCTTGAGTTATCTGGCTCCTTAAGACGGGATAAGACGGTAAACTGTGCTAAACATTTGAGGGTGTCTGGTGCACAGGGGGCGCCGGATAACTCACTGTTATCTAGCAGCTTGCGATAAATTTGAATTTCTTCACTGACCCGCAAACAGTAAGGCACTTTGACGATGTAAACCCTATCTAAAAATGCTTCGTTGTTTTTATTGTTGCGAAAGGTTTTCCACTCTGATTCGTTCGAGTGAGCCAGGATCAAGCCATCAAAGGGGAGCGCAGAAAATCCTTCAGTAGGGTTATAATTGCCTTCTTGTGTGGCCGTTAATAATGGATGCAGAACCTTAATAGGTGCTTTAAACATTTCAACGAATTCCATCAGGCCCTGATTGGCTTTACACAGCGAGCCTGAGTAACTGTAAGCATCCGGATCGTTTTGTGCGTATTGTTCCAATCGTCTGATATCAACTTTACCGACTAAAGAAGAAATATCCTGATTATTTTCGTCACCGGGTTCGGTTTTGGCTATACCTATCTGATCAAGCACCGAAGGGTAGACGCGAACCACTTTGAACTGGCTGATGTCACCATTAAGTTCGTGCAGGCGTTTGCGAACCCAAGGCGACATAATTGTTTTAAGATACCGTTTTGGAATGCCGTATTCTTTCTCAAGTAACGCGCCATCTTCATTTACATCGAACAGACAGAATGGATGGTCATTTACCGGTGAGCCTTTTAGCATATAAATCGGTACTTTTTGCATTAATTCTTTAAGGCGCTCAGCAAGTGAGGACTTACCTCCTCCCACTGGGCCCAGCAAGTATAAAATTTGTTTCTTTTCTTCTAACCCCTGCGCGGCATGCCGCAAATATGAAACAATCTGTTCTATTGCATCTTCCATCCCGTAAAACTCGTGAAATGCAGGATAGCGCGCAATTACCCGGTTCGAAAATAAGCGACTAAGTGATGGATCATTGGAAGTATCTATCATCTCTGGTTCGCCAATAGCTTCGAGCAAGCGCTCAGCCGAATTAGCGTAAGCCAACGGGTCTTCCTTGCAGATCTCAAGAAATTCCTGAATCGTAAATTCTTCTTGTTTACGTTCTTCATAGCGTTGTTGGAAATGTTCGAATATACCCATGAATACCTCTGGAAAAACGGTTCCCC
>CAZROH010000042.1:0-25339 GCA_964601635.1 uncultured Alteromonas sp. | reverse complement strand
ATTTAAGTCATATTCCCACTGCAGTTAAAGTCACCGGTCACGGAAAAGAGGAACTCGAGCAGGCATTAACCGGTACTGACATAGTGCTAATTCCTGCCGGTGTACCTCGTAAACCAGGCATGGATCGTTCAGATTTGTTTAACATCAATGCTGGCATTGTTAAAACCTTGATTGAAGGGGTCGCAGACCATTGTCCAAAAGCGTGTGTCGGTGTGATTACCAATCCAGTTAACACGACAGTGGCCATTGCAGCAGAAACACTTAAACAAAAGGGTGTTTATGATAAAAACAAGTTGTTCGGTGTTACCACTCTTGATGTAATTCGTGCCGAAACATTTGTAGCTGAATTAAAAGATTTAGATCCTGCTAATGTTCATGTTCCGGTTATCGGTGGGCACTCTGGTACGACTATCTTGCCACTGTTGTCTCAGGTAGAAGGCGTAAGCTTTACTGACGATGAAATTGAAAAGCTGACACATCGGATTCAGAATGCGGGTACTGAAGTTGTTGAAGCAAAAGCCGGTGGCGGCTCTGCAACCCTATCCATGGGGCAGGCTGCAGCGCGTTTCTGCTTGTCGCTGGTTGCAGCAATGCAAGGCGAGAATGTGGTGGAATACACTTACGTTCAGACAGATGACAGCGATGATGCAGCATTTTTCTCTCACCCTGTTCGCCTTGGCGCGAATGGCGTTGAAGAAATCCTGTCTTACGGTGAGTTAAGCAGTTTCGAACAAAAAGCCAAAGACGATATGTTGGATGGACTGCGTGGCGATATCAAAATTGGTGTAGAATTCGTTAATAACTAATTTTTTCCAGTTTATATTAAAAAAGCCGGCTCATATCGCCGGCTTTTTTGATCTTTAGCTGTCAACTGTTAACCTGTATTACGCATACCTATGGCAATACCCGCAATGGTTACCATCATTGCGCGTTCCAGTGTCGTGTCGGCCGTATCTTTTTCTAGCTTACGGATACGATCCAGTAGTTCAATTTGTAAAAAGTGCAGTGGTTGTAAATAACCAGCCCGAATATTCATAGACTCTTTACCTTTGGGATCATCAGCCATGATGGTTGTCTGATTAGTCAGTTTTAACAACGACTCCACACTGGTTTTGAGCTCATTTCGTAACTCTTCACCAAAATGTTTGAGCTCTTCTGGTACTAATCGCGCGTCATATTCTTCACTGATCCGAGGGTCGGCTTTATGAAAGACCATGTCGAGCATGGAAAGACGTGAGCGGTAAAATGGCCAGTCCTTGAACATTTCGTTGACAACAGCCTCATCGCTTGACGCTTTAACATCATCAATCGCCCGCATCACTCCTAGCCATGATGGTAACACCAACCGAGTCTGTGCCCAGGCAAAAATCCAGGGAATGGCACGCAAACTCTCAATGCCTCCGGATGGTTTGCGTTTTGAAGGGCGGCTGCCGAGCGGCAGTTTACCCAGCTCTTGCTCAGGTGTCGCTACTCTGAAATAGGGGACAAAGTCTGGGTCATTACGCACTGTATTACGATAATTATCACGTCCTAATGCAGCCATCTTGGTGATCAGTTCCCGCCACTCTTGCTTAGGTTCTGGCGGGGGGAACAGCATGGCTTCAATGATCGCGCTGGCATAAATTCCTAAACTCCGTTTAGCTAGCTTGGGCATGCCAAACTTGTAGCGAATGGTTTCGCCTTGCTCGGTCACCCTGAAGCCTCCGTCCAATGAACCCGGTGGTTGTGAGTGGATTGCAGCATGCGCCGGTAAGCCACCACGACCAATGGTCCCGCCACGACCGTGGAATAAAGTAAGCGTAACATCATATTCGGCAGCTACTTTAACCAAGGACTCCTGAGATTCATATTGTGCCCAACCTGCTGCCAGAGCTCCGGCATCCTTTGCGGAATCTGAATAGCCAATCATGACGAACTGGCGACCTTTTATATAGCCTCGATACCAGTCAATTGACAGCAAGCGCTGCATTACCTCTGTCGAATTGTTCAAATCATCCAGGGTTTCGAATAGGGGGGCGACCGGCATTGGCCAACTGACGCCACACTCTCGTAATAACAACTGCACCGCCAGTACATCTGAAGGCTCACTGGCCATTGAAATGATGTAAATACCAAACCCGTCTTTGCGATGTTTAGCGATCACTTTGCATGTATCCAGTACTTCAAGTACCTCATCCGATGCATCCCAATTGGCCGGGAACAGTGGTCGTTTTGAGCTTAGTTCGCGCAACAAAAATGCTTGTTTGTCGGCTTCGTTCCAATGGGCGTAATCGCCAATGCCCAGATAGCGGGTCAGTTCACTTAAAACGTCAGCATGGCGATCAGAATCCTGTCTGATATCCAGCGTTAATAAGTGCACGCCAAAACTATGTACACGGCGAATGGTATCCAAGAGCTTACCATCGGCAGTCACTTTCATGCCGCTATCACACAATGACTGGTAACAAAGCGTCAACGGTTCGAGTAATTCTTCATCCGACTCAATCCAGTTTGACGTATCTACGTTTTTGCCGGCCAGGTAATCCGCGATGCCATCACGTGTGGCGATACAGCGTTGGAGTAACGGGCGTAAAACTGCGCGGTAAGGCTCGTTAGCGTCTCCGGTCACTTCTCGCAGTGCCTCATTGCAATCAAACATCGATAGCTCTACTTGTAAGCTATCTAAATCTTGTGCGAAAAGCTTAGCCGCGCGTTTTCGGGCTAACAATAAAACTTGTTCAGTCACTTTTGCCGTGACAAACGGATTACCGTCACGATCACCTCCCATCCAGGAGCTGAATTGAACAGGTGAGGCATCCAGCGGTAACGAAACCTGGTATTCTTGTACCAGGCGCTCGTCTAATTCCCGTAAAAACTCTGGTACCGCATCCCACAGGGAGTTTTCAATAACGGAGAATCCCCAACGCGCTTCGTCCACAGGAGTGGGGCGTTCAGAGCGGATTTCCTCAGTGTGCCAGGCCTGACTGATTAGATCAGCGATCCGTGTTTCAATCCGTGAACGCTCATTGTCATTAAGGGTTTCCTGATGAATGCTCTGCAGACAACTTGCCAGCTCTTTATGTTTGTGGATTAGTGTACGGCGTGTCACTTCGGTAGGATGAGCAGTTAAGACCATATCAATGTTGAGCTTGCTTACCGCTTGCTGCACCTTATCCGCAGACAGGTTTGCCTTATCGACATGCTTAAATAATGTATCGATCGATGCATCGACGTTCATGACGCTGTTATATTCTTGCTCAGCGATATTCCCAAGATTCAGGAATTGTGCAAATGCCCGCCCGACTGTTAGAAGATCTGAATCGGGTAATTTTTTGAAAATTTCTTTCAGATTTTCTGATGCCGTTTTTTCGCCTTGGTATGATGCCCGGCCGTCTTTTCGTATAGTTTCTATTCGATCCAGCCATTCCTGTCCAAGTTGTGCCTTAATGGTTTGCCCGAGCACTTTGCCCAAATAACGCACCGTATCTTTAAGTTCAGCATCATAGTGTGATTGCATTATATCCTCCTACTTAACTGCTATTCACCTTACTTCGTCAATTCACAGTTGTCTAACCACTTTCAGTTATAATTTAATCCAGATGGTTTGGTTCAATTTGATTTAAAGCAATAAGCACGCAGGCTGAGGTCAGCTATGTTACAATGTTGCTCGTTTACAAATAGTCAGCATAGTTTTGAATTATATTGGCTGTTTATTGTTCAAAAACTGTAATAAAATTTCAGGAGTAAATGTGTCAGATAAGTTTTCTTCGATAGAATCTCAGGCAAGCTATGGTATTGGCTGGCAAATGGGCGAGCAGTTAAAATCAAACCCGTTCGAGGGCCTGACTATTGACGCGGTGGTTGATGGGTTGCGTAATGCTTTTGCTGGTGAAGAGCAGCAAGTAAGCAACGAGCAGCTGCGTGAAGCATTCGGTGCCATTCATCAGCGTATGCAGGCTGAAAAAGCAGAGCAAAACAAAACCGTAATTGCCGAGAATGAAGCATTCTTAGCAGACAACGCAAAGCGAGACGGCGTAACAGTTACGGAGTCCGGATTACAATATGAAGTGGTTGAAGCGGGTAGTGGTGAAAAGCCCAGCGCGGATAGCACGGTTCGCGTGCACTATCATGGCGAATTAATTGACGGATCTGTTTTTGACAGTTCATATCAGCGTGGCCAGCCAGCAGAATTCCCTGTAAACGGTGTAATCAGGGGCTGGACAGAAGCCTTACAGATGATGCCTGTGGGAGCTAAGTGGCGTTTATACGTACCTCAGCAACTTGCCTATGGTGAGCAAGGTGCCGGTGCGGCGATAAAACCTTATAGTACATTAGTGTTTGACGTTGAATTGCTTGATATTCTCGGCTAATTCCAGGTCATGGCAACTACCTGAATTAATTCATTCAGGTAGTTGCTGAATAGTTGGCAAACCCGGCATTTACTATTACCCTAGTCAGCCATGTTAATCACTGGTTAAATTCAGGTTAGGGAATTATGCCTTCTCCCTCTGCTTCTTTAGAATCGTTAGCGCTGATCAGTCAGCGGATTACCTACTTCAATCGTTTACTATGTATTGGTGTCAGCATTGGCACATTGTTAATGGTATTAATTACATTTTTGATTGTGGTGCTTCGCTATGGGGTAGGGGTTGGTTGGATAGCCATGCAAGAATCGGTGATGTATCTGCACGCTGCAGTGTTTATGATCGGTATTGCATACACGCTAGCAGAGGATGGTCATGTCAGGGTGGATGTTTTCTATCGCAAGATGTCCATGCGAAAAAAGTATTGGGTTGATGCACTGGGCACGGTATTTTTACTGCTACCAGTTTGTTTATTTATAATCGTCTACAGCTTACCTTACGTTGCCGAATCATGGAGATTATTAGAATCCTCGCAGGAGGCTGGTGGGCTGCCGCTCGTTTTCTTACTTAAAACGCTCATTCCATTGGGAGCGTGTCTCCTTCTCCTTCAAGGATGCAGTGTCTTGATACGCTGTATTACTCAACTTTACAGTCTAACCAAATAGCAGGAACAGCAATGGAGTGGATGGCAGTCGTTCTTTTTTTAGTTATTTGTTTCGTGTTGTTGCTGGGCTACCCAGTCGCGATGACATTAGCGGGTACATCAATCATGTTTGCCGGTATTGGCATACTCACCAGTAGTTTTGATGCCAGTTACCTTAACGCCATGCCTAGCAGACTCTACGGCATCTTAACCAACCAGACTTTGATAGCCGTGCCGCTTTTTATCTTCATGGGCATCGTCCTGGAAAAATCGAAAGTAGCTGAAGCTTTATTAGTTTCGATGGCCCAGTTGTTTGGGCGTTTCCAATCAGGCATGGCTATCTCGGTTCTGTTGGTCGGAATGCTTCTGGCAGCCAGTACGGGTATTGTTGGTGCTACCGTGGTAACCATGGGGCTGCTGTCTTTACCGGCCATGCTAAAGCGAGGTTACAGTCCTTCATTTGCCAGCGGCGCTATTTGTGCAACCGGTACGTTGGGACAAATTATCCCGCCTTCAATTGCCCTCGTGTTGCTGGGTGATGTGTTATCCAGTGCTTATCAAAAAGCCCAGCTTTCGATGGGGATTTTTTCGCCCGAGTCGGTTTCAGTGGGAGACCTGTTCGTTGGGGCGATAGTGCCGGGAATGTTATTGGTAGGAATGTATCTTTGCTACGTGCTTGGGATATCGTTTTTTTCAAAAACGGCTATGCCTGAAAGCGGTGATTTGTCTGACGAAACACCGCTTAACCTGCGTAAGTTACTCATTGCATTGCTGCCGCCCTTAGTGTTGATTTTCATCGTGTTGGGCTCGATTATTGCCGGTTTTGCCACCCCTACTGAAGCTGCAGGTGTAGGGGCTATGGGCGCATTGATATTAGCGTTTGTACAACGGAAATTGTCGATAAAACGCCTGCAGGATGTCATGTTGGAAACGACAAAAGTGACTTCTATGGTGTTCTTAATATTGATCGGCGCATCAATTTTTTCACTCGTTTTTCGAGGTTTTGGCGGCGAAGAGCTTGTGCATGGGTTTCTGGCTGACTTACCCGGTGGTATTTTTGCTGCGATGGCCATTGTGATGCTGGTGGTGTTTATACTCGGATTTATTCTCGATTTCATTGAGATTACGTTTGTTGTGGTACCCATCGTGGCGCCCGTCCTACTAACAATGGGCATTGATCCTATCTGGTTGGGGATCATGCTGGCTGTGAATCTACAAACTTCATTTTTAACCCCGCCATTTGGCTTTGCATTATTCTATTTGCGCGGGGTAGCCCCTCAAAGTGTTGCAACCAGTGATATTTATCGGGGGGTCGTGCCCTTTATATTCATTCAAATTATGTTATTAATAGCGCTTGCTGTCTGGCCTGCACTTGTTACAACTTTGCCAGACTGGCTTTATGGATAATCGGAAAAACATTATGTCTAAAATAAAAATAATCCTGACCCTAACAGTACTCCTATTCTTACAAGCGTGTTCTGAAGAAGCGACCAAGTCGACTTCCCAGGAATTAGTCGAACGGAAAAACTTTGAGTGGAAGCTTGTTACCTCATGGCCGAAAAACTTCCCCGGACTTGGTCACGCACCGGAGTTATTTGCCGAGTACGTTAACCAGATGTCGGATGGTCAGTTGAAAATTAGGGTTTACGGCGCAGGTGAGTTGGTGCCCGGATTTGAAGTTTTCGATGCGGTATCCCAGGGAACTGCACAAATGGGGCATTCAGGTGCTTATTACTGGAAAGGCAAAATGCCCGCTGCACCGATATTTTCAGCAATTCCTTTTGGAATGAACGCGTCGGAAATGAATGCATGGCTTGAATTTGGTGGCGGTATGGAACTATGGCGTGAATTGTATGCACCCTTTGGCGTCATACCTTACGCAGGGGGAAATACTGGCGCTCAAATGGCAGGCTGGTTTAAACGCGAGATCACGAGTTTAGATGATTTTTCCGGGCTTAAAATGCGTATCCCCGGCTTAGGAGGGGAGGTCTTTAAGAAAGTGGGAGGCGTACCTGTTTCCCTCACTGGCGGTGAAATTTTCGTCGCTTTGCAAACCGGCGCAATTGACGCTTCTGAGTGGGTTGGACCTTACAATGATTTGGCGTTTGGTTTATTTCGCGCCGCTGACTTTTATTACACCACACCGTGGCATGAGCCTGGTTCCAATTTAGAGTTCCTGGTTAATAAATCAGCATTAGAAGCCTTGCCAAAGCATCTGCAAAAGATTATTGAAGTTGCCACTAAAGCGGTGAATCAGGAAATTCTGAGTGAATATGCTGCGCGCAATGTCCAGGCAATGCGTAAACTCACTACTGAACATGGGGTGAAGGTAGAACAACTGCCAGACGATGTCATAAAAGCGCTAAAAACTGCCACGCAAGAAGTGATTGCGGAAAAGTCAGCTCAAGATGCGACCTTTAAGAAAGTATATCAATCCTACAACGATTTTTATCAACGCATTGCGAAATACAACGGGCTTTCAGAGCAGGCATATTTGAATTTACGCTAAGATCTAGCTGCTCCGAGTTGTTATCAAAAATTGCATGCATACAATAACCGCATCTAACCAAAGGATGAATCATTATGGTAATTAAGCCGAAAGTGAGAGGCTTTATTTGTACGAACGCCCACCCGGTTGGGTGTGCTGCTGCGGTAAAAGAGCAAATCGAGTATGTTCAGCAACATGAATTGGAAGGTGAGGGGCCGAAGAATGTTTTGGTTATCGGCTGTTCGACGGGTTACGGCCTGGCTTCCAGAATTACGTCTGCGTTTGGTTACGGGGCGAAAACGCTGGGCGTGTGTTTTGAAAAGGAACCAAGCGAAAGAAAAACTGGAACAGCAGGTTGGTACAACACAGCTGCATTTCATCAGCAAGCGGAAAAAGCCGGCGTATATGCAGATACCCTGAATGGTGACGCTTTTTCAGATGAAATGAAGAGCGAAGTAATTAAAAAGATTAAAGCTGATTTAGGAAAAGTTGATCTGGTTATTTACAGCCTGGCTTCTCCACGTCGCACCGATCCTGAATCTGGAGTCACATATAAATCCACACTTAAACCCGTAGGGCAGGCTTATACCACAAAAACTTACGATACTGACAAAGACAAAGTGCACGAAGTAAGCTTAGAGCCTGCAACAGACGAAGAAATTGCCCATACGATAAAAGTTATGGGGGGGGAAGACTGGGAGCGCTGGATCAATGCCCTTGCCGAAGCAGATGTATTAGCACAGGGTGCAAAAACAACAGCGTATACGTATATCGGAAAAGAACTGACCTGGCCTATATACGGTCAGGCGACAATTGGTAAAGCAAAAGAAGATTTGGACCGTGCTGCAGCTGCCATCAATGGCACCCATAGCAACCTCTCGGTAGATGCTCACGTTTCTTCGTTGAAAGCATTGGTCACCCAGGCGAGCTCAGCAATTCCGGTAATGCCATTGTACATATCCTTAATTTATAAGGTAATGAAGCAAGAGGGCACGCATGAAGGTTGTATCGAACAAATTCACGGCTTGTTCAATGATTGCTTGTATGGTGATACGCCTACCTTAGATGAACAAAAACGTTATCGAATGGACGGAAAGGAAACCAATGACGCGACCCAAGCTAAAATTAAAGCGCTGTGGGACCAGACGACGCAGGAAAACTTCCATCAGATTAGTGATTACAAGGGTTATAACCATGAGTTTCTTAAGCTGTTTGGCTTTGATATCGACTCGGTAGATTATGACCAAGATGTAGATCCAATGGTAAGCTGGTAATCCTACAGTGCCTAAAAGCCAGCGTCTTTGCTGGCTTTTTTAATTTAATTTTGGATTTTATTTATGCACCTATATCACGCGATATCGTGCGTGCTCCGCGCTTTGTGCTTATTAAGTGAATAAGGGTTATTCGGAGCAGAGCTTTACTTAGCAGGCTGTTCAATTAAAAGAAAATACTCAACTAATTGGCTTCGGCAACGATAATTAACAGTGCCGTGGTAAAAAATTAGTGGTTTATCCATTATTTGCATAGCGCAAACGTATGCGTTAATGCTAAAATCCCGAAATTAAGTGGGGTTACTTTACCCTGCATTAATGCATAGCTTTTCTCATGCTTAGCGATGTATATGTCTCTTGGGCAATACAGGCCGCTGACAAGCATAAGCTCCACAACTTAAGTGCGATGTGATCCTGTATCACCGGGAAGATTTTGTTCTGGGGCTAAGGTGTGTAGTCAGTTTGGTACAAGTGAGCTATGTTTTTAGGTCGTAGTGTTCTTTTGCATTAGCGTTCGCTGTTTTAGCGGTCATGCGAAAGGGTATTTTTATATTAGAGTAGTGCAGAAACATATGATAAAAATCAAGAAAGGTCTCGACCTCCCTATCAAGGGAGCGCCTGAGCAGCAAATCTCCGATGGAGTTGCTGTGACGCGCGTTGCCGTTCTGGGAGAAGAATATGTGGGCATGCGCCCAACTATGCACGTTCAGGTAGGTGATCAGGTAAAAAAAGGTCAGATACTTTTTGAAGACAAAAAGAATTCTGGTGTTAAGTTTACCGCACCCGCTGCTGGTGAAGTGGTTGAAGTCAACCGCGGTGCCAAACGTGTACTCCAGTCTGTTGTAGTAAAAGTGCAAGGTGATGAAAAAGTGGTTTTTCCCACAGTTTCAGAAGCCGATATCGCCAATGCCTCCAGAGAGCAAATTCAGCAAACCTTGGTGGATTCAGGCATGTGGACAGCATTGCGTACGCGTCCATTTAGCAAGGCACCTGCATTGGATTCTATTCCAGCGGCCATCTTTGTAACAGCGATGGATACCAATCCATTAGCTGCCGATCCGGCTCCAATCATCGCTGAACGTGAGCAGGATTTTGTACATGGCTTGAAAGCAATGACCGTACTCAGCGGTGGCAAGGTTTACGTCAGTAAGGCTGCTGGTGCAAACGTTCCTACAGGTGATGCAGCGGTGGATGTTGAAGAGTTTGGTGGTCCGCACCCAGCAGGCCTGGCTGGAACGCATATTCACTTCCTTGAACCAGCCGGTGCTAAGAAAATTGTCTGGCATGTTAACTATCAGGATGTGATGGCGATTGGTTCATTATTAAAAACTGGTGAGCTGGACAACCGTCGTGTAGTGGCATTAGGCGGCCCAGCATCACTTAAGCCACGCTTATTACGCACGGTACTTGGCGCGGATATCGCTGAATTGATCGCCAACGAAGCAGTTGACGGAGACGTAAGAGCAGTCTCTGGCTCCGTACTTCACGGAACCACAGCACAGGGGGTTCATGGATTCCTTGGTCGCTTCCACCTGCAAATATCATTATTGTTGGAAGGGCGTGAGAAGAAGTTGTTCGGTTGGTTATCGCCTGGTTCTGATATGCACTCAGTTACCAATGCTTATTTAGGGCATTTGAGCAACAAAACATACGATATGACAACGTCCACCAATGGTTCAGAGCGTTCAATGGTACCCATCGGAAACTATGAGCGCATCATGCCATTGGATGTTCTGCCCACCATGTTGTTACGTGACCTTATCTCTGGCGATACAGACAGTGCACAACAGATGGGTTGTTTAGAGTTAGACGAAGAAGATTTGGCGCTATGTACTTACGTTTGCCCCGGCAAATACAACTATGGCCCCATTCTGCGTAATTGTTTAACCAAGATCGAGAAAGAGGGTTAGGTCATGGGTTTGAAAGCGTATTTAGAAAAAATCGAACCTGATTTTGAACCGGGTGGAAAGTATGAAAAATGGTATGCTCTGTATGAAGCGGCCGCGACTATTTTTTATACGCCGGGTAAAGTCAATAAAGCAAGTACCCATGTTCGAGACAGTATTGATCTGAAGCGTATTATGATCATGGTGTGGATGGCGACTTTCCCAGCCATGTTCTTTGGCATGTATAACATTGGTTTTCAGGCTCAAGACGCCTTGGCTGCAGGTGCCGGTACATTACCTGATACCTGGCAAGCTGGATTGTTCACTGCTCTTGGTGGTGATTTGAGTAATGCCGGTGGTTTAGGGCTGTTCCTGTATGGTGCCTGTTTCTGGTTACCTATCTATGCCGTTACGTTTATCGTCGGTGGGTTCTGGGAAGTACTTTTCGCATCTGTAAGAAAACATGAAGTTAATGAAGGATTTTTCGTCACTTCAGTGTTATTCGCGCTGACGCTACCAGCAACGATTCCACTATGGCAAGTTGCCTTAGGCATTACGTTTGGTGTTGTGATTGCCAAAGAAGTGTTCGGTGGAACTGGCCGCAACTTTCTTAACCCTGCACTTGCAGGTCGAGCGTTTCTTTACTTTGCTTATCCTGCACAAATTTCTGGTGACCAGGTGTGGGTTGCTGCCGATGGTTTTTCAGGTGCGACAGCACTGAGTCAGGCTGCTTCTGGCAACTTTGATTACTCAGATATGAGCGTCTGGTGGGATAGTTTTTATGGCTTCATTCAGGGTTCCGCTGGTGAAGTATCAACTTTGGCTATCATGCTTGGTGGCTTATTCATTTTATATATGCGTATTGCTAGCTGGCGCATCGTTGCTGGTGTGGCTATTGGTGTAGTGGCGTTTGCATCGTTACTCAATGTCATTGGAAGCGATACCAACCCAATGTTTGCAATGCCCGCTCATTGGCACTTTGTGGTCGGTGGCTTAGCGTTCGCGATGTTCTTTATGGCAACGGACCCTGTATCAGCATCCTTTACTAACAAAGGTAAATGGGCATTCGGTATCTTTATCGGAGTGATGACGGTATTAATTCGTGTGCTTAACCCTGCGTTCCCGGAAGGGGTTATGTTAGCCATACTATTTGCAAATTTATGGGCGCCGTTGTTTGACTATTTCGTCGCGCAGAGCAATATCAAGCGGAGGTTAGCACGTGTCGGCTAAGAAAGAATCTTTAGGAAAAACAGTCGGTATTGTAGTTGCCGTCTGTTTAGTGTGTTCGATTGTGGTATCGGTTGCTGCAGTTGGCTTGCGGTCAATTCAGCAAACGAATGCTGCTTTGGATAAGAAATCAAACATTTTGGCTGCAGCCGGCCTTTACGAAATGGGCATGAGCGGAAGCCAGATTGAGTCAACATTCAGTGAAAATGTTGAACAGCGTTATGTGGATCTGGAAACCGGTGAGTTTACTGAAGCACCTGCACCGGATTACGACATGTATAAGGCTGCAAAACAAGCTAACTGGAGCACTAAGGTAGAGGGCAGTAATGTTGGTTTCCAGCGTCGCGCCAATGTAGCTTCTGTATGGCTGGTAAAAGACGGCGACAGCGTGAGCCGTGTGATTTTACCTGTTCACGGCAGTGGCTTATGGGATTTAATGTACGGCTTCCTGGCAGTGGACGCTGATGGTGAGACAGTTAAAGAGCTGATTTACTATCAACAAAAAGAAACGCCGGGGTTAGGTGGTGAAGTACAGAACCCTTCCTGGCAGGCTAAGTGGGATGGTAAAAAACTTTACAAAGATGGCGAAGTCGCGCTTAAAGTAAAGAAAAATGCGAATCCGGATAATCCATATTCTATTGATGCACTTTCGGGTGCAACGTTAACCAGTAACGGTGTGGAAAACACAGTCAGGTACTGGGTTGGTGAAAATGGTTTCGGACCGTTTCTGAAAAAACAAGCATGGCGTTCATAAGGGGAGCTTTTCATGGCAGACGCTAAAGAAATGAAAAAGGCTCTCTTTGGGCCTATATTAGACAACAACCCCATCGCATTGCAGGTACTGGGTATCTGTTCTGCTTTGGCTATTACAACAAAATTAGAAACCGCATTGGTAATGTCATTAGCGCTAACCAGTGTTGTGGCATTCTCTAATTTGTTTATTTCATTAATTCGTAACCAAATTCCGTCAAGCGTACGGATTATCATTCAAATGACCATCATTGCCTCACTGGTAATCGTGGTTGATCAGATCCTGAAAGCGTACTCTTACGAGATATCCAAGCAGCTATCGGTGTTTGTTGGTCTTATTATTACCAACTGTATCGTAATGGGACGAGCCGAAGCTTATGCGATGAAGAGCCCGCCTTTAATGAGCTTTTTAGACGGTATAGGAAACGGATTAGGTTACTCATTTATCCTGATTGTCATCGGAACAATTAAAGAGCTGTTTGGTTTCGGTACCATTCTTGGCTTTGAAATTTTGCCTCTGGTGCAAAACGGTGGTTGGTATCAAGGTAACGGCCTGCTGATCCTTCCATTTAGCTCATTCTTCCTAATTGCCGGGATGATTTGGTTTATCCGAACAATTCGTCCAGAGCAAGTAGAGCCTAAGGAATAAGTCATGGAATATTATTTATCATTATTCGTTCGCTCCGTTTTCGTCGAAAACATGGCGCTGTCCCTATTTTTGGGGATGTGTACATTCCTAGCGGTATCTAAGAAAGTTAAAACTGCAATGGGTTTAGGTGTAGCGGTCATCGTAGTACTTGGTATTTCTGTTCCAGTTAACCAGGTTATTTACGTAAATATTCTTGCACCGGGCGCGTTAGCGTGGGCAGGCTTCCCAGAGGCGGATTTAAGTTTTCTGAATTTCTTGACGTTCATTGGTGTTATTGCAGCGCTGGTGCAAATTCTGGAAATGAGCCTGGATAAGTTTTTTCCTGCATTATACAACGCGCTGGGAATATTCCTTCCATTGATCACGGTAAACTGTGCAATCTTTGGTGGTGTCGCGTTCGCAGTACAACGAGAATACAACTTCACCGAAAGTATTGTTTACGGAGTTGGCAGTGGGCTTGGCTGGGCACTTGCAATTGTGTTGCTAGCCGCGGTGCGTGAGAAACTTAAATATGCTGATATGCCCGATGGTATTCGTGGCTTAGGCTCAGTATTTATGATCGCGGGGCTTATGGCCCTTGGCTTCCAGTCGTTTACTGGTATTCAGCTTTAATCAAGCGTGGGAGCAACTAAATGAATCAGGTAGAAATCTATCTCGGTGTAGGCATGTTTATTGCGATCGTGCTTGCGCTGGTATTTATCATCATGTTTGCCAAATCTAGGCTTGTGCCTAGTGGTGACGTTAAAATTACTATCAATAATGACCCGGAAAAGGCGATCCATACAGAACCAGGTGGTAAATTGCTTGGGGCACTAGCCGAAGCGGGTATCTTTGTGTCATCAGCATGTGGTGGCGGTGGTTCGTGTGGTCAGTGTCGAGTAGACGTGAAATCTGGTGGCGGTGAAATTCTGCCAACAGAACTGGATCACATCACCAAGCGTGAAGCGCGCGAAGGTTGTCGTTTATCGTGTCAGGTTGCAGTTAAGCAAGACATGGATATTGAGCTTCCCGAAGAGGTGTTCGGTATTAAAAAGTGGGATTGCGAAGTTATTTCAAATGATAACAAAGCAACCTTCATTAAAGAGCTTAAGCTGAAAATCCCTAATGGCGAAAGTGTTCCTTTCCGTGCAGGTGGGTATATTCAGATTGAAGCACCACCTCATCACGTGAAATATAAAGACTTTGATGTACCAGAAAAATTCCGTGGTGATTGGGAGCGTTTTGGATTCTTCGACATTGAATCGAAAGTTGATGAAGAGACGATCCGTGCTTATTCAATGGCAAACTACCCCGAGGAAGAAGGTATTATTATGCTGAACGTGCGTATCGCAACGCCGCCGCCTAATAACTTGTCTTTACCCGCGGGTAAAATGTCTTCCTATATCTGGAGTCTTAAAGAAGGTGACAAAGCCACAATCTCAGGTCCGTTTGGTGAGTTCTTTGCAAAAGAGACCGAAGCGGAAATGGTATTTGTTGGTGGTGGTGCGGGTATGGCGCCAATGCGTTCACATATCTTCGATCAACTTCGTCGTATCAAAACGAATAGAAAGATTAGTTTCTGGTATGGTGCCCGCTCATTGCGTGAGATGTTCTATGTAGAAGATTTCGACATGCTGGCAAATGAAAACGATAATTTCGAATGGCACGTGGCCTTATCAGATCCTCAGCCTGAAGATAATTGGGATGGCTATACTGGGTTTATTCACCAAGTCTTGTTAGAGAATTATCTGAAAGATCACCCAGCGCCCGAAGACTGTGAGTTCTATATGTGTGGACCACCTATGATGAACGCAGCTGTCATTAATATGCTTAAGGACTTAGGCGTAGAAGATGAAAACATCATGCTTGATGACTTTGGTGGTTAATTAACTTATCTACGAATTAAAAAGGGGGCTAAACGCCCCCTTTTTTAGATTATAGAGAGACAGTTGTGCTAAAGCAGAAACATTTTTTCATTATCTGGTTAACCACTATCTTGTGGCTTGTCGGTTGTAGTGAGTCTGGATTGCCTGTTGTTCACCTGCAGGGAAATACAATGGGAACAACTTATAACGTAAAGTATGTAATTGATGAGCAAGGCGAGATCCCGGGTCTTCAAGCTGAAATCGATGCCCGATTAGCTCAAATCAATAAATTGATGTCCACTTACGATCCAACATCCGAACTGTCACGCTTTAACCAGAATCGTTATACCAAGTTGTATCCTCTGTCAGAAGAAACCGCAGTGGTGATTAAGGAAGCCATACGATTAGGCCAATTAAGTGATGGAGTATTGGACATTACAGTGGGGCCGCTGGTTAACTTATGGGGTTTTGGTCCTAATAAGCGACCTGAAAGGATACCTGATGATGCAGCAATTGAAGCAAGCCGTGAATATGTCGGCTTAGACAAAATCCGGCTTGATGGAAACAGGTTGAAAAAACTTCACCCCATGGTCTACGTAGATCTATCTACAATAGCGAAAGGTTATGGCGTCGACGAAGTTGCCGCCATCCTGGAAAAGTATGAGGTAGAGAACTATTTGGTAGAGATTGGCGGTGAAATGAAGGTGGCGGGTCAACGGGGAGATGGCAGGGAATGGTTGATTGCCATTGAAAAGCCGGTTTCGAGTGAACGCAGCGTACAGCGCATCGTATCAATTGGTAATCATGCGATTGCGACATCTGGTGACTACCGAAACTTTTATGAGCAGGATGGGATTCGTTATTCACATCTAATCGATCCGCGGACTGGCAAGCCGATACAACATAATTTAGTTTCTGTTACGGTTGTCGCTAAATCTTCTATGACAGCAGATGGGTTAGCCACTGCCTTTAATGTTATGGGCTGGGATGAAGCCAGGGCATTAGCAGATAAACAAGCGCTCGCGGTCTATCTGATTCGCAAAGTGGATGGAGAATATGAAGAATTTGCGTCGGATGAATTTGAACGCATCGTAGAGATGCACGATTAAAGAGGTTGTTATGTCTACATTTATATTGGCATTCGTGTTCTTTTTAGCGATGGTACTGGCGATGGCCATCGGTTATATAGTTCAGCGTAAAAGTATCGCAGGCAGCTGTGGTGGCCTGGGTGCGCTGGGAATTGAAAAAGCCTGTGATTGCCCGGAGCCATGCGATCGCAAAAAGGCACGTATGGAAAAGGAAGCTGCTCGTCAGAAAAAATTAGATGAGTGGAAGCAAAACCAAATATTGTAATCAGAACGCTACTTACAAAAGCAGTAGGTAGCGTTTAGTTCCTTCTTATCCTCTCCCATGAGCCAAATCGTTTTTTAAGGTGATATTTTTCCTTCAAACACTCTATAATACTGTTTATGTGTACAGTTGATATTGCTCCGTTGTGCGAAAAATAATTCACGTCGATATGGACTGTTTTTACGCAGCCGTCGAAATGCGTGACAATCCAGCGTTGAAAGATATCCCGATAGCCATTGGTGGCAGCGCCAAAGGCCGAGGGGTTATTTCCACCTGTAATTATCCTGCCCGACGCTATGGTGTGCGTTCTGCGATGGCAACAGCTTACGCCTTAAGACTATGCCCAAACTTAACAATGGTAAAAGGGCGGATGGACGTGTATGTGCGTGAATCACAAAAAATAAGACAGATTTTTGCCGATTACACGGACTTAGTTGAGCCCCTATCACTGGACGAGGCCTATCTGGATGTTACGCACGTTAAGTTATTTTCCGGAAGTGCTACACGAATTGCACAGGATATTCGAAGGCGAATTAAAGAAGAGTTAAATTTAACCGCCTCTGCCGGTGTAGCCCCCTGCAAATTTGTTGCTAAGATAGCCAGTGATGAAAACAAACCTGACGGCTTATGCGTAATTACTCCGGACAAGCTTGATGATTTTGTGCGAAATTTATCTCTTGGGAAGATTCCTGGTGTGGGCAAGGTCACGGTTCAAAAGCTCCATCGATTAGGCCTGAATACCTGCGAAGATGTTCGCAGTTATCCGTTTGAACGTTTACAAAAGGAACTTGGCAAGTTTGGCACCGTACTTTATAACCGTGCACATGGTGTGGATGAGCGGACCATCAACACCAGTCGCGAACGTAAATCTATCGGGGTTGAACGCACGCTGGGGGAAGATATCCACTCTCTGAGTGAGTGCGAAGACATTTTGCCAAAGTTATATGAAAAAATGCAGGAGCGAGTGCAAAGTTATGAAGCTCGTTCAGGTCAAACGATCAGAATCAAGTCGTTAGGCGTTAAGCTTAAATTTAATGATTTTCAGTTAACTACGGTTGAACATAAGCATTATCAACTGTCATTTGACTTTTTTCGCGGTTTACTTGCTGAAGCATACCAACGCGCCAATACTCGGGGGATTCGGTTGGTGGGGTTGCATCTTAGCCTTGCCGAACTAACCCCATTCGAACAATTGATTTTACCCTTGGAATTGTAATCATGACGACAATAACCAATTCACTTCGTCCAGGCATATATAAGCATTACAAAGGTAATGAATATGAAGTGATCGACATCGCCAAACATTCGGAAACCGAAGAACTGCTTGTCGTATACAGGCCTTGTTATGGCGAACAACACCTTTGGGTAAGACCTCTTGAGATGTTTTCCCAGTCAGTGATAGTCGATCAGCAAGCCGTGCCCCGCTTTACATTCTTAAGAACGCTTTAACGATGTTGGCAGGACTGAATGCTTTAGTCTACAGTAACATTTTATATATAAATTTAAGGCTAATCATGAACCTAAGTATCACAGCAGTGGTAACTGCTGCACTCATCACTTTTCCTGCGGTAGCCAAAGATAAGTTTGCTGACGTGCAAATTAAAGATTCGGCAATAGCAGGCTCCATACACGCTCTTATAGGTAGAGGGGGCAATATAGGTGTATCAGCGGGCGATGATGGCATTCTTATTATTGACGACCAATATGAGCCATTGGCAGAAAAGATTGCGAATAGCTTAGCTAACTTAGGCAGTGACAAACCCAGGTACATCATTAATACCCATTTTCATGGCGATCATACTGGCAGCAATAGTTGGTTCCATACTCAAAAAGACAGTACTATCATGGCCCATGAAAATGTACGGATAAGATTACTTTCAGATGAAGAAGTCAATGATACCGCTTTGCCGGTAATCACTTACAAGGATGGTATTAAGCTTCATTTTAACGGGGAAACACTTGAAGTGATTCACTTCCCGAATGGCCATACAGATGGCGATAGTGTCGTATGGGTCAAAGAGCCAAATGTCTTGCATACCGGCGATTTATTTTTCAACGGTATGTTCCCCTTTATTGATCTAGAATCAGGGGGCGATGTTGCGGGTTACATAGATTCCGTTGAAACACTGCTGACGAAAATTGACGAAAAAACCCAGATCATTCCTGGTCATGGCCCGTTAGCGACAAAAGCAGATTATGAAAAATTTCTTCAGATGATAAAAGAAACCAAAGCGTTTGTTGAGACACAAAAGGCACAAGGTAAATCGGTTGAAGAATTGATCACTAGCGGGCTGGATAGGAAATGGCAAAGCTGGCACTGGGATTTCATCACTGAAGAAAAGTGGATCCGTACCCTTTATCAATAATGTCGTTATTTTAGCGTTATGTCGGTAGGATTGGATTTACACCCGGGGCAGGAGCGTTGGTCGCCCATTGCATGTTCAAACGGCCTGACGTTCTTACCAGCGCGCTGGAGTGTAATGTAGAAGAATACATGCCCGGTATGTAAGTACAGTACCGGGCATCAAAGTAGATCGAAGATGTGAGCATAGCCGACTAAGACTTATTCCACTTCCGGCGTCCCCACAGTAATCCAGAGAATACTAGCGCGCTCAGACCTGCGAAAAGGGGAACATATCGGTTTGACGCTGTTGAAGGCAATTCGTCTGACACCGGCACCATCGCAAATTCGGTGACTTCACCACCTTCTTCTTCGTCAATATGAACCATTGCCCAGCGGTCATGAGGGATATACACGGTGATATCTTGATTTGGCGCTAACTCTTCCCATTCTATGGTCTCGCCATCGTAAGTGGTGACATTAAAGTTGGGACGCTGCCTGATCCTGTGACGCGGCCCTAAACTTCCATCATCCATAATCAATTGAACCGAACGACGATCCCCTGCATCCTTATAACCAATGCGGGCTTGAACTTTCGTGTACATTTTTCCATTACGCTCAATGACACCTTGGCATGCATCAGCTAACTCAGGATAATTATCCAGTATTTCTGCTTTATACTCTACGTCATCGCAGGATGTTTGAGCATTGACGTTCCAACTTAACATTCCTAAAAAAACAACCGCTCCTATACTCTGCTTATTCAGCATTCCTTTCATTTCAGTCTCCAGACTTGGGTTGGTCTATATATTGAGCGCTAACCACAAAGCGCTCAGGTGCACTACCTACATAATAAAATGGGTAACATGTTATAAGCGTAACCGTTTTTTCGTGAGTATCCCGCAAAACCTGAGTGTCTTCAGGATCAACTATTTGTAATTGGGTGACCTGGAACGCTTCTGCACCGGCGCGGGTGTGTAAAATGAGGCGATCACCTATCTTGATATCTTTCAGTGGCCGAAACCAAGAGTCTCTGTGGCCTGCAATGCCGATGTTACCGTGTTCGCGTGGGGCAGCAGTATATTCCACCCAGCCTGCGCCACGATCCAGGTTCTCCTCACTTGTCCCCATATAAATCGGTACATCTAATGAAAACTTCGGAATGGAAATAACAGCCATCGGCTCAAGGCCCTGGGGCAAGTTCGCATACTTCTTTTTGGCACTTTCTGACCAAAGGGTCTGATCGGGAACCGGAGGAAGAAGTCCTTTAATGTCGTTGGAAGTGTCTTGCTGAGATAAAGTAGCCTTATCCTGCACTGAAGGTGCTTGCGCAGATTGAAGAGTCGAAGCGTATAAAAATGATGTTATCGCGCTATTGGCGGCTTGCGCATTCAGAAACGAGTTAACTATAAAGTATCCAATTAAGATGATCCCTGCACCCGCCGAAAGTTTCTCAGTCAGACTACTCAAACAAAATCGTCTCATATACAGATTACTCATCTACGTAGAAATAACCAAACGGCGCACTGCAAGGAAAGTGGGTCAAACTACGATGGAAAAGGTTAAATTATAACCATCTAATAATTAGCAGTTTAGGGCATAAATTTAAATTTTGAGAATTATTCATAAAAATAATTTTGAAGGGGCGTCGACGACGGGCGCATCTATACCCTTAACCCAATGATGAACTCACAGGTCGTGTATGGCGCGATTGATAATCTGATAAGTAATAATTGTTGCTCACAGTGGCTACAGAGGGTGACACTAGGATAGCGAACGTATTGAATACCGTCTCTTGGTTTTAAAATATTGGTAATAGATCTCGCGCAGGCTAGCAATTAGCCGTGTGCGCGAGACAGGGTAATATTTTCTGCGTGAATTTGTCCGCGCACAGGTATTAAGCGTTATTGCTTCTTAGCATCATAGACCTTTTTACCGGCGATCCAGGTTTGTAATACTTTAGTACGCCAAATTTCGTTGGATGGCACCGAAAAAATATCTTGGTCTACGAAGATAAAATCGGCCCATTTGCCAGGCGTAAGTGATCCGATCTTATCTTCCATATGTGCCGCGTAAGCTGCATCCAGGGTAAACCCCTTAAGTGCCTGTTTCAGTGTCAATGCCTCTTTTGGATACCATCCTTTTTCGGGCTGATTATTTCTATCCTGACGAGTTACTGCCGCGTGTAAACCATAAAATGGGTTTGCTAATTCCACAGGGAAGTCCGAGCCCAGGGGCAGGCGAATACCTGACTCTATGAGTGTTTTCCAGGCATACGCGCCTTTAATACGGTCTTTACCGACCCGGTCTTCGGCCATATTTTTATCACTTGTTGCATGGGTGGGTTGCATTGAAGGAAGAACATGTAGACTGGCAAAGCGAGGTAAATCGTCTAGCGCTACAACCTGTGCATGTTCAACTCGGTTGCGAAGATCTTTTCCTCCGACTTTGGCAAACGCTTTTTCAAACTGATCGAGTGCTAAACGATTCGCTTTGTCACCAATCGCGTGATAGTTCAGTTGAAATCCTGCACTTAATACTTTTTCAAACAGAGTGTCCATTTCCGCTTTGGGTGTTAAAAGTAAACCGTGCTGGTGGGGTGCGTCACTGTAGGGCTTAAGCAAAGCAGCTCCGCGGCTACCCAGCGCGCCGTCACCGTACGCTTTTACACTGCGTATTATGATAAAGTCGCTTGGATCCATTACCGGACCCATGTCAAGCATTTGATCAAGCATAGGGTCAGTGGCACTGACCATGGCATAGATACGCAAGGGTAACTTTTCTGCGATACCTCGTGTGAGATAAAAGTTGTAAACAGCCTGACTTATACCGGCATCATGCATACTCGTTATGCCCAGGGAGAGTAAATGAGCTGCCGCCGCATCTAACTGATTTTGCATGTTTTGGGCGCTTTCTTTAGGCAGTTTGGTTTCGATAAGCGACATGGCATTATCGATAAATACACCAGTGGGTTGCCCCCGGTCATCTTTGATGATTTCGCCCCCTGCGGGTGATGTCGTTGACGCGTCAATGCCCGCTATTTGCATTGCTTTGCTGTTTGCCCAGCCGGCATGACCGTCGATGCGCGTTAACCAGATGGGGCGATCGATGTTGAGTTTGTCTAAGATAGCTTTGGTCGGGAAGGCTCGGTCAGGCCACAACTCCTGATTCCAGCCTCGGCCAGTGATCCAGGAGAGCTGCTGTTTAGCCAGCGCATAGGCTGCGACTTCCTTTGCGGCATTTTGCGCACTGTTGCTTTCCCTTAAATCCACACTCAATAAATTTTCACCCAGTCCGAGCAAGTGTCCATGAGCGTCAATCAGCCCTGGTAGCATAACCTGACCATCCCCATCAATGTTGTCCACATCGTCAGCGACTGAGCGGGGGTCCAGCTCAAGTACTTTTCCTTCATCCATCAGCATCGAGGAAAAAGACTGCAGCGACCCATCATTAGTTAAGGTGTAGCCTTTTACATTGCTGATCAATGTCGCGGCTCCAAGATGGCATGAAACAAGGAAAAGCGGTAAGACGCATATGCGTAGCATGTTTTTTACTCCTGCTCAGTAATGTTAGGCGGTTGCAACAAGTAATCAGTTTGCCAGATCTTCGTCATTGACTGTTGGCTAATGTTACCTCCGGTCAGGATGACAATCGCAGTTTGCCCTGGAGGGGATTCAATTGCCCAGGAAACCACCGCCGCCATACTCATTGCGCTGGTAGGCTCAATGTGCAATTTAAGCAAATGTTGCAGCCACTGGGTCCAATAAGCAATTTGTTGTTCGTTTACTTCGTAAAAGTCGTCCAGTTGCTGTATATAAGGAAAGGTCAGTTCGCCCAGGCTGGGAGTGGCTGCGCCGTCGGCCAAGGTATCTGGTGCGTGGGATAATGTCTCAATCTGTCCACTTTGCAACGACTGAGCGGCATCATTTGCATTTAACGGTTCACTCCCGATTACCTTGGCCTGGGGTTGCATATGTCGCGTAGCGACGAATGTGCCACTTAATAGACCGCCGCCTCCACAGGGGGCAAATATAGCATCAGCGTGTCCGGCGTCTTCAATCGCCTCCAGAGTGGCCGTACCTTGGCCGGCGATAATATCAACGTGATTATACGGTGGTATCCATACAGTCCCATGCTCTCGTGCAGCCTCTGCTACTGCCTCATCAGCCGCTTTGCGGTTAGCAAAAAGCTTTATTTGGGCACCATAATTTTGTGTGGCGGCAGCTTTAACCGCTGAAATGGTATTGGCTGCGTAAATCGTGGCAGGGATCCCAAACTGGCTGGCTGTCCAGGCAACCGCCTGGGCATGATTTCCAGAACTGTTGGCGACAATTCTCTGTGGTAACTTACCTTCTTCGCTGAGCCTGGCAATGAAATTTGTTGCCCCCCGAATTTTAAAGGCTCCTACGGTTTGCAAACAGTCTGCTTTGAACAGAATGCGTTGACCTAACCACTTGTTAAGTAGAGATGATTCGATAAGCGGAGTGCGTTTTACGCTGTTTTTTATGCGCCGATGTGCAGATTGAATATCGGCAAAGGTAATGCTTGTCATTAATGGATTTGTAATGATGATTTAACCTGTCGTATTGCTACACTAACACTGTAACCATTGTAAAGCGAAGTAAAAAAGGGGAGGGTGAATGGGATTATTAGATACATTAATGGGTAACGCTAGCGAGACCAGTGTAGAAAAGATTAATGAAGAATTAGCTGCTATTCTGGCTGATAACGAGCACGTGATTAAGGCATATAAGCTCGTGCGTGACTTAGTTATTTTTACGTCGGGCCGTGTAATGTTTATTGATAAACAGGGATTAACCGGCCGAAAAGTCAACTATCACTCAATACCCTATCGCGCAATCACTCAATTTATCGTTGAATCGGCTGGGCATTTTGATACTGACTCAGAGTTAACTATATGGGTGTCTGGACAGGACGCACCACTGAAGATTGAACTGAGCAAAAATGCGGCTCAGGGAGTGCAAAAGACATTAGCACAGCAGTTGTTCGGCTAAGTTGAATGCAAAAACTAAAAACCCGATGATGTTGCCATCATCGGGTTTTTGTTTATTTTATGCGCTAAATTACCACATCGGCTTAGCGTATGTTTAGAAAACTACCTGAACAGTTGCAGAGCATACTGTTGAAGAAGCTTCACACACCTGATACTGATAGCTACCGCCACCTTTGGTGTTTAATGAATCAGTATAGGCGCCATCGTTAGCAGTCGTTGTGACTTTGCTACCGTTACGGAAGATATCAACATTCGATGTGCTTGCGTTGCCCCAAGTTAAATCAACGCGCTGACTACCTTGTACCTTGTAACCAGAAGCTGTTAACGTTAAATCACCACCAGTACCCGGGCCGCCAGTACCACCAGAGCAGCCATTGGCTGTCAGGTAAGCATCGGCATCAGCTGCCTGAACGATGCCGTGACCGAAGTACACGTCTTTACCGGCTGCACCAGCATCCATCGCAGTGGCTTTAAAGGCTGCACGAATATCTTCACCCGTACACGTTGGATGGTTAGACCATACTAACGCTGCTAAACCTGCAACCGCTGGAGTTGCCATTGAAGTACCGCTCATAAAGCCGTAATCGCTTGCACCAATGCTAATATCCATAGTTGAAGCTGCAACCAGTGCTGAACGATCTTCCTGTGTAGTGCCTACCGCAGGGATCGTGGTGTCGTTAGTTTCACCCAGGGTACCGTAAAGCATACCCGGTTCGTTATTGATGATTACTGCACCAATACCGCCAGACTGTTCACAGTTATTCACCTTGTCATAGAACGAGATAGAACCACGGTCAATTACACAGATTTTACCCGCAGCATTACCGTCTACCGAGTCACCAATACCCATGAAATAGGTTGCGCCAGAGGCATTTCCGCTGTTTTCCATTGCGGAAGATTCAAAACCAGCGCCATCAGCTGTTAAGGTTGATAGCGTAGCCATTCCCGCAGGGTAAGTGGAAAGTGTGTTCACACCGCCAGCCGTTGCTTCTACACAGATCGTTTCATCAGTAGTCACGTTCTTGCCACGACCAGATGTACATGATGGGAACTGTGAGAAATCAGCAATATTGTTATCTGCATCGTTGGCACCGATCATCATTACTGCAGGGTAACCAGCAGGATATGAACGAACAGAGTTACCATCGTTACCGGCTGCGGCAACAACGAAACCACCGTTGTTAACGAAATCGATAAATGCATTTTCTTCGGTGCTGTTTGCACCGCCACCACCAAGACTCATGTTGATGATGTTGGCACCGGCTTGCTGACAAAGCTGAGCCGCCTGTGCCAGATCAGATGAGTAGCCCCAGCCGGATTCATTAAATACTTTAATAATATGCATATCAACGCCAGGTGCCATACCTACTACACCATAGCCATTGTCAGCCGCACCGATCGTACCAGCAACGTGGGTACCATGTGGACCACCATTGTCATACCAGTTACCGGTACCTGGATCGTTGTCGCCGGTAATTGCAGACCAGACAAAGTCAGAGTTTGAGCTGTCCAGACCTGAATCGATAACACACA
>CAZROH010000041.1:0-26051 GCA_964601635.1 uncultured Alteromonas sp. | reverse complement strand
CGAATGGCTGGCAGCGGCCGTGGAGCCGTGATGATTGTGCCCATGGTAGACGCCGAAACCATGCTCCTTATTCGTGAGTATGCTGCAGGAACACATTCTTATCAGTTAGGTTTTCCGAAAGGGTTAATCGACCCGGGTGAGACGCCACTGCAAGCAGCCAATCGGGAACTACAGGAAGAAGCTGGCTTTGCAGCCAAGTCAATGCATCTGATACATGCGGTGAGCATGGCTCCCACTTTTTTTAATGCCACCATGCATATTGTTGTGGCACAGGATTTGTATCCTCAACGTTTAGAAGGCGATGAACCCGAGCCGCTTGAAATTATCAACTGGCCCATTGCCGACAGTGACGAGTTGCTAGCCCGTCCTGATTTTGTCGAGGCCCGATGTGTTGCGGCCTTATTTCTTGCTCAGAAGTGGTTAAAGGAGCAGTAAATTATGCCTGAAGATTCCCTAGCAGACTTACTTGAACTGGCCAAAGAGGTTGCAGTAGAAGCTGGCCAGGCAATCTTATCGGTTTACGATAAGGGCGCATTTGAAAGCTATACCAAAGATGATGACTCCCCAGTTACCAGTGCAGACTACCTGGCTAACGACATCATCACCAAGAAATTGAAGGAACATACACCACACATTCCGATCTTGTCGGAAGAAACGCAAAACGCACAGTTACGGGACCGCAAAGACTGGTCACGCTATTGGCTAATTGATCCTATTGATGGAACGCAAGAATTTATAGCGCGTAGTGGTGATTTTGCGGTGAATATTGCCTTGGTAGAAGATAACACCCCCGTGTTGGGTGTGATTTTTTGGCCCACCGGACAAACGCTCTATTACGCCACCAAGGGACAAGGCGCATTTAAGGAATGTCCTGATGAACATCGGCAAATTCGCGTACGCAAATTGGACGACCCGCATAAAAGTGTGGTGATGATTGCCATTAGCCGACGCCAGTCAAGGGAAAAGGTCTTCAACCGCTTAAGCGCTAAACGAATATATCAGACTTTGCCTTTAGGTAGCTGCTCGTTAAAATCTTGTTTTATCGCCGAAGGCAAAGCTGACGTATTTATGCGCATTGGGATAACTGGCGAATGGGATACGGGCGCCTCTCAATGCATAGTCACGGAAGCGGGCGGAAAAATTCTTGCCGCTGACTTTGAGCCGTTAACGTATAACCAAACCAAGTCGCTCAACAATCCAGATTTTGTGGTAATGGGCGATCAACGGGTTCCGTGGAAAGAGATTGTTCAATACGACAAGGAATAGAAAAATGAAATTGCAATGTTTAAGCGCGCTGGCGCTGCTGTTAAGTACGCCGGTATTGGCACAATGGCAGGTTGATGCTGATGCATCCAGTTTGCATTTTGTTACGACTAAAAATGCACAGGTAACCGAAGTGCATCGTTTTGAAGCACTCTCTGGCTCGCTAGATGAGCAAGGGAAATTAACCGTAAAGGTTCCGCTCAACAGCGTAAATACCAATATTAAGATTCGCGACACCCGCATGCAGGAAAAATTGTTCGAGATAACGAAATTTCCCGATGCGACATATACTGCCATGGTGCCGACATCATTGATGGATATTGAGTCCGGCGAGGTCATTCAAGGTGAAGTGGAGGGCAGCCTCGAACTTCATGGTAAAAAAGCCCCTGCAACCTTTAATGTCACGGTTTCTCGCAGTGATAACATGTTGACCGTAACGACGGTATCACCCACCGTAATCGATGCCAGGACGTTTGATTTAGGTGCAGGTGTAGAAACGCTACAATCTATCGCCAAGTTATCCAGCATCACTATGAGTGTTCCGGTAACGTTTTCTGTTACCTTTATTCATGATTAATTGTGTGGGCAGCACGCTGCTGCCCTCACCTTGCTAATTTAATTAGTTCTCGTGACAGGCCCTGAACGCTTCGTTCTGGCCAATAGCATCATCACTATTATCATCAAAATCGTACTGACGACTTCCCACCGCTGGCGACGCTGTTTCACGCGCCATACTCTGGATAAGGTTGGCTTACCGAGTTGAGCTAATTTGCTTTTCATGATGTTCCCCCGCTGACATATGAAAATTAAGCTGAATTCTGCAAAATCTGCTCCACTTGTAAGTGATATTCGAAATTTAATTAATAATCAGATAGTTAAGTTGAGGAGTAATGTTTTACCCAAGCCGGTTAGACTATTTTTTGCACAACATCAGACCTAAGTTGTCACTCTTTTAATACAACGATTCCCCACCCAGCCAAACGATACGTCAGCCGCAAATAAGAATCAGTCAGTTAGCCCGGCGTTAGTTCGTTTGCGTAAAAAAGCAAAAAGCGCAGCCTGGGCTGCGCTTTTTATGATCATTACATTGCCGAAGGTTAATCGCTTTCGTATTCAGCTTCCAAAACCAGAATATACGTATTGTCTACCCATATACCGGTAAATTCAATGACATCACCGACAGAAAGCGATGACACAAACGTTTCACTTGATACGGCACCTTCATTAAGCTGAAGCTCGCTTTCCTGATTGAAACGAAGTTCGTAGCCAGCAACGACGATATGATCGTCATTGATCGCTTCAATCGCAGCTTCGAGTTCGACTTTACCCGCACCATCCTCTTCGTCTTCATCGTCGTCTTCGTTTTCGTCATCTTTAGGTGCGATGACCTCAACTTCCTGCGCGATAAGCCCATTCTCACCGTATTCGCCTTCAACTTTCACCACGAGTGTGGTGTTTGCTTCGACAAATGCAACGAACTGCTCAACCGTGAGGTCGCCGTCGTCAGTTTCAAACTCTGTATTTTCACTGAAAGAGATGGTAACACCAGCGACATTCATGCCTTCAATGGTCAGCCCCTGCACAGCCCCCTTAACTTCACCCTCACGATCCTCTTCATTGATACGTTTGACCTTCAGGGCCAACACCGTACCGTCTGCTAATTCGCGGGAAGTCACCTTAAGAATGTCATTCACCACAATATCATCAAACGTAAAACGACGTTCTTCCTGATCAGACTCATCTTCGTACTGGGTGTCGGCATCAACACTGAACGTAATGCCGTTTATAACGAAGGTTTCAGCAGCCGTATCCACGGTGGTGACTTGCCCCTCAGATTTCCCATTGCTTTCGCGCTTTTTAAACTCAACTTTTTCTGCAACTAAGGTCGCATCCTGGCGGCTACCTTCGACTTTTACCCATACATTGGCGGTGAAATCTGCGCGTTCGCCATCTTCAAATTCCGTATCGTCGCTGAGTTTGAAATCGTATCGGTTCACTTTGAAGGTGCCTGCTTCACTATCATAACTGGTCACAACACCTGCAATTTCGATTTCGTCCGCGTCCTCAAAATCACGCGCTGGATCAGACTCTTTGTTTGCTATGTTCAGAGCAGTTAATACACTACTGTCAGCATCATAGGCAGTACCTTCAACTTTAACCACCATGCCGTTGCTCAGGTCGTCGGCAACCATGTCCTCAAAACTGGCTTCGCTATAATCAATCGTGAGCTCACCTAACAAGAAAGTTTGCTGCTCGGTATTCAACTCTGATACCGACCCAGACATTTTTATCTCATTGTCGTCGGTTTCCAATTCAATATAGGTAGCATAAAATCCAGATTCAGTAGCGTATCCACTGATCTCTACGAGACTGCCAATATTGAGCTGATCAGGGTCCACGTTCTCAAACTCCGTAAGATCATCAAACAAGACCACTTGTCCCATGATTGTCAGCTGAGAATTGCCATAATCAATCAGGCTTACTATACCTTGTAAGGTTTCTTCATAAACTATTTCACTGGCCTCTGGATCCTGACCATCTTCCGCCGTATTGGCTTTAACTTTTACTACCATCCCCATTTTGAGACCCGCTTCCTGAGCCCCACTTTGCCCAGCAATAGTAAATGAGGCGCTATCCGATATATAGCGTTTACCATTGACATAGACACTGCCAAAACCAGTGATTACACCTTCAGTAACAGTGGGTGATGCCGTAGGGGTAGTAGACGGTGGTGTGGTTTCCGGCTCTTCATTGACAGGAGACGGTGAGTCGCTGCCTCCGCATGCGGTAAGCGCGGTGGCAATGGTTAAGGCTAGTAGAGAATTACGAAATCGCACGATAGGAACCTCAATGTATATCTTTGGCCCCTATATTAGAAGTGTTTACTATTTATTCAACAAATAAAGGTATTACAAGCCATACGCTTATACACGGCTCTATACCTCGTTGTTTGTCACAGGTAAATCCCCCCTTGATTATGTTGACTAACTGACATCCCCATCAGGCGGCGTCTGCACGGCAGGTTTAATATCTACTGACTCATGCAACTCGGAATAAAACAACACCGCTTCACCTGATTTAAGTTGCGCCAACACCTGCTCAACTTTATCGTCAAACCCCACTTCTTCTGCGCCGTAGTCGGTCCCTTCTCTTAATACATACTCTTTAGCGATATTCAGCAGGGTGTCGGGAGATAGTTGATCGATGGGTACAATCATTTGGATGCCTCTGGATGAGAAGGTAAATATTGACTGACAAACTGCCTGATTCGTTTATGAAGCCATACCGTGGGATTGAGCATTGAGCCTTGCATAAAACCCACATGTCCGCCCCGTTCGCTTAATTCGATGGTAACATCTTTAGCCAGATTCTCTTCACCCGGTATCACCAGATGATTCATAAAGGGGTCGTCAATACTATGCAAAACCAGGGTGGGGCAATGTATCGAACTTAAGTAATGAAATGCACTACTTTTCTCGTAGTAATCATCGGCATCAACAAATCCATGCAGAGGGGCAGTAACCTGCTCATCAAACTGTTGAAAGCTCGTTATCTCATCTACATCAGAGGGTTTAAGCTGCAGTAAGCCATGGTAGTCAATATACGTCATTTTCTTTTTCAACGTGGCTTTCATACTCCCCAGCAAGTATTTCTGATAAACCCGTGAAAATCCCTGATTAATGCTTTGTGCACACTCTGCCAGCTTCAACGGTGCTGAAACCGCCACTGCTGCTTTTAACCATTTTTGCGCCGGATTTTCACCGAGCAATTTTAGCAACATATTGCCTCCCAGGGAAAATCCAATGGCTACTTTTGGAATGGCTGGAAAGCGCTTGTGCAAGACCTCTAAAAAGTGACTTGGATCTTCAGTTTCGCCTGAATGATAGGCTCTTGGCAGTTTATTCGGAACGCCACTGCAACCACGATAGTGCATCATTACCACTTGCCAGCCATCCCGGCTCAGGCAAGCCATCAAGTCATTTGCGTAGTGTGAGCGAATACTGCCTTCCAGACCATGAAACAGGGTTACTAAGCCAGTCAGTTTTTTCGGTTTCGGCCCCCAGGCTAAATCAATAAAATCATCATCAGGCAAGGTTAGCCTTTCCATCGAATAATTAAGTGGCAGACGCCTTTGAATAAAACGTGGCCAGATGGTTTGAATATGGCGGTTGCGCGCCCAGCGCGGTGCTTTGAAAGCGCTTTCAACTATTTTGCCGTGGTTTAATTGTGAATGACTCATGACAATCGCCAGGTGTTCGTTTTTCAGTAATTTATTTTACAATGGCGGCAATGAGGGCTAGTGCTTCAGCATGGCCACGCAAGCGATACAAATGGATAAACGCAGGAATACTACCATTTACCTGATTTTGCTCAATAGTTAGATGCGATTGCTGGCTAAATAATGAGATCATGATTGACTGCTGGGCGCGCTCCAGTTCCAGCTCTTCAGCTTTAAGCGATTGGTAGCGAGCAGGGTTGAACGGCGTCTTTTGCTTGGCTTGACGTCGCTTTGTACGATGATGTTGAAGTTCGTTGTCACTGGTTTGGATTGCTGCGCTAATCTCTTGCCATTGGTCTAGTGTAAGCATTCTGTTGTTCTCAACGCACCAGCAAAGCAAAAGCAGCATATTGACGTTAACGCCGAATTTATCCTGCAACTGAAGACATCGCCGCATGGTTTCGCCAGCAGCGTAGCGGGTTACACTAAACTGCCAAAAACTGTTTGCATCCAGCTCATGTTTACTCATCAAGGTCTCTGCACATTAATTTGATGGTGGACAATATTTCTGCCCCTTGTCCAACACAATTTTCCACTCACCCTGAGGGTTTTTACGCCAGGTGGATTGATAATAGGCGAACACTCTACCATCAGGGTGGGACACCGGGCCCGTACTTAACGCGACAGTGCCATCTCCGGAGACAGCGACCTGCTCTGGATGCCAGGAAAACGGCGCAATTTCGTTAACGAACAAGCTATGCCATTGTGTGGCGATTTCCTCGCTTCCCCGCATGATTTTTGTGTCCGCGAAAAATACCGCGTTGGGGTCAAGAAACGTCTTAAAACCCGCAAAATCTCTGTCAGCCATTGTCTTTGCAAAGGCTTTTTCGACTTCTCTTACTTCCTGTTCAAGCTGTTCAATACTTTTCGCAGCAACCAGGGGGGAAAACAACATAAACAGAATGAGTAAGGTTCGCATACTGAAAATCCCGTTGATGAAAAGGACGATGAGAGAGAGAAGTGTGACCAAAATTATTAAATTTCTCAATAACTTTGTAGAATAAGCCGCCCGCTCGATAGCCTAAACGTGTACCTTTATTCCTTCATCAGAACATGTTTCTTGGAGAAGCGACACTCACAATATTATTATTTTTACGCTATCGCCTTGATTCAGTTTATTAATTGATGAGGGGACTTCTATCAGACAGTTCGCGTTACAAAGTGACGACAATACCCCTGAGCCTTGCTTACTTAGAGCGCTAACGCAGAGAGAGCCATCGGCATTGTCAGTATACACCCCGCGCTGAAATTCAGTTCGGCCTGATGTATTACTGATAGGCGTAGAGAGCTGCGCGGTAAAATGCAGAACAGAGTGCCGCTCCAGCCCGGCGAGCTGAGCCAGGGTCGGCGAAACCAGTTGGTTAAAGGTAATACTTGCTGAAACCGGATTCCCTGGCAGGCCAAAAAAGTAACTTTGCTGCAGTCTTCCAAAGGCCATTGGTTTACCCGGCTTCATCGCTACTTTCCAAAACGCAATTTCGCCCATGTCAGCAAGAACGCGCTGCGTATAATCGGTATCTCCAACGGACACTCCGCCACTACTAATCACCGCATCAGCATGCTTGTCGGCATACTCAAAGGCATCCCGAATTGCCGTCGGATCATCGGCAATAATACCTAAGTCGAGTACCTTAAACCCCTGCTGCTTGAGTAAACTGCAAATTAGCGGACCATTGCTATCATATATTTGACCGCTCCGCAGAGTTTGGCCAGGCGTGACAAGCTCGTTGCCCGTGGAAAAAACGGCCACCGTTAGCTGTCGATACGTTTTTACGTGAGTCAGCCCTATCGAAGCTAACAGCCCAACATCAAATGCAGACAGCAGTCGCCCCTTGTTTAATACACACTCCTCTTTGGCAATATCTTCACCCTTCAGCCGAATATTAGCGCCATGGGCTGGCACACTTTTCACAAAAATACGTTCTTCGTCTCGGGTTACCTTTTCCTGCATGACGACCGACGTCGCTGAATCCGGTACCGTTGCTCCGGTCATAATTCGAATACACTGTCCCGGTAGTAGTTCGTCAGTAAAGGGCTGTCCAGCTGTGGCGGTGCCGACCAATTGATATTCAAGCATATCGCCTATGTTACAAACGGCGTAGCCGTCCATAGCAGCATTGTTAAACGGCGGCACATTGAGCGGTGATATAATATTTTCAGCCAACACCTTGGTTAATGCCTCGTCCAACGAAACAGACTGCTTATCGGCAATAGGGCAGACTTCTTTGGCAAGACGCAACTTTGCTTCCTCTACAGTCAGCAATTCATCCAAATAGCATGGGTCTGTCATACGGAATCTTCCTTTAAACGGCAAACTAACCTTGTGTCTAATACGCTTTGGAGGCCTGTAAATGAGCTACGAAATTGCAGGGTCGATGGCCTGCATCTAATTGGGAACAAATAATTTTTGTCCATCCCAGCTCGCACGCCCCCGTAGAGCCAGGCAAACAAAATATTGCGGTGTGATTTGCCAGTCCGGCAATGGCGCGGGACTGAATAGTAGAGGTGCCAATATCAGCCAAGGACAAATGGCGAAATAATTCGCCAAAACCTGCAATCGTTTTGTCAAAGAGCGGCTGCAGCGCTTCAGGCGTTGAATCCCGACCTGAAAAACCGGTTCCCCCGGTTACCAGAATCGCGTGCACCGAATCATCTGCAATCCAGTTTGAGACGATTGCACGAAGCTGGTAAATATCATCTTTGACGATATTTTTAGCGCTCAAAACGTGGCCACTTTCTTGCAATGCATCAGCCAGATAGCGCCCAGATGTATCGGTTGTCTCATCACGGCTGTCCGAAACCGTCAGTACCGCAATATTAAGAGGGACAAATGCGTTCGTGTCCATGCTCATAATTCACCTTGTCATAATTACGTGGTGTTGTACGCAATCGCGCCTACCTCAGCCAGTCTGCCGGGGTATTTGCGTTGATCAATTTATCTGGCTCATCAAGTGCCAGTGATTTTACCGACAACTGTTTTAACATATGCCGGATAGATTTATTACTACTGGGGCTGCTTGGTGTACTTAAGAATATGGTTTGCTTTACCCGTGTTTGTAATCAGTAGCAGCAACGGTATGGCAACAAACCTGATTTACCTGCAGACTACTTTTTCTATCCCCCTAACATCGCCAAATGCCGGGTCGCACCTGTTTGATGTTTATGAAGGCTATGGCTCTGTTTTTTGGTGTGCACCGTCTCGACAATAAATTCGCGTGTAGCACCCACATCGCCAGCAGATAGAGCATGCCTTAGCTCCAACCCTTGCTCTGCAAATAAACATAAATGCAGCTTTCCTGTCGCCGACACTCTTAAACGATTACAGGAGGCACAAAAATCCTTTGCGTAAGGCATGATCAAGCCGATACGACCCGCATAGTCTGCATGAAAAAATTCTTCGGCGGGGCCAGCCCATTGGGGCCGGATAACCTTTTGCCAGCCCTGCTGAAGTAACGTTTCTTTCACCGCCTGACCTGAGACAAAATGTCGTTGGAAAAAGGTGTCATTACTGCCTGTCTCCATTAATTCGATAAAGCGGTAGGTCAGCTTTTTATCTTTCAGCCACACAAGCGTTTGATCTAATTCTGCGAAATTGAACTGTTTTAACAGCACCGCATTGAGCTTCACGCTGGCCAAGCCTGATTGCAGTGCGTGCTCAATCCCTGCCATCACATTTTCAACTTTGTTATACCCGGTCAACGCAATAAACCGTTCCGGCTGCAGACTGTCTACGCTGATATTGACTGAGTTCAGCCCGGCATCAACATATGACTTCAGGTGTGAAGTCAGTTTGAACCCGTTGGTTGTCATACCCACGTGCTCGATGCCTTTAACAGAACGCGCCAGCGCGATGATTTCCGGTAAATCTTTACGCAGGGTGGGTTCTCCCCCGGTTAACCTGATCTTTTTCATGCCCAGTTGAGCAAATGCATTCAATAACGTGTCAATCTCGGCTAAGGTCAGAAAATTGCGCGGTGAATCACTCGAATAGCCATCGGGTAAGCAATACTGGCATTTGAAATTACACACATCGGTGATGGAAAGACGCAGGTATTGAAAGCGGCGACCGAACTGATCTTGTAACATACTGCTTTAACCTCCTGATTTCACCTATTACATGCTTACGTAAAAACAACGACTGACTATCATAAAATGACCATGTTAAGCTCATTTTCTTGCGTCGGCTAATCTTAAACCGAATGCACCAGTGTCAATTCACTGTTGCACGAGCTACAGAGGGTGGTGCCTATTTAATGGATACCAAGCAGTTTAACTGGATTAACGCCTTGCTTACATAATGGCTTGAGCCAGGAGCAGACTGCCGATAAAATCGAAGGTCGAAATGGTTATTCATTTAACCAGGCAATAGCGTCGGTGATATTTTCGAAATATTTTACTTCTCCACTTATAAACCATTGACCGACTTTAGCCATCCAGTCTTGCCAGTTTTTATTCCCGTGAATAGCAATTTTTTCGAATACATTTCCATGTTTTAAGCCAAGCTTCAGATCATCCCATGCCGCCCGAGGCTCCCAGCCTTCCAGTTCTGTTCCATCAATTAACGCTTTTACCTTAGGCTCTTTGACCTCAGCTAACGCTGACTCAAGCATGGGTGTGATGATTTCATAATCCTTATGGGTTAGCTTGCCCCTCGCTTTTAGCGTTATGTAAAATTCATCGTTAATTCGTTCAATACCGATAGACAGGCCGTGACTTTGATATGCCATATTATCCTCCTGTTGCCTCAAAAAAACGTTGGATTACGTATCAATATCTCAACGAAGTGGTCTGGTGAGAAAGAGTGACGCCAGAAAGTAAATGATGAGTCCATCTATTTATTAAAGTCTTTAGAATTGGATACGCCAAGTTTGGTTTGTATTTTCCCGCTGATTAAACGCATAGCTCATTTGTCAGGAACGATTCGTTAAACGTAATCTCCACGTAAAGAAGCGTTATAACGAAGTCAATCACGCATCAGGAAATAACCTGTCGATCCCCTCTCACCTGTACCTTTAGGATTTTAGGGGTGGCACCGATATCAGGATCCAGATAGATTTCAATTCAAAAAGCCGTGCAGACTACGCTTCACCTTCGTCGATAAATATAGCCTCAATCGCTTCTTGTGCGTCTAACCAGCGCATTTCCGCTTCTTCGATTTGCTGTTTTAATTGCGCTTGTTCATCAAGCAACTGCATCAGGGTAGCTTTGTTTTGGTCATCGTACATATCAGGTTCAGCCAACTGACTCTCTATTTCAGAAAGCTTGCTGGTAGCGGCCGCCATAATTTTTTCATGCTGTTCGAGTTGTTTTTTATACGGTGCAGCTTGTTGGCGAAGCTCCGCTTGTTTGCGTTTTTCGGCTTTGCGATCAATTTTAGGTGCCGATTCTGTTGCCTGCTGAACAGGTTTATCCTGTGACAAGATCCAGTTTTTGTAATCGTCCAAGTCGCCATCGAATGGATTGACTTCACCACCGTTGACCAGATAAAACGATTCGCATACCGAGCCAAGCAGAAAACGGTCGTGCGAGACCAGTACCATGGCCCCCTCAAAAGATTGTAATGCAATATTAAGTGCATGACGCATTTCTAAATCGAGGTGGTTGGTTGGCTCATCCAGCAGCAACAGGTTAGGCTTTTGATACACGATCATAGCCAGCACCAAACGTGCTTTTTCACCGCCCGACATAGGTGCCACCGGCGACGTGGCCTCGTCACCATGAAAGCCAAACCCACCCAGATAGTCGCGCATGGCCTGCTCAGTAGCTTTTTCATCCAGACGTTGAATATGCAATAGGGCGCTGGCTTTAGGATCAAGCGTTTCCAGTTGATGCTGGGCAAAATAGCCCACATTGAGTCCTTGTGCAGTGGTAAAGTCGCCTTGTTGCGGCGCCAGCACCCCAGCCAGCAATTTAATTAGCGTAGATTTACCTTGACCATTACGTCCTAACAGGCCGATACGGCTACCCGGAACCAGGTTAAGCTTGACCTGATTTAAAATAGTGGCGTCACCGTAACCAAGCTTGATGTCGCTCATTTGCACTAACGGGTTAGGTAGTGCCGTAGGATCAGCAAACGAAAAGTTAAACTGGCTCTGCGCGTGAGCAGGTAACAAGTCTTCCATTTTTTGTAACTGCTTGATCCGGCTTTGCGCTTGTTTTGCTTTGCTGGCTTTAGCCTTGAAGCGATTAATGAACGACTCAAGATGTGCCCGCTTAGCCTGCTGTTTTTCATATTCCAGAGTTTGTAAGCGCGCCCGTTCAGCCCGTTGCTTTTCATAACTGGAATAGTTACCGGTATAGGTCACCAGTTTTTTGTGTTCGACACTGATAATGCCGGTAACGGCATTGTCTATGAAGGCTTTATCGTGGGAGATTAATACTAACGTCCCTTCGTAACGTTGCAGCCACTTTTCCAACCAGATAACCGCGTCCAGATCCAAATGGTTAGTTGGTTCATCCAGCAATAACAAATCCGACGGACACAACAGAGCCTGAGCCAGATTTAGCCGCATTCGCCAGCCTCCTGAAAACGCGCTTACCGCTTCTGCAAGCTGCACCTGTGAGAATCCCAAGCCAGCCAGTATTGTGGCTGCCCGCGCTTCCACATCGTATGCACCCGCCTGCTCTAGCTGTCCGTGAAGCTTACCAATCGCTTCGCCATCATGCCGTGATTCGGCCTTGGCTAAGTCAGACTGCAGCGCGCGCAAACGAGTATCACCGTCAATGACATAATCAATTGCACGACGTTCGGTGGCGGGCGTTTCCTGTGCCACACTGACGATGCGCCATTGTACAGGCACTGTACACTCACCACTTTCTACGCTCAGTTCATTACGCAGCAGCGCAAACAAACTGGACTTTCCGCAGCCGTTAGCACCTATCAGAGCCACCTTCTGTCCCGGGTTAATTTGTGCTGACACGTCTTCGAGCAGCACTTTGCTCCCGCGCATCAATGTCATGTCTGACAACTTGATCATGTCTATTCTGTCTCCCAAAAATCGGGCGCTATGATAGCAGAATGTTGACAGAATTATTATCATACTAATTCAGGTATAATTGGCAGTATTGCCGTGTAAATAGGAATGTAATGAGTACGAAAAAGCGCAAGCGTTTCATAGCAGGTGCCACGTGTCCAAAATGTCAGGCAACCGACACTGTTATGCTATTTATGGAGCACAATGTGGAAAAGCTCGAATGTGTTGCCTGTGGTTATAGCGAGAGTCAGGCTGAAAGCAACGTCCAAACGGCGGCTAAGTCACAAAACAATGTTATCGGAGTGTTCAAACCTTAACTCTGTTTTATTTCTGATCGTTCTGGCACTGCTTACCGTTTGAACGAACAGTTAGGTAAAGCAGGGTTGCTTGCATGCACTCCAAAACATATTCCCGCTGGACAACCGGACTGGTTATTGTTGTCGCAGTGCTTATTGCATTACGAATGGCACTGCCATATGCCGCACAATGGTACATAAACAAAACATTATCTGAGCCGGAAGGCTTCGCTGGTAACCAAAGCCCACAAGAATTTGTTGGCGAAGTAGGTGATGTCGACATCATGCTATGGCGAGGAGCTTATAGCCTTGAGAACATTATTCTGGTCAAACGTAACGGCAAAGTAAAAGAACCATTTATTAAAGCCAAAGAAATCGAATTCAGTTTACTTTGGTCCGCTTTACTTGATGGGGCATTAGTGGGCTCTATCGACTTGTGGCAACCGGAGATCAACTTCGTTGACAGCAAAGACGACAGCAAAAAACAGTCTGGTAAAAACGAAAAGTGGCTCGTACTGGCAGACCAGCTGTTTCCTTTAAAGATAGACGAACTGCGAATTCACAAGGGGAAAATTGCCTTTCACAACACCGATGTCGAACCCGAAGTGCATATATCTGTTCATGATATTACACTGACGGCGCAAAACCTGGTAAACAGCAGGGATTTGTCCAGAGATTTAGTCGGCAAAGTCCAGATCAAAGGCCAGACAGCCGACGCCGGAACTCTGGAGCTTAAAGCCTCTCTCGATCCCCATACCCCCAAACCCACCTTTGATGTGGATGTACAGGCAAAAGACGTAGCCTTAGTCAATTTTAAAAACTTTCTGGATACCTATGCCCCCTTCGATTTAGAGGCGGGTAGTCTTGATTTGGCGCTGGAACTGGCCAGTGATAACGGCACCATTGAAGGCTATGCCAAGCCCGTACTGCACAATGTAGACGTATTTTCATGGAAGGGTGATATTCAGGAAGATAATGACGGTTTATTTGAAGGTATGGTGGAGCTGTTATCTGGATTTATTACCGAACTCTTCGAAAATCAGGCTGAGGATCAGATTGCAACCCGCATCCCCATAGAAGGTTCAATAGATGAACCTGACACTGCTGTGCTTCCCGCAGTGGGAGGAATATTAAAGAATGCCTTTATTCGCGCCATTCAGGGTACGCTGGAGGACAGTGTTGAGCTGGACACAGACATTGACCTTAACGATGAAGAGGAACGTAACGATAATGCATCAGACCAGGAAGAAACAGATCCAGAAACAACAAAAGCAGCCACTGCGGAGAAATAGCATTTTTAATTCCATGTAAACCAAAGGAGAAACAATGAAATTCATCCTGGCAAGCGCTTTAATTACGCTATCGACATATTCTTACGCCCATTCAGCGAAAATGATGGATACCAAAACTGGCCGAGCCGCCGGTAATGTTGAAATTAGTCAAACTGATTATGGCTTAGTTTTCACCCCTCAGTTAACCGGTTTAAAGCCCGGTGGTCATGGCTTCCATGTACATGAAAATGCGTCATGCAACAGTGCGGTGAAAGAAGGCAAAAGTGTACCTGCAGGCGCAGCAGGCAGTCATTATGATCCTCAGAATACCAATAAGCATGGTACGCCTTGGGGCAACGAAAACCACCTGGGCGACCTTCCGCTTCTATACGCTGATGAAGAAGGGAACGCCGGGCATCCTGTGCTGGCACCACGCTTGAGCTTTAATGATATAGAGGGAAAGGCATTGATGGTCCATGAAGGGGGGGATAACTACTCTGACAACCCTAACAAACTCGGTGGCGGTGGCGCTCGTGTATTATGTGGGATTATCAAAGCGCCCAAATAAAATAGCCAAATTTACCCCACATCTAAGCCCATATGCAGCAAAATGTGGGCTTTCTTAATCGTCACCCGATTAAATAAGGCAATCATTGAAAGAATCGCTGTTAGATCGCCACGAACCGTCTGCGTTTAGCTTCATCTTCACAACACGGGTGAAGAATTTTCACCTGTATTTGATCAGTACAGTGAAACAATTACAAAAATTTAAGCATTGAATGAAAAATTATCCGAGGAGGGGGGGAAGGGACCAGCAGTTCACTGCCGGTCCAAGTAACAAAAACCTTATTTGTTATCGTCTTCTTCTTCTTCGCCTTCTTCTTCGTCAGGCATAGTGACGTCTACGGTAGGCACTTCCACTTCTTTTGTTTCTGTACCAATCTCTACGTCTGCCGTGTCAACGTCGTATTCTGGCATTTCGCCACCTTCAACATCAATATCAGGTAGCTCACCGTCTTCGGTTTTTTTCACTTCATACTCAGGTAACTCACCGGCATCGGCGTCAACTTCAGGCATTTCGCCGTCTTCTGTTTTATCAACGTCACACGCGCCCAAGGTGAGTGCGATACTGCTTATTAGCAAGAACTTGTTTAGTTTCAACATCATTTTTCTCCATTTTAAGGAACAGAAAAATCCTTGCACTAACTATGCCACATTTTCGATCTTGTTCATCGGGCGTTTTTAAGACCCTCCTACCTTTGTCAATCAGAAATAAGTACACGATGGAAAATGCACCTTTAAAAACCTAATCATAAAAACCAATCAAAGCAATCGTTTATATGCATCAATTGTTAATGGAAGGTAAATATACTGTGAACTATATTTTCTGAGATTGTACATAATTCAGACAAGGCATAACAATGTTAGCAAAAAGGACAAAGATTGCAGCGCTTTGTGCGCTGTTATTAGCAGGGCCCATCGCCGCAGATGATCGCATTATCAGTGAACTTTCCTCACCCGTTTCCAACCAATTTTGGTGGCCTGACCAACTCGACCTGTCGCCATTACGTGATCACGTGCAGCGGTCAAACCCTTACGGACAATATTTTAATTACGCGGAAGCGTTCCAGAAACTGGATATTGAAGCCGTTGAGCGAGACGTCAACGAATTACTCACCTCCTCTAAAGACTGGTGGCCCGCTGACTTTGGTAATTACGGCCCATTGTTTATTCGTCTCAGCTGGCATAGCGCTGGTACCTACCGCACATTAGATGGCCGCGGTGGCGGTGGTGGTGGGCAAATGCGTTTTGACCCGTTGAACAGTTGGCCCGATAACGGCAATTTAGATAAGGCGCGCAGACTATTGTGGCCTATAAAACAAAAATATGGCCGGGCGCTATCGTGGAGCGACCTAATGGTACTGGCGGGCACCATCGGCATGAAAAATATGGGCTTTGATATATATGGTTTTGCTTATGGCCGCTCCGATGACTGGGAGCCTGATTATGTTTATTGGGGCCCTGAAGTAGATATGTTGGCAAGCGATCGCATGGATAAAGATGGCGAGCTTATCAGACCATTGGGTGCGACTCACATGGGACTCATTTATGTCAACCCCGAAGGCCCTATGGGTAAACCCGATCCTGTCGGCTCTGCTAAAAATATTCGTACCGCCTTCTCCCGCATGGCCATGAATGATGAAGAAACCGTTGCGTTAATAGCAGGTGGACACACGTTTGGAAAAATGCATGGAGCCAGCAAACCGGACTGTATTGGCAAAGAACCCGCAGCCGCTGATCTTGAATATCAAGGGCGGGGATGGCACAACAAATGTGGCAAAGGCCATTCAGAAGATACCACCACCAGCGGCTTGGAAGGCGCGTGGACTCAAACCCCGACCAAATGGTCGTCACTCTATTTATCAAACCTGCTAAACAACGAGTGGGAACAGACTAAGAGTCCGGCTGGAGGCATTATTTGGGTGCCTAAAAACAAGGATATGCACGAAACGGTACCTGATGCGCACGTGAAAGGTAAGAAAAACCCACCGGTTATGACCACAGCTGATTTGGCACTAAAATTTGACCCCGAGTACCGAAAAATTGCCGAGCGGTTTTTAAATAATCCTGATGAGTATAAAAAGGCGTTTGGTAAAGCCTGGTTTAAGCTCACCCACAGAGACATGGGACCCAGGGCTCGTTATTTAGGGAATAACATCCCACAAGATGAGCTTATTTGGCAAGATCCGATTCCGGAAGTGAGCTACGAAACCATCACTGATAAAGATATCAGTGCATTGAAGAAGCAAATTCTGGCCACTTCGCTAACGGTTCCGGAGCTAGTCAGAACCGCATGGGCAGCGGCATCGAGTCACCGCGTCACCGACATGCGTGGTGGTGCCAATGGGGGTAGGCTTCGACTGGAGCCACAGATCAATTGGGAGGTCAATAACCCCAACGAGCTACAGAAGGTACTTGCTTCGCTAGAGAAAGTGCAATCTGATTTTAACCAAAAGTCAGGCGATAAGCAGGTATCTATGGCAGACCTCATTGTGTTAGGCGGTGCTGCTGCAATTGAAAAAGCAGCCAGTGATGCCGGCTATCCGGTTAATGTTCCGTTTGAAGCGGGTCGCGCCGATGCAACCAAAGCGCAAACTGATATCGAATCATTTGCGCTACTGGAGCCTACCGCCGACGCCTTCCGAAATTATTACGATGAGACAAGAAGTTATCGTCCGGTTTTAGACATGATGGTGGATAAAGCAGACCAGCTCGATCTATCGGTGCCAGAAATGACTGTGCTAATAGGCGGTATGCGAGCGTTGGGTGCCAACGCGAATGGAGATAAGCACGGTATCTTTACCGACAAACCCGGCACCCTGAACAACGACTTTTTTGTTAATTTATTAAGTATGGATACCACATGGGAGAAAATGGAAGGAAGTGACGGCTTGTATCAAGGTAAAGATCGAAAAACCGGCAAAGCCACCTGGACCGCTACCCCTGTTGATTTAGTGTTCGGCGCCAATGCCGAGTTACGCGCGGTGGCTGAAGCATATGCTTCCAGTGATTCGGATGAAATGTTTGTGCATCATTTTGTTAAGGCGTGGCATAAAGTAATGAACCTCGATCGTTTCTAAGTGATTAACACAGTTAAAAAAAGCGCCAAACGGGGCGCTTTTTTTCTGGTTAAAATTTACCTATAGTGGGAATACTAATCAGAAGTGGATTACTCTATGCGTTATTTGCTTTTAACTTTATTACTAAGTATCCCTGTGTTTGCGTCACCGTACGACGATATTTTACCACTGCGAGACCGGGCAGTATTGATTGATTCGCTAACGGAGAAACGCATCCACCGTATCCTTCCCCAAGCCATGAATCGTGCTGGAATCGACATGTGGCTTCTTATCAGCAGCGAATACAATGAAGATCCCGTATTAAAAACATTGCTCCCGGCAACCTGGTTATCTGCCCGTCGCACTACCATGCTGGTAGTCACCTTAAAAAATGACAACACAGTAGAAACCCATGCTATAGCGCCTTATGCAGTAGGCAATTTATTCGCGCGCGCATGGGATAAAGAAAAGCAACCGGATCAATGGCAGGCCCTTTCGGATTTTATTACATCCCATGATCCGCAGAAGATCGGTATTAATCAGTCGGCAAACTGGGCTCACGCAGATGGCTTAGTGGCGAGTGAAAAAGAGTTACTGGAAGCAGCTTTAAAGCCCAAATATCGTTCACGCTTAGTATCAGCTGAAGCAGTATCGGTTGCCTGGCTGGAGCAGCGCCTGCCCGAAGAAGTTGAGCTGATGAAATCCATGGGTAAAATAGCGCATGCAATCATTGCTGAGGGCTTCTCCCATCACGTCATTACGCCAGGAAAAACGACAACCGATGATGTCGCGTGGTGGTTAAGAGAGAAAGTGGCTGCGCTTAAACTGGCGACGTGGTTTCACCCTTCTGTATCGTTACAGCGTAAAAGCAATACAAAATTTGACCATGAGAGCACGTTCACCGATAAAACCGGTACCGTTATTCAGCCCGGTGACCTGCTGCATGTAGATTTCGGCATCAGTTATTTACGCTTACATACAGACACCCAACAACATGCGTATGTCTTAAAGGGTAATGAACAAAGTGCTCCCCCCTTTTTGCAGGACGCTCTGAGTAACGCCAACCAGTTGCAAGATATATTTACCAGGCGATTCAAAGTGGGCAAAACCGGCAACGAGGTTTTAAAAGAAAGTTTGATCGCTGCGCGTAAAGCGGGATTAAAACCGACTATTTACACTCACCCGCTTGGCTACCACGGTCATGGAGCAGGAACAACATTAGGCATGTGGGATAAACAAGATGGCGTACCCGGCGACGGCGACTACCCTTTGCATGCAAACACCGCTTATTCAATTGAGTTGAATAACGCAGCCTATGTCGATGCCTGGAACAAAGAGATACGCATTATGCTGGAGGAAGATGCGTATTTCGATGGAGACAACGTCAGTTACCTGGACGGAAGACAAACCAAGCTGATTGAAATATCCGCTCAGGCAAACTGAAAAGCGCGTATATCTTTGCTGTGCCAGCGAGTGCCAAGCAAATAGCTGGTACCCAACATGATGCAAATGGCAGAACTGACTAGCCAGAACAGGGGCGAGTTACTAGCGGGCACGTAAAATTCAGCGCCTATAACCAACACTAATCCCATCACTCCGCGGATGAGAAAGACCGCAGTCAATCCATATAAGACTGATTTCTGAAATGGCAAGCGGGAAAACACGTGTGAGGCTGCGAACGCATAAAGCGCCCCAATAAACAGGCCCAATGCAACAAGGCCGGTCACAATAACTGGGTAAATACTGCCTTTTTCGGCTAATTGCGCCATTTGCTCGCCGGCACCAAACATGCGGTACCAGTCGCCCCCTCGAAAAATAATGGCCACGTGAAGAAGTGAAGCAAAAAAACTTGCACAGCCTGCTAAAATTAGCCAAATCCTACCCATTGTGATTCATCCTTTCTGTTATTAGCCACCATCCCTATGGTGATCGATGCATGGAACTGGTTACAAATTAAACAAATTTACTGTACCGAATCAAGCCTTTTTTCACAAAAGTGCTGGCAGACTGGTAATTTATCTGGATTTGAAGCGATGGGGTCTCTGGCAGAATGTGAACTTGCCCCGTTACCTCAATTCAATTGCACGAAAGCCCACGTGAAAAACTAGAATTGCCATTTATATATGAATTGCTGCGCGTTTTAACTAGGGTGGGGTGCTGAGCAGGGCCTATGCTCCATTCGTTATTCGTATTCCGTGTGCACCTGGGCAGACTCAATAGATGGTGACAAGCCACCCAAACCTGTTGCTTTAATAATGTGGCGGCGGCGTTTCTTCTGATTGTTTGGCAATATTTGAAGGTTCAATGGCTTTGACCTTCTGCAACACGTGTTTCATTTGATATTGCAACTTTTCCAATTGATGTTGCTGACTGGTCAGCGCCTCGTTTAACAACTCAATGGTGTGCTCCTGAAAAGCAACTTTGGTTTGCAGTTCTTCTATATGATGTTCAGCGCTTTGCAACTGCTGCTGAAGCGAGGGATTAGTCATTCACACGACTCCATAATTCGGCTAAACCGCTGCTGCTTTCAGTTAGAACGTGGTTATCATCAATATAACCTACCCCATACACTACAGCGCTGGGCGGACTCATGTTTTCACGAGGGGCGACTTTCCACTCGTTAACCTGTTCGCCCGTGTGCACATCCCACTCGTAAACTCTTCGCGATGGGGCGCCAGTTAGCAAGCGCTTACCATCTTTGGAGAATACAGCATCGGTAAAAATTTTCTGGCGCGCAATATACTGCAAATTACTCACCGGCGCACCTGTTTGCGCGTTCCACACTTGCGATTTTTGCTGGCTGTCAGCGGTAAATACATAACGTCCTTCATCGTCCAACGCCACTAACGTTACCCTGCTTGGGTGAGTAAAGGTATGAATAATCTGACCGGTTTCAGTACTCCAAAGATACGCGACATAGTCATTCCCACCGCTTAACGCATACTTTCCATTCGGCGAGATATCGACGCTATTGACCTTTTCCTGATGACCTAAAAACTCCAGTCTACGACCTGTAGAAGGCTCAAAATACATGACTTTACCGTTCGAGCGCCCGACCAATATCCCATTACCTTCATTGGCTACTGCAATGTCACGTACTGACGACTCATCAATCCGCCAAAATCCTACCGGCTCACCGCGTTGCATACTCCACAGGGCAAATGCTTCTCTGTCAGAGGTGGCAACGAATTTATTGTCTGCAGAAATGTGAACCGACACCACGACATTTCTGCCTGCGCCCTGATGGCTCCACTGGTAAACAGGCTCTGCTTTGCCATATTGCCAGACATTAATCCCCTGGGTAAGGCTGGACACTACTGAGAAACGGCCATCGGGGCTGATATCCGCAGCAAAAGCGGCCTCTTCCGCATGCCGCCACACTTTTACTGGCTTTGTCTCGGGCACCGAACAGGCAATTAATACGCTTGTTATTAAACTAATAAAAAAGACTTTAGGGAACAATTGTGAAGGATTCCTGTCAAATGGGTTTCGCTTTGTCACTGCTACGTTTACCATAGCATGGAATACGTTAAATTTTATACAGTAACGATCCTACAAAACGTTGCTACGTAGCAATTCAACTTAGTAAACCGTATCGCGCCACTTTTATGGTATAAAGACGGTATTAACAAGAATATGGAGAAGTTTTTATGCGTAAGTCGCTAGTCGCCTTATCTACCCTTACTGCACTGGGCTTGTTTGCCTGCCAACCAAATTCAAAAGAAGAAGATAACACCGCGTCAGCTGCCAAAGCAGATTCGGCGGAAATGACTGCTACAGAAAGTACTGGTAGCGACATGACAGACGCACAAAAACAGGCTTACGCGATGGGTGCCAGTATGGGGTTGTTCGTAAACAACCGCGCACAGCAGCAGTCGCAATTGGGTGACGAATTAGATCAGGACGCATTGATGCAAGGCTTTAAAGATGCCATGAATGAAAGCCTGAAGTTCTCGCAGCAAGAAATCCAGCAGTTCGCGCAAGAAGGTGAACAAGCATTACGGGCTAAGCAACAGGAAGTAGCAGAAAAGCAGGCCGAAGAAAACATTGCGAAAGGGCAAGAATACCTAGCGGAAAATGCCAAAAAAGAGGGCGTTAAAACCACTGAATCTGGCCTTCAGTATGAAGTGTTGAAAGAAGGTGACGGCAAAAGCCCTGAAGCGGAAGATACAGTCAAAGTACATTATCGCGGTACCTTGCTTGACGGTACTGAGTTTGATTCATCCTATGCGCGCAACGAACCTGCGGTATTCCCGCTTAACCGCGTAATTCCAGGTTGGACTGAAGGCGTTCAGTTGATGAAAGAAGGGGCGAAATATCGTTTCCACATTCCTGCTGATCTAGCCTATGGTCCGCGCTCCACTGGCAACATCATGCCAAACTCTACTCTCATTTTCGAAGTCGAGTTGCTGGAAGTAATGCCAAAGACTGAAGAAGAAGCTTCTGAATAATTCTCATGAAAAAAGCCGGTAGGTTTTACCTGCCGGCCTTTTTCATTTTTGGGGAAGAGCGTAATCCTTGCTCGCCTTTGTCCCTTCGTACAGTACCTTTGTTTGGTATCTGCGCGTAACCCGGATTAAATATTCGGGTAGTGTTTAATTTCGAATTACCGAATTGTCACTTAAGTATAGCGTGGATTTATAAATTAGCCCCTCCTTCAGCACTTGTCATTAAATCGATTTGTACTAATCACGGCACTTTAATAGCTAAATGTTTTAAAGCCAGAATCCCCTGCGTCGTTCTCTTTTAAGTGATAAGGTCGCGTAATGTTTGATCATCGTAAAACCGACTTTATAAAGGATCACGCCGGCAAGAAGATACGCCAGTTTGCCTAAATTTTCCCAATTTCCGAAAATATCAAAAACGCCTACGATAGCGAGCAAGGCACCGGTCATAAACAAAAAGAAACCAGTAATAGTCACCCCTAGACTTAGCGCCGAGGGTGGTTGAGATCGGGTAGAGAAAGTTCTGAACATAATAACCTTTTTACTTTTACCGTGACAAAATCCACTCCAGGTATCGATATGACCCTTACGCTAGTTAAATGTTCATAAAATAATCATTAAATGATTTTCATATACAAGCAAGGGGCGCTTCAGATCTTATTTGCAAACGCATCGTGGTAGGTTATTTTATTGATGTACCACTCTTTTTTGCCTGCCGGGGTGGTAACAACACAGACATCATCCACTTCTTTTTTGAGAAGGGCCCGCGCCATGGGAGAATCAATGGAAATGACCCCCTTCTGGTCGCCGTATATTTCTTCCGGACCGACGATTCTAAATGAGTGAACCTCCCCCGCCTCGTTTTCTATTTCTACCCACGCGCCAAAAAACACCTTGCCTTCTTGCTGCGGAGAATAATGTACGATGGTAAGTTCGGGTAGCAATTTACGCAAAAAGCGCACACGCCGGTCAATTTGCCTTAACAAGCGCTTGTTGTAGGTATAATCTGCGTTCTCGGAACGATCACCCAGACTTGCTGCCCAACTCACAATTTTGGTAATTTCCGGACGCTTTTCGAACCACAAATGATCATGTTCGTCTTTCAGTTTTTTATACCCTTCCGGGGTTATTAATTTGGTTTTCACTGTTTTATCCACGCACTAAGCGATTTACCTTTTCATAGAATTACTTGCGCTAACCGGTATTGCAATGGTCAATCACTATGAAATTCCGTTGCAGGTTGTTGGTATTGACCTATTTCCTCCACGATTGGCACGAACAATTAACTGTACGCAGGTGCTGATTGATGTTTTTGTCGTATCGAACAGAGCGTACTAGCTGTCGCGAGGCATATTAACAAATGCTTACCGCATTTTAATCTACCACCGTACTTCAACGATGATATACTGGCGCCACTTGTTTTTTACGTTAACTGAACCTATCTCATGGCTGTTGTATTCAGCAATCAGCCCTAATTAAGACATTCAATTGATAATCTATGATCATATCGACTATTGCGAAAGAACTGGCGGTAAAAGAAAGCCAGATTGAAGCTGCCGTTAACTTACTCGACGAAGGCGCCACTGTTCCGTTTATTGCCCGTTACCGAAAAGAAGCCACGCAAGGGCTGGACGATACCCAATTACGCAACCTCCAACAGCGTTTAACCTATCTGCGTGAACTCGAAGATCGTCGGCAAGTTATTCTAAAGTCAATTGACGAACAGGGTAAGCTTAGTGATGAGTTGGCCAGTCAAATTAAAAGTGCCGACAGCAAAACCACGCTGGAAGATTTGTATTTACCTTATAAACCTCGTCGCCGTACCAAGGGCCAAATCGCCATCGAGGCGGGCCTGGAACCTCTGGCAGATAAACTTTTTGCCAATCCCGAACTTAATCCGGAAGACGAAGCGCAAGCATTTATTGATGCCCAAAACGGTGTAGCTGACACGAAGGCCGCGTTAGAAGGCGCACGATTCATTTTAATGGAGCGCTTTGCTGAAGATGCAGCCTTACTGGCCAAGGTACGTCGCTACCTTACCGATAATGCATTAATGGTCAGTACGGTGGTTCCGGGCAAGGAAAAGGAAGCGGCCAAATACAAAGATTATTTTGAGCATCAGGAAAAATACAAAACGGTGCCTTCTCATCGCGCATTGGCAATGTTCCGTGGTCGTAATGAGGGCATGCTGCATATTCAGCTTAATGCAGATCCAGCCAATGAATCCACCAGCCAACGTTCAGAATGCGAAAATATTATAGCCGACCACGTTGGCATAAAAGACAAAGGCCGTCCTGCAGATGGCTTTTTACAACAAGTGGTACAGTGGACCTGGAAGATAAAAATCGGCATGCATATGGAAACAGAACTGTTTGCCAGCTTACGCGAGAAAGCGGATGAAGAAGCGATTAATGTGTTTGCCAAAAACCTGAATGATTTGCTGATGGCTGCACCTGCGGGTTCACGCGTTACCATGGGGCTGGATCCAGGTTTACGTACAGGTGTTAAGGTCGCAATTGTGGATGCCACAGGTAAGGTGCTGGCAACCAACACCATTTACCCCCACGCCCCACAGAATCAATGGGATAAGTCGCTGCGCACCTTAGCCACACTTTGTCAGCAATATAAAGTCACGCTGATTAGTATTGGCAACGGCACTGCATCCCGCGAAACGGACAAGTTAGTAGGGGAAATGCTCAAGGCAAAACCCGAACTAAAAGCGCAGAAGATAGTGGTCAGTGAAGCCGGCGCATCGGTTTACTCCGCTTCTGAACTGGCGTCTCAGGAGCTACCTGAGCTCGATGTGTCTTTACGTGGCGCGGTCTCCATCGCCCGCCGCTTGCAGGACCCGCTCGCTGAATTAGTTAAAATCGAACCCAAAGCCATAGGGGTCGGCCAGTACCAGCACGATGTCAGCCAAAGCCAGTTGGGTAAATCGCTGGATCAGGTAATTGAAGATTGTGTGAACGCGGTAGGCGTAGATTTGAATACGGCATCGCCCGCACTATTAAGCTATGTATCAGGATTAAACAAAACCCTGGCCAACAATATCGTGATGTTCCGCAACACCAATGGTGCCTTTGCCGATCGTAAAGCGTTGCTAAAAGTAGAACGCTTAGGACCAAAAGCGTTTGAACAAGCCGCAGGGTTTTTACGCATCAATGATGGTACAAACCCGCTTGATCGCTCAGCGGTTCACCCAGAAGCCTATCCGGTCATCGATAAGATTGTTAACCAGACCAACGTGGCCGTAAATGATTTAATCGGTAACACAGAACTGCTCAAAAAGCTGTCGCCTGACACCTTTACCGATGACCAATTCGGGTTGCCTACGGTGAAAGATATCTTAAAAGAGCTGGATAAGCCTGGCCGTGATCCCCGCCCAGAGTTCAAAACTGCCACCTTTAAAGAGGGGGTTGAAACAATTAGCGATCTGAAGCCTGGTATGATCCTGGAGGGCGTAGTAAGCAATGTGGCGAACTTTGGTGCCTTCGTTGATGTGGGTGTTCATCAGGATGGCTTGGTGCACATTTCCGCGCTAACCAACAAGTTCATCTCTGATCCACGCGAAGTGGTAAAAGCAGGCGATATCGTTAAAGTGAAAGTGATGGAAGTGGATGTTGAACGGAAACGTATTTCCTTCACGATGCGACTGGATGAAACACCGGCGCCAGCGAAAGCAGCGGCACCTAAAAATAAGTCCACCTCTCCCCGCGCCAATAACAAGGGACACAATAGAGGCCAGCGCCAATCGGCTCCGGCACAAAATGCAGCTATGGGTAATGCCTTTGCAGACGCATTTGCTAAAGCGAAGCAGAAATAAGTAGGAAGCTTCTACTTATACAAAAAAAAATAGAGGAATACAGATGTATTCCTCTATTTCTCGTTTAAAAGAGCGTTTTG
>CAZROH010000040.1:0-26194 GCA_964601635.1 uncultured Alteromonas sp. | reverse complement strand
GCAAATCTTCAGGGGCTACAAGTTTCTCAAAAGGAAAACTTTTTTTATATTCTTTGGTGTATGTTTCAAAAGGAGCGTCAAATGGCTTTTGATGCTGTAGAGCTTTATAAACTCACCAAAGATATAGCTGATGGCAATTTAATTGTTCCACAGCTAAGAAAAAGCTTCGCTGCTTTAGAAGCGTTAATCAACGGTGTCACTGAACCAGGCGCGGCGACACGGGAAGTCACGGTAAATGGGGTGACGGGGGTGCTTAAAGCCAGTGCGCCTCCCCCTACACGCTCTGCGTGGGCTGTTCGCTTATTTGAATCTATCAGTATGCGTCGGCCCGATTTAGTTGAAAAGCTGATGAAGTATGACCCGGAATCGGCTGCCCAGCACGAACCTCGCTCGCCCGACCTTGCGCGCTTTTATGTCAATTATATTAAAGGCATGCTTGACCCAAATGGGCAACACGAGCGTTTGTACCAGCAATATACCGAAGTCTTTCGTGACCAGTTTAATTTCCGCGCACAAGTAAACTTAATACCGCTTTACTATGTTGCAACCGGCAATGAACTGGAATATGAAAAAGCCATGCGGGTGGCAGGAAAAGCCCATCACAAGGCGGCGATGTCTGATCACATCCCATTAGGCGTGGACCAGATGATATTTCCGTCTGACCTTATCGCCACAGCTAGCTTGGCCTATGACAGGCATGGATGGACACTGAAACATACCAACGATTATATTCCAGAGTGGTGGATATATAATCGTTTTGATGAGGTTCCTGAAATACTTTAGTCTTCCTCCGCGTGACAACTAAAAGGGGCGCTTGCCAGATATCGGTTAGCGCCTACATCCACCCACACCTGATTTACCTCTACTTTTACCGTTTTTGGAACTCTCGCTGTAATTACTTGACCTGAATCGTCTTTACCCTGACGCCGCAGCAAAACGCGAAAAAAAACGGCATAGCATCCACTCATAATTAATCCCGCCTCCCAGCAGCATTCCACTTGCTCTGTTAGGACGTGGGCGATAAAGCTTTGTCGATACTTGGATAACTTTGTATGATGGCTTGGCTGTGTTGATTATCAATCAGGCTCGAAGCGGTGCCATGTTTGATGCACACGGTAATGTAATCAAATTAACACAAAGTGATTTTGGCACAAAGACTCCATATACGGGAGGTGGAGGATAAACTATCTTTTCATAGCATTTCCTTCATCAAGAATCATGGGCATTTAAAATGAAAGCTATTCATATTAAGAATTTCGTTAAACCAGCAAAAGATTTAGAAAAAAGAATCGAATTTTACAGAGTTCGACAACCTAAAAGATTCGAGGCTAGCCTTGAGCGGCTTCAGATATCTCAGAAGGAAAATTTTTTCTATATTCTTTGGTGTATGTTTGAAATGGATCGTGAAATGGCTTTTGATGCCTCATTATTGTATAAACTCACCAAAGACAAAGAAGATGGCAACAAAATTGTTCCTCATCTACGCAAGAGCTTCGCTGCTTTAGAAGCCTTAATCCACGGTGTCACTGAACCAGACGCTGCGACACAGGCAGTCACGGTAAATGGAGTAACGGGTGAATTAAAGGCCAGTGCGCCTCCCCCAACCCGCTCTGAATGGGCTGTTCGCCTATTTGAATCCATCAGTATGCGTCGGCCCGATTTAGTTGAAAAGCTGATGAAGTACGACCCAGAATCGGCCGCTCAGCACGAACCTCGTTCGCCAGACCTTGCGCGCTTTTATGTCAATTACATTAAGGGAATGCTTGACCCAAATGGGCAACACCAGCGTTTTTACCAGCAATATACCCAAGTCTTTCGTGACCAGTTTAATTTCCGCGCACAAGTAAACTTAATACCGCTTTACTATGTTGCAACCGGCAATGAACTGGAATATGAAAAAGCCATGCGGGTGGCGGGAAAAGCCCACCATAAGGCAGCGATGTCAGATCACATCCCATTGGGCGTAGACCAAATGATATTTCCGTCTGACCTTATCGCCACTGCCAGCCTGGCCTATGACCGTCATGGCTGGACACTGAAACACACCAACGATTATATTCCAGAATGGTGGATATATAACCGATTTGACGACGTCCCTGAGATACTTTAATTCTCGTCAGCACTACAGTTTAATGGGGCACTGGCCACATATCGGTTAGCGCCTACATCCACCCATACCTGATTTACCTCTACTTTTACCTTTTTTGGAACTCTCGCTGTAATTACTTGGCCTGAATCGTCTTTACTCTGACGCCGCAGCAAAACGCGAAAAAAACGGCATAGCATCCACTCATAATTAATCCCGCCTCCCAGCAGCATTCCACTTGCTCTGTTAGGACGTGGGCGATAAAGCTTTGTCGATACTTGGATAACTTTGTATGATGGCTTGGCTGTGTTGATTATCTATCAGGCTCGAAGCAGTGCCATGTTTGATGCCCACGGTAATGTAATCAAATTAACACAAAGTGATTTTGGCAATAAGACTCCATATATGGGAGGTGGAGGATAAGCTATCTTTTCATAGCTTTTCCTTCATCAAGAATCATGAGCATTTAAAATGAAAGCTATTCATATTAAGAACTTCGTTAAGCCAACGAAGGATTTAGAAAAGGAGATTGAATTTTGTAGAGTTAGCCGTCCGAGAAGGTTTGGAGCTAGCCTTGAACGGCTTCAAGTATCTCAGAAGGAAAACTTTTTCTATATTCTTTGGTGTATGTTTGAAATGGAGCGTCAAATGGCTTTTGACGCCACATTACTGTATAAACTCACCAAAGACAAAGAAGATGGCAACAAAATTGTTCCTCACTTACGTAAGAGCTTCGCTGCATTAGAAGCGTTAATTCACGGTGTCACTGAACCAGGCGCTGCGACACAGGCAGTCACGGTAAATGGGGTGACGGGGGTGCTTAAAGCCAGTGCGCCCCCCCCTACCCGCTCTGCGTGGGCTGTTCGCTTATTTGAATCCATCAGTATGCGTCGGCCCGATTTAGTTGAAAAGTTGATAAAGTACGACCCCGAATCGGCCGTCCAACACGAACCGCGCTCGCCAGATCTTGCGCGCTTTTATGTTAATTACATTAAAGGCATGCTTGACCCAAATGGGCAACACCAGCGTTTGTACCAGCAATATACCGAAGTATTTCGTGACCAGTTTAATTTCCGCGCACAAGTGAATTTAATACCGCTTTACTACGTTGCAACCGGAAATGGACTGGAATATGAAAAAGCCATGCGTGTGGCAGGAAAAGCGCATCATAAGGCGGCGATGTCTGATCACATCCCATTAGGCGTGGACCAGATGATATTTCCGTCTGACCTTATCGCCACAGCTAGCTTGGCCTATGACAGGCATGGATGGACACTGAAACATACCAACGATTATATTCCAGAGTGGTGGATATATAATCGTTTTGATGAGGTTCCTGAAATACTTTAGTTTTCTTTCGCGTGACAACTTAAATGGGCCGCTTGCCAGATATCGGTTATCGCTTAGAATACCAGTGGCTTCTGAATGAACTCCCAAATGCAAGAATTGCATCCCTTGGTACACAGCGGCGTGATTTAGTAATTACCTCATCTAAACCGATCGCTAATCTGGCACTTGATCCCATGTCCCCTGAGGCCGCAGCGACACGGGAAGTAGAGCGGCAAAACATCCACTCGTAATTAATCCAGCCCCCACGTAATATTCCATTTGCTCTTTTAGAATGTGAGCGGTAAGGCTTTTGGGATACCTGGATCATATTGTATTCATTTTCATCATCTTCAACCCATTCGTTTAAATTGCCTATCATGCCAACCAGACCAAACGCATTGGGTGCTTTTTGCACTTTTTGGCTTAAAGTAAAATATTCAGTGGGTGCCTTTTTAACGTTATGTTTAGTCCAGGCATAATCATCATTAGGTTGGTTGCCCCAATAGAAAATAGTATTGCTACCGGCCTTACACGCATATTCCCATTCCATTTCACTGGGTAACTTTAAACCAAAAGGTTTGGCTGCTTCACGCACTTGTTCCCGCGATACGCCATCGACGCCATGGTCATCACCAAAACTTTTAGGTAGCTCAGCGCCCATTTTTTGCCACTGTGATTCGGTGATAACAAATTCGCCAATAAAAAATGGCTCTATCGATATCGGATGCTGTTGTTCAAAATCATTTTCATCTAAGTCCATGTAATAAAGCTCCTGAACAACATCGTACAACTCAGGGGCGATACCTGCTTTATATTCATCACTGCCAGGAATAAGGTGCATGACCATGCCCGTTTGTCGATGGGTAAAGCGGGCGATGGGGTTGGAAAAGCCAGCGCATCCAAATTGTTTGATATCTATAAAATCAAACCGCTCACTTAGCCCTTGCGTTAGTAATGCCTGGATTTCTTCGTTGCGTTGTGCGTCAGAAGCGTTGCACCACGTGTCATGGTTGGAAATAAACATTGAGCCTCGATCACTTAAAACAGTTTCGATTAGCTTATCACAGGCTCAATTATGTAAAAACGCTGGCTGCAGTCTTTGTGATTACTGTTTTGCTAACTTTTCTGCAATTTCAGCCACATACTTACCCTGATAACGCGCACCTCCCAACTCAATGTCACTGGGCTGTCGTGAGCCATCGCCCCCAGCCAGCGTGGTTGCACCATAAGGGGTGCCGCCGGCGACTTCTTCCAGTTGGGCTAGCTTTTCGTAAGAATAAGGTAAGCCGACCACCACCATTCCCATGTGAAAAAAGGTGGTCATATTTGACATCAGGGTGGTTTCCTGTCCCCCGTGCTGGCTAGCAGTTGAAGTAAACGTTGAAGCCACTTTGCCTTCCAGGGCGCCTTTTTGCCAGAGCCCCCCGGTTTGATCCCAAAACGCAGCCATTTGTGAGGCCATACGACCGTATCGCGTACCTACCCCGACAATAATTGCATCATAATTGGGTAATTCATCCACTTTTGCTACAGGCGCTTGTTGATCGGTTTTAAAGCCCGCATTTTTGACCACATCATCTGGAGCCGTCTCGGGGACACGTTTAATATCCACCTGAGCTCCCGCCTGCTTTGCCCCTTCGGCTACCGCTTCTGCCATTTTTTCAATATGACCGTAAGAGGAGTAATAAAGAACCAGTACTTTTGTCATCGCTTTATCCTTAATTCGTTTGCTACCAGCCAATATTTACGAAATTTCTTTAATTCAGGTTGAGTCAATCGTGAACCCGCCCCATTCTGTTCGCAATGGGCCTTCTCAGTCTTTACTTAATATCTTGAAAACTTGAGCTTTTTACTTTTAACTTAAATTAATGTCATTAATGTCCGGTAAAGCTAAATAGCGATTTATTTCGTATAGCACTGAAAAATGCTGAACATTACTCACTGCGTGTAATGCAGGGTAGCAAAAGGAAAAGTAAATATGATGAAGTGGTTAAAACGGACGAGTGTGATTTCACTTGTAGCAATACTGACTGCATGCGCAACCTCCCCTACAGGTCGCAATCAGGTGTTATTGTTTTCCGAAGAGCAGCTTTCACAAATGGGTGAGCAAGCCTTCAGTGGTATGAAAGAGGAACTGAAGATTTCAAACAAACGGGTTGCCAACAGCTACGTTGAATGTGTGGCCCGCTCTATCACAGTTCATGTGCCACAGGATGTATTTGCTGGTCGCTGGGAAGTTGTCGTTTTTGACGACGAGCAGGTCAATGCCTTTGCGCTTCCAGGCGGCAAAATTGGGGTATACACCGGCTTGCTTGATGTGGCAAAAAATCAACATCAGTTAGCAGCCGTTATTGGTCATGAAGTAGGCCATGTAATCGCGCATCACGGCAATGAACGGATGTCGCAGGGCACCTTAATCAATATGGGTACACAAGCGGTAGGTCAGGTGTTAGCGGCGAATGAGGTCGCTTACTCAGGCCCGATAATGGCAGCCATTGGCCTGGGCGCGCAGGTGGGAGTGCAACTACCCTTTAGCCGTGCCCATGAGTCCGAAGCCGATCTAATAGGCTTGACCCTGATGGCCCAAGCAGGGTTTAACCCCCAGGAATCCGTGTCTTTATGGCATAATATGGATGCAGCGAGCCAAGGCAACCGTCCGCCTGAACTACTCTCCACTCACCCTGCACCCGACACCCGAATTGATAATCTGCAGGCTAATATGGCCGAGGCGTCGGCAATATATCAAAAAGCACCAAGACGCCCCGATTGTCGATGAAGAAAAGCCAACGCCACTGTTAAAGTGGCGTTGTCCTATTTAGCTTAATTCCGGTGTCACTTTTACCTTATCTTTTTCGTTTCCATCCTCTTTATCTTCCTTATGGATATGCACATCCATTTGCGGGAATGGAATAGAAATACCTTCCTGATCAAAACGAAGCTTCACTGTTTCGGTTATTGCGTATTTGACCGGCCAAAAATCCGCGGTATTCACCCATGGTCTGACATTGAAATTAACACTTGAATCACCCAATTCAGATACTGCAATCAGTGGCTCGGGCTCTTTCAGAATGCGTTCTTCCTGACTGATAACTTCTTCTAAAATTTGTTTTGCCTTAAGCAAGTCATCGTCATAGCCAATACCAAATACCATATCGATACGCCGGGTATCTTTAGCGGAGTAGTTGGTAATATTGTCGCTGTATATTTTGCCATTAGGAATGATAATTTCTTTATTATCCGGCGTGGTCAGGGTCGAAGTAAAAATACCAATCTTCTGAACCGAACCTGAAGTACCCGCGACTTCAACAAAATTACCCGCTCTGAAGGGTTTGAAAACCAGCAGCATGACACCTGCCGCAAAGTTTTTCAGTGAGTCTTGTAGTGACAGGCCAATAGCTAAACCTGCAGCTCCCAGAATAGCCACCAGCGACGTGGTGTTAACGCCCAGCTCATCCAGTGAGGCCACAATGACAAACAGCATCAAAACAGCGCTGATTATTGATTCTAAGAAATCAATTAACATCTGATCGTATTTCGATCGCGCCATTAACTTAGCAAACATAGACATAACGATCGAAACCACAATACGACCGATGACGAAGATAATGACTGCCATAGCGATATTAATTGCCCACGGAATTGCATAGACATTGATGTAGCGTTCGATATCTTCAGCTGAGAACATTGAGAATATTTCTTCCATAGCGATGCAGTTTAGCCGCCCCCGTTTGGTGTTTAAATATAGATTAGCGTATCAAAATATCAATGAAACAAGGCGATACACAACATTTATTGAATTTTATAACTGATTATGATCATCTGATCTTAAAAATTTTCAGAAAAAAGGCATGCTGCGTCACAACTCTGTCATTTAGTAAAGCTATGCTTGACGGGCTTTTTAAAGAAGCCACTACAAACAGCTCAGTAACACCTTGATTTATAAATGTTACGCAAAAAAAAAGCGGGGAAATGACTTTCCTCACTGGCATTAAGGAATTTTTTGACTATATTTTTTACTTAACATCAATGAAGGATATACGTGTTTTAGCATTGGTGAAATCACACTCGGGGAGGGGCTATTTTTTCCATCCTGAGCACTGTTTTCCCCCGAGTGGCAGGTAAGCCCTCTTGAGCTGAAGCATTCATTGATAGTTAATATTTTTAAAGGACTTGAAAATGTTATTTATAACTGTTCTTTTCTTAGTTGTTTTGGTTTTGTTAGCGTACGCATTGTCCACCGATAAAGGTATAAACACCGTTTATGCCAGACGGAATAAGCCAAATATCGTGACTAAACCGCTTCAGCCAATGACCAAAGCTGAGTCAAAGGCGTTGCACGCTAATTAATTTCATCTGATCTTAAGTAGTTTCCTTCTAAGTTAAGCAAGCGGACCATTGCGTCCGCTTGTTAAATTTCAGTATCATAATCAATTACTTCAATTTAGCTGGAATTTCTTCATGCGCATCCCCCGCATATTTCACCCTGACATCATTGCTATCGACACAGAATTTGAGCTTGCCGCAGAGGCGACCCATCATATAGCCAATGTATTGCGCCTCAAGCCGGGACACCCCATTGTTTTGTTCAATGGAGACGGCAACGAGTACAGTGCCGAATTGGTGAGTGTCAATAAACGACGGGTATTGGTTGAGGCTGATGCTTGCCTTGCCTTAAGTAAAGAGTCGCCGCTGTATCTTCATCTTGGACAAGGGGTATCCAAGGGTGATCGTATGGAGTTTGTGCTGCAAAAAGCGGTTGAGCTGGGGGTAACTGAAATCACCCCACTGCTTACTGAACGTTGCACGGTTAAGCTGGACGAACAGCGTTGGGAAAAAAAACAACAGCAGTGGCAGAAAATTATTAGCGGTGCTTGCGAGCAAAGCGGGCGTAATACCTTACCCAAACTAAATCCTCCGCGACCACTTAGCCAATGGCTTGCGACTTCAACCCCAGCACAAAGGGTGACATTATCGCCTACGGCAAGCGACCCAATCACCAAACTGGCTTACTGCTCGCAGGGATACCAGCTTTTAGTTGGCCCTGAAGGAGGGTTGTCGGACAATGAAGTGCATCAGGCACAGGAATGTGGTTATCTGACTGTCAGCATGGGGCCCAGGGTGTTGCGAACTGAGACCGCTGCGTTGGCCAGCTTAAGTATTTTGCAGGCAATGCACGGCGATTTTTAACTGGGTGATGGCGCTTATACAGCAAAAGCACCGCCTAATTACTTGAATTATTGGTAGCCACCGCCATAGTATGCTTTAGGTCAATTCAACCAGATGCAAAAGATGAGTTACTCTGTGGGTATTGTGATGGACCCAATCAACGCCATCAAGCCGTATAAAGATACGAGTTTCGCCATGATGTTAGAAGCACAGCGTCGTGGTGCGACACTCTATTATTTTGAGATGGCGGATCTTTACATTGACAATGGCATACCCAAAGGCATCGCCAGGCGGGTAACCGTAACTGATCAAGAGAAGGATTTTTATACGCTCACTGATAGCACACATATTAACCTTAGCGATGTTGACGTGTTAATGATGCGCAAGGATCCGCCCTTCGACAGTGAATATTTATATGCCACACAAATACTTACTCTGGCAGAGGAAGCGGGGTCATTGGTGGTAAATAATCCATCCAGTTTGCGCGATTTTAATGAAAAATTGTTTACTTCATGGTTCCCTGACCTGATCCCCGCCACACTAGTGACCCGCAATCCAGCGTTGATTAGATCGTTTCACCAGCAACATAAAGACATTATCTGTAAGCCACTGGATGGCATGGGTGGCGCGTCTATTTTCAGAATTAAAGAAGATGGCAACAATTTAGGCGTAGTCATCGAGACCCTGACCCAGCTTAACACACGCTATATGATGGTTCAGGAATACCTGCCGGCTATCAGTGAAGGTGACAAGCGTATTTTAATTGTTGATGGCGAAGTTATTCCTTATGCATTGGCACGCTTGCCCAGTCAGGGAGAAACCCGAGGTAACCTTGCAGCAGGCGGAACGGGCCGTCCTCAGCCCTTATCTGAATCAGATCGTAAGCTGGCCGAAGAAATTGCCCCGGTTGTAAAAGACAAAGGATTGCTGTTCGTCGGTATTGATGTCATCGGAAATAAAGTGACAGAAATAAACATTACCAGCCCTACGTGCGTAAGAGAAATTGAAGCACATTTTAATATTAATATTACGGGCAAGCTGTTTGATGCGATTGAGCGCCGCATCAAACAGTAACGAGGACGCCATGACGGAGCTAAAAAGTTTACAAAACCATTTTCTGATTGCCATGCCGTCCATGGAGGATCCCTATTTTTCGCGCTCGTTGACTTATATCTGCGAACACAATGAAGAAGGCGCCATGGGCATTGTGGTGAATCAACCATCGACAATGAACCTTAAGCAGCTTCTTGAACAAACCGATAAGGATGCCATTGTTGCTGATGACCGTCAGGACCAAATCATTTTAGCTGGCGGCCCGGTAAGCCAGGAAAGAGGATTTGTCCTTCATACCCATGAAGGTCAATGGGCATCAAGCCTTGCACTTAGCAGTGACATAATGGTGACTACGTCAAAAGATATCCTCACCGCCATTGGTAACAAGAGTGGTCCGCAAAGCTCGGTTATTGCGTTGGGGTATGCTGGCTGGACTGCAGGACAGCTTGAAGAAGAAATGCAGCATAATTCCTGGCTGACCATTGAAGCCGACCCGGACATTCTATTCCGCACCCCTATCCACAAACGCTGGCAGGCAGCTGTGAATAAATTGGGTATTGATGTATGGCAACTGGCACCGGAGAGTGGGCGTGCCTGAAGCCGGTCGACGCACAATTATGGCATTTGACTTTGGCACCAAAAGTATTGGGATCGCCGTTGGTCAGGAAGTGACCGGAACCGCAGCACCTCTGGCTGCCCTGAAAGCGCGCGATGGCGTGCCCAACTGGGACGTACTTAAAAATATCATTGAGCAATGGCAACCGGACTTAGCTGTGGTGGGACTGCCATTGAATATGGATGGCACTGAGCAAAACGTTACCCAGCGAGCCAAAACATTTGCGAACAGAGTTCAAGGGCGGTTTGGATTGAAAGTGGAAACATGGGACGAGCGTTTAACTACAGTGGACGCACGCGCAATGTTATTTGAACTGGGCGGTTACAAAAAACTGACTAAAGACAAAGTTGATAGCGTTTCAGCATGCGTCATTTTTACCAGTTGGGCCGAAAATCAGTATAATTAACGAGTTGCGTCGTCAGGCGATGACCTTGCTTGTTATGAGTGATTCTGTAATGTAGTTCAGTCAGATCCTTTGCTAACGGTAACCTATGCTAATTTCACGAGATTATTTTGCTTTAATTCTTTCATTGGTCCTGGTAACCGGTTGCAAAGAAAGTAGCAGTTCAGAAACCAGCAACACCAATCCGTCCACGTCACTTTCTACACCAACATCACTTCAGCAAGTCGCCGACATGGCCATTGAAAGTGATGATGTTTCAGGCATTATCCTGTTTTCTCAAACAGGGGAAAAAGCCCCCCAAAGCGTGGGGGCAGGCATCGATATAAATAACGCGTTTCTGTTTAAAATTGCCAGCATTAGCAAACTTTTTATGGCGGTCGCCGCTACCAAATTAGCCAATGAAAATACATTAAACTTACAGGATCCGGTTGCCACCTGGCTTCCTGAACTAAGCACGACTATTGCTAACATTGAAAGCGCCACACTCGAACACCTAATTAAGCATCGAAGTGGAATTCCCGATTTTGATAGCCAACCAGGGTTTTCGTGGGACCAGCCTCATACCAGTCAATCAGCCACACTGGATCTCATTAAAAACGTGCCGGCAGATTTTGCTCCCAATGCTCGGTACGAATATTCAAACAGTAATTACCTGTTACTTGGTATGGTGATGGACAGAGCGTTAGGCTTCAGTCACGAACAGTTTATTCAAAGTGAAATACTCAATAAACTCGCAATGGACAATAGTTATTTACAACAAGCTGACGCGCCTCAAAGCGCACTGATAGCTGGCTTCTGGGATGGCAGAAACAAGAAAGCCCAGGAATATAAAATACCAGGGGGATCCATGATTGCCTCCGCGCAGGATATTGGTGTGTTTATCGCTGCGCTTAACAGAGGCACATTGCTATCCGATGAAGAAAGCGCGCTTTATCCTTATTTTTATGAGCATTCTGGCTGGTTACCCGGTTATCAAAGTATCGCACGCTACGACAGCTATTCTGATACTGTCATTATTGTCTTTACGGCCAACACTGGCGGAGATAGCGGCCAAGTGACAGAGCAGACGTTTAATCAGGTGAGAAATTTAGCCCGCCAATAGCACCTTCATTTTACCAAAAATAAAGGGCGTAACACCGCTTCAAGATTATCTGTGGGGCGCTGTTTAACTAACCGATCACATTCCTGATGCAATTCCCGTTGCGTACTTTTCTCAAGACCTTGCACTCGCTGCTGGAAGTCATTGGCATCTATTGCTAACGCTTCACGGCTGGCATGACTTCGCTGTGCTATTTGTGCATGTAAGTGAACAAATCGGCCAATTATGACATACGGAAAATTACGATTTTTCATGGGCCCAAAACGCGCTTCGTATCCACCTACGGGTAACCCCTGAACCGACATATCTGCCAGTTTATCCGCCCCAAACCAGGCACTGGACGCCCCTAACAGCCCTCCTCCCAGCGCACCTAGCATAAAACTTGACCCGGCCACCGCGGCATCCAATGCCGCACCGCCCAGCACACCAGTAGCGGTCGCGGCGTAAACTAACTGCATTTTGTCGAGTCCCCAGACAAACCACTGTCCACAATCAAAGAGATCGGGGGGAAAGTCTATCTGGTCGGCGACCACATCGCTTTGGAAGTGCCCGTATATAGCCATCAACTCTTTTACCGCCTGCGCTTCACGCTCACGCATCCAGTGTTGATACTGCTTTTCCAGCAATGGCTTGATCTTTTCCGCCTGATTGGGCGTGAGTACTTTCTGACTCTCTCGGTGTTGACATAAGTCTTCAACCAGGCGACTCAGTAATGTGATACTCTGATTCAGTTGTAATCGTCGTTGTTGCTGTAAATCAGCAATCGTCGAAACTAACGTATCCGACCACGCTGAATTCAAATGCGCAAACGTTTTAAGTAAGGTGATTTGTTTCTCAAAGTCTGCTTTCATTGGATTAAACACCTGTACAGACTTGAAATACTGCAGCAATGCGCTTTCCCATTCGTTAACGTAGTCAACACTTTCGATGGGATTAATCAGCGCCATTGATGGCTGCCCACTCCAGCGTAAGATTTCCATTTCAGCCTCATACTCAGCGCCATAGGGTCGCGAGCCATCGACCACATATAAAATTGCCGCGCCATTGACTATCGGACTGAGCAATTCCACTTCATCCGGAAACTGCTGACAACAGTGAGCGTCATTGACAAACTTAGCTAATATCTTTGCACGTTCACTCGCATTACCGCCTTGCTCTTTGAGCCAGCGCAACACTTTAACTGGACGCTGGAATCCAGGCGTGTCAATAAGCTGATAACCGCCATTGGCCGTTTCCACAGTAATGCATTCTGCTTTGTCGGTGGTACCACTGCGGCTGGAAATCACCACATCATCATTGTGCGATAACGTGGAAACAATCGAAGATTTGCCTTTATTTGGATGACCTACGACGGCAAAGCGAGCGATAGATTGTGCTTTCATCAACTCCCCTCATTATGTGCCGGTTGAAATAATTGCCAGTTTTCCAGCTCACTGCAAAAGCGTCGCCACTCATCCAAATGGGTTGAGTCTGCGTCACAAATCGCTCGTTTATGATAATTAACCGGGTAAAGCAACCCCTGACCTTGTTTAAGGAAATCCTGTAATTCTCCTAATGGAGGCTCCCAGGCTTTTACTAATACCAACTTGCTATCCGGGTATTGCTCCGCTTGCAACTGCTCTTCCTCACTGGCTAATGGTCCGGCAACCAACGTAGATTGCCCACGCGTAATATCAAGCTGTGAAACGATGTCATCTGGTAAAGCACTCCAGTTCACTACGGCATAATGTTGTGGAAGTTGGTGATGAATTTCAGAAAGCGTAAACTGCTCTGGCTGGCGGCGCTTATTTTTCAGGATCCGCTGATGAAGCTGTTGCTCAAAGTCACGTTCCATTCTACGTTTTATAATTAAACGGCTCGCGAGCAGCAATCCCCCCCTTAACACAAAAGTATAAAAAATCTGGGTTGCCAGAATGAACGGCCACCATAGTGCCAGGCTGGCAGGTGTATCGTAAATTTGCAGAAGTCGTGAGTCCTGGGTACGTTCAAGCAACGTCATTGTTGGCTGTGCCGTTTCCCAAAACCACCAAGGTGATGCCACGACTTTAAGAAAAGGATAAATATCGTCCGCCGTCAATATGGTACTTCGCCAGACAAAATTAATGTCAGTCGCTAACAGTAACAGCAGTAAGGTGATGATACCGGCGAGTGAATATGCCAGCATGGCATACTGGCTTTGCAGAAAAAACCAGTGTTTGTCCAAGTGGCGCTGTCGCAACTGACGTAGCACTGACGACTGAGGTAAACCCAAAAAGGAAAGGTTGCTCACCATACGCGCCAGATTCACGCCCCGCCCACTTGCCAGCGAAAACAGTGAGACAATCAACCCTAGTAAAGGGATGATCAAAAATACCAGCAGCAGATAAAACAAATTGACTCGACCTTGCTCATCTCCATTAAGCAAAAAGAAGCTCAAAAGAAAGCCAAGGAGCATGCCGGCACCTGCAATGCTGGGCGACATACGTACTGCTCGTTTGATATTATCAGGCGCAGCCGAGGTAGATTCGGAATCCGTCACACATCCACTCTAATGAATTAAAAGTAAAAGACTTTTCAGATGGTACGCAAATAGAAAAGTATCTACAATGAAAACTAGTGAGTTTCATTGTAGTCTACCAGACGCATTCCTCTATCTAAGCGCAATCCCGGTATAACAACGTGCAATGTGGTCTACCACTTAACGTTTGTTGGTGAAGTAGCGAATGTAGATGCGTAACAACACACAAGGCACGTGGCTGCATGAGACCCGTGTAAATGATTAAAGGGTGTGGCTGAAAAATATCCACAAACCTACCAAAATGAGGGTTACCCCACCAAATATCTCTGCTCGTTTACCTATTAACGAGCCCAGTGCACTCCCTAACATTATCCCTATGGTAACCATCATAAATGTTGCGAAACCGATTAGCGCGGCAGCGAGGGCTATATTTACACTGATAAATGCCAGACTCACGCCAACGGCCATTGCATCGATACTCGTACCGAACGCGGTCAGGATTACAAAGGCGAATGACGGTTTTTCAGGCGTTGCGTTATCCTCTTCAGCAGAGGAAACACTTTGATAAATCATGTGAACACCAAGCCCGACTAATAACAATAGAGCAATCCAGTGATCCCACGCTTCGATATAAGAAGCCGCCGCCTTGCCAATAAACCAACCAATGACTGGCGTCGTTGCCTCTATCGTGCCAAAGGTAAGACCCATCTTAAGTGCATATCCAAAACGCGGCGTTTTGATTTTGACGCCTTTACCAATGGAGGCAGCAAATGCATCGGTAGACATCGCGAAAGCCAACAAAATGAGGGTTAAGAAGTTCATCTCTTGTTTTTACTCCGGTCAGCTATTTTCGAGTCCACGATAAATCCACACGCCTGACCTTACAGCATGGAAATATCGATGGTCTCGCCAACCGAATGGTGTTCGTACCATGGTAATGTGACCAAGTATGTTGATACGAACTTTTCCATAGACAATGATGGAAACAGGCTACTCCCCAACGAAGGGAAACAATGGTAACAAGAAAGCATGTTAACCACAATTTAAGAAGTTAACCTGGCGTTAAGAACGCGCCTATATTGACATGCGTTATCTTGATAGGTCGAGTCGGCGGAGGTCAAAATGGATGTTTAAACGGGTCAGATGCGTGCATAACTTTCTGCAGACGCGCTTACCTTTCCCATGAGTCCCGTTTGCGAAGAATGCGTTCATATTCGCTGTTCGTTTCCAGTGATTCCAACCCTTCCTTTAATATTGCCGCACGTTTTTTTGTCGGTAGCAGGTCCGGTGACCAATTGCAAAGACACGCTGATTTCATCAGGCCTTAAATAGGTTCTACTTTGACAGGGATTGAGTATCTTGTTTAAGAAACTCCACACTCACCCAAAAGAACCAGATGATTTGTCCTAATCCAAAAATAGCACCTAATTGCGCTAACCCAGGTACAATCGTAAGGCACCCGGCAATGCCAATAAGTATCCCCCAAAAATTTAACATCTTAGGGAATGCTCTGGAGCGTAAGGCCGTAATACTAAGTAACAGAACCCATAATCCACCAATCACTTCAATGCCGCCACCTAAACCATCCTGTATGACCCCCAAAGTTTGCCAAAGAGAAACTGCCTGCGCCACGTCACCTATAAACAAGGCGGCCACTTTTTCCATGCCGACATTGGCAATCATTCCGCTGGCTATCAGCAGTCCTGCCCAAATTAGCCCCAAAATTTTAGCCACTTCCAGACCAATCGTGTAGGTTTCGCCTATACGAGCATGTAACGCCAGGTTCAGAACAATCAGCACAACACCGAAGATGATATAAATAACACTGTTCCATACATGCAACAGCAACTTGTTTTCAATAAGAAAACGAAGCTGTTCGGTTTTCGACCATGCTTCTCCCCCGTCCGGAGACAATACCACTAGCAGCACGATAAAGCCGACTATATATGCCAATCCCCCATAGAGAGCCGAATAACCACCTGCTTTGTTCAGATCCACGATTAATTCCTCAAATGCTATTTTCTACATAGCATAGCAACCGCAATTTCTTGCAGTTTTTTAAGTTGTTACAGGATGTGATTGGGGAAAGTTAGTGTTTAATGTGATGCGGGAAAATCACAGATTAGCAATGGTTGTCGGGATGGAGTTTTCTAATACATTGAGCGTTGCCACCGGCGCCAACAATAGCTGATACCACAACGTTCGGCAGTTGTGGGCACTGATCTTTTTACTTTTTACTTTTTACTTTTTACTTTTTTCTTTTTACTTTTCACGCTGATAGCTGATCTGCGTCAAAACCCCGCTAAGGGATAGCGAGGTAGATAAGCGCTAAAGACACACCAAATCCCACTGCCCAGGCAGAACTGCGCAAAACATGAATATCATACCAGTAAGCAAGCAAATAGATTATGCGCGCGATGATAAACGTAATGGCCAGGTAGGAAACGAGCTGACCGAAGGTATGAGTGGCCACACAGGCAAGTACCCCCGGAGCAAACATCGCTAACGCTTCAAAGCTGTTCTCGTGGGCCGCTTTCGCTCTTGCACCAAAGCCGGTTAAGCTTGTTTGCTGGGCGCGAGGATGCCTATTATCGTAGCCCCCTTTCGCTTGATTCATGGCATAAGCCAATGGCGCTTTTGCCAGGATCGGCAATAACGTAGCGATGAATAAACAGGTTAATAGTACGGTCATAAAATCCCTCTCGCGCGTGGTTGAAGTGCCATTTAAGCAGAATTAGCAGGTTGATTAAAGCAACAGCGTGTAAAAAGATAACAAGTAATTAATCGGACTTTCGTCAGCGTGTGGAACTCACCTGCGGCTCAAACTGGCAATGCCAGCAGACTGCAAATTCTGGTTCGTTCATTTCCTGACAATGTGGACATTGCCAGAGCTGCGCACAGACCTTTTCTTCATCAGCATTGGCTGTAGTTACCAGCTTTTTAATCAATTCGACCGCTTTGGGCTCCCAAGCATCGTCAAGTAGCCATATTTCAGGCATCACTTCTTGCCACGGGAGCTCACCCATGGCACCGCTGGTGAATTCATTTTTAAGCAAATAAGGAATATCTAACGCATCGAGCTCGCTACGCACTTGCTGAACTAAAAACCTGTCATCACTTGAAAACAGCTTTTTCATGTTTAATCCATATCGATGGATACATCCGATAGTGATCCTAAGCCAGACCCTTCATTGGTATCCAGTTTAATCATCAGGCGTAAATCATTCGGTGAATCAGCATGATGCAGTGCTTGATCCAACTCAATTCTGCCTGCTTTATACAATTCGTAAAGTGCCATATCAAAGCTTTGCATACCCATTTCGCGGCCTTTTTTCATGGCCTCTTTCAATCCCCCAATTTCATTACGCTGGATCAGATCGGAGACTAATGGCGAGTTCAGCAAAATCTCAATAGCGGCGACGCGACCTTTGCCATCCTTAGTGGGAACCAGTTGCTGGGCAACGATAGCACGAATATTAAGACTTAAATCGAACCTAAGCTTATCGTGCATATCTTTGGGTGCTAAATGCATGATCCGTTCGATTGCCTGGTTTGCGTTATTAGCATGCAGTGTGGCGACACATAGATGGCCAGTGTCCGCAAAAGACATCGCATATTCCATGGTTTCCATTGAACGAATCTCACCAATCAGAATAACATCTGGCGCTTGTCGTAACGAGCTTTTTAGCGCATCGTCAAATGATTGGGTATCGATACCCACTTCACGCTGAGTGACGACACAATTACGATGTTCATGGACAAATTCAATAGGATCTTCGATCGTTAAAATATGTCCGTGAGAATGTTCATTACGATGACCAATCAGGGCGGCAAGTGAAGTTGACTTACCAGTGCCTGTACCACCGACGAATAAAACTAATCCGCGTTTTGCCATAATGATATCTTTCAATACCGGTGGCAGACCTAGCGAGTCAGCCTGCGGGATCTGGGTAACAATGCGACGTACTACCATACCCGCCTGATCACGTTGCCAGAATGCGCTACAACGGAAACGCCCCACGCCCTCTCTGGCTATGGCAAAATTACATTCTTTGCTTGAGTGAAAGGTATCTTGCTGACCTTCATCCATGGCTTCATGTACTAACTCCAGAGCCTCAGATTCTGACAGGGGTAAATCACTGAACGGGGTCATTTTGCCATTAACTTTGGCACTTACCGGAAAACCCGCGGTTATAAACAAGTCAGAGGCAGAGGTTTCCACCATTTTTTCTAGAAAAGAATCCAGCATGATCGCTCCGTTTCACTACATCATTTTAGCTTTATCAATTGATTTTGCAGCCGCATCCTGCTGGGTGATCACCCCCATGGCGACCAGCCTTTGCAGACACTGATCCATCGTTTGCATGCCGTGCGCCTGGCCAGTTTGGATAACGGAATACATCTGCGGCACTTTATCTTCACGGATGAGATTACGGATAGCTGGGATGCCTACCATAATTTCATGTGCGGCTACCCGACCGCCACCCACTTTTTTCAGCAATGTCTGCGAGATAACGGCGCGTAAGGACTCTGATAACATGGAACGCACCATGGACTTCTCTTCAGCCGGAAATACATCAATAATCCGGTCAATCGTTTTTGGTGCGGAGTTGGTGTGCAATGTACCAAATACCAAGTGTCCGGTTTCCGCAGCAGACATTGCCAGGCGAATGGTTTCCAGATCCCGCAACTCACCTACCAGGATCACATCCGGATCTTCACGCAATGCTGAGCGTAGCGCGTTGGAGAAACTCAATGTATCACGGTGAACTTCACGCTGGTTCAAAATACTCATTTTGTTTTCGTGAACAAATTCGATGGGATCTTCAATGGTAAGAATATGTTCACGTTTATATGTATTTATATAGTCAACCATGGCGGCCAGCGTGGTACTTTTTCCCGAGCCGGTTGCTCCGGTTACTAACACTAAGCCTGTGGGCTGATTGATAATTTCTTTAAAAATAGAAGGAGCACCTAGTTGTTCCAGGGTTAACACCTCACTAGGGATAGTCCTCAATACTGCAGCTGCACCACGATTTTGTACAAAGGCGTTTACCCTAAACCGTGATAAATCTTTTACCTCGAAAGAAAAGTCTGTTTCCAGGTTTTCTTCATACTCTTTACGTTGACGATCATTCATGATTTCATAAATCAACGCATGAACTTGCTTGTGATCAAGTTCAGGCACGTTAAGTCGACGCATTTCGCCGTCTACCCGAATGATCGGAGGTAAGCCAGCTGACAAGTGCAGGTCTGAGGCGTTATTTTTTACACTGAAAGCTAAAAGTTCGGTAATATCCAAGGCTATCTCCCCAAAACATATGGTGATTAATGCAAACAATAGCAGAACGGCTGCAATCCGCCTATGTACGGATTGATCAGGCCACTGATAATGCTCATCGTCCCCGAAATTCAGTTAAATTGCTAGCCGTAAGCAAGACCAAACCCGTATCTGATATTAGCCAAGCGTATGAAGCAGGACACCGTTTATTTGGTGAAAATTACGTTCAGGAAGGGGTCGAAAAGATTCAACAACTTCAGCATCTTAATGACATTGAGTGGCATATGATTGGACCGCTACAATCGAATAAGACCAAATTAGTGGCCGAACACTTTGATTGGGTTCAGTCCATCGACAGGGTAAAAATTGCCCGCCGTTTAAATGATCAGCGCCCTCAACATCTCCCCCCTCTTCAATGCTGTATTCAATTAAATATTAACGATGAAAGCTCAAAATCGGGTATTCATCCTGATCAACTCAATGAGTTAGTTGAAATTGTTGCGTCACTCCCCCATTTAACGTTAAGGGGATTAATGGCTATTCCCAGAGCCAATATGGATGCCGATGAACAAGTAAAAACGCTAAGCGCGCTTAGGGATTTATTCAGCGAATACCATACAAAGCTGAGCAATTTTGATACCCTATCCGTAGGTATGAGCGATGATGTTGAAGCAGCCATAGCCCATGGTTCCACCATGGTGCGCATCGGGTCAGCCATTTTTGGCGCTCGCAATTAATGTGCTAAGCCACCTATCGCTATTACGTAAATTCAAAATTTAAAAGGGTTTTCATGCAACATAAAAAATTGGCATTTATCGGTGCAGGCAATATGACACGCAGTATTATTAGTGGCTTAATCCACTCTGGATATCCTGCCGAACACATAATGGCTAGCAACCCCAGCATGCCAAAACTGGAGAAACTGGAACAGGATTTTAATATCAAAATCACCCAGTCAAATGATGAGGCCTGCCAGTTTGCTGATGCCATTGTTCTTGCTGTTAAACCACAAATAATGGGTGACATGTGCGCTGAATTACAGCAACAAAATAACCTTGAAGGCAAGCTGTTCCTGTCGATTGCGGCAGGTCTTCCGGTAACGCGCTTACAGCAAATGCTCGGTGGTGCTTATCCGGTGGTCAGAATTATGCCGAATACCCCAAGTTTGCTAGGAAAAGGCATGTCAGGCCTCTATGCCGATGAAAGCGTAGATGAAGCTAACCGACATTACGTGGATGATGTAATGAGTAGCGTTGGTGAAACCATTTGGGTTGAAAAAGAAAGTGACATCAATGGTGTTATCGCCGCGGCAGGTAGCAGTCCCGCATACTTCTTCTTGTTTTTGCAGGCAATGCAAGAAGAATCAATGCGTATGGGATTCGATAAAAGCGCCGCCCGCCAAATGGTCCAGCAGGCTATGTTAGGTGCCGCTGAAATGGTATGTCGCAACCCAGAATTAGAACTAAGTGAACTGCGCGCGCAAGTGACCTCAAAAGGCGGGACAACAGCGGCAGCAGTGAATACCCTTATTGATCAGGGATTAGAGGATATCGTAGCAAAAGCGATGCAAGCTGCTGTTGCTCGTGCTGATGAAATGGCTAAACAACTTTAATAATTTGCAGGAAGTTTATTGAAATGAGCGCTTCGGTTTTCTTAATTAGTACGCTGTTCAACCTCTATTTAATGGTGGTCATTCTGCGCCTTTGGTTACAACTGGTTCGTGCAGATTTTTATAACCCGCTTAGTCAGTTCGTAGTAAAGGCCACCCACCCCATTGTGGGGCCGTTAAGGCGAATTATTCCGTCCATAGGACGGTTTGATACGGCAACGTTTGTGTTAGCGCTGGTAGTTTCTTTTATCAAGGTAGCAACACTGTCGGTTGTATTTGGCAGTGGTACCATCCATGTGGTGGGCTTTATTGTCTACGCTTTTTTTGATGTTATAAAAGAAGCTTTGTCATTGATGTTCTGGATACTCATCCTGCGCGCCATTTTAAGTTGGGTATCACAAGGTCAGAACCCGATAGAGTATGTATTGCATCAGTTAACTGAGCCATTCCTGGCACCGATCAGAAAAATCATTCCTCCTATTGGTGGATTAGATTTATCTGTATTAGTAGCAATTATTGCACTACAATTTTTACAGCTACTAATTCAAGACACATTTGGCCTATATTGAGGCACTTATGAGACAGATATCTCACCAATCGTTTAAGCGAGTGGCATTTGTCGCCTTAGCATTAGTCTCGCTAATCAGTGCGGGTTATGCCCACGCTGAACAAAAACAACTTCTGGATAAGTACGAAGTGCACTACATGGTAGTGAACAGCACGTTTTTCACTCCGGAAGTGGCTCGGCAATATGAGCTGGTGCGCAGTCGGTACAATGCGATTGTAAACATAGCGGTGCTGGATAAAGATACTCATCAGGCACTTGATGTGGCGGTATCGGGAAAAGCTACAAACCTGATCGGTACGGCAAAAGCGTTAAAGTTTAAAAAAGTAAAAGAGGGTGAGTCCATTTACTATTTAGCTTCTTTGTCTGTGGATGATGCAGAAACCTATCGCTTCGCCATTGATATTCAAGTGGGCGATGATGTTAAACAATTAACGTTTCAGCAAAAAATCTTTTTGGATTAACGCAGTTCAAACACCGTTTAAGTGCGTCGGGAACGGATATTTCACCCCGTCCGTTCTCCGGTCTATCCACCGTTACTTTCCCTATTTAACCTGCCAAATAGGTATTCTCTCTCTCCCAGGCGCGACTATGCGCTGGGCGCTTTAACACGCGGTCAGCGTAGTTATAAACATGATCGTACGTTAAATCCATACCTTCGCTCTTGGCCCAGGCCAGTATATGGCCTGCGACAATATCGGCAACGGTAAAACGATCACCAGCAATGTAATCATTGTTTTCGAGCAATCCACAAAACGCTTTAAGTGCTTTATCAAATTCAAATTTTGCAGAGTCTGACATGCCCTGCAGTCGATACTCAGTGGGTAACACGAAAGTGTGCTTTGCTTTATTCCACAACGGTTGCTCCAGTTCCGTTACCAGGAAAAATAACATCTGAGAGAAGTGCCCGCGTTCAAAAGAGCCGGGCTCAGGAATGAGTTTGCCGGGGGCGTGTTTATCGGCTAAATAGGTCACTATTGCAGCCGATTCAGACAACAAGCCGTCTGGTGTTTTTAACAGCGGTACTTTCGCGGTGGGGGATAGCGCCGCAAAGTCCTCACTTAGATGCGCTCCTCTTTTTAAGTCAACCAACTGATACTCATAGGGAATATCCATTTCCTCTAACGCCCAGGCCACTCTCATCGAACGGGTTTTTGGATAGCCGTATAGTGTATACATGTGGTAGTCTCCTTTGACGTTATTGTTCCTCGCGCAGGAACACCAATTCAGTCGCATTGCTGTGTGTATCACTAAAAGCATAGCCCTGATCGGCAAAAGATTTAAGTCCAGCCACATCATTGATCTGATTTTCTAATATAAAACGCGCCATCATACCGCGCGCTTTTTTAGCAAAAAAGCTGATGGTTTTATACTGGCCGTTTTTCTTATCTTTAAATACCGGGGTGATGATCATGCCATCAACCTTGGCCGTTTTCACAGCACGAAAATATTCATTTGATGCCAGATTAACTAGGATGTTGTCGCCCTGAGCGCGTAACGCCTGATTCACGTTTTCGGTGATGCTGTCACCCCAAAAATGATACAAATCCTTACCTTTCGAATTGGCTAACTTAGTCCCCATTTCCAAACGGTATGCTTGCATTAAATCCAGTGGTTTAAGCAGGCCGTATAGCCCCGACAAAATCCGTAAGTGAGATTGAGCGTATTCAATCGTCTTTTGGTCCAACGAATAAGCATCAAGGCCAGTGTAGACATCGCCGTTGAATGCAAATAGTGCTTGTCGTGCATTATCAGGTGTAAACGGCAGGGTAAATTCAGCAAATCGATTCGCATTTAACACCGCGAGTTTGTCACTGATACTCATTAGCGAAGCCAATTCTGCGGGGGCTAATTGGCGACATATCTCTACCAGCGTTTGGGTTTGGTCCATCATTTCAGGTTGGCTAAAATCGGAAACCGGTATTTCTGATTCGTAATCCAGGTTTTTCGCTGGGGACACAACAACTAACATCTAATCTCCTGAGAACAAAATATCGATATGCTTACATTTTCTAAGCTAGTGCGAACAATCATACCGAGATTGAGCAAAAACCGCGAATTTACTCGCCGTGTTTTGCTGTTTTGGGTATAAAATTAACGTTATCTTTGTTATAAAGAAAGGCAGTTCAAGATGGTGAGATCTACTCTCCCGTCATTCCTGTACTGCATATCATGCAAGGTGAAAACATCAGGTTTTCATTCGTTTGCTGTGCACACACAGTAAATATCATTAAATTATTTGTTAGAGAGTCAGAATGAGCAATCAGCTAGCATCGTTACGTGAAATTACTACTGTCGTTGCCGACACCGGTGACATTGAAGCCATCAAGAAATATGAGCCTGTTGATGCTACCACTAACCCGTCGCTTTTACTTAAGGCCGCTTCTCTCCCTCAGTACAATGCATTAATTGACGATGCAGTGGCCTGGGCAAAACTGCAATCAAAAAGCGATCAACAGCAATTAACCGACGCGGCTGACAAACTGGCGGTGATGATTGGTAAAGAAATATCCGCGTTAATTCCAGGGCGTATTTCAACAGAAGTGGATGCCCGCCTGTCATTTGATACCCAAGCCACCATTGCCAAAGCAGAACGGCTGGTGCAGTTGTATAGCGATGAAGGTATTGATAAATCGCGTATTCTTATCAAGGTAGCCTCAACCTGGGAAGGTATCCGCGCAGCGGAAGTCCTAGAACAACAAGGCATTAACTGTAACCTGACTTTGCTTTTCAGTTTTGCTCAGGCAAGGGCATGCGCAGAAGCAGGGGTGTTCTTAATTTCTCCATTTGTTGGTCGTATCCTTGATTGGTATAAACAGAATACCGACACAAAAGAGTATGCAGCAGAGGACGATCCAGGTGTCGTATCTGTTTCTAAAATTTATGACTTTTACAAAGCGAACGGCTATAAAACCGTGGTAATGGGCGCCAGCTTTAGAAATATAGGTGAAATCCAAGCGTTGGCGGGCTGTGATCGTTTAACCATTAGTCCCCAGTTACTGGAAGAACTGGCTAACCAACCGGGTGAACTTACACCTGTTCTGAAAGATAATGGCGCCACAGATGTCCCGGGCGAAAAGTTAACCGAAACAGCATTCCGCTGGCAGATGAACGAAGATGCAATGGCTACTGAAAAGCTGGCTGAAGGGATACGCAACTTTGCCGCGGATCAGGTGAAACTGGAAAGCATGTTAAAAGAAAAGCTTGGAATTTAGGCCATTTACGCCAGGAAAGATCATGACTGAGTTAACAGCTTTGCCCCAGTGGCAACATCTTAAAGAACTTGCAGAATCTGTAAAAGAGCAACACATGCGTGACTGGTTTGCTACCGATGAAGATCGCGCAGCCAGAATGCAGGTTGAAAGTTGTGGGTTATATTTGGACTTCTCCAAAAACCGCGTTACCGATGAAATCATGCAAGCGCTGTTTTCACTTGCGGACGCGCAGGAACTTCAACAAAAGCGCAAAAGTATGTTCGCTGGTGAGGCCATTAACACCACTGAAAATCGCGCGGTACTTCACACTGCTTTACGGAATTTTTCTAATTCCGCGGTGCTCGTTGAAGGCAAAGATGTTATGCCGGAAGTGAGAGCCACTCTGGAAAAAGTCGAAGCGTTTACACAAGCGATTCATAGTGGCACACATACTGGCTATACCGGCAAACCTATCAGACAGGTGGTAAGCATCGGAATAGGTGGCTCTTTCTTAGGCCCGAAAATCATGACGGAAGCGTTAAAGCCCTTTCGTCAGAATGACGTTCAAATTCATTTTGTGGCGAATGTCGATGGCTGTCACATTCACGACGTACTAAGCCAATTGGACCACGAAGAAACTTTGGTTGTGATGTCCTCCAAGTCTTTCACCACTCAGGAAACCTTGCAAAATACCCAATCAGCTAAAGCGTGGTTTATTGCGCAGGGTGGTTCTCAGCAAGACGTAGCAAAACATTTCGTGGCCGTTTCTTCAAATGTAGCAGCGGCGGTTGAATTTGGTATAGCCAAAGAAAACGTATTCCCAATGTGGGATTGGGTCGGCGGGCGCTATTCCTTATGGTCGGCGATTGGTTTACCTATTTCACTGGCATTAGGTTTTGCTAACTTCAGACAATTATTGGAAGGCGCGCACGACATGGACCGGCACTTTGCCACTGCGCCTAATGAAAGGAACCTGCCGGTCATTCTGGCGATGTTAGGGGTGTGGTATCGAAACTTCTTTGATGCCCAGTCGCACGTTCTGTTGCCTTATTACCATTACCTGCGCGGGCTACCGGCATATGTTCAGCAACTGGATATGGAAAGTAACGGTAAGATGGTGACACAACAGGGAGAGACGATTGCCTACCCTACCGGCCCTATTATCTGGGGAAGTGAAGGGACAAACGGGCAGCATAGCTTCCACCAGCTTATTCATCAGGGCCATGGCATTATACCAGCGGACTTCATCATGCCATTAAACGTGCCGAATCAGGATGATACTCACCAGGCGATGTT
>CAZROH010000039.1:0-26410 GCA_964601635.1 uncultured Alteromonas sp. | reverse complement strand
TTCTGACATTAGCAGTATTTCGTAAATTTCCGTATCTACAATAATTTTCGTTTAAATGGGTATAGAAGGCAAGTTGTTAAATTCAGTCCCATATTGTGTTCACTATAGCGTTGCATCCACATCTAAAGGCGTGTTCATATCACACGCCAGCAAGTTATCAACATGCTAATCCAGCTAGCCCATTAATCGGATGGTAAGACTTAGCAGTCGGAAAGGATCCTCGCATATTTATCATTAACGTGCCCTGCTTAGCGTGTTTATCCCTTCAGCTAATCCATCAAGTGTCAGCGGGTACATACGTCCGTCTACCAATTCATTAATAATGCCTATTGAATGGTAGTATGCCCAGTAGTTGTATGGTTGTGGATTCAACCAAATTACATTTTCAAAATGATGGGTTAAACGCTGCATCCACGCTGTGCCTGGCTCTTCATTCCAGTGCTCCACACTGCCGCCAGGATACGTGATCTCATATGGACCCATCGTGGCGTCACCAACAAAAATAACTTTATAGTCGCTCCCGTAGCGATGAATAATATCCCAGATTGGAATACGCTCTTCATCCCGACGGTGGTTATCTTTCCAGACACCTTCGTATACACAATTATGGAAGTAAAAATATTCGAGGTATTTAAATTCAGAATGCACTGCAGAAAATAGTTCCTGTGTAGATTGAACGTGATCATCCATCGATCCTCCAATATCAAAAAACATCAGTACCTTTACTGCATTATGACGTTCAGGCGTCATATGAATATCCAGCATACCGCCTTTACGCGCCGTTTCGCCAATTGTGGTAGTCACATCGAGTTCTTCACTGGCGCCGGTGCGGGCAAACTTGCGTAATTTACGCAACGCCATTTTTATATTGCGGGTACCTAACTCTACATCGCTGGAAAGATTTTTAAATTCGCGCTTATCCCATACCTTGGCTGCGGAGAAGTTGCGATTTCCATCCTGACCGATACGAACCCCTTCAGGATTATAACCATACGCACCAAATGGCGACGTGCCGCCTGTACCTATCCATTTGTTGCCCCCTTGGTGGCGCTCTTTTTGCTCTTCTAAACGCTTTTTAAGCGTTTCCATCAACTTATCTAAACCGCCAAGCGCTTTGATCTGCGCCTTTTCTTCCTCGGTAAGTTGTTTCTCAAATACCTTCCTAAGCCATTCTTCAGGGATTTCGTTGTCAAAGATATCAATACTTTGCACGCCATCGAAGTAATCGGCAAAAGCGCGGTCAAACCTGTCATACTGGGTTTCGTCTTTCACCATGATGGTACGAGAAAGAAAATAAAACGCCTCAATATCAGCAAACACCACTTGTTTGTCCAACGCAGACAGCAAATCGAGCAATTCACGTAAGCTGGTCTTAACGCGGTATTTGCGCAGAGTATAAAAAAAATCAATCAGCATTAGCGACGAGCCATAAACGCTAACTTTTCAAATAAATGAATATCCTGTTCATTTTTAAGAAGCGCACCATATAGCGGTGGAATACTGGTTTTATTATCTTTGTTATGTAAGGTTTCTGGTGGTATATCTTCAGCAACCAGCAATTTCAACCAGTCTATTAATTCTGAGGTTGATGGTTTTTTCTTTAACCCAGGTACATCCCGAAGTTCAAAAAATGCATTTAACGCCTCATCAAGCAAACGTTTCTTAATATCAGGGAAGTGAACGGCGACAATTTCACGCATTTCCTGCGCGGTAGGAAACTGAATGTAATGGAAGAAACAACGGCGTAAGAAGGCGTCAGGCAATTCCTTTTCATTGTTTGACGTTATGACGACAATCGGACGTTGCTTTGCTTGAATTCGCTGTTGCGTTTCATAGACATAAAACTCCATTTTATCCAATTCCAACAATAAGTCGTTTGGAAATTCAATATCAGCTTTATCAATTTCATCAATCAGTAAAACCGGACGTTGATCTGATTCGAATGCCTGCCATAACTTCCCTTTTACGATATAGTTTTTGATATCGTGAACCCGTTCATCGCCTAACTGGGAATCGCGTAGCCGCGATACAGCATCGTATTCATATAAACCTTGCTGCGCTTTAGTAGTAGATTTAATATGCCATTGAATGAGTTCGGTTTGTAAGCTGTTCGCTAACTCTTCAGCAAGCATGGTTTTACCTGTACCGGGCTCACCCTTGATCAGTAATGGCCGTTGCAATGTTATCGCAGCGTTTACTGCCAGTCGAAGCTCTTTGCTGGCAATATAATTTTCGGTACCGGAAAAATTCATTAATTGTCCTCGTATTGGTCTATATTCTACTGTCATGAGAATTCGCCATATCTTATAGCGAAAAAACAGTTTGCATTTTCGTAATTGCAACCAATGATATAAGGGTAAAGTGGGATAAACCAATAACGTGTGGAAATTGCCAATATGGTTCTCTCGCAAATGATAAGAAATTATCCCCAAATCAGCTAAGGATTAACTATGCAAATTTTTGACGACAATTCACTATCTATTGGTCGCACCCCTCTGGTAAAACTAAATCGTGTTACCACAGGCAATGTTTATGCGAAAATGGAATCACGTAACCCAAGTTTTAGCGTTAAATGCCGTATTGGTGCAAATATGATTTGGGATGCCGAAAAACGCGGCGTGCTCACTGCAGGAAAAGAAATCGTTGAGCCAACCAGTGGTAATACGGGGATCGCATTAGCGTTCGTGGCCGCCTCACGTGGGTACAAATTAACATTAACTATGCCTAGTAGCATGAGCCTTGAACGCCGTAAATTACTTAAGGCTTTGGGGGCTAAGCTGGTACTGACTGAGGCTCCGAAAGGCATGAAAGGGGCAGTAGCAGCGGCACAAGAAATTGTAGAAAGCGATCCTGACAAATATGTTCTGCTACAACAGTTCGATAATCCAGCCAATCCGGCTATTCATGAAAAAACCACTGGTCCTGAAATCTGGGAAGATACCGATGGCAAGATAGATGCGTTTGTCGCTGGCGTGGGAACAGGCGGAACCATTACCGGTGTCAGTCGCTATATCAAAAATACTCAGGGCAAAGCTATTACATCAGTAGCAGTAGAGCCAACTGACTCACCGGTTATCACCCAGGCCAAAAAGGGCGAAGAGCTTACTCCTGGCCCTCACAAAATCCAAGGTATCGGCGCTGGCTTTATCCCAGGCAACCTGGATTTGGATATGGTTGACGAAGTTGAACAAGTTTCCAATGATGAATGTATGGAAATGGCGCACCGTTTAATGAAAGAGGAAGGGATCCTGGCAGGGATCTCCTCCGGTGCAGCTGTAGTTGCAGCTAAGCGCTACGCTGAACGTCCTGAAAATAAAGATAAAGTTGTAGTGGTGTTACTTGCTAGCGGCACAGAACGTTACTTAAGTAGCCCTCTATTTGCTGGTGCTTTTTCCGATCAGGAAGAAGTACAGTAGTTCAACACAGCTGGGTAGGCATAGGCATGTGTCCTACCCAGCTACCATCTAATACCAATACATTTATATTAAACATACAGTTTAAGTAGTAGGACGAGTTATAAGCTGTTAGAATAGCGCCTTCATGTTGTAGGTACTCATTTATTTTGACCAAAGCTTGTTCCGCTGGCTCGTTGTTAGTCCCCTTGGCGATTCACATTTCGATAATCACCGTTAAAGCCCTCTCTAAACTGAATGCCCCTCAGCGCAGTTACTTCACGTAACGTAATTTTATTTTTAGGAGCTATTCATGTCTTTTACTTCATTAGGTCTTAGTACACCGCTTTTACAGGCAATCGAAAAACAAGGCTATAACCACCCATCCCCCATTCAGGAAAAAGCTATACCGTTCGTTCTTGAGGGTAAGGATCTCCTCGGCGCAGCGCAAACAGGTACAGGTAAAACCGCTGCTTTTAGCCTTCCCCTACTACAGCGATTAACGGCTAACGCAAAGAAAGTAACATCAAACCGGGTGAGAGCATTAATTCTTACGCCCACACGAGAGTTAGCGGCACAAGTAGCAGACAATGTTCAGTCAATGAGTTCGTTTTTACCAATCAAATCAGCCGTTGCGTTTGGTGGTGTCGGGATTAACCCTCAAATGAAGCGATTAAGGGCTGGCGTTGACGTGCTGGTCGCTACCCCCGGTCGTTTAATGGATTTATATCAGCAAAATGCAATTAAGTTTGACCAGTTGGAAATGTTGGTACTTGATGAAGCAGACAGAATGCTGGATATGGGGTTTATCCATGACATTAAACGAATACTAAAATTACTTCCTACTCAACGTCAAACCCTACTGTTCTCAGCGACTTTTTCATCAGACATAATTGAGTTGGCAACATCCATTACCCGCAATCCTGTTCAGGTTTCGACGACGCCAGCCAACACCACAGTGGAAAAAATCGAACAACGCCTTATCCCCGTAGATAAATCGCGTAAAAACGCAGCATTAATTCAGTTGGTCAAACGAAATAACTGGCGGCAAGTATTAGTGTTCAGTCGTACCAAACACGGTGCAAACCGGATAGCGACGAAACTCAGCAAAGCCAATATCCCCAGTGATGCAATTCATGGAAACAAGAGTCAGGGAGCACGAACACGAGCGCTGGCTAACTTTAAAAGTGGTGAAATTGATGTATTAGTCGCCACCGATATCGCTGCGCGCGGCATAGATATCTCTGAATTGCCTATCGTGGTCAATTTTGATCTTCCTAACACCGCTGCGGATTATGTTCATCGAATCGGACGCACAGGCCGTGCGGGTTCAAGCGGACAGGCGTGGTCGTTTGTAAGTGTCGATGAATTACAACAGTTAAAAGATATTGAAACTTTGATCCAAACCCTACTGCCAAGAGAACAGTTAACTGGTTTTGAGCCCCAACAACCTGTCCCCGAAACAAGCCTAGCTGCCCCTAAAAAACCAAAGAAGCCCAAAAAGCCAAAGTTGAACAGCCAATCAAACCATAAAAGCAGAAGAAACCGAACAGCTGATGGCAGCAACACTAGCAACTCTCCTGACACGAGACGACCTGGGACAAGAAAGCACAATGCTAACCGGCCTGAATTAAATCAACTCTAAAACACGCAAAGAGCCTAATCACCCGAGCAAAATTGCCAAGCGAGACATGGGTTTCGCTTGCACATATACTTCTGTTTTTTATAGGTTTTAGTTACATAAATAATAAAGTGTGTAAAAATAAGGACAAATTTCAAAACTTAAGGATGAATTTTGAAAATTACAGCCAATTTCATTTTACTTACGTTGTTAACGTTTATTTCCCCATTAAGCGTGTCCACTGAGTGCGCCGACCATTGCGCGTTTGTGTTAACCAGCCAGTCGGGTCAGGAAATCGTAATAAATAAAGCCCGCGCATTGCAAAGAATGTCCCCTTTCTCCACCTTCAAAATTGCAAATACGTTAATTGCATTTGAAACAAATACAGTCAGCAACCTAACTCAACTACTCACCTATGATCATGATAAATACCCCAGCCAACCATGGTGGCCCGAAATCTGGTCACAACAGCCACTAACAATACGCGCAGCCTTTCAGCACTCAGTCGTCCCCATATATAAAACAATTGCTTCTGAAGTTGGTACACAATCGATGCAGCAGTTTTTGAATCAGTTTAACTATGGGAATAAAGATATCAGCTCAGGTATTGATAATTTTTGGTTAAATGAAAGCCTTAAAATTAACGCGATAGAACAAACTGCGTTTTTAAAACGTTTATTTGAAAATAATCTTGGTATATCCAGCGATACCGTGAACCTTCTTAAAAAGGTAATGCTAACGGAACAAACGAATGACTATACCCTGTATGCTAAGACCGGTGGTGGCACTATAAATACTCACCTTGCCATCGGTTGGTACGTTGGAGTCGTGGTCCGCGAAAACGATACGTATTACTTTGCCTTAAATATTCAAGATGGCAGCTTTAACGACGTGCGGGAGAAAAGAATTAAAATGGCGCGTGAATTACTCAAATCCTTTCACGTAATTTAAATGCATTTCTTTAATGCAGATTGACTTTATTTTTTTTACACTAAAGTTGAACAAGCTAAATAGTGAAATCTGACTTATGCAGAAAAAATGGTTTATCACCTTATTTACAACACTTTGCTTTCTAATCTCCTGCGGAGGCGAAAACGAGCAAGGCTTAGGTAAGTATGGCATGCTTGACGAAAGCACACCTGAATATGCTGCTGTTCGATTTATGAGCAGCATTTATCAAGATCCTTCTATTGACGTGGCTGTTTCCTTTAGCACGCCCAAAATGGCAAGAATATTATCAAGCTACCACACTAACCGAAACGTACAACGGCATTTATTAAATTTGAAATTTGATACGGTCGAAATTTCGCCTGAAGAGCGCAGCCGCGTTGGACGTTCTGAGTTCTCAGAAAAAGCTACGATCACCCTCTTTTTTAGTGGAACTTTGAATAACAATAAACAAGAAGATTTACGCAGAGTGGACTTGGTTAGAGAGGATGGAAAATGGCGAGTCGCTAAAATCCATCCTGATCATTTCATGTAATCAAAGTCAGTCGGGTGCGTCAGCGCCCTACTGCCACACCTTCTCTTCTGGGATCGGCCCCACCTATTAATAGCCCTTCTCGGTATTCGATGCCATGCAAACCGCTATTCAGATCCATGAACCTTACTTCATGACCTCGTTCGATTAGTTTGGGTTTTAGTTTTTCCAACCCAGTGCCCCTTTCCAGCGCGGTGTAATCGTTTCGATTAGTCACCCTGGGTAAATTAATCGCTTCCTGAATATTTAATTGGTAATCCAGCACTCCGATAAGCGTTTGGGCGACATAACTGATTATTCGACTGCCTCCGGGAGAACCAACCAGCACTTTCAGTTTCCCCTCTTCATCAAAAACCATTGTAGGACTCATGGCACTGCGCGGTCGCTTATTAGGCTCGACGCGATTAAGCACTGGATAACGCCCTTTGGAAGGTTGAAATGAAAAATCAGTTAATTGGTTGTTTAATAGAAAACCCTCTACCATCAATCCAGAACCAAACATAAATTCAATGCTGGTGGTCATTGAAACCGCGTTCCCTTGTTTATCAACAATCGTGATATGGCTGGTATTGGGCTGCTCTACTGACAATCCAACACTTATTTTAGCATCAGCGTAAGGGCTTCCAGGCCGGACCTGGTGCCACCGCTTATTTAAGGCCACTCCTTGTCCTCGCCGATTTAAATAAGCCTTATTAATAAGCGCTGCAAAAGGCAAATTGATAAAGTCCGTATCTGCAATGAATTGTTCTCTATCTGCATACGCAAGCGAGCTCGCTTGCGAAAATAGATGCACAAAGTCTGCACTCATCATTTCAATATTCGAAAAGTCGTGAGGCTCAAGCATTTTTAATATTTGATAGACATTGATACCACCAGAACTGGGAGGTGCCATACCACAAACCGAGTACTGTCGATATAATCCACATACGGGGTCGCGCTTTACGGCCTGATAATCTGCCAGGTCGTTTATCGTCATATCACCCGGATTTATTTTGGCTGTATTCACTTGCTTAACGATTTTTTTCGCTAAATCCCCCTTGTATAAATAATCTGCACCGCGTTTGGCGATTCTCGCTAACGTGCGTGCAAGAGGTTTGTTTTTCCGTATATCACCTTCTTGCAGAGGTTTCCCAGCAGGGAAAAAATAGTTTGAGCTCACTGGGAATTTTTTTAACCCTGGGTGGTAATCAAGGGCGATCAAATCCGCTAATCGTTTAGAAACCCTAAACCCTTTCTCGGCAGTATTAACTGCGTCATCAAATAAATTTTCCCATTTTAAAGCGCCAAACTCTCCTTGGGCTTGTTCCAGTGCTTTCATTACCCCGGGCACACCAACGGATTTACCGCCTACGACTGCGTCTATCCACTTCATTGGCTTTGTTCCCTGCATGAACCAGTAAGCGTCCACATTGGCAGGCGCTTTTTCCCGCCCATCATAGGTATGTAATACTTTATTCTTGTTATCCCAATAGAGAATGAAAGCCCCACCGCCGATACCTGAAGATTGCGGCTCAACTAACGTCAGCATAGCCTGAACAGCCACCGCAGCGTCTATTGCAGAGCCACCGTTTTCTATGATGTTGCGTCCCGCCCACGAAGCGTAAGGATTGGCAGCAACCACCATATACTCCTTAGCCGCAAATGCTTTTTTTTCAGTAAAGCCGGTAGCAGCTTCTGGCTCAGCACGCTCCACAACATCCTGGGCATAGGCGTTAAACTGAGCCAAACTAAATAAAACGAAAGTTAAAACGTTAAGCGCTAACCTGAAAGTCAAATTATCTGTCCTTTATGAAATTGAATGGGTTATTTGAATTTATTGCGATCGAGCGGACGTTTTTCTAAAAACGCAGAGAATGCTTCCTTCGCAGCATCTGTTGTCATTGCTTCAAGAAACAGATCCAGTTCAGTATTCATTTGTTGTTGAATCGCCTCTGTTTCATTGGATAACAATTGCTTGGTATGTTTAAGAGCAAATGCGGGCTTCTCGACTAACGACTGGCATATCGTAGACACGGTCCCTTCTAACATATCGGCTTCAATAATACGGCTGACTAAGCCGAAATCTTTTGCCTCCTGAGATTCAAACGGCTCACCCAGCATTAGCCATTCGCTCGCTTTACGACGTCCTGCTAACCTTGGTAATAAATAGCTGGACGCATATTCTGGCACTAACCCGAGGTTAATAAATGGTAATACAAATCGTGTATCAGGCGCACAGTAAACCAAATCACAATGTAGCAGTAGTGTGGTTCCAATTCCGACAGCGAGTCCATGCACCTGCGCCACAACGACTTTTTCACACTCTATCAGGGCTTGCATAAACGCCACCGTATCTGTGACATTTTCGCTGTGAGTCTGACTGGCAAAGTCGTGAATATCATTGCCTGCAGTGAAACAGTTGCCTGCGCCTACTAACCTAATTACCCGAACATCATCGTCAGTTCGTGCTTTTTGGATCGCATCGGCCAGTTGTCTGTACATTTCTCTGGTTAATGCATTTTTTTTATCTTCTCGGTTAAGAGTAAGGCGCATCACCCCTTTGTCTATATTAATTTCAATGCTCATATTGTTCCTTTTTACTTTAGCATTAACGTATTGTTGAATTGACGCTACCGCTTAAAATTGCGCTTCGTCTACTTTAACGTGACTACAATACTATAATTTACGTTATGATAGCGCGCTTAGCCAATTACCAACAATTTCAAGCGGAATGTATGTTTAAAAAATCTGCTCGCCCTGCTAACTTCATCGGGCCCTTATTTATTGCGTTATTAGTGGTGCTCTTATATCTGTTTGAGCCGGCTACGGGTCAACTTCTGGCTTATGATCGTTACGCTATACAAGGCATGGAAACCTGGCGTATGCTGAGCGGGAATTTGGTTCACACAAATGGGGTACACCTACTTTTAAATTTGGCCGGTTTAGCACTTTTGTGGGCTCTGCATGGCGAACATTACTATCTGCCAACCTTTTTACGGGTATTTTTGTGGACGTGTGTGGGATGTAGTGTAGGTATCTATTTTTTCTCTGAGAATTTAATCTGGTACGCCGGTCTTTCAGGGGCGTTGCACGGTGTTTTTGTATGGGGTGCCTGCAAGGACATTGAAAAAAACATTCAATCCGGATGGATCCTATTAGCAGGAGTTGCACTTAAAATCGCCTATGAACAGACGACTGGGGCCAGTTCTGAGTTAGCGCAATGGATTGAAGCGGCCGTTGCTATTGATGCTCATTTATACGGCGCTGTGAGCGGGATAATATTGTTTATTATAATGCGGTTACTGAGCTCATTCAGTGCTCGCTGGGCATTATTAACCCAAAAGTAATCGTAAAAACGAAAACCGCCATCTAAGCAGATGGCGGTTTAGATACTAAAGGTTTGTCTCAAACAACTTGTAAATCCGGCGATATTCATCCAGCCAGGAACTAGGCTGAACAAATCCATGCGGTTCTACCGGATAAATTGCAGTTTCAAAATTTTGTTTTTCCAGCTCAATTAAACGCTGTACCAATCTAACCACATCCACAAAGAAGACATTGTCATCCACCATTGGCGCGTTAATTAATAATGGTTTGGTTAAGCCTTCAGCAAAATAGATCGGTGAACTTTGCTCGTAAGCAATAGGATCAACATCAGGCGTATTCAGGATATTTGCAGTATATCCAGTATTATAGTGCGCCCAGTCACTCACTGGTCGTAGCGCCGCCCCTGCCTGGAACAGATCGGGCTCATTAAATAATGACATAAATGTCAAAAAGCCCCCGTACGAACCTCCATAAGTACCGATCCGCTGGCGATCTACATTGGCATTTTCAACCAACCAATCCACACCATCTTGTAAATCTTGTACTTCTGGAGTGCCCATCTGACGATAAATCGCCGTACGCCAGTCGCGACCATATCCCGCAGATGCGCGATAATCCATATCCAGCACCACATAACCTTGCTGGGCCAGCATGCTATGGAACATAAACTCGCGGAAATAGCCTGACCAACCCAGGTGAGCATTCTGAAGATATCCAGCGCCATGATTGAATACAACAGCTTTGCGTGGTTCGCCTTGCTGATAATTTTTCGGCAAATAAACCCGCGCGTATATTGGTTGTGTGGTATGACTGGACTCAACCGCTATAACTTGTGGCGTAGTCCAGGGTAATGACAGATACTTTTCACTTATGGTGTGAGTAATTTGCTGAGCGTCAGTGTTGCCCCCGACACGCGTTAAATAAAGTTCAGGCGGACGCGTGACTTTACCGTGACTGATCAAAAGGTGCTGTTCATCTGGACTGAGAACGTATTCGCTCACTCCGTTTAAATCCGTTAACGCTTCGTGCTGTCTGGTCTCAACATTAACGCGATAAATTTCATAAATACCTGGGTGTTTTTTATTCGCCTCATAATAAACCCATTTGTCATCACGCGTGACAGTCGGATTATCAACGATATATTGCCCGGAAGTCAGAGCAACCGGCGCTTGTCCAGGTTTTTGAATGTATAAGTGTGCATAGCCTGTGTGCTCTGACTGATAAAATAACGTTTCACTATTATGAAGCCAGCCAAACTGGTTAAAGCGATAATTCACCCAAGCGTCATCGTGAAGACGGTGCTGGCTGACTAACTTTTTATTTTTAAAATCAACCGTAGCAATCCAGCGATCCTTGTTGTCCCACGCCTCAAGCATCAGACCAACCTGTTGGCCATTTTGATGCCAGCGAATCGAAGGAGCCGACCAATACCAACTTTGAAGGAGGGTAATTTCTCGTGGCAATCGGTTCACCTGATAGGTCTCCCCTTTTGCCTTAGCATTTTCCGCTTTAACTTCAGCCAGTACATCTTCATTGTAACCCGGCAATACCGTATAGCTTAGCTTGTGCTTTTTATTGGCCGCCAGATCCACCAACCAAACATCATGATTCTCCGGCTCAGCATCAGCGACACGCTGTCGGGCATTAATCGATGCAATTCTGCCGTCTTCTTGAATGTAGTGCGGCATGATATCTGTATCATTACGCCATGGCTTATCTTCAGCGGTAACGACGATGGCAAAGTTTCCTGCCGGTGATACCTGGGCTGCCACTAAGCGATGGTCTTTATCAAAATAAAGAGGTTCTGGGGCAAACGCTGAATTTTCTGCAGCAATCTTTTTATTTTCATCCGCGAGAAGCTGACGATCATCACGCTTCTTTTTAATGTACTCGATTAGCTCAATTTGTTGCTCGGCGATATAATCTTCAGGACCTTTTACCGCTTCAGGCTTTTCCTCAAACTTCCAGCTCAACAATTGCTCACGGACGCCTGAGACTAAATCGATTGCGATCACCCGGTTTGACGTCTGTGCCATTAACCGGCCATCCGTCATAAAACGTATGCCTCGCAGGTCACTGCCACCACGAGTAAGCTGACGAACCTGGTTATCTGCGTAAACGAAAATACTATCGCCAGCTCTAATAGCAATCTTGCTCCCATCGGGACTCGTTACTTTTTCATCGTATTTGTATAGATGGCGATTCGCATACGAGACTTTGTCTGCATTTTTCGGGTCATTCAGACTTGCTGCATAGACATCATTGATGGGCGAGCCCTGCTGTTTGCGAGTATAAACCAATGACTTTCCATCAAGAGAAAACCCAGGTTGTTCCGGTTGACGCCCCAGCCAGTCTGGGTCGGCCATAATCTGCTCAAGTGTTATCGTGTTAGTCGCATCACCTGACACTTCAACTGCGGGCTTAACGACTTTAACAACTTCTCGAGATGTTGATTCGGGCTCAGACTTCACTGACTGCTCTGTTGCCATACACGCGGACAGCGCTGTGGTAAGGGCACCCACAGCAAAGTAAAGAGTAAGTTTATTCATATATTTTTCTGTTTATTCAGTTATTGAGTGTCCACTGCCATTATACGCAGCCTTCAGAGCTGATGGTCAAGTTTGATCTACAATACTGTGCCTTTTGTCTTGCAGACAGACGCAATTCGAAGCAAAATCATCAATACAACTAAAAAATGAGCACCGATATGAAAAAAAGAACTTTCGCAATTGCAATGATGTTGCTGTCATCTACTGCGCTGGCAGATAGTTGTCCATCAGTGCTGAAATTTATTAAACGTAAGTTAAATTCTCAGGAAACTGTAAATCTTTGTCAGGAATACCAGGGCAAAACGCTTTTGATTGTTAATACTGCAAGTTACTGTGGTTTTACAAAACAGTTTAAAGGCCTGGAAGCCATGTATGAAAAATACAATGGTAGAGATTTTGCGATACTTGGCTTCCCATCCCACGACTTCAACCAAGAAGCAAAAGACGAGAAAACTACAGCAGAACTGTGTGAACTCACCTATGGCGTCAAGTTCCCTATGTTTGAACCCACTGCAGTTACAGGTGACAATGCGGATCCGCTATACCAAATGCTTGAAAAAGCCACCGGCGAAGAGCCGTCCTGGAATTTTAATAAGTACCTGGTGGATAAAAAAGGCAATGTTATTAAACATTACGGCAGCAGGGTTAAACCCACCGATCCAGAACTCGTTAACGATATTGAACGCGCCCTAGAGATGTAACGTTCGCTTTAGTCATAAAAAAGCCCCGCAACTCCTGCGGGGCAATCAAGCACACTCAACTTGGAACACACTTTAGCGAAAAAGCGTATGCAACATGGTTTCAACATGGCTGCAAAATAACACTTTTTGCTAACTGCATAGATTTAGTCAACACGCTCTACGGTTAGTTCCACATCCCAGCGAATTCTATTTGCTAAAGATGCTACCCCACTCATCAGGTATTAAACATTACTATCAATCAGTTACAGCTAGCGTGAAAGACTATTTGCTCACGTTAAATTTATTTAATGCTTGATTAAAGTCTTCCACCAGGTCATCGATATCTTCAATTCCTACTGACAACCGGATCATATTGTCAGCGATTCCCATCTGAATTCTTTCCTCAAGGGTGTTTTCCGAATATATCGTGGCTGCCACTGGCAGTGCCAGTGTCCGATTATCGCCTAAGTGAGTAGCGCAAATGACAAGCTCAAGCGCATTTAAAAATGCCACTGGATCGATTTTTTCATTTAAATTAATACTGAGTATTGCGCCATAACCATCCTGAAAGTGTTCTCTGGCAATAAAGTGTTGGGGATGGTTTGACAGGCCGGGATAAAATACCTGTTGGACATTTTCATGGCTATCTAAAAAGGTCGCTAGCTTTAGGGCGTTATCGCAAGCTTTTTTCATTCTTAATGCAAGTGTTTCCATACCGATTGAAATAGCGTGAGCACTTGGCGGCGCGAGAGTCGCCCCTAGATCGCGTAATCCTTTTTTCTTTATTTGGGTAAGGCCCCATTGAGTTGGATCGCCACTACGGTATTGTTCGCGTATATTCGGATATAATCGCCAATCATAGTTACCTGTATCGATTACCGCCCCTCCTAGCACGTTGCCGTGACCAGACAGGTACTTAGTTAACGAACAAACTACCAATGAAACCTGCATTGCTTTGGCGTTAAAAATAGCCGGTGGTGTCATCGTGTTATCAAGAATAAATAAAATATCTTTTTCGGTGCAGTACTGCCCTATGGATTGCACATCAGCAACCTGCGTCACAGGGTTTGCGATAGTTTCACTAAAAACGGCTCTGGTATTAGGTTGATATGCGTCTATCACTTCAGTCAGTTTGGTTACGTCAACATAGCTAACCTGAATGCCAAATGACTCCAGTGTACCGATAAAACTGCGCGTATTGCCAAACAGATACCGGCTAACAATTAGGTGATCACCTTGTTTTAACAAGGCTAGTAAAGTGCTCGAGATCGCTCCCATTCCAGTGGCAAAACAAAGCGCACCATGACCATTTTCTAAACTGTTAACCATCTCCTGCAGTGCTGAAACAGAGGGAGAAGAAGAACGGGAATAAACATGACCAGCTTGCTTGCCCTGAAAAACGTCAATGATGCCTTGCGCATCCTGATACTCAAACAAGACGGAATTGGTAGTGGGAGAATGCACTGCTCCCTGTTCGATCTTATTGTTTGTTCGATCAAGATGAACTAACTGGGTCGTCATTCCTCGCCTTGTCACCGCTTACTCTCCGTCACTTTACACTGGGCTGGGTATTTAGCTGTCACCGTAGCATAAAATGCATACATTGTTTGCATTTGTTCTTCAATATTTTCATCAGTTTGCAAGATAGGACCGAAGATGACGCGCCTTCGTTTATAGTCTAATCCTACGCATTGCACAGGAACCTTTGCGGCTTGAGCAATGTGTAAAAAACCTTTCCGCCAGGGAAAAACAGCTTTTCGTGTTCCTTCCGGAGCCAGCACTAATGCAATTTTTTCCTGCTGCCGTACGTCCTCAGCAGCCTGCGTGACCACACCATGAGGTTGACTTCTGTCGACAGGAATCCCGCCGATGCGCCTCATAAACCATACTAACGGAGGTCTGAATAAGGTATGTTTACCGAAGAAGGACACCTTTAATCGCATTGCCATAATAATAAATACACCTAAAATGAAATCCCAGTTTGAAGTATGAGGTGCCAGCGTCAACACAACTTTTGGTGCATTTATTATGTTACCTTGTGCCCGCCAGCCCCATCGTTTCAACAGCCACTGGCAAAATAAAGAAAGTACAGGATTACCACCTGACAGATAGGTGTCTGGTTTAATTTTTGGTGTGATCAATACTGCATCTGGCATGGTTTAAAAACGTCCTAAAACCCTGAATCTCTAATTATTATAACAATTTGCCAATCCGATGCGATGATATTCAGTTTTGTAATAGAGCAAGCGCCGCTGCGACTTAAGGAAACCCTACGATTTCTGGTTACGCATAACCCTGATTACTGCCCGTTAACGCTCATTAGATAAAGCGTAATAGACTTAATACAAATGCAGCGCAACACTCATTAACATTTAATTCGCTTCAACACTCGATCTTTTAAAAAGCAATGGCATAATGCCCTTCTCTAATAATTTTTCTTAGCGTAAGGAACCATTGTGTTTGACGTGTTAACTCCCCTTGCCCCCGATCCGATCCTTGGACTTTCAGTTGCATACAACGAAGATAATCATCCACAGAAAATAGATCTGGGTGTTGGTGTATATAAAGACGAGCAAGGCAACACCCCTATTTTAAAAGCAGTGGCTAAGGCGCAAAGAAAACTTTTAGAAATTGAGAAAACTAAAACCTATATCTCCCCGCAAGGTCATCAAGGTTATATTGATGGCATGTTAAAATTGCTGCTATCAGAACAAAGCAAGCCATTGTTAAGTAATCGTGTTGCAGCTGTTCAGGCTCCAGGTGGATGTGGTGCGCTGCGTATATTGGCGGAGTTGGTAGCACGAGCAAATAAAGAGACCAAGGTGTGGGTCAGTGATCCTACTTGGGCAAATCATATCCCCTTAATTGGTTCAGCTGGTTTAACTATTGAAACTTATCCCTATTTCGACAAAGCATCGGCTGGGATCAATTTCGATGCAATGATGGACACTTTGAGACAATGTAATAAAGATGATGTGGTGCTTTTACATGGATGCTGCCACAATCCAACAGGCGCTGATTTAACCAACGCTCAGTGGGATGAAGTATTACAAGTTGCCCAGGAGCGCGAATTTATTCCATTTCTTGATGTTGCCTATTTAGGCTTTGGCGATGGCCTGGATGAAGATGCATATGGCATTCGATTACTCACGGATAACCTACCTGAAGTACTAATCGCTGCTTCATGCAGCAAAAACTTTGGGTTGTATCGCGAACGCGTAGGTTTAGCGGCAATCGTAACGAAAGATCCTGCCAGTAGACAAATCGTACAAGGTCAGATCCAGTCAGTCGCCAGAGGCATATACTCTATGCCTCCTAGTTATGGTGGCGCCTTGGTCGATATGATTTTAAACGATGAACAGCTTAAACATGAGTGGGTTACTGAAGTGAACGAGATGCGAAATCGAATGAAATCCCTTCGCTCTATGTTAGTCGATCAACTCGCTGCGAACGGAGCCGACCGAGATTTTGGTTTTGTAAACCAGCAAAAGGGCATGTTCTCGTTTTTATGTATTACTCCTGAACAGGTTAGAGAAATTCGCTCGAAGCACAGTGTTTATTTTGTAGAATCGAGCCGAGTCAATATTGCAGGGATTAACCAAAATAATGTTGAAACATTGGCCAAAGCGTTAGTCTCAGTAATCAAATAATGCACGAAAGTGGGTGAAAGTAGGTTTCACCCACTTTCTCCTGCTGCGTGTGAACTAAAGTCCTCATTTAAAAAATTCGATAATTTGATAATGACCATCCCCCTGTTGAACGAGAGGCACTGCAAACTCGTCAATTTTTGATTTGAGCCGAAACGTGACAGCATCTAAGAGTGCATCTAAATCAACCATCCCTTCATTATTAGCTCTTGACTCCAACTCCTTTCCGATTAATTCAAAACAGACGTTCTCATGTACTTCCGTTATTTCAAGCTCGTGAAAAATAAAGTGAATTATTTCACTTACCGTCCCCACAATGGTTCGCATTCCGTTACATAAATTGATTACGTTTTCATTTAACTTGTTCAACACCACTTGCGTGTCTGAATGGGTGTCATATAAAACTAGCTGCCGCATGAAATTAATAGGCTGTGTTTTAATAGATGTAATGAGTTTAGCGCCCATATCCGTTATCCAACATGGCCTTCAGTTTGTACGACATTATCAATAAGGTTTAACGAAGTAGCTTCCAGCATTAACACCAAAATGCACTTTAATTATATTGTTTTAATGCCACGCAGAATCTGAAATCATAAAATGAAAGAGGGAATTCAACCTCTACAAATGAACAAAAATTATACAATTTCAGTTTTTTTACTACGCTATATCCATTACGTAAACTGATACATTTAAAATTTATTTTCTATACCCACATGCGCGTCTTTTGACGAGCCTTTCTGGCGTTGCGCATGTATATGTACAAGATTTTTCTTATATTGTGACATTTTTATGAAGAAAACTGATCTAGGCACTGGTATCATTCGCGCCCGAAGTTTTAGTTGAATATTTCAGCTCAATTATTACAGAACGACCTTTGTACTCCTGTGACTATAGAGGTCTGCAAGTAAGTTAATTAATAACAATAATAATATTTACTTAATATCGCATATTGCGGAGAAAACACATGCTTAAACTAACCCGAGTAGCCCTTTTGGTTACAAGTGCACTTGTTGCAGCTGGCCAGGCTTCGGCCCAGGAAACATCATCAGAGATACGTGGTCAGGTAGTTGATACTTCTGGCAACCCAATTTCTGGCGCTGTAGTCGAAGTTATCCATACTCCTACAGGAACCAGAAAGGTTCTAACTACTACTGATAGTGGTATCTTTCAAACTGCAGGTTTGACCGTCGGCGGCCCTTACATTGTAAGGTTACAAGACGGCTCACAATACGAAGCGCAAACCATTGATGATTTGTTTCTTCAATTAGGCCGCACTGCCAGCGTTTCACTGACTGCTGCTGAAAGCCAGCCTGAATACGAGACAATCTCTGTAACCGGACAAGTTGCAATGGCAGGCGCTTTCAAAAAGGGTCCTAGCTCAGAGTTTACTGAAGGTGACATCAACAAGACTCCTTCTATTAGCCGTGACATTAAGTCGCTATTAAAACGCGACTCTAAAATCATCGTCGACCCAACCGCTGATGGTGGCCCTGCGATGTCAATTGCTGGCGGCAATGTACGCGGTAATAGTCTTACTGTTGACGGCGTCAAACAGAACGACGATTTCGGTTTGAATAAAAACGGCTACCCTGGTCGACGCACACCTATTTCACTTGATGCGATTGAACAGTTGTCAGTTAACATTGCCCCGTTTGATGTCACCTATGGTGATTTCCAGGGCGGCAACGTAAACGTTGTTACAAAATCAGGCACGAACGAATTTCATGGTTCTGCTTTCTATTTCCGTTCAGATGACAGTTTGATTGGTGACGAGAGCGAAGGTCAGGATCTGAATATCGGTGAATTTGAAGAGGATACATATGGCTTCTCGATCGGTGGACCGATTCTTGAAGATAAACTGTTCTTCTTTGCTTCATATGAAAAGTTTGAATCTACATCGCCCTATTCATTCCCGCTGGATAACCAAAACGGAAGTATTGAACCAAACGAGCGTATCGGTGTAACGCAAGCTGACTTCGATCAGATTGCCCAGATTGCCCAAGATGTCTGGAATTATGACATTGGTGGTTACAACGTACCTAAAGAAGAAGAAGACGAGAAACTTCTGGTTAAATTAGACTGGTACATTAATGACGATCATCGCGCATCATTAACTTATCAGGATAATGAAGGTAATACCGTCCGTGATTACTGGGTAGAAACTTTCCCTAATACAAACTGGGCGAGTGCTGAGTCGAACCGTTACAATCAGGCAGAAACATTAGAAGCGGTTAGCTTGCAAGTGTTCTCAGATTGGAACGAAGACTTCTCAACCGAAGTTAAACTTTCAAATAAGAAAGTTGAAACCTCACAAGATCCATTACTAGGCGCTAACTTCGGCCAGATGCTTATTACCACTGACAATGGTGGTCAACTTTATATCGGTCCAGATCAGTTCCGCCATGCTAACGAGTTAGAAAATAACCGTTTTGCTATGAAGTTGAAAGGTGACTACTACTTGACCGACGAACACAAGCTGACGTTTGGTTGGGAACATGAAGAACTGGAAATTTACAACCTGTTTGTATTCGGTTCGTTAGGTATGACTACTTTCGACAGTGTTGATGCATTCGCTAACAACCTTGGTTTCCACGTTTTCCAGAATGCGCTTGATGGCAACCCACGCAGTGCAGTTGATGAATTTGAGTATTCATTGGACACCTTCTACCTTCAGGATGAGTGGAATGTTACTTTTGATCTTACTTTAACCTACGGCTTCCGTTATACGACCTATAGCAATGATGATCTTCCTACGCTTAACCCTAACTTTGTTGAGCGTCATGGTTACACCAACCAAGGTAACTATGATGGATTAGATTTGTTTGAACCGCGTTTAGGTTTCACTTATAACTTCGACGATGAAACAGTTGTACGTGGTGGTCTTGGTCTGTTCGGTGGTGGCGGTCCAAATGTTTGGTTATCTAACTCTTACGGTAACGATGGTGTAAGAAAAGCTTTCGCTGGCTGCTTTGGCGGTTGTTTCGACGGCAGAAACACACCTCAGGAAGTATTGGATATGCTGGATATGGGTGGCTTTGCAGGCGTGCGTAACGCTGGCGACACCAACTCTGTATCGCCTGATTTTGAAATCCCTAGTGTGTGGAAATTAAACTTAGGTGTAGAGCGCAGACAAGACATTCCGTTCTTGGGTGAAGACTGGACCTTAAGTGCCGACTTTATTTTAAGTGAAGTAAATGATGCAGCTATCTACCGTGAGCTTAACCTTACGCAAGTCGACACAGCTCCTGATGGACGTCCTATCTACAACCAAGTAGCCCCATTTGACCTTTCACTTCAAAACACGGGTAAAGGTGGCGGACAGGTTTGGAGCTTTAGCGCCAGCAAAAACTGGTATACCGATTACGGTATTTTCGGTTTAGACATGGGCTATACCTACCAGGATATCGACGAAGTCAACCCTGGTAACGCGTTCGTAGCGTTTGAAGGTTATTCAATGCCAGCAAACTACGACTTCCAGTCTGAAACCCTTTACAACTCAGAGTACGAAGTGCGTCACGCTCTTTCAGCTAACTTTAGCTGGAGCGAAACTTTATTCGGCGATAGCATGACCACTGTAAACGTGTTGTATACTGGTCGTTCAGGCCGCCATTACAGCCACACCATGCGTTCAACTACAGATGTGTATGGTGGATTTGTGGCGTCACCCTTCGCCGACTGGACAGCATATAACTCACAGTCGTTGTATATTCCAACTGGAGCCAATGATCCAATCGTGACTTATGCTCCTGGCTTCGACCAAGATGCATTCTTTAGTTACATCGGTGCAAATGACTGTTTGGCAGGCAATGCAGGCACCATATCGCGTCGTCACGCATGTGAAAGCGAGTGGATCAACCGCATTGATGTCCGCTTTATGCAAGAAATCATGATTACAGATGAACAGGCTATCGAACTAATCTTCGATATCGAAAACCTGGGTAACCTGTTAAATGATGACTGGGGACGTGCAGAAGGCTATGTTCAGCCGTTTAACGCGCCAATTGTTGATGTGTCTATTAACGATAACGGCCAGTACGTATACGATAACTTCTCTGAACCTCAACCTACCGTTGCATCTGTTGCCTCTGTATGGAAAGTTCAGCTAGGTATTCGTTACAAGTTCTAAATGGAACTGGGCTCTTAAGAACATAAGAGTTTGTGATTTTAAAGGCTCTCATTTTTGAGAGCCTTTTTATATGTAAAAACTAAAAAGCCCGGTAATGAGTTACCGGGCTTTTTCATCACTACTAACGCATTACGTCGCAGGGTTTAGTAAGCCAAAAAGTTATCAACTTTCCTGTGCTTCCTGTTTTTCTTTATTCGGCGTGTTATAAGTAAAGTTGAGCTTGTCACCATCATAATCAACGTTTACATCACCGCCTTTATTCAACTCGCCGAATAATAGTTCATTGGCCAACTCTTTCTTGATTTCTTCCTTAATCAGGCGAGACATTGGTCTGGCACCCATGGCTTTATCATAGCCCTTTTCGGCAAGATAAGCGCGAGCACTCTCTGACACTTCAAGCGATACCCCTTTCACATCCAGTTGCGCCTGTAACTCGATAATAAACTTGTCCACCACTTGCAATATCACTTCAGCATCCAGGTGATTGAACCAAATGATGCCGTCGAGTCGGTTTCTAAACTCAGGTGAAAACACTTTATTGATTTCAGACAAGGCATCATGGCTGTGATCCTGTTGACGGAAACCGATTGATTTACGCACAGTTTCCTGAACTCCGGCATTGGTGGTCATCACCAAAACAACATTACGAAAATCGACTTTACGCCCATTGTTGTCCGTCAACGTGCCATGATCCATCACTTGTAGCAGAATATTATAAATATCACTATGAGCTTTCTCGATTTCATCCAGCAACACCACCGAATATGGGTGCTTAATGACGGCATCTGTTAATAGGCCGCCCTGATCAAATCCTACATAACCAGGAGGCGCACCTATTAAACGACTTACTGCGTGGCGCTCCATGTACTCAGACATATCAAAGCGTACCAACTCGACCCCCATGATTTTTGCCAGTTGCTGAGTGACTTCTGTTTTACCCACCCCGGTAGGGCCAGCAAACAAGAAACTACCAATGGGCTTAGTATCGGCACCAAGACCCGAACGGGACAGGTGAATGGCATCAGTGAGCGTTTCGATAGCTTTATCCTGACCAAAAACAACCATTTTTAGATTACGCCCTAAGTTCTGTAATACTTCTTTATCCGAAGCTGAAACCGATTTCTCAGGAATGCGCGCCATTTTCGCAATTATTTGCTCAATATCGCCCACATTAATTGTTTTCTTACGCTTAGACTGAGGCAGCAAACGTTGACTAGCCCCCGCTTCATCAATCACGTCGATGGCCTTATCTGGCAAGTGACGTTCATTAATATACTTGGCCGATAGCTCTGCTGCAGCCTGCAATGCTTTTTGCGTAAATCGCACGCTGTGGTGCTCTTCATAGCGGGATTTAAGGCCCTGAAGAATTTTAGTCGTATCACTCACACTGGGTTCTGACACATCGATCTTTTGGAAGCGACGAGCCAACGCCCTGTCTTTTTCAAATATGCCTTGGTATTCCTGGAATGTGGTTGAGCCAATACAACGCAGTTCACCACTACTTAATTTGGGTTTCAGTAAATTTGAAGCATCCATTACTCCGCCCGAAGCGGCACCAGCCCCTATAATAGTGTGAATTTCATCTATAAAGAGAATGGCGTGCTCATCTTTACTCAATTCCCGTAAAATAGCTTTCAGGCGTTTTTCAAAATCGCCGCGATATTTAGTCCCGGCTAACAGGCCCCCCAAATCAAGTGAATATATCGTGCTATCCTCAATAACAGCAGGAACCGTTTCATGCTCGATTCGATAAGCTAAGCCTTCAGCAATAGCGGTTTTACCCACGCCAGCTTCACCTACTAACAACGGATTGTTTTTACGTCGCCGACATAAGATCTGAATTGTCCGCTCTAACTCCGCGTCGCGACCAATTAACGGATCGATTTTACCTTCTCTGGCGAGTTTATTTAGATCCGTCGCGTATTTAGAAAGTGCTGAACCACCCTCTTCGCCTTCGCTCGCCTCTTCAGACGATTCAGATGGCGCGCCGCCTTCTTCGTCAGCTTTACTTACGCCGTGGCTGATAAAATTAACCACATCAAGCCGGGTAACATCCGACTTCTTAAGAATGTAGACTGCCTGCGACTCCTGCTCGCTGAAAATAGCCACTAATACGTTGGCTCCTGTTACTTCATCTTTACCAGAGGACTGCACATGAAATACTGCTCGTTGCAGCACTCGCTGGAAACCAAGCGTTGGTTGCGTCTCCCTTTCGTTACTGTGCTCTTCAAGAATCAACGGAGTGGTATCTTTAACAAATTCGATTAACTCGCTTTTGATGGAGTCAATATTCGCCCCACACGCTTTTAAGGCTTCCTGAGCAGCACTGTTATCCAATAGTGCAAGCAGCAGATGCTCTACTGTCATGAATTCATGGCGATGTTCTCGTGCAAAAACAAACGCTTCATTTAAGGTCTGTTCTAATTCTTTATTCAACATAATACGCGCCCTCTATCGGTTAACTACGCCTGCTCCATGGAGCACATAAGCGGATGTTGATGCTTACGTGCATACTGATTGACCTGCATGACCTTGGTTTCCGCTACCTCTGCCGTGTATACACCGCAAATTGCCTTGCCCTGGTAATGCACCGTCAGCATTAGCTGATTCGCCTTTTCAGTATCCATATTAAAAAATTGCATGAGAACTTCGACCACGAAATCCATCGGGGTATAGTCATCATTGTTCAACAACACTTTATACATCGGCGGCGGTTCAACTTTCTTGCGCACCGTTTCTCGAAGCTTTTCTTTCTCAATACTAATAGCGTTGCCTTTACTCATAACTTAATCATAGTTTGTACCACGCGGATTACTTAGAATTATTTTAATATTAATTCTTCAATTTGACCTTGACATCCGATGGTTAAAATATCTACAGTTTGTCTGTGATAAAGATTGTGACAGCTTTATCGCAGTGTTCCCATAACTTTATTGTGGGGACATAATTGTGTGAGTTCAAGGATTAAGAGGATGTCGAAGTATGGCGGTTGGTAAAGTAAAGTGGTTTAACAATGCAAAAGGTTTCGGATTTATCGTTCCTGAAGACGGTGGTGAAGATATCTTTGCGCATTACTCGACCATTCAAATGGAAGGTTATCGTTCGTTAAAAGCAGGTCAGGAAGTGACCTTTGAAGTTCAGCAAGGACCAAAAGGATTGCACGCTGAGAACATTGGTTTGAAAGACGAACCAGAGCGTTAATAAGTAGTTATAACCTGAATTAATTTTAAAAGAAAAAAGGTCTTTTATTATTCTATGAGACGTAAAAGACCTTTTTTATGGCGGTAGACCAACTTTCTCAATTGGAGTTGGCGTAAGAGATACAAGCAGAAGTGAAAACTGATTCACTCTTCTGGATGATAGTGTTGTGCCAGAATTAATAAGTTGATATTCCATTCTAAATAAAAAAGCCCGGTCAGTTAGACCGGGCTTTTTATTGCTATAGCATTCATTACTGCAAAATTTCGTGTAATGTTTTACTAGGTGACATCGCAGCATACACTTTATCTTCATCAGGGTAGTAATATCCCCCGATATCCTGCGGTTTGCCCTGTGTGCTATCTATCTCAGCAATGATGGTGTCCATCTTTTCCGAGAGTTGTTTGTGCACATCTTTAAATTTGGCAGCCAAATCGCTGTCTTCGGTTTGATTGGCAAGCTCTTGAGCCCAATACATAGCCAAATACACGTGACTTCCCCGGTTATCTAACTGACCAGCCTTACGTAACGGTGATTTACCATTATTGAGTAACTGCTCGGTTGCCTTGTCTAACGCTTGAGAAATCAACTTTGCTTTTCCATTGCTCTGCTTTAAGGCCAGATCTTCAAGCGAAACAGCCAGTGCCAGAAACTCACCCAGGGAGTCCCAACGTAGATGCCCTTCTTCCACAAATTGTTGAACATGTTTGGGCGCAGAACCACCAGCACCGGTTTCATATAAACCACCACCGGCCATTAATGGCACGATAGACAGCATTTTTGCACTGGTACCCAGCTCCAAAATAGGGAACAAATCTGTCAAGTAATCACGTAAAACGTTACCGGTGACTGAAATAGTATCCAGGCCTCGGATTGCACGCTCCATGCTGTATCGGATCGCGCGAACCGGTGACATAATTTGAATATCCAGCCCATTCAGATCGTGATCTTGCAGGTATTTTTCGACTTTTTTGATTAACTGAGCATCGTGCGCACGCTCATCGTCCAACCAGAATACCGCCGGCATACCCGATTGACGGGCACGTGTCACAGCAAGTTTAACCCAATCCTGGATCGGTGCATCTTTGACCTGGCACATACGCCAGATATCACCTTCTTCGACATCATGTTCGATGAGCACTTTACCATCTTGATCGATGATTTGTACGGTACCATCCGCTTCCATCTCAAACGTCTTATCATGAGAGCCATACTCTTCGGCTTTTTGAGCCATTAAACCGACGTTTGGTACCGTCCCCATGGTAGTGGGATCAAAGGCACCATGCGTCTTACAGAAATTGATGACTTCCTGATAAATGGTTGCGTAAGTGCTTTCCGGTATGACCGCTTTGGTATCATGAGCCTTCCCATCCGGCCCCCACATTTGGCCCGAATTTCTGATCATAGCAGGCATTGATGCGTCAACAATGACATCACTAGGTACATGTAAGTTCGAAATGCCTTTATCAGAGTTCACCATAGCTATAGGTGGACGATCAGCATAACATTTATTGATATCTTTCTGGATTTCAGAACGCTGCGACTCAGGCAAGCTTGAGATTTTATCGTAAACACTGCCCAGCCCATTGTTAGGATTAACGCCTAACTCTTCAAAGAGCTCACCGTATTTATCAAATAACTCTTTATAGAAAACCTTCACACAATGGCCAAAGACGATTGGGTGGGACACCTTCATCATTGTAGCTTTAACGTGCAGTGAAAATAACACGTTCGTGTTTTTAGCATCTTCGATTTGCTCTTCAAAGAATTTGCAAAGCGCATTTTTGCTCATGAACATGCCATCGATGACTTCATCTTTTTGCAGTTCAACTTTAGGTTTAAGGGTTTTCTTGTTGCCATTTTTGTCAGTGAACTCGATACTGACGTGACCCGCTTTCTCGATAGTGGTCGATTTTTCACTTGAGAAGAAGTCGCCACCACGCATATGGGCAACGTGAGAACGCGATGCCTGGCTCCACGCTCCCATTGAATGTGGATGCTTACGTGCATAATTCTTAACGGCGGTAGGTGCGCGGCGATCTGAGTTACCTTCGCGTAAGACAGGGTTAACCGCACTGCCTAAAATTTTACCGTACCGTTCGCGAATTTCTTTCTCTTCATCTGTTTTCGGCGCTTCCGGGAATGGCGGTACATTAAACCCTTTCGCATTCAGCTCTTTTATCGCTGCACGTAGTTGAGGGATGGAAGCACTGATATTAGGCAATTTAATAATGTTCGCATTTTCGTCCTGGGTCATTTCACCCAGCTCTTTTAATGCGTCCGTTACCCGTTGTTCATCCGATAGATACTCAGGAAAGGTTGCCAGAATACGTCCAGCAAGAGAGATGTCACTCAGTTCAACTTCAACACCTGCCTCACCCGCAAACTTTTTTATGATGGGTAACAGGGAA
>CAZROH010000038.1:0-26505 GCA_964601635.1 uncultured Alteromonas sp. | reverse complement strand
GCGAATTATACAGCATTTGCACAAAAAGCGAACCCTTTTATGAAGTTTTTATTCACCCGCAGGCTGAAGCAGGGACAACGGCCGTCAGTTGGCTAGTCTCAAAATGGCTTTCACCTTCTTCAGTGGTCACTTTTGCTAATTGAAATTAGACAAACTAAGCTAAAATACAGGCCGCGTATCAGCAAACTTTTTTTCTGGGTGCCTGTCGCCCATTCGTAATCACCACAGGGTTGCTACTGGCAATTAGCAATTCGTTGAAACAGAGGTTAAATCAATGCACACACCTTGTATTGCACGAGTCTGCATGCGACTGAGCTATGTTACTCTACTCATATTGCTATACGGCTGTAATGAGGCCTCTGCTCCTGCGTCTGTGTCCGCCCCTGCAGAAACAGAAACCACCCGCTATGATGCAGAAAGTTGGCAAACGCTCATACCCGACTCCTGCCAAGCGTATTTTGATGGCTGTAATCAGTGTAGACGCAGTGCCGCAGGGGAAGTTGCAGCATGTACCCGCAAAGCCTGTCTCACGTATAAAAAACCTTATTGTCTGGACGATACAAAGTAGCGTGTTTTTGCTAACTGGTAACCGGCAGACGCTCTCATGATCCGGGGTTGATACTTTCGCTGGTGCATTTATCAGAACGCTGCCACGGCCATTTGCCAGAGAGTTCAGCATCCAGCGTAAAGCTGAGAAACGTCTGTATTAAAATAATAATTGCCAATACACCTATCGATTGAAAGGTAAAATCAATCGCGACAGTATGTACAATGTCTGCCGCAACTAAAAACTCTCAGCCAAGTAAATTGCCGTGCCCGAGTAGTTGCCGGACATGCCTGAAAGCCACTTCTTTCGGCTCTCCCTTCGCTAAACGCACGGCTCCTGTTATCTAGGATATAACTGCAAAAAGCGTGATGAAGAGTATTCAGAGAATTTCAATTGCCGCAGCGCACCATTACGCAACCGGGACGATAGATTCGTGCATATGTATTACCGCTTCTTGGTTTGATGGCTCTGTTTAACCAACGACGGGACGCCTAATGGAGAAAACAACGCACGTACATTTATCAGCGAAGTTTAACTATTGCTGCTACCTAAAACGGCTCAAAACAGATCGTTCAGCTTCGCCAAAATGGTTAGTGGGGCTTAATCCGGCGGGAAGGAAAAGGCAAGAAAATTAAGCCGGCTTGTATACTACGTGGCTTTTGCCTGCTGCCACAGAGATTCCAACTCTTCCAGGGACATTGCTTCGAGCGATTTACTCCCTTGCTGGGCCAGCGATTCTACTATTTTAAAGCGCGCGGCAAATTTATTGCTAGCTCTGCGTAAAGCTGTATCCGCGTCAATCTGGCAATGGCGACTTAAATTAACCAGCGCAAAAAGGGTATCACCAATTTCTTCTTCCAATGCCGCCTGGTCTACGTTAGGGGCGTTTAATTCATCACTTATTTCGGATACCTCTTCCTGAACTTTATCAAGGACGTCGAGCGGATGATCCCAGTCAAATCCGACAGAAGCACATTTTTTCTGAATTTTTTGAGCGAACATCAGTGCGGGCAAACCTGCGGGGACGCTATCTAACAGGCTGGCATCATCTGCTTGCGAGCACACTTTTTCTGCCTGTTTTACCTTGTTCCACTGCGCCTCCAGTTCTGATTCAGGTATTGGTTTGCCTTCAAAAACATGCGGGTGACGTCGTATCAACTTGGTACAAATTGCATCAACCACTGATTCAAAGGAAAATGCGCCCTGTTCTTTTGCTATCTGTGCGTAAAAAACAATTTGAAACAACAGATCGCCTAATTCATCACGTACCTCTTCCAGCCTTTGTTTCTCAATAGCATCAGCGACTTCATAAGCTTCTTCAATGGTATAGCGGGTAAGCGATTGCATGGTTTGCTTTACATCCCACGGACAACCATTATCCGGATCGCGAAGACGCGCCATAATTTCAATCAATTGATTAATATCAGCCCGCTTTTCGCTTCGCATCGACGACCCCATTTAATTGTCTTAATTTTGCAATAACTTTAGATAATGAGTTGAGATCAGACACTTCAACTGAAATGGCGATAATAGCGGAGCGCTTCGTTTTATCACTGTGAGTATTCACGCTCAGCAACGAGACACTTTCGTTAGACAGCACCGTGGTGATATCACGTAATATTCCCGAGCGATCAGAACAAAATAAATCGATTGCCGCTTCAAACCCCGCATGCAACTGGTTTGCCCAGCTCACCTCGATCTCTCGCTCAGGATGCTGAGCAAGTAAATGCTGCAGTTGTTCGCATTCTTCCTTATGCACACTCACGCCGCGTCCCTGGGTGATATAGCCTACAATAGGTTCGCCCGGAACCGGTTTGCAGCAATTTGCCAGTTGACTGAGTAAGTGTCCGACCCCCTCAACAACTACCGCATCCTGCTTACCTTTGGCAGTCGCTTTTCTGGGCCTGACCAGCGCGGCAATATCTGGCTCTGTCTCTGTGGAAGTTTTACCCGGCGCGTGCGCGTGCAGATGAGATAAATAATTTACCACTTGCATAACGCGGACATCACCTGCACCGATTGCAGCGTATAGATCATCAACCTGATTGAGGTTAAATTTTTCGCAAGCTTTAGCCGCTGATTTTAGCGGAATATCCACCCGCTCAAGCTCCCGCTCCAATAACTCTCTGCCTGCCTGCAGATTTTTATCGCGATCTTGCTTTTTGAAGAACGAATGGATAGTTGCCCGGGCGCGCGATGAATGCACATACCCTAATCCAGGATGCATCCAGTCTCTACTTGGGTTAGGCTCACGACCCGTGCTTACTTCAACCTGATCACCGTTTTGCAACTGGTAGGTAAACGGCACAATGCGACCATTGACCTTCGCCCCAATACACGCATGACCGACATTACTGTGAATATAATAAGCAAAATCCAACGGTGTGGCGCCCTGAGGCAAATCAATCACGTCGCCTTTAGGTGTAAATACGTACACCCGATCGTCGAAGACCTGACTACGAAGCTCTTCCACCAGATCGCCAGATTCGGCCACTTCTTCTTGCCAAAGCAAAATTTTTCTTAGCCAGTTTATTCTTTCGTCATAACTGGAGTGTTTGCCACTCGCCCCCTCTTTATATTTCCAGTGAGCAGCAATACCCAGCTCTGCATCCTGATGCATCTGTTGAGTACGGATTTGGATTTCAACGGGCTTGCCTTGTGGACCAATAATGACCGTATGAATAGATTGGTAGCCATTGGCTTTCGGCGTGGCAATATAATCATCGAACTCATTGGGAATATGTTTGAAGTGGGCGTGAACTGTTCCAAGGGCGGCATAACAATCCTGCAACCGCTCTGCTATAATCCGCAGCGCACGAATATCAAATAGTTGCTCAAAGGTGAGCCCCTTTTTCTGCATTTTTTTCCAGATGCTGAAAATGTGCTTGGGCCGACCGTAGACCTCAGCACGGATACTTTCTTCATCCAGCATTCCCTGCAAGGACTTCACTAAATCGTCAATATACTGCGCGCGCTCTTTGCGCTTGCCATCCAGCTGCTTAGCAATTTGTTTATAGGTTTCCGGATGCAGATACCGGAATGCCAGATCTTCCAACTCCCACTTAAGTTGTCCAATACCTAACCGATTCGCGAGTGGTGCATAGATTGATGCACACTCCCTGGCGACCAGAACGCGGGTTTCTTCGTCCGCCTCTTTCACTTTTTGCAGCGCAATAATGCGCTCAGCCATCTTTATAACGACCGCGCGAACGTCTTCCACCATGGAAAGCATCATGCGGCGAATGCTATCGACCTGGCTTTCACTTGGCTGCGAAGACGACTGGGAAGACCGCCTTCCGTGCAACACCTTAATCGCATCCATGCGCCGCACCCCGATTATAAGTCGGGCAATTTCCTGGCCAAACTCAGACTTGATATCGTCATTTTTTAACTCATTTTGCTGACAATATGGATAAACCAACGCCGCTTGCAAGGTGGTATCATCCATATTAAGTTGGTGAAGTATCTCCACCATCTCCTGTCCCACCAACAACTTCTCGGGCTTATCTGATACGCATTTGAGCTTATTTTTGGTGTCTTCCGCCAACGTAAGGCTCGCCAGCCATTGATCAAATGCTGGGCGTTGAGCTTCATGAACTTTACGGGTGGATACCATAGGATTGCCTTATTCACTCTCAGGTAATGTAAACAGTGCCATCAATTCTAAATGTTTAGTAAAAGGGAACATTTCAATCAAGCTAACTTTTTCCATTCTATAGCCCTGCTGCAAAAGTAGCGCAGCGTCGCGAGCAAAAGTTGTCGGATTGCAAGAAACGTACAAAACTTTAGCTATAGTCGATTGACTGATTGCTCTACACACTTCCAGTGCTCCTTCGCGGGAAGGGTCAAGCACTACTGCACTAGGTGAAGTGGACAACACTTCGGCAACTAACGACATGTTATTTAAGTCACCATGCTGCCACTGAATGTTGTTAATGCCCTGCTCTTGTGCATTAATCTGACCGCGCTGCACCATATGTGCAACGCCCTCCACTGCAAAAACTTTGCTGACCTTTCGCGCAAGTGGTAAAGCGAAATTACCTAACCCACAAAACAAATCAGCGACAACATCACTCGCATCCAAGCTAAGCCAGCTCAGCGCCTGCCTGATCATCTTTTGGTTGACCGAATCATTCACCTGTATAAAGTCGTTCGCACCGGGCGTGAGATAAGACGCTTCATCCAATCTGCAATGCAGCGCTGCATGCTCAACTAACGATTGCACCTGAGCACCAGAGTCCTCTAGTGCTACATTCACATGATGTAGCGTGGCGAAGTCGATCAACGCGCTTATAAATTCTTTCGATGCCTGTCGGGTCAGTTTAATTTGAACCAACTCAATATTTTCGCCTGCCAGTAACGTAACATGGCCAATATGACTTCTCGCCGATTGTGAACTAAGCAACGCGTTTAGCGGCTGAATCAGTTTTGCGAGAGGTTCATGGAGTACGGGACAGGTGTCAATATTGACCACATTATTACTACCCTGTTGGCGAAAGCCTAGTTTAAATTTATTTGGGTTTCTGGCGTCCACTGCTAAGCGTGTTTTTCGCCGATACGCTGGCTTTTCACCGGTGAGCGGGGGTAACCATGGAATATTAGTTACATCTAAGTGCTTGCACCAATAATCTTCTATCGCGCGCTGGCGCCAACTGAGCGCGGCAGCGGCCTCAATATGTTGCAACTGGCAGCCCCCACATCGGTCAAACACAGGGCAGAAGGGTTTTAAGCGCGCATTCGATGGTTGGTTTACTTTTTTTAATTTAGCCTGGACATGATTTTTATGGGTCGCGGTAATTTGCACATCACACACCTCTCCCGGAAGTCCGCCTTCAACGAAGGCAATAGGATGATGACTGCGACTAACACCTTGTCCATACACATCAAGCGCGTCAATCGACAAGCGCTTTACTTGGTGCGCGTTTTTTTTAGGCGACTGTTTGGGTGAATAAAACTTTACCATGACTGGCTCTAATCTGAAGATAAAATAACGGTGGCAACGGCATAATTAGCCTCATCAGAAATAGACAAATGCACACGTGCTACCCCTTTTTGACGGCTGATCTGCAGCGCCTCACCTGTGAAGGTTAATTCGGGGCCACCGAGTGCGTTATTGCTTACCACCATCTGTTGCCAGCCCACACCACGACCAATTCCAGTTCCTAACGCCTTAACCGCCGCTTCTTTGGCCGCAAACCGTTTGGCAAGATAACGCTCAGGTTGGGTATGTTCATTGAATATTGCCAGCTCAGCTGCAGTGAGTATCCTTTGCGCTAACTTTTTCATGCGGCTATGACTACCTGCAATGCGCGCAATTTCAATGATGTCGGTGCCCAAACCTAAGATTGCCATCCGGGCTAACCGATTGCGTTTGCGTGTCGAGCTTCAAGCATCAAAGAGCGCATATCTTTGACGGCTTTATCCAGTCCGTCAAACGCTGCTCGGGCGATAATGGCATGACCGATATTAAGCTCAACCAATTGGGGGATAGCGGCAATGGGTTTTACATTATGATAATGCAAGCCATGCCCCGCATTAACCCGCAATCCGGCTTGATGCGCATAGGCGATACCATGTTTGAGCTTTTTCAATTCTTCATGCTGAGCTTGTTCAGAGCTGGCTTCCGCATACTGTCCTGTATGAATTTCAATATAGGGGGCATTACACCGCACTGCGGCATCAATTTGCTCAACTTTGGCATCAATAAACAGAGAAACCTGAATACCTGCGTCCGCCAATCTTTTGCATGCTGCATGAATACTCTGCTCATTTGCCACCACATCCAGACCGCCTTCGGTGGTTAACTCCTGACGCTTTTCCGGAACGAGGCAGCAAAATGCAGGTTTGACTTTTTCCGCAATATTCAGCATTTCCTCGGTCACGGCCATTTCCAGATTCAGTCTGGTATTCAGGGTTTGGGCCAGCAAATACACATCGCGATCAGTGATGTGTCTGCGATCTTCACGCAAATGCACGGTAATCCCGTCAGCGCCAGCTCGCTCGGCAATATCAGCGGCATGAACAGGATCAGGATAACGGGTACCCCGGGCGTTTCTCAAAGTGGCAATGTGATCAATATTCACACCCAGATAAAGTTCACTCATAGACAACATTTTATTCCGAATTAATGGGTAAAAGTTTACCAGAAATTTAACAATGACCCTAATGTGAATCGAATATACAGACTAATTTACAGCATTACTTTGAAATAAAAAGCTCACGACTTTTCAGCGGCTTATCACCGAGTAATGGGCGAAGTGCAAGACGATTTATATATTTCGCCACCTGTAAAGCCTCTTTTGTCCACTCCTTGGTAACAATGGCTAATAAGTGACACCCTAAAATTTGGTGTGGATGCGCAGGGGGTGCCAACGCAAGACCCTGTTCAGCTGTAAATATGTAGTAGCAAGTGGGTGAAATTTCCTGTTCTGACTCTGAAATGCGACCTAAATCAGCAAGTAACCCCATTTCTGCGAGCAAGACAAACTCAAACTCTCGCAAAATAACCTGTGCCTGTTGTGTCGAATCACTGCTAAGTGTGGCTAAAGCAATGAGGGAACGCTGATAGGCTTCGAACAAGTCACTGACAGGAAGGTCGGGTTGCAGCACTCTGTTCACCAATTCATTTAAGTACATAGCGCAAAACAAACTAAAGCCAGAAAGTGAATAAGCCCCGGCCGCCCCCTCTAATAATGTCAGGTTTTTGAGATCACTTTTACCGGCTAATTGAATCCGTAAAGGTTGGAAGGGTTGGAGCAGGCTTTTTCGTTCACTTCGGCTATTTCTAACACCTTTGGCAACGGCTGATATCTTGCCTGCTTCAAGTGTGAAAAAGTCTACCAGGTAACTGGTTTCCCGATAAGGTCGTCGATGCAAAATACAGGCATTAAGCCATTCTGGTGCTGGCACTGTCGTTCACCCAAACTAGCTCCGTTTAATCCGGACCACTTTCATTAACTCAAATTCCACGCCAGCCAGCTGTTCAACTTGCCTGTAGTAAGTTAAGTTAACTCTGGCCCCTTTAAGACTAGTGTAAACTTGTTTCCGTTTGAAAACGAAAGGGACATCATAACCCTCTATCATCAAGGTATGACGAAACCATTCACCCTCTTCTCTTTGGACGTGGGAACTGACCTTTACGCTTTGCAAATGATTCAGTTTTTGATGCTTCGCCAGCAACTTGTCCGCTTCATCACGCATAGGGGCTAATTTGCTCCGCCAGTAACTGAACCGTTTCCTGGTTTCTGAATACATTAATATCCAATTGGTAAACGAGCTGTATTTTTTTCACCGACGTATTAGGCCATACCTTTGGATCAATGTTGAAAGCGATACCATCTACTTCCTTTCCCGAAAGCAGCCGAATGACAAATTTGAGATGCTTTTGACCGACAATCCGCTGTGCAACAAGATCAAAAATGCCATCAAAACGAGGGGCATCAAACCCTTGCCCAAAAGGTCCGGCGTTATTGAGTTCATGCGCAAATAGTAAATCAAAATCCTGTTCATCCAATTCACCATCAGAAAGAATATTGTCTTGCTGAGGAAGTGCATCTAAATAAGGACGAGATACCGACTTAAACGCATCTGTGAACGCCGGCAAATTTTTTAACGGCAAACTGAGTCCGGCCGCCATGGCATGTCCGCCAAATTTAGTAATTAGCTGAGGAAAACGTGAATTGACTTCCTCTAATACATCACGAATATGAAATCCATTAACAGAACGGGCCGATCCTTTTATCGTTTCGTCATCCTGCATGGCAAACGCAATAGTGGGTAACGCAAACTGCTCTTTAATTCGTCCGGCTACGATCCCAATGACACCTTGATGGAAATCTTCCTGATAAATGACCAGCGCATCTCTTTTGGCTTGCTCACTGACGCTCAGCGAAGCCACAATTTTTTCTGCGTCTTTACGCATGGATTGCTCAATTTCTTTGCGCTCCTGATTCAAGTCATCTAAACGCGCAGCCATTGAGCGAGCGGCGTTAACATCATCACAAAGCAGGCACTCGATACCTAATCCCATATCGTCTAGCCTTCCCGCGGCGTTTAATCTGGGCGCAACAACAAACCCTAAATCTGAAGCACTTAAAATGCGTAACTGGCGATTGGCTACTTCGACCAAAGCCTTAATTCCAGGTCGACAACGACCACTGCGGATCCGTTGCAGCCCCTGATGCACTAAAATTCGATTATTGCTATCCAAATTCACCACATCTGCCACGGTACCCACTGCGACGATATCGAGCAGCTCAGCCAAATTAGGGGGTGAAATATTGTTGTTGGCAAACCAATCTTCTTTTACCAACCGGGCGCGCAATGCCAGCATCACATAAAACGCTACCCCGACACCGGCTAATGACTTGGACGGAAAATTACACGCAGGCTGGTTTGGATTAACGATAGCGGCTGCCGGAGGCATAGACTCCCCGGGAAGGTGGTGATCGGTAATGACAACCTCGATACCTAACGCCTTCGCTTTATTGACACCGGCGTGACAAGCAATACCACTATCGACGGTGAGGATAACCTGCGCACCTTGCTGTGCGGCTAACTCAACGAGTGGTTCACTTAGCCCATACCCGAAGTCAAAGCGATTAGGAACCAGGTAACTGACATTGGCCAGCCCCATACTGCGCAATGCCAGCATACATACCGCTGTACTGGTGGCGCCATCAGCATCAAAATCGCCAACGATAACAAGTTTTTTCTGCTCTCTGAGCGTCTCAAACAACACCGAAGTGGCGTTGTTAATTCCCCGTAGCAAGTCGAAGTGAGCTAACGCGTTAAGACCCACAGCCAGCTCGTCCAAAGACGTGATATTACGATTGCGGTAGACCCTGTCAATCACGGGATGAAGCGTGGAACTCAACGGCTGAGTACCACATGCACGACGCACCACAGACAAACTCATATAGTTACTTCTTACTTCTTACTTCTTACTTTTTACTTGTTATTTTGTACTTTCAAATTAAGGCTAATTTTTTACTTACCTTGCTTGAGCGCCTGTGCTACGACACTGGCTGGTTGATAGCCCGGCGCAAGCATTCCTGAAGGGAAGACAATGGCGGGTGTGCCTGTTACACCGAGTTTCTGACCTAACTCGAAATGTTCTGCCACTTCATTTTCACATGTTTGAGGTTCGACAGTGCCGTCTGCTTTCGCTTCGGTTAATGCTTTCTTTGGATTTTTTGCACACCATACGGAAACCATATCCTGATAGTTTTCCGTATTTAAGCCGGCGCGCGGAAAGGCAAGATACCTAACAGTGATTCCCGCATCATTATACTGACCGATTTCGCTGTGCAATTTGCGGCAGTATACACACGTGGTATCAGTAAAAACATAAACCACATGTTGCTCATTTTTAGCTTTAAACTCGATTGCCGAATCAGAAAACTGCTCAACGCCGTTTAATCTCATTTCGGCCATGGCCATTTCTGTTTCGTTTCGCATCCCTTCGTCCAGATTAAAGATCCGCGCCTGAAGTAAGTACTTACCATCTTCACTGACGTAAAACAGTCCCCTGTTTGATGTGACTTGATACAGTCCATCAACGGGTGCATCAGCAATTGCTTCAACCTCTAATCCCATGTTTTCAATCTTACTTCTTGCCACACTAAATTTATCTTCTTGGGCAAACGCAAAAAGGTGTACCAAAGTTAATACTACTGCCACCAAGCTTATTACTGTTTTCAACCACTTTCTCCTAGGGACGATTAAGTTCGATAGTAAATGAGTTAACGTTATCTCATAGTAGCACAGTAAATACCTGCACTAAATGTTGTTCATCCCCGGGGATGGTGTTGGTGAATAAGGTTTTGTAAACGCTCTTTAGCGACATGGGTGTATATTTGTGTCGTCGACAGATCACTATGTCCTAATAACATTTGAACCACTCTTAAGTCGGCACCATGATTAAGCAAGTGGGTGGCAAACGCATGCCTTAGCGTGTGTGGGGAGAGGTCTGATTGTACCCCCGCCTTAGCAGCATAATATTTGATTCGATGCCAAAATGTTTGCCTGGTCATTTGGCCACCGCGCAGACTTACAAACAACAAATCCGTGGCATGTTTAACGAGTTCCGGCCGCGCGGTTTTACAATAAGTTTCTAACCAATCGATGGCATCTTCTCCAAGAGGCACCAAGCGCTCTTTGTTACCTTTCCCGGTCACGCGAACGACGCCCTGCTGCAAGCCGACTTGCCCCATACGTAAGCCGATAAGCTCACTCACGCGCAATCCGGTAGCATAGAGCACTTCGAGCATACAGCGATCTCGGCATTCTATCGGTTCCTCCGTTTCAGGCGCAGCCAGTAACGCTTCCACTTCTTCTTCACTTAATGTTTTCGGTAATGATTGAGGTAATTTAGGGCCACGGGTTTTCGCCAGTGGATTATCGGCGCGCTTATGCTGGGCTACTAGATATACAAAAAACGCCCTCATCGCACTTAACCCGCGCTGACGACTTCGGGCGGATATGCCTTGTTGTTCCCTGAAATGGAGAAAGTCATGAACCTGCTGCTGACTGATGATGGAGATATCATCAATACCTTTATGCTGACAAAACAACGCTAGTTTTGACAAATCTGTTCGGTAACTTTGCTGAGTATGATCGCTCAGCCCTTTTTCCAGCCACAACATATCGATAAATTCATTAATCTGCGCTTCGTTGGCTGATGAGAGTATGTTCGATTCTTCCACCTAATCAGAATCCACGCTTTTGTTTGATTAATTCATAGGCTTGCTGGATGTCCTGGGTTTTTTGTTTGGCAATTTCAAGCGCTTGCTGTGGCAGCCCTTTGGACACTAGCTTGTCCGGATGATGCTCAGCCATGCGTTTTCGGTAAGCTCTTTTAATGGCTTTTTCGTCATCCTTCGGGGACACCCCGAGTATGCTGTATGCATCGTCAACTGATTGCTGTTCTGTATAGGAACGATGTTGCTGTTGTTGTCCGCGGTGTCTGAATCTCACCTCCGCTTCAAACATCGAAACCAGATAGTCTAAATCTCTGCGTTTGAACCCCAGTGGCTTGGCTACCTTTTCCAGCACCTTATATTCCTGTGGAGACAAGCGACCATCGGCGAAAGCTGACTGAATCAGGATTTCAAGAAAAACCTGTAAAATATCCCGCCGCCCATGACAGTTGTCATACAAACTTTTTAACGTCTCGACGATGGGATAATCGGCAGACTTACCTTCTCTAAACGCCTGCTGCGCTTCACGTCTGGCATCACCAGTTAACTGCATTTCATCCATCAACGCAGTGGCAACTTTGATTTCCTGCTCGGTTACCTTGCCATCGGCTTTGGCAAGATGTCCTAATGAAGCAAATAGGCTATGAAAAAAAATGGCCTGTTGCTTTAATGCATTTTGGTCAGTAAAAAAGCGCCCAAAGCCGCCCAACTGACTAAAGTCCTGACTATAAGCGCGATCAAAGAAATGTCCGATAAGTAAACCTAGGATTGCACCAGGGATTTTTAAAAACATAAAGCCAAATACAAACCCCAGGATCTTTCCCCAATATGGCATTCTTCTGTGCTCCTACTTTAGTCGTGTTTCACTGTCTGTTGTTATAAGGATCTATGATGGCGTAAGCAAGCCTATTTCTCATTTTTGCGGAATAATGGCGAATAAACGATTTTTTTATGAATTTTAGCGCTTATTTTAACTAAAGGTGGTTGGTAAATGAGGAAGAAGTGCTTAGAATTGACCTGATGCATCATTTAATAACTATAAGGTAACTTGCTATTCAAGTTACGGCGCAAAACAGGCCACTCACCTTTACATGAAAATTCTTCGCTCATTGCTTTTGTTCGCTTTGTTCTTTGAAGCGTCCGTGTATGCTCAACAAGACACTTCATTAGATGGGAGTGGCGATGAGTTTGCGCTCTGCCCTACGTCGGTTGTACCTGCTATAAACCCTGATCTTCAGCCAAAGGGGCATGTGAAGGTTGAAGCTGATCAAGCGCAGATCATCAATAAACAGTTAGCTGAATTTACCGGCAATGTCAGTATTCATTCAGATCGCGCAGCAATTCGTGCCCAAAAAGCGAAAGTCAGTGAAAATGGTCGTGTGCTTAAAGCCGCAGGCGATGTCAGTTATCAAGATGCCGATCTAAATGTTACCAGTGACGAAATATCGATCGATTCAATAAAGCAGGCTTTAACGATAGATAATAGCCAGTACCAACTTAACGGCCAGCCAGGGCATGGTGCAGCCGAACAAATCCAACTGAACCGGGCCAGAGGGTTAATTTTATCTGATGTGAGCTTTACCACCTGCCCGTTAGAAAGTCCCGACTGGCATATAGAAGCTTCACAAATCAGCATTGAAAAAGGGACGGCATGGGGACAGGCGAGACATACCCGCTTTTATGTTGGGAATATACCAGTGTTGTATCTGCCATATTTTGCATTCCCGGTTAGTAATCAACGCCAAACTGGCCTGTTATTTCCTGAAATCAGCAGTTCTTCAAGAACTGGGCTTGATTATGAACAACCTTTTTATTGGAACATCGCGCCCAATTATGACCTGACCATTTCTCCTCGTTTTATGACCCGAAGAGGCGTGCAGTTAAAAAACGAATTCCGTTACCTCACTTCGCAAAGTTATGGACAACTGAATGTTGAATACTTACCTGATGATAAAGAATTAAGCAATCACACTGACCGTTGGTTCTATCGTTATTATCATCAGGGCGAACTGGATGAAAACTGGGTGGTCAGTGCTGATATTAATGGCGTCAGCGATGATAACTACATTATTGATTTAGGGTCTGATTTCTACAACCGCGCAGATACTCACTTGTATCGCACTGCCAGCCTTGATTATTATTCAGAAAATTTGCTGATGGATTTTCGCGTACTGGACTTTGTCACCCTTGGCGAAAGTGACGATACTTACCGCGCGTTACCCGAAGCTCGTCTGAATTATTTCAATGATCTTGGGAATGTATTTGAATTTTCTCTTAACTCAGAACTCGCCTACTTCGACAACACCGCACATAATAAACCGAAAGCGTTTCGCTGGCATGTAGCACCAACAATAACCTTGCCGTACCGTCAATTATGGGGTGAGTTTAGCGCTGAAGCGTCCGTTCTTAATACCTATTATCGACAGGAAAATATTGAAAATACCGAGTTAGAGGAAGAAGTAAACCGGACGTTGGGACAATTCAGGCTATTTGGTGCACTCTACTTTGAACGTGAGCAGAAGTGGTTTGAACAGAACACAACGATGACTCTCGAGCCCAAACTGCAGTATCTATACACCTCTTATGAAGATCAAACCATGATTGGCCGGTATGACACGGCGCCCTTACTGGTAGATGTGGACGGCTTATTCAGAGGACAAGAGTTCACGGGGCTGGACCGAATTAGTGATAATAATCAATTTACCCTGGGATTAACCTCAAGAATACTTGATGAAGCTGACAGGGAACAATTCGTTATCAGTGTAGGTCAGATATTCTACCTTGAAGATAATAAAGTTTTAGCCGCGGTGAAAGATCAAAGCCGTTCAGCACTCGCCGCAGAATTGGACTGGCAATTTGGTTCACGTTGGTTTTTACATACTGACGTTCAAATTGCCACTAAGACTGATAAAGTAGAACGCAGTAGTACCAGTATTGAATATCGTCGGGATGAAAAAAGTCTTCTGCAACTTACCCATCGCTATATTCGTCAACTCTCTGGTGAGGAAATTGATCAAGTCGGGGTGCTGGCTAGTTGGCCTATCACCGATACATTACACTGGGTGGGTCGCACATATCGCGACTTATCTTTAGACAGAAGTGTCGAAACTTTTTTCGGACTTCAATATGAGTCTTGTTGCTGGGCCGTGCGGTTGGTAGGTCAACGCCACTTAAGCAACCGCGTTTCGGTTGATGGTATCAGGTCAGCTGACGAATATGACTCAGGTATTTCATTACAATTTATTTTTAAAGGTATGGGATCATCGAAATCCTCACGCAGCATGCTCGAAGAGGGCATGTTTGGCTATCGTCAGCCATATAGTTTAAATTAGTTTACGCGTAGTTTCCGCTTAAGGTTAGGACGCTGTTAGGTTAACCAATATAAAGAGAAAATATGAAGTTCATCAGTAAAGTGCTCTTAGCGGGTGTATTTTTAATTAATGCTGCCATTGCACAGGAAACGCCCTTAGATAAAGTTGCCGTTATCGTCGATAAGGGTGTGATTCTGGAAAGCGAAATAGTTGCTTTGGTTGAAGAAGTAAAGCGAAACGCTCAAGCCAATGATCAGGCGCTTCCTTCAGATTTAGCGTTAAGGACACAAGCAATTGAGCGATTGATCATGAAAAGTTTGCAAATGCAAATGGCTGAACGTATGGGTATCCAAATAAGTGATCCTCAGTTAGAGCAGACCATTCAGAATATTGCTGCAAACCAAAACGCATCAATCGCAGATCTGCGCACACAGTTAAGACAAGATGGCATTAGCTATGATACTTACCGGGAAAATGTGCGTGAAGAACTCATTATGGGTGAAGTAAGAAGAGCGAATGTGCGCCGTCGAATTTATATCACCGAACAGGAAATCAGTACCTTAACAAACCTGATTGACCAGCAAGGCGCTGAGCAAGCTGAATACCAGTTAGGTCATATTCTGATAGGGTTCCCTCCTCAACCTAGCGACGAAGATATTGCTTCAGCGAGAGATCGCGCTGACAAAGTATTAGCACTGCTTAATAACGGTTCTGACTTTGCCAAAATTGCCATTGCCTCATCATCGGGTAGCAATGCGCTTGAAGGCGGTAATATGGGATGGATGAACATTAATGCAATGCCAACCTTATTCGCAGAAGCGGTACAAGGTAAAAATAAGGATGACCTAATCGGCCCTATCCGCAGTGGTGCCGGTTTCCACATTTTGAAGATTCTGGATACACGTGGCATTGAAACGGTGACAGTAGAAGAAGTGAATGCCCGCCATATCCTCATCAAACCTTCCATCATTCTAAGTGAAGATAAAGCAAAAAAAATGCTGATTAACTTCAAACAACAAATTGAGGCCGGTGAAGCAAACTTTGCTGAGTTAGCTAAAGAGCATTCCGAGGATCCGGGTTCTGCGTTAAAGGGTGGCACATTAGGCTGGGCTGATCCTGAAATATATGTACCCGCATTCAGAGATGCACTGGCATCGCTGCAACCTAACGAGATAAGTGAACCTATACGCTCACGCCATGGCTGGCATTTAATCGAGTTACTGGACCGTCGCGTTGACGATGCCACCGACAAGCGTAAAGAGGATAAAGCATACCAGCTGCTGTTTAACCGAAAGTTCCAGGAAGAAACAGAAGCATGGCTAAGAGAAATGCGCGACCAGGCCTACATTGAAGTGGTTGAGTAAGGCACAAACTGGTCATGAAAACATTAAAGATTGCGGTCACGCCCGGTGAACCAGCCGGGATCGGCCCGGATCTCATTATTGCCCTGGCGCAAAAAACCTGGCCTGCTCAATTGGTCGTATTCGCCAATTCAGACATGCTCAGTGAACGAGCTCAAACACTGGGCATTGCACTAAACTTGATACCATTTGATGAAAATGATGATGCGCCTGCTCGAGCGGGCTCGCTGATTGTTCAGGATGTCCCCCTCAATAGCAAGGTTGAACCGGGCAAGTTAAATCCGGATCATGGACATTATGTGGTGGAGACATTGCGGCTGGCCTGTGAAGCGAATATTCAGGGTCACTTTGATGCGGTCGTAACAGGCCCGGTTCACAAGGGCATTATCAATCAGTCAGGTATTTCATTTAGCGGCCATACTGAATTTTTTGCTCACCAATCCGATACCGCCGATGTGGTAATGATGTTGGCAACAGAGGGGCTTAACGTTGCGCTGGCGACCACGCACATTCCGCTGGCCTACGTCTCAAAGGCCATTACCCGGGATCGTCTACATAAAGTAATTCGTATAATAGACCATGATTTTAAAACCAAATTCGGTGTTGCTAAACCTCATTTATTCGTATGCGGTTTGAACCCACACGCTGGTGAAGATGGGCATTTGGGGCGTGAAGAAATAGATACCATTTCTCCTGCGCTTAATGAATTACGCGAAGAGGGCGTGCTGATTACGGGTCCATTACCTGCCGACACTATCTTTCAGCCTAAATACCTTGAAAAGGCAGATGTTGTGCTCGCCATGTATCATGATCAGGGTTTACCTGTGCTTAAGTTTAAAGGATTTGGTGCATCGGTAAATATTACGCTAGGGTTACCTTTTATCCGAACATCCGTTGATCATGGGACGGCGTTAGACTTGGCCGGTACCGGTCAGGCAGACACCGGCAGTTTTCAACAAGCACTTACCAAAGCCATTGAGTTAGCTAATCAGAAAAATGAATAAAACACACTTAGGCCACACCGCCCGCAAAAGATTTGGCCAGAATTTCTTAAATGACGAGTATGTAATTGGTCAGATCGTATCTGCTATTGCCCCTCGAGAGGGTGAAAACTTAGTTGAAATAGGCCCGGGTCTGGGAGCATTAACTGAACCTGTGTGTGAAGAAGTCTCGGCTTTAACCGTGATCGAACTCGATCGGGATTTAGCCAAGCGCTTACGTCACCACCCTTTTCATGCTGACAAGTTAAACATTATAGAGCAGGATGCGCTGACACTTGACTTTGCCGCGCTGTTATCAAGTTTGCCCAACCCAAACACGCCATTAAGGGTATTTGGAAACCTGCCTTATAACATCTCAACCCCCTTAATGTTTCACCTCTTTGATTACGCACACTGCATATCCGATATGCATTTTATGTTGCAAAAAGAAGTGGTAAATCGCTTGGCAGCGGGGCCGGGCTCTAAAAGTTATGGCAGGTTGTCAGTCATGGCCCAGTATTACTGCCAGGTCTCTCCTGTGCTGGAAGTGCCGGCACATGCATTTGTGCCACCGCCAAAAGTGGAATCTGCCATAGTCAGACTAATCCCACACAACACTCCCCCTGTTGCGATTCACTCTGTCAACATCCTGGAAAGGATATGTGCGCAGGCGTTCAATCAACGTCGAAAAACGATACGCAACAGCCTGAAAGATTCTGTATCTGAAGAGGAAATCCAATCGCTGGGACTTGATCCTACAGCCCGAGCTGAAACCCTCTCTCTTTCTGACTTTGGCCAATTAGCCAACTTTGTATTTAACAAGGAGATGTAATGGACGATATCTCTCAGCCCTCTATTTTAGTAAAAGTAAAGTCTCGCTTTTTGCCGGATCACCCGGCATCCACTGACGGAAAATATGCGTTCGCTTATCATGTCACCATCCTTAACTTGAGCAAAGAAACCGTAAAGTTACTCCACCGATTTTGGCTTATTTGCGATGCAGACGGTAAATCGATGGAAGTGGAAGGTGCCGGTGTTGTGGGTAAACAGCCTGAGATAAAGCCAGGAGAGCAATTCGAATACAGCAGTGGCGCAATTATCGATAGTCCGGTTGGCAGTATGCAAGGTTACTATGAAATGCAGCGCACCGATGCGTCGACTTTCCGCGTCCCAATTGACGTGTTCAGCCTTGCCGTGCCTAATGTCCTTAATTAATGTAATCATTTCGTGAGCGTATGGCCAGACAAAACATAGTAGTGGGTGATATTCAGGGATGTTTAGGCGGCCTGCAAACATTGTTAGCTGCCGTTGACTTCGACCCTAAACTGGATCGCCTATTTGCGGTTGGAGATCTGGTTGGTCGCGGAAGCGACTCATTAGGTACAACGGAATACCTAATGCAGCTGGGTGATAGCTTTCAGGCTGTCCTGGGAAATCATGACCTCAATTTTCTGGCTGTATCACAAGGCTTTAAGCAAGCCAAAAAAAGTGACAAATTAGATCCGTTGCTGGAAAGCCCAAAGCTCCCCGATATAATTAACTGGTTTCGTCAACTGCCGCTGGCGCACAAAATCAACGACGACCTGTATATGGTCCATGCAGGGCTTTATCCCAACTGGTCTCCTGAGAACTTGCTTGCTTACAGTAACGAAATAAGCGAGGTGTTGTGTAGCGATCAATGGCAATCGCTGCTTAAGAATATGTATGGTCGTGAACCTGTTACCTGGTCCTCTTCGCTTAGTGGCATTGCGCGGCATCGATTTATTATTAACGCCTGTACACGTATGCGCTATATTCGCTCAGGGAATAAACTGGATTTTGATCATAATGGTCATCCCAAAGACGCACCTGAAGAATTGACCCCCTGGTTTGAGGTGTCAAACCCAGCACTTAACCATGAAAGGATTGTTTTCGGGCATTGGGCGGCATTAAGCGGATTAACGTCATCGGAACAATTTATTGGACTTGATACTGGCTATGTGTGGGGACAGAAAATGACCGCACTGAGACTGGAAACATCTGAATTTATATCAGTTTCGGCTGATTAACAACCATACCAAATAGTAAATCTAAATCCGTTAATAGAGAAATATAATTATTTTACTTTTCTTTATATAAAGTATGCTGTTGTTATGTCGATAATAATAGGTGGAAACCTCAATATTCCATTCACAACTGGCAAAACCAGCTAATTGAGATAGTGAATTATTTTTAATTTTTTGTCAGAATCACAACGAACGTTTAAAAGCCAGTCGCTGACAACACGAACAATAATAAGGCCGAAGAGGGGTGTCGATGAAAGTTACAGTCGCAATGCGAATTATCGGTGGTTTTATCACCATGTGTTTGCTGTTAATTATTATCAGCGTATCTTCACTCTATAACCTCAATTCTGTTGGCTCAGCAACTGAAGAGGTCAATACTCTCGCCATTCCAACATTGGACGGCAGCAATGCGTTAAAAGCCAGCTTTTTAAATATGGGTAGAATTACCTTTGAAGCCTATATTGAAGAAAGTCTGGATAGCCTGGAAGAGAAATACCAGGCGTTTAGCGAGAGTAAACAGGAGTTTGAAAAAGAATACTCTGAGTTGGCCACTGTAGTTGCCAATGACGATGCGTTAAAATCGACTCTCAACAAAGTCAAAGCCTCATACGACAGCTATATCGAAAATGTCGATAAAATGTATGATAATCGTCGTACCTACATGACGTTGCGTAATACGATTTCAGACAGAATTGGGGATGCTGAAGATGGTGCTGATGACGCCGCTACCTATATTCTTGATTTCAGTGATTTAGATGTCGTTCAAAATAGCGAAAATTTATCCGCTGCCGCAGAAATCGGCAGTACCCTGGAAACGTCATTGCTTACTTTGCTTACAGCAACATCCGAATACACCAAAACCGAAACTCTGGTCAGAGCACAAACACTAGGTAATGAAGTCAATCTTGTCGTTGATAATGTGCGTGAGCGCCTGAACAATATGAACGACGCGGCAAATGGTGAGGAGGCGGATGGCTCGCTTGAAGAAATTAATGAGCTGGTTAATAACGCACTGGATGCTGTGACGGGAAATAATGGTGTACTTGAGCTTCATGTCGAACGTCTTGAGAATCGCAATGCATCCGAAGTCGCGCTGCTTCGCTCAGATGAGAATATTCAGCAGGCGATTGTGGATTTAGCTAAGCTACTGTCGCTCGCAGAAGAAAAAGCTAAACATATTGAAGAGCAAGTGTCTTCCAAAGTCACTACCGGCAATATGATTGTCATTGTGGTGGTGCTTATCTCGCTGGCGATTGGTGCAGCCATTGGTTACTTTACGGTTGTGGCTATCACGCGCCCATTAAATCGCGTGAATAAGCTACTTCATGTCGCATCATCCGGTGATCTCACGCAAACCCTGGATATTCGCTCTGAAGATGAATTTGGCCAATTGGCAAAAAATATCAACAAACTGATCAGTAATCTTAAAGAATTGATCGCAGGCATCAATACACGCGCTGAACAGTTAGCTGCGGCCTCTGAGCAAACCTCTGCGGTCACCGCGCAAACGACGCATTCCATTCAGGATCAAAAATCGCAAATTGCACAGGTGGCCACCGCGACAACCGAAATGCACTCCACCTCTCAATTGGTTATGCATAATGCAGAGGATACCCTAAACCAGATTCGCCATGCAGATGCTGAAGCTGAAAATGTACGTAAGATTTCAATTGAAAATCGTAATACGATTGAAGTACTGGCAAAAGATGTGGAAGAAGCTGCTAATGTGATCAACAAGTTACATCAGGATAGTGCCAGCATAGGCGGTATTTTGGATGTTATCAGAGGGGTTGCAGATCAAACCAATCTGTTGGCTCTGAATGCCGCCATTGAAGCGGCGCGTGCAGGCGAACAAGGACGAGGCTTCGCGGTAGTTGCTGATGAGGTTAGAACGCTCGCCAGCCGCACACAGGAGTCCACACAAGAGATCAACTCAATGATCGAAGTCTTGCAAGCAGGGGCTGAAAAAGCGGTAGCCGTCATGAATCAAGGTAAAGAACAAACCGCTGTCTGTGTTGAGCAAACTGAGCGCGCGACAAAAGCGTTGGATGTGATTTCTGACGCCGTTCATAAAGCCCACGATGTAAGCTCGCAGATCGAACAGTCAGCGCGCGAGCAGAATACAGTCTCACAAGAAATTAGTGAGAAGCTGGAAACCATCGTAGGGATAGCCGAAGAAACCACCTCAGGAGCGCAACAAACGTCTGAATCCAGCCATGAAGTTGCCCGCCTTGCAGAAGAGCTTCAGCAATCAATCAGGCAATTTAAAGTATAAAATTAACATCTCTGTGGCAAGGTTGCTTCTACCTTGCCACCTTGCCTGCCATGAAACTTAAATTTCGCTAAATTTTATTCGCCTGGCCATATCTTAACTATAATTTCTCTGCAATATATTGTGAGAGAAATGATTATTTATTCCTTATATTCAAGCATCCGTCGTTCACTTAAAAGGCAGCTACTGCTCAGTGCTATTCTGGTTTGCGCGGCGATATTAGTCTCCCAAGTGATATTACGTCATTTTTACGTACTACCTGAATTAGAGCGGATGGCTGCATATAACGATAAGCAGGAATTATTAAAACTGGAAGGTGAACTTCAACAACAACTACAAAACCTTCATCAACTGCTATACGACAACATGGTTTGGGATGATGCCTATCACGCCGCGCAAAAGCGAGACGCCGAATGGTTTGCGCGTACTTATTTTATTAATGCATCTTTTGCTTATCTTGGTATTAATGGTTGGTATTTTTATGATAACGATGGCGTACCGATCACCGGGATCGACATGCGGGTCGAGGGGGAAAATTTTAACCACTTTTTTAGCCAGCAAAGTTCAGTTCAACAGAACGGTTTGCTGATTACCCCTCAAGAAGTTAACCAAAACAATCAGCTGCCTGTCAGCAAAGAAGAGTTTCTGTATATAGATAACAGACTTCTTATGGTGGTTTCTCATAGTATTGCGCCGTCGACAGAAAAAGGTAGGCCTGCGGGTACTGCGTTGGTGTGGCGTTTCGTTGACAGGGAGTTTGTTGATCGTTTGACGCCGTTAGTCAAACAAGACGTTGAGTTGGTGCTGCAACCTCAAGCCCAACAGATCAGTGACCATATTTCATTACATCTGGGGAATAAACGCATCAACCAGATAAATTCAGACGATAGTTATCTGTACCTAGGTGTGGACAATTCTCAAGGGGATTTGATGTTTTTATTAAAATTTCCCGCGCCGAAGAAATTCTATGACGACAGCTTATTTGACTCATCGGTAACTGCTGGATTAATTATCAGCCTGATAGTGATGATTCTTTTTTACATATTCGTCAACAACGCTATATGTAACCCAATAAGGCAACTTGTCTCAGCCGTCAACCATGTCATGCAACATCAGGATTTTACTTACCGAACCAGTATCGGGGGGAAAAGTGAGCTTAGCCGGCTCTCCACCCGCCTTGACCAACTCTTTTCTTTACTTCACAAGCAACGACAGGAGTTAGTTAAGCGCAATGAACGTCTTGAAGAAATCAGTAATACAGATCCGCTAACCGGTTTAGCCAACCGTCGCTATTTAAACCGTTACCTGAAAACCCTCGCCGAGCACGAAACAATGCGCAGTGCTGAGCTAAGCTATTTAGTAATCGATATCGATTACTTCAAAATATACAACGATATGTACGGGCATAGTCAGGGTGATGAGGCCTTAAAGCAAGTCGCCAAAATTCTGCTCAATTCAACCCATAGTGCCACTGATTTAGTTTGCCGGTATGGAGGGGAAGAGTTTGTCATCATATTGCAGGAGACCACACTTGAAGATGGTGTCAAAGTGGCTGAAAACCTGTGTAAAGCGGTTCAGGCTGCCGGTATAATGCATGAAGGTAACTCGATTAATAAAGTCATTACGATATCGGTTGGGGTAGCCAGCAAACCGCAATCGCAGAATTTAGACGCCGACAGTCTGTTTGAGCGGGCCGATAAAGCACTGTATCAGGCAAAGGAAAACGGACGCAACACGGTCGCTGCCGCGCAGCGATAGCGACCGCCAGATGCCTGTTTACAATAAGAGGCGGTCAGTCGAGGGCTCTTTCAAACAGCCTGTGATCCTTTACAACGTACCCCAGGTACCCTGCATTTTTTGCCATCATTGCCCCCTCCCCCCGCCATCAGAGAGAATGCCACCTGAGCACTAACAGCTTTATAGCGTTATCCTGGCGTCGGGTTAATTCAGTTAATGCTCAACTTCAAACAATGCATGGTGCAGGACTTTAACGATTTCAGCGCTGTCCTTCTCGTTAACCAAAAATGAAATATTGTGAGGATTTGCACCAAAGCAGATCATTCTCAGATTAAACTCCGTTACCGCAGCAAAAATACGACTGGATACGCCTTTCGCCGAGTGCATATGGTTGCCAACCACCGTCACCAAGTCAAAGCCGTCTTCTACCTTCACTTCACAAAACGTCTCAAGTTCTGCGATGGTCTCTTTATTCAATCGATGGGCAACCGAGTTAGCGGGGTTGTCCAACGTAAATGAAACCGCGATTTCAGATGTGGTAACCAAATCCACGCTCAATCGATGTTTGGCAATAATAGCAAATACTTGCTGTAGGAAGCCTTGTGCATACATCATTTTTGGCGTTTTTACCGTTACCATCACCTGCTCTTTTCGGCGGGTGATCGCCCGAAAAGAGGGCTCTTCTTTACAGTCTTTAACTAACCATGTCCCCCCCATCGCAGGCTCTTTACTCGAGCCAACAAATACGCGCACATTTCTGCGTAAAGCAGGTTCCATGGTGGCCGGATGTAACACCTTAGCACCAAAAGTCGCCATTTCAGCCGCCTCTTCAAAGCTCAGTTCGGGTAAAGGTTTTGCTGCAGAAGTGATGCGTGGATCGGTAGTATACACTCCATTTACATCAGTCCAGATTTCACATACTTCAGCCCCCAATCCTTCAGCAAGCAATGCCGCTGTAAAATCTGAGCCTCCCCGTCCTAATGTCGTTGTCCGGCCTTGTTCATCGGCACCAATAAAGCCTTGAGTGACAACGATAGCGTTACTCAGTTCAGGCCGAAGATAAGACTCTGCGTTTTCGGCAATTTTGGCTATATCAGGCGCTGCCTCGCCAAATTCACTGTCGGTTCGAAGCACTTTGCGAACATCAAAATTTATCGCATGCACGCCTTGCTCCATGAGTACTTCTGCGAACAAAAGCGAAGACATGCGCTCACCCAGTGACAATAGCTGATCTTTTAAATCATCACGTTTCAGAATTTCTTCATGAAAGGCCAGCGAGCGTAATTCAGCCAATAAGTCATCTAATTTGGGTTGAACAGTTAATGCATTGGTTAACTTTTCTAAAATGGTGAGCTCAATTTTAGTCACCGCTGCGCATGTGTCTTCTATCTGCTGTTGAGTAAGGGGTGTATGAGCAAGCTGGACTAAATGATTAGTCACTCCTGCTGCCGCGCTAACCACGACGATACGGGTTGCTTCACTTTTGGTAACAATACGGGCACAATTTTGCATTGCTTCGTAATTTGCTACACTGGTTCCACCAAACTTAGCAATTGTTAACGCTTTAGACACCATCTTCTCCTGTATCAACAGTCAGACTACTTCGAGCCTGATAGATCAATTGTAATTTTATCGCCTTCACCAATACTGTGCTTTGAAAACCACCCCTGATTCATTTCCAACGAATAGGAAACGACTTCGGATGAAAAGGTGGTGTTTAAATCGTGAGGTTGCATTGTCTTAATATCGCTGATGACACCATCCGCTTTGATAAACGCCACATCCAGCGGGATAAATGTGTTTTTCATCCACATCCCCACTCTTCTGGCCGGTGTAAACTGAAACAACATTCCGCAATCATCGCAAAGCTCTTTTCTGAACATCAAACCTTGTGCGCGTTGTTCAGGCGATTGTGCAAACTCCACTTCGTAGCGTTGACCGGCAAGGGTGACGTTGGCAGTATCAAATTCAATGCTTTCGCCGTTATCCTGCGCCATAGCCCCACTAAATACCGCAACCAGCACAATAGCGAAAAATGTACGTTTTTCCATATTTTTATTTCTCATTAGATATAAAAAAGCCGGTGCCCATGGCCCCGGCTTCTATCAAGGGCAATAGCCCAAGTTTAAACGGCTAATCAGGCAACATTCAATGTTGGAATGATCTTCGCCTTGGCATCTTCTTCAGCCTGCTTGAAGGCGTCAATTTTGTCAAAGTTCAGATAACGATATACATCACCCGCCATTGCATCAATTTTACTTGCATATTCCATGTATTCCTCAGCCGTTGGGATGCGCCCAACAATGGCACCTACAGCAGCTAACTCAGCTGAAGTCAGGTAAACATTTGCACCATCACCTAAACGGTTAGGGAAGTTACGCGTTGAGGTTGACAGTACTGTCGCACCGGCGTCAACACGCGCCTGGTTACCCATACACAACGAACAGCCTGGCATTTCAGTCCGTACACCCACACGACCATAGATGTTGTAATAGCCTTCTTCCATCAACTGGGCTTTATCCATCTTAGTCGGCGGCGAAATCCATAAACGGGTAGGCAAGGTTTTGTTGTATTGCTCAAGCAGCTTACCTGCTGCACGGAAGTGACCGATATTGGTCATACATGAACCGATAAACACTTCGTCCACGTTATCACCTGCCACGTCAGACAATGTTTTGGCATCGTCTGGGTCATTCGGACAACATACAATTGGCTCTTTAATATCGTTTAAGTCGATTTCGATCACTTCAGCATATTCTGCATCCGCGTCTGCACGCATCAATTCAGGCTTAGCTAACCATTCTTCCATCTTCTGCGCACGACGCTCAAGCGTACGAGGGTCTCCGTAACCTTCGTTGATCATCCAGCGAAGCATGGTGATATTCGATTTCAGATATTCAGCAATTGACTCTTCAGACAGATTAATTGTGCAACCCGCTGCGGAACGCTCTGCTGAAGCATCAGATAGCTCGAACGCCTGTTCAACGGTCAGGTGCTCAAGACCTTCAATCTCAAGTACGCGACCAGAGAATGCATTGATCTTGCCTTTCTTCTCAACGGTCAATAAGCCTTGCTTGATGCCGTACAAAGGGATCGCATGAACCAGATCACGTAAGGTAATCCCTGGCTGCATTTTGCCTTTGAAGCGAACCAGAATTGATTCTGGCATGTCCAGTGGCATAACACCTGTCGCAGCGGCGAATGCAACCAGACCCGAACCTGCCGGGAATGAAATACCCAGCGGGAAACGCGTATGTGAATCGCCACCCGTACCAACCGTATCTGGCAACAACATACGGTTTAACCAACTGTGAATGATTCCGTCGCCGGGGCGCAGCGATACACCGCCACGATTCATGATGAAATCAGGTAGCGTGTGCTGGGTTTCAATATCGACAGGTTTAGGGTAAGCGGCAGTATGACAGAAAGACTGCATCGTCAAATCAGCAGTAAAGCCTAAACACGCTAAGTCTTTTAATTCATCACGCGTCATTGGACCGGTCGTATCCTGCGACCCCACAGTCGTCATTTTAGGCTCACAGTATGTGCCAG
>CAZROH010000037.1:0-26623 GCA_964601635.1 uncultured Alteromonas sp. | reverse complement strand
GGCTCTGGCTCTGGCTCTGGCTCTGGCTCTGGCTCTGGCTCTGGCTCTGGCTCTGCAGGAATATTATTTGAAGCGTCGGTGGAATCCACCTCTGCGTCTAATAAAGGCTTAAGGTCATGGGCCGTTTCGGTATCGGTCTGCTCTTGTGCGACGTTAAATTCTTCTGTCTCGTCAGGCTCTTCACGATCCGTAACCACTGGCTCTTTATCAGCTTGTGTAACCTCCTGAGACTCAGCAGCCGAGCTATCGCTCATAACAGAATCTGTTTGAGGGGATGAAGTGGAGCTTGATTCGACAGGCGATTGCTCAGCCTGATTAACTTCTTCAGAAGGACTTTCTTCTTGAGACTTGTTCTTTTTAAACCAGTTAAAAAGTTTGGACATTGCAGGGACAATTCCTTATATCAAAATACAAAGTAGGCTACACTTGCCGCCATAGAATTTCCCTATCATAGCATTGTCAGTCTAAATGAAGCGAGTCTCAAAAAACGCCAATTTAAAATCAGCCTCGGGTTCGATAAGAATCATTGCCGGACAGTGGCGTGGCAGGAAGCTACCGGTTGTTAACGCACAAGGATTACGTCCCACTACTGACCGTAATAAAGAAATGCTATTTAACTGGTTAATGAATGATGTGCGTGATGCCAACGTACTGGATATGTTTGCCGGCTCTGGAGGGCTGGGGCTGGAAGCATTATCCCGCTATGCCGCCCATTGCACGTTTGTGGAGAACGATGCGCAGGCGGTGAAGGTGCTACATCAAAATATCGCTCTACTTGGCGCGAACGCTCAGGTCATAAAGGGTGATGCATTTCAAACCGTAACAACACTTTCAAGCAACTTTGATATCATTTTTATCGACCCGCCTTTTCATCACGGGTTAAGCCAGCGTGCCATTGATGCAATTCACCATTCCCAGTTACTAAACGCAGATGGATTGCTTTATCTGGAACAGGAAGCACACCAGTCACTGCCACGCTTGCCCGATAACTGGACAATCATAAAGCAGAAACAAACGCCGCAAATCAACTGCCTGCTGGTTAGTCGTCGATAGCGATCCCAAGATTGGATATCCCTTCTTCCAACGCCAGCGTTTTTGCGTGTTTGCATGCTTCCTTTTGATTAGTTGCATCAACCAGATAGTCCAATAATTCAGCCTGGACCTCAATTTCGAACACCATCAATGGATGTATGCGTACGTTGTCGTTATCCGCCTCACCCGTGGCCAGCAAGTAGTTCTCTACGCTCCCCTGAGAAAGCTTGCTGATCACTACCGCTCCCTGCAGATCCTGTTTGAGGATGAGATTCAGACAGGCTGAAACACCAATGGCAGCATCAATGGCGGGATAAACACCAAATGAATCAAAATCTGCCGTATCCGGAGTCGCTTCTTCCACTTTTTCCAGTTGCAACGAAAAATTTATTTTGCTTTTGGGGCTTAAAAGTGACTCCCAAATCAGGTTCAGGCATTTTCGTAACACATCACTTTCTTCAATGTCTGCGGCGTTACAGAAAAGCTCGTAGTTTGGCACCATCCGCTCAAGCAGTGCTGCGCTGAATGCAATTGCTTTCCACCCTTCCAGTTCACGCACTCTGGCAAACGTATTAAGCTTATTTGACATTAATTCATTCCTAATTGTGGTGCGTAATAATTCCCCACACCATCTAATAACATTTGGATAGCGATCATTACTAGTATCATACCCATTAATCGCTCTACCGCGGTTAACCCCCGTTCACCAAGTAGCTTATGGAATAACCCCGAGAATAGTAAGATAACAGCACTGATCGACCACGCTGCGCCCAATGCCAGTGTCCAGTCCAGCATTCGGTCAGGATTCTGGTTGGCCAGCAGGATTAATGCCGCCATGGTAGAGGGGCCAGCAATCATCGGAATGGCAAGCGGCACAATAAAGGGTTCTTCGCCTACCGCTAAACCGGCCGCATTGCCGGAGGTAGGGAAGATCATTTTCAATGCGATTAAAAATAAAATAATTCCGCCAGCAATACTCACAGTTTCTTGTCGGACATTAAGAAAATCCAGCACCGCCTGTCCGCTGAAAAGAAAGATAAACAAAATAGCCAGGGCAATCAGTAACTCACGCAAAAGAATGAAACGTTGACGTTTGGGCTCAATCGTTTTTAAAACCGACATAAACACCGGTAAATTGCCCAACGGATCCATGATCAGAAATAACATGACGGCTGCCGACCATGTATCCATAACCGATATTCTCCCCTTCAAAGTAAAAATACTGTTACTTTTTTGTATTAACCGTTAAATTAAGTGGCAAACTACACAAATTTAAATTTTAAGTGCACACATCTGCAGTTTATAGCAAATTGTCGCATTTACGCTAAATGAATAATATCACCCTGATAAGGATAATAAAAAATGAGTTTAATGACCGTAAAAGAAGTCGCTGCCTACCTTGAGATAAAAGAGGTCAGGGTGGAAAGACTCGAACGCGAAAGCTTATTAGTGGCAAAGGAAAAAGATATGAATGGTAACCCCATGTTCGACAGAGATGACGTTGAACGCTATAAAGTGTTGGCCGAACGTTTAGGCGGGATTTAACGGCACAACTACTTGCCATCCCCAATATCATTGCAGATGCATGATAAAGTGATGAGCCCGAAGTGTGTAGATTCGGGCTCAAACTACCAAACCAGAACCAGCTACCTGTGCAACTGATACTAACCTGGAGTGGCCCGTATTAGCCTTGTTGGTTGAGTAATCGGGCAATAGAGCGAATTCCCACGGCACTCGCCCCCACAGGCATTTCAGGTGAACCATTGCCGTGATAAGCCGCCGCTAAATCTAAATGCACCCATCCTCTGCCTTCAGGGTTAACAAAACGCGCTAAGAACCCTGCCGCATTTGATGCACCACCTGCACCTCCACCTTTTTGTGGACGGCTATTGGCGGTATCGGCGAATGAAGACGGGCAGCGATCCTTATGCCAAGCCTCCAATGGCAATGGCCAGAAACGCTCCGACTCGGCTTTAGCGCATTCAAGCATTGTCTCTCTGGCATGGTCATCCAGACTAAAGACGGCATGATAGTCATTGCCTAGTGCCACGGTTGCAGCACCAGTGAGCGTGGCCGCATCAATAATAAGTGGCGCTCCTGACTCAGTTGCAGCCATCAGGCCATCGGCCAGTACTAAACGCCCCTCAGCATCGGTATTAACGACTTCGACGGTGACACCATTTTTATAAGTTAATACATCACCGAGTTTATAAGCATGACCACTGATTAGGTTTTCCGCACAACATAGGAACAATTTAACTCTGGATTTGAGCCCTTGAGATATGGCCAGCCCTAACGCGCCTGCCACCGTCGCAGCGCCTCCCATATCGCACTTCATATCCAGCATACCCTCGCTGGATTTAATGGAATAACCGCCGCTGTCGAAGGTAATGCCTTTACCCACTAACGCTGCGCTCACAGGTGCGTTGACGTCACCAGTAGGATTAAAATCCAGCTCCAACAGCACAGGAGGGCGTTCGCTACCGCGGCCGACATTGTAAATACCTACCCAGCCAGCATCTAATAATGCTTCACCAGTAGTCATGGTATAACTTACAGCATCAGGGGCCAGAGACTGGATCCACTCAGCAGCGCGGCTAGCCAGATTCTCAGGCGATAAATCTTCCGGCGTGTCGTTGACCAACTGGCGAGTAAATAACATCGCTTCGTAACATTTTTGGATGCGTTCACTATCTGCATTTTTACAAAAGTGGATTTTTGCAGGATTGCGTGCACGGGTAAAGCTGAGGGCAAATGCCCACTGATGCTCAAATTGCCAGTCTCCTGTCAGCACGACTTCAGGGATATTCAATCCATCCAGTTTCCTCGCTGCCTGCTGAATTGCCCGTAAGCCGTCACCTGACGCGGGCAAATGAATGGTTGCGCCATTTTCGGTAAAACTGACCAGTGCATTTTCGCCCCAACCGGGCGCAGCGGCCTGGGTTGCCAACGAGACGGTAAATTGTGTCATAACAAATCCTTAATACTCTTTGATAGACTAGGGATCTTGGTTCACCTAATCGATTTTTCAACTATGAAGTTTAGTACGCCACTGATTAAAGGAAAGCTTATCAAACGGTACAAGCGGTTTTTAGCCGATGTTGAGTTAAGTGATGGCACGGTCGTCACCGCCCACTGTCCCAACACCGGCGCAATGACCGGTTGCGCTGAACCCGGCTTTGCTGCTTATCTACGTTTTAGTGATGACCCAAAACGTAAATTAAAATACACCTGGGAATTGGCGCAAACGTTTAAGGGCGAGTTTATCGGGGTAAATACCCACAATGCCAACAAATTGGTAGCAGAAGCCTTATCAGGAGGGTCTTTGCCAGGCTTTAACCAGGTAGATGAGGTTAAAGCAGAAGTGAAACCTGCCGGTAGTGATAGCCGATTTGACTTCAGACTTTCCACCAACAAAACGCTAACATTTCTTGAAGTAAAATCGGTTACCCTGGCTGAAAATAATTGTGGTTACTTTCCCGATGCCAAAACGACCCGTGGTGCTAAACATTGCTTAGCGTTAGCCGAACTTGCCCGTCAAGGCATCAACGCAGAGTTATTATTTTGTGTACAACATACCGGCATTAAAGAAGTGCGACTGGCAAATCATATTGATCCTGCTTACGTCGATTCCGTATTTGTTGCCAGCCAAAATGGTGTCAAAATCAGGGCGGTGGGATGTGAAATTAATGAACAAAATATAACAATAAATCAATCACTCCCTGTAATTTTGTAAAAAAAAAGTTGATTTTTTTAAATGAAGCGCCATATTTGCGCCTTGCTTTACCGTTGTGGTTGGAAACAAATCGACTTAAATCCACAATTAATCGTTGCCTGTAACGATACCGGTGGGGATAGATTACAAGACACTTAACGTTGCTTGCGCTGTTCGATTCTGCTATAGATATTCGATTGGTTTGGCGGAACTAAGTGTCGTAGTGTAGGAGATGTGACACATGTCAACAGGAAATGAAACGAAATCGTTAGGGTTGCTTGCCCTGGCAGGACTTAAACCTTATCAGCCTGGTGCTGATGAAGAGTACATGAATGAAGCGCAGATGGAGCACTTCCGTCTGTTACTGAAGGCATGGCGCAACCAACTTCGTGAAGAAGTGGATCGCACGGTAACGCATATGAAAGATGAAGCGGCGAACTTTCCTGACCCGGTAGATCGGGCTGCTCAGGAAGAAGAGTTCAGTCTGGAGCTTCGTACGCGTGACCGCGAGCGTAAACTCATTAAAAAAATCGAAAAAACGTTAAAACGTATTGAAGATGATGATTTTGGTTTTTGCGACCAGTGTGGGATTGAAATCGGCATCCGTCGATTAGAAGCCCGCCCTACAGCCGATCTGTGTATTGATTGCAAGACCATGGCTGAAATCAAAGAAAAGCAGTTGCAGGGTTAGATTTCCTAATTCTGCTTAAACACCCGGGCCGTTCAACTTCTGCTTGACGGCCTGCTGCGTACACACACCTATGGTTTCATCAATACCTTATATTGGTCGTTTTGCGCCATCCCCGTCTGGCCCCTTACATTTTGGTTCCTTAGTTGCGGCTGTCGCCAGCTATCTGGACGCACGACAACACAACGGAGAATGGCTGCTCAGAATTGAAGACATTGATACTCCACGCAGCGTCGACGGAGCTGACTATGCGATAATGCGCACCTTAGAAGCTCATCACCTCTTCTGGGACGGACAGGTTAGCTATCAATCAAACCAACTCCCTCGCTATCAAGCTACCTTAGCTAGTTTTGTAAAAGATCAGCAAGCCTATTTCTGTCAATGCACGCGCAAAATGATCAAAGCCGCTGGGGGCGTTTATCAAGGCACGTGCAGACATAAAAAACTCCCCGCTGAAGGCAGCGCTGTGCGCCTCTATGTCGACCGCCCGGTTAACCATTTTACTGACCGGATTCAGGGGGAAGTTACTATCACCGATGCCCACGCCCTTGAAGATACCATTATTAAACGACGTGACGGTTTATTCTCTTACAACCTGGTGGTCGTGCTTGATGACATCGCGCAGGGAGTGACCCATATCGTCAGAGGGTATGATTTACTTGAGACCACCGCGGCACACCTGACATTATATCAATTGCTCGGCAAAGCACCTCCCCGTTACGCCCACTTTGCTGTTGCCGCAAACCGTCCGGGCCACAAACTAAGTAAGCAGAATCATGCCACTGCAGTTGATAACGCCACACCGCTAAATAACCTGCGTCAGGTTTTAAAATTTCTGACCTTGTGGGAGGCAGAATGCGATAAAATAGACTGCTGTGAGACCTTGCTAAATTGGGCTATACATCGCTGGAATTGCAAAAAACTGCCTAAAAAAGCTGAAATTATTGTCGATCAGGATAATAGTCCGTATTATTACGGGCCTTAATTGCATTGGAGAAACTGTCATCATTACGCGAGTCGTCAATTCCGTCAAACGAGTGCTAGGTAAATCATCATCCTCCGAGTCTGGCTTAGCCGCTGTGACTGTGCCACGCTCTGAACATGGGATATCCCGTGACGATATTAGTGAAAACGCGCTGAAGGTACTCTACCGTCTGAATAAAGCGGGTTATCAAGCGTATTTAGTAGGTGGATGTGTGCGTGATTTAATGCTTGGCATACAACCGAAAGACTTTGATGTCGTCACCAATGCGACTCCTGAGCAAATAAAAGCGCAGTTCAATAATTGCCGCCTGATTGGTCGCCGGTTTCGCCTTGCGCACATTGTATTTGGCAGAGAAGTAATAGAAGTTGCCACATTTCGAGGCCATCACCCAGGCGAAGATGAAGAGACATCTGCCCATCACGCCAGAAGAAACGAGCATGGCCACCTTACCCGTGACAATGTGTTTGGCAGTATAGAAGAAGATGCAGAACGACGGGACTTCACGTTCAATGCCATGTATTACAACGTGGCAGATTTTTCCGTAACTGACTTTGCCAATGGCCGGGAAGCCATCAAAAAGCGTGAAGTCGATTTGATTGGTGATCCGAAAGAGCGCTATCGGGAAGATCCGGTGCGCATGCTTCGTGCCGTGAGATTTGCTGCCAAACTGGATATGACCATAAGTAAGCGAACTGCCGCACCTATCCGTGAAATGGCAGGGCTCCTCACCAACATCCCACCAGCTCGGTTATTTGAGGAAACGCTCAAGCTGTTTATCAGTGGCAAGGGTGTGGAAACATTTAGGCAGCTGCACGCGCATGGTCTAATAGAGCCGCTATTCCCCCAATTAGCCAGCTTTCTGCAAGATGAATCATGCAGAGAGATGCAATTTCTTTATCGCGTACTTCAAAACACCGATGCTCGGATAAATAATGCACAGCGCGTGACGCCTGCGTTTCTTTATGCTGCGCTGTTGTGGTATCCGTTAGAAGAATATGCCCAAAAAATGATGTCCGAGTCAGGTCTAAACCCTCACGATGCCTTTAACATTGCGATGTCCGAGGTGGTGCGTATACAAACTCAGCGCATTATGATCCCAAAGCGTTTCTCTAGTGTTATTCGGGATATATGGATGCTACAACAACGCTTACCACGTCGTTTTGGTCGCCGCGCTTTCCAAACGCTGGCGCACCCTAAATTCCGCGCGGGCTATGATTTTCTGCTTTTACGCGGTGAAATTGAAGGTGGTGAGCTGTTGACGCTGGCTGATTGGTGGACACAGTTTCAGGATGCCCCCCCAGGCCAACAAAAGAAAATGCTCAATAGCCTTCGCAGCAAGGAAGGTGGCGGTCCACGCAAACCGCGTCGTAAACGCAAACCAAGGAAAGCTAGTGATGCATAAGGAACGTGCATATATCGGCTTAGGCAGTAATTTAGGCGAAGCGACTAAGTATATTGAGGCCGCTTTTCTTGACATTAACGAAATTGAACACACCCGTCTGTTGCGCACTGCCTCACTTTATCAAAGTGCGCCGATGGGCCCCAAGAATCAACCTGATTATATCAATTCTGTCTGTTTAATAGAGACAGGGTTAAAACCTGAAACCTTACTGAAAGAACTACAGCGCATTGAGAACAAGCACGGTCGTGAACGCTCGAATGAACGCTGGGGACCAAGAACACTCGATCTTGATATTTTACTGTACGGCAATCACGAAATAGAAAGCGATACTCTCACCATTCCGCATTATGGTATGGCCGGGCGAGAATTTGTTTTAGTACCGCTTTTTGAAATAGCCCCGAATATGGTTATGTCCGACGGAAAGCCGATTTCTCAATGGGTAGCGAATTGTTCACTAGATGGATTAAAGCGTCTTCGCCCTTCCAATGAGCTATAAATAAAGTATAGTTCGCCACTCTAACGTCAACTACAGGTATTCGTCATGAAAAAAGTATCTGTCTCGTCACTACTTGCACAAAAGCAGGCGGGCACCAAAATTACCGCGTTAACCGCGTATGATGCAAGCTTTGCCAAACTGTTTGATGAACAGGGTGTTGATGTACTATTGATAGGCGACTCGCTGGGGATGGTTCTTCAGGGAGAGGACAGCACGCTTCCAGTGACGATAGAGCAGATGGCTTACCACACCCGATGTGTCGGTAACGGTGTCCAACGCGCGTTTGTCATCGCCGATATGCCATTTATGTCATATGCTACGCCTGAACAAGCCTATGAGAATGCAGCTAAGCTGATGGCCGCAGGTGCACAGATGGTAAAGCTGGAGGGTGGCGAATGGTTACTTGATACCATTCATGGCCTGGTACAGAGAAGCGTACCGGTATGCGGGCATTTAGGCCTCACACCACAGTCCGTCAATGTGATTGGCGGTTTCAAAGTCCAGGGGCGAGAGCAAGAAAAAGCACAAAAATTGGTCGAAGACGCCATCGCACTGGAAAAAGCTGGTATTCAATTACTGGTGCTTGAATGTGTGCCCACCTCGCTGGCGAAAAAGGTATCAGAGCAGGTTTCTATTCCTGTCATTGGTATCGGGGCCGGCAAGCATACCGATGGACAAATTCTAGTCATGCATGACATGTTTGGTATTAGTGCCAACTATATGCCTAAATTTTCGAAGAATTATTTAGCCGAGTGCAACGATATACGTGAAGCTGTGAAGCTGTATATTGAAGAAGTGACAAATGGCACCTTTCCGTCATCTACACACAGCTTTGAGTAACACCTATGCAAGTAATCACCACCGTAAAGGCGCTCAGAGAATGGCGTAAGCAGCAGCAACAACAGGGCTACCAGGTAGGCTTTGTGCCCACCATGGGTAATTTACACCAGGGCCACCTGCAACTGGTGAAAGCTGCGAAGGCACAATGTGAAATTGTGATCGCCTCGATATTTGTCAACCCGATGCAATTTGGACAAAATGAGGATCTGGACGCCTATCCCCGCACGATAGAAGAAGATAAAGATAAACTACGTGCACTTTCTGTAGATGCGTTATTCCTTCCTGCAGTCAGCGAAATGTACCCGCGGGGATTAGCACAACAGACATTTGTTGAAGTACCCGGGCTTTCTGACATTATTTGTGGTGCGAGCCGCCCTGGTCATTTTCGTGGTGTCGCAACAGTGGTTTCCAAGTTATTTAACATGGTGCAACCAGATGTCGCATTTTTTGGTGAAAAGGACTTTCAGCAACTTCTGGTGATAAAAACCATGGTAAAAGATTTGTCCATGGATATTGTCATTCATCCGGTAGCCACTGAACGCGAAGACAGTGGTTTGGCGATGAGTTCGCGTAATGGCTACCTTAACGAAGCACAACGTAAAATCGCACCTGTCTTATTTAAGCAATTAAACGCGATCCGCGCTGCCGTACAAACAGGGAATACTGATTTCGCTGAGCTGGAAAAACAAGCCTCTGATGCATTAAATGACGCGGGTTTTAATACCGACTACATTACCATCAGAAATGCAGAAACGCTTGCTGATGCAGTTCCCGATGACACCCATCTCGTGGTTTTAGCAGCAGCGTTTTTAGGTACGACACGCTTAATCGATAATATAGATTTTGAGCTCTAGGCTGTAAGCGAGTACTTACCCTCTTCAATTTCACGCCATTCTTTCGTAGCGATCGCCAGCATATGTTGTTCGGCCAAAATCGCCGCCAGATCGTGATGGCTGGTCAGTGGGTTAGCCAGCACCACACGGAACACGGTCACCGAGCGGTTGCCATATTCAGGACTTTCCAGGCGTGTCCTGGAAACAAATGATTTACCCGCTTCACGTTGCGCTTTTTGAACGTTCACAACCAGCCTGTCTAATGTCTGGTTTAAGGCATTGACTTCTTTCTTGTCTGCCACTTTAAGGCGGTTCTGTGCCACCTCGGGACATACGCGGTAGGTAAGCAACGATAAGGTGGGGGCAGTGATCAATTCGAAATCAGGGTGGCGATTGATCATATCAGCAAACGCGTTTGCTTTTTCAATACTTTGATCGATTAACAGCTCATAACCAAGACGACCAAATATATGCAATGATGAATACACCATCATCGCCATACCGTTTCTTGACCCTTCCAATGTCGTTGCACCTAAATCCTTGGAGCCTTCACGTAAAATATACTGCGCATGATGCCTGACCACATTGGCGTTTTCCGGATCTTTAAATAAGGCCATACCGGCTCCCATCGGCACATACATCTGTTTATGGGCATCAATAGTAACCGAATCTGCTCGTTCAATACCTTTCAGTTTATGACGGTACCGTTTTGAAAACAGCGTAGCACCACCCCATGCTGCATCAACATGAAACCAGCAACCGAGCTCTTTCGCTACATCGGCCAGTTCATCCAGTGGATCAATATGTCCCGTCTCAGTGGTGCCCCCTACTCCGACGATAGCCAACAGGCGATTACCTTCTTCCTGATACCGTTTACCCGCTTGCAGGGCATCTTTCGGATCCAGTGTTTGCTTCGGGCAAGGTAATGCCAGTAATTGCTGGCGACCTATCCCCAAGGCATCGACGGCTTTGGATAATGAGTAATGACCACGCTTGGAACACATCAAACCAAGATTGTTAATACCGTAATGGCGATAAGCTGAGGCGAGTCCCTCTCGGGCAACACCTGCAAACCCTTTCTGAGGGCCTAATGCTTTGTTTCGGGCAACCCATAACGCGGTGATATTGGCAATGGTTCCCCCCGAACAAAATGCACCTAAGGCATGGCGGGCACTATGCAAATAACGCTCGTAAAAGGCAGGGTCCTCGTCATACACCAGGTTGTGCATCATGCCCAGTACTTGACGCTCCAGCGGCGTGAAAGCTTTGGAGGTTTCAATTTTTACCAGGTTTTGGTTTAAGCCCACCATTAATTTAGATAACGGCAAATGAAAATAGGGTAATGCCGATGTCATATGCCCGATGAAGGTAGGGGAATAGGTATTTACCGAGTGGGCAACGAGCTTATCCAGTAACGACTCGGCGTGTGAGGAAACAAATTCAGGCGACTCAGGTACTTTGGCATTTGAAAAATCCTGTTCGATTTCTTCCAGCGACGTTTTTTTAGTTACCACGTGCTGAGAAAGAAAATCCAGAATATTATCAGACAGATGCTGTTCTATCTGGGCAAGTTTAGAATCCTGGTGCTCAGGTTTGGTAAATACCCGATACAAATGCCTGAGACTGACCTGAGCTTCACCCACTAAACATACCTCTAAAATTTTTGACTAAACCATTCACTGACATCAGACGTTACTAAATTACCCTTGCGCCAATGGTGAACGTTTGATACTAAATATGAAAACTTAGCATAGCGATGACAAAGAGCCGAACTTTACCCCAGAATGCAGGTTGAGCCAAGGGGCTAATAGCATTTCACCGTTATATCTGTAGCATAAATCACGTTAATGATTTTATAGATTAAGGTAGAAGGAAATGGCAGTTTTCTCAATTTGAAGGCGACAACCATAAAATGTCGTTTTTAAATTGAGTGTCTCTGCTATAGTCAAATAAGAACGATTTGGAACAAAAAATCATGCCCATCCGTGAAGTGACTGAAAATTTTAGTATTGAAAGCATCGTACCTTACTTTCAGCCTATAGTGGACTTGCAGAATGTACGAGTTTGGCGTTACGAGTGCCTGGCACGGTTAGTCACGCCATCAGACAAAACGTTCTTACCGAGCGAGTTTCTGTATTTGATTGAACGTAATAATCACGTCCACCAGCTGACAGAAACAATGTTTACGCAAAGTGCCAAATATTTTAAGAATGTAAATATTCCCTGGAATATTAATCTGGATGCCAGTGACCTGGATTGCGAAGAGTTAACCAATACGCTCATCATGCACCTTGCCAATTACCCGAATCCTTCACGCGTCAGCGTTGAAGTAAGTGCCAGTACGGCACTTAAATATCCTGACCGTCTAAAAGCATTTATTGATAAGAGTATGCACAGTGGTTTAGGGGTGTTCATCGACAATGTAGGAAAATCACCCGGCAATATAAAGACGCTTATGTCACTGCCCGTGCGCGGCATCAAGCTAGCGGGAGGGTTGATCCGGCAGTTCGATACTCAACCTGAAGTAAAAGAATTTCTACTAAATATTTGTGAACTGGCTCAACAGCGCAGTATTGCATTAGTTGCAGAGCATGTAGAAGACGAAGAAACCTTAGATAAAGTGAAGCAGCTGCCGATCCGTTATGCTCAGGGGTACGTGTTTAGCAAACCCGAACCAAGACCCATAGAACACTAATACGGAAAATCATTCGCTTTCTTCGTGGCGACAATCCAGTTGCCAGCATGTTTGACCGCTTTGCTGGTATTTCCGCTCAAAGGGAGTAAAAGCCTGTTGCTCTGATATGGAAGTCAGCTCAGCGCTGACCCCATAATGTGCGGCAGCCTGAGCGAACTCCATTAAATACACCACCCAATTACTGCGCACCTGAATATTGGGTGTCATAGCCATCAGATCGGGCATGGCTGCACTGGCGTGCCAGCGCTTTTGTACCTGACTCGCTTTTGGATAGGGGTTAGGGTAGAGGAGGTAATGTTTCTGCACCTGCCAATCTGAGCGACGGACCAGACGCCAGAAGTCATTCACATCAGCACGCACCAATAAGTAATTACCTGCTTCAGTGCCATAAGCGTGATGCTTCTCAATTCGCGCGGCAGACTTATCAACCCCTATTATCTTATGGTCAGGGTAATGGTGGGCCAGATTAACCGTACTCTGTCCCACCCCACAACATGAATCAAGAATAACCGGACCACGCCAACTTCCCAGCCAATTGCAAGCGTGCTCAAATGCCTGCTGAGTGTGTTCACTTATCGGCCGCTGGCTGGCACCAGACTGATATTTTTTAACTATCTCATCCAGCTTATCGTGAACACCGGTTTGGTTGGTGGTAATCGTACGCGAGTTTCCCGCCGTTGAGCTCATCAGGAACGGATCCCCTTACCTGTATTTAGTAAATAGTAGGCAACCGCGAACAGTAATACGTTAAATCCCACCAATAACGTCAGCGAGACTTGGATATTGACGTCAGACACTCCCAGAAAACCATACCGGAAACCATTGACCATATAGACGATGGGGTTGGCCTTGCTTACCCACTGCCAGAACTCGGGGAGTAAACTTAGAGAATAAAAAACACCGCCTAAATAAGTCAAAGGCGTTAGTACGAATGTAGGCACCACACTGATGTCATCAAATGTTTTGGCGAACACCGCATTTATCAGCCCGGCGGTAGCGAATAACATCGCTGTCAGTAAAAGCGTGATAACGATAATACCAAAGTGATGAATTTGCACATCTACAAAGAACAATGAAACGATGGTCACGATAATGCCAATTAACACCGCACGTGCCACACCGCCGCCGACGTAACCGGCGATGATAATCCAGGTAGGGACAGGCGCCACCAGTAACTCTTCTACATTGCGTTGGAATTTGGCACTAAAAAATGAAGACGACACGTTGGAATAGGCATTCGTTATAACCGACATCATAATCAGGCCGGGTACAATAAACTCCATATAACTAAAGCCGTCCATCTGCCCTATTCGATTGCCGATCAGGCTGCCAAAAATCACGAAGTACAGGCTCATAGTAATCGCTGGAGGCACCAGTGTCTGCACCCAGATCCGCAAAAAACGCGTACATTCTTTTATCCAAATGGTAGTCAGAGCGACCCAGTTATTTTTATTTTGCATGGCGGGCTTGATCCTGTTCTTTTCTGCCTAATTCCACTAAACGTACAAAAAGTTCTTCCAGTCGATTCGATTTGTTACGCATGCTCATCACTTGAATACCTTGCTCGGTGAGCTGACTGAACACGGGATTAAGGCCTTCGGTTTTTTCCACATCGACTTCAATGGTGTGCTCGTCGACCTGACGATATTCAAAGCCTTGTAGTTGTGGTGCAGCGGAATTATCCCCCAAATCCAGTACAAAGGTCTCTAGGTTCAGCTTAGCCAATAAAGACTTCATGGTGGTATTTTCCACAATCCGGCCTTTATCAATGATGGCGATGTTCCGACACAGCATTTCTGCTTCTTCCAGATAGTGGGTGGTCAAAATAATCGTGATACCTTGTTGGTTAATCTCTTTAAGAAACGTCCACATGGAGCGCCGAATTTCAATATCTACCCCGGCAGTGGGTTCATCCAGTATCAAAACCTTGGGTTCATGCATCAGTGCGCGGGCAATCATCAAACGGCGTTTCATCCCGCCGGAAAGTTCTCTGGCGCGGGCATTTCGCTTCTCCCACAGGTCCAACTGCGCCAGGTACTTCTTGGCGCGCTCTTTGGCTAAGCCGCGGGGTACGCCATAATATCCAGCTTGATTGAGTACGATCTGCTCTACCGTTTCAAACTGATTGAAGTTAAACTCCTGGGGGACTAATCCGATACACGCTTTCGCCGCTTCTTTTTGTGTTGCCAAATCGAAACCGCAAACTTTTACCTCACCTTCGGTCTGATTAACCAGTGAACTGACAATCCCTATGGTGGTCGACTTCCCTGCCCCATTGGGGCCAAGTAAGGCAAAAAAATCGCCTTCGTTTACCACAAGATCAATCCCTTTAAGGGCTTCAACGCCACCCTTATAGACTTTACGTAATCCGGAAATATCCAGCGCTTTCATTCAGATGCCTGTACTATTGAGAGTTAATGTAGTTTTGTTATGGTAAGCAGACGGTCAAATACTGCAAACTACTTAAATTGTTATTATTTCGAATTTTTCAACCCTGACATTGTCCTACAACAACTTCAAAAATCAACGAGGCAAATATGGCGCACCTATCTCCGTTACCTGTAGATGCTACCCCCGAATTAAGAGATGACTTTGACGTCTTTGTTAATATTCTTGGATTTGTTCCGAATTCGTTGTTAACCATGCAGCGTCGACCTCAAATTGTAAAAGGTTTTGCTGAATTGACCAAGGCGGTGATGGCACCGGACGGTACCGTTGACAGGGGATTCAAACGCATGCTGGCACATTTCGCCAGTCGCGCAGCAGGCTGTCAGTATTGTGAAGCCCATTCATTAGTCGCTGCCGGTATTCACGGCGTGAGTGACGAAAAAATTGCAGCGGTGTGGGACTATCAAACCAGCCCTCTGTATTCAGAAGCGGAACGTGTGGCACTAGATTATGCCTTGGCTGCTGGCAGCGTACCTAATCAGGTGGATGACGCATTAATGGTACGCATGAAACAGCACTGGGATGACGACCAAATTGTGGAAATACTGGCCGCGATCAGCCTTTACGGCTTTTTGAATCGCTGGAACGATTCCATGGCCACCGATTTGGAAGCCTCGCCCAAAGCCTTAGGAGATAACGTGCTGAAAAAAGGTGGCTGGACGGGCGGTAAACATACTCAGAAGTAAAAAAGCGCAAAGCTTATGCTCTGCGCCTTTTGAGCTTTATCGGCTTGCGGTGAGTTTTTCTGGCTCATCTGAAATTTCCATTACCACCTTACGGTCGAAAAAAGCTTCTTCGATAGTTGCAGTAGCGGCGAATTTTTCCCCTACTGATGCGGTAACGATTTGCTCTTCTTCAACCCCAGCCTTGCTTAAGAATTGCTTTACCGATAACGCTCGTTGCATGGATAACGCTTCGTTGTAGGCTTCGTCACCGCGACTGTCAGCATGGCCGGTAACCCTTACGTGCAATTTTGGATTATGCTTTAAGGCGGCTGCAATCAAATTTAATTGTTCTGCATAAGCCGATTCGATTTTGTATGATCCTGTTTTAAACTGGACGGCTTGTTCTAACGCCAGGGACGATGAGTCAGGTTCATGGGACATGGCCAATTCCGCTGCCTGTACTCTTTCATTTAACGCATAATTTTCCGCCTCTAACTGGCTCAACGCCTGGCTGGACTGAGCTAATTGCATGTCTTTTTTTATCAGACGCTCTTTTTGCGCCTCACTCTTTCCCAGCATGGCGCCCATTATCGCGACCACACCTGCACCGACAGGTCCCGCGATAATTGCACCTACCACTGCGCCAGCACCTAAGCCGATCGTAGCGGATTTATCCTGTTCGTGTGTATCTTCCGACTTTGCCAGCGCGGATGCAGGCAGGATCAGGGCTGAAATTGAAATAGCGATTAGGGTTTGTTTCATTGACGTTTTCATAACTTGTACTCTCTTGTGCAGAATGGGTTTGGAGTACGTATTTCACAATTATATTCTGGCGATATTGATGTGAAAAAATGGAAAAGTGACGTTCAATTGTGGCAATTTTGCCTCATTTAAAAGGAGGTCAATTGTGGCAGAATAATGGCAAAATCAGGGATTTTATTCCTTTATTCTACTCTGCTTGGCAAACTCAAGTATAGTGGTGCCCTATGTAGCTAAACGAGTTAACTAGTATGCCCAGAACCATCGCCCTCGTTGAAGATGACGACGCTATCCGTGAAAATTATCTTGTTGCTTTGCGTGCTCAAGGCTACACAGTGAATGCATTTCGCGATCGTCCTACGGCTGCTGAATCTTTTGCACAGCAACTGCCCGATCTGGCGATTATCGATATCGGTCTGGTCGATGAAATGGAAGGGGGATTTCTGTTATGTCAGCAATTACGACAACTGTCTCAATCCCTGCCTATCATCTTTTTTACCGCGCGGGATAACGATGTAGATACCATCAGTGGCCTACGCATGGGAGCAGATGATTACCTTACAAAAGACATCAGCATGGCCCATCTACTGGCACGAATTGCTGCACTTTTTCGTCGTACTGATTTGTTGTCTGCGCCAAACGAGCAAAGTGAACAAATTCGGTTAGGCCATCTGCTGGTTGACGTCAGTCGTATGACCGTAAGCTGGAAACAGCAACCTGTTGCCCTCACCGTGACGGAGTTTTGGATGTTACACGCGATTATCAAGCGCCCCGGGCATGTCAAAAGCCGTCAACAGCTAATGGACGAATCGCAAATGGTCGTGGACGATTCCACCATAACGTCTCATATCAAACGAATGCGCAAAAAGTTTGTGCAATTAGATCCAGACTTTGATCATATAGAAACCGTGTACGGCATGGGCTATCGCTGGCAAAATTAACTTATGCGCTTTCGATTATCCATCCGCTTTCAGTTGGTCATTTTATCGTTATTCCTGTTCACTATTCCGTGGCTGGGCTATCAGTACGTGTGGGAAGTAGAGGAATACCTTCGTAACGGTCAGGAACAGACGATGCTGGGTACAGCCCGCGCTGTTGCTACCGCATTGCATGAGAGAAAAGCGTTATTTGAAAGCCGTTCATCCTATTTGCAAAATATCCGGCCTGGCACCGATCTGTACGCCCCACAATTAGATCATCCTATTCGCCTGGATGGTCAATTTGATGACTGGCAGGATATAGAGCACCTCAGGCAGGTTTATGACGAGGATAAAGTCGTCCACCGTTATACCGATGACAATGTATCCCCCTCAATAAGCTTTAAACATATGGTCGGCAAATTTGACCACTACCTCTACGCAATGTTTGCCGTGACCGACGATAAAGTTATGTGGCGGGGTAGTAAGAGCTTGAGAATTGACCGAAGTGACCACTTACTTATTAGTTTAGTTAATGACCAGGGCAAGCTCGTTCGTTTCAGTATTTCACCTTATCAGTCTGGCTGGATCAACGCATATCGCTTGAATGATGACTTATCTCAAATTACTCCCATCGAAAACGCATTAGAAATTCAGGGGCACTGGAAGCAAACCGCAAAAGGTTACAACATTGAGCTACGTTTCCCGTTGTCACTTTTTTCAGGGTCATTAGCGTTTGCTTTGGTGGACGTGGATGATTTCCAGACCCGGCAGAAGCTCTATGCCATTGGCACTGCTGATCCTAATCAATTTGAGAATCTGGGTACGGTGGTCTCCCCTTCTCCTGAAATTGAACAAATTCTGGCAGGTTTAAAATACGCAGATTCAAGAGTGTGGGTGGTGGACCGTCACCAACGTGTACTGGCCAAAGCAGGTGATATTCAAGCTGCCACAGGGGTACGTGTCAAACCTCGAAAGGAGTTTGATTGGGCGTGGCTAAATTGGGTCGAGCAAAACTGGATCCTGCCAGTGTATTATCACATCCTGACCCGCCCACCAGACACGTTTGTCGATGAGCTCGAAAATGCCTACGCACTTGAGACGGAAGGCGTGAAAACCGCATTAGCTGGGCGCGCTGAATCACTGTGGAGATTAACACCTGACAATCAGGCCGTTATTTTGTCTGCTTCTCACCCCATTTTTATCGACGGTGAAGTCAGAGGAGCCGTTATTGTAGAGCAAACTACCCATGGCATACGCACTTTGCGTAACCGTGCCTTAGAGCAACTCTTCCACGTGATCATTGCTGTGATGCTGGTTGGTACGTTGGGTCTGTTTTTATTTGCTAATCGTATTTCTTCCCGGATCAGGAAGTTGCGCGACCAGACAGAAAGTGTCATTGATGATAATGGCAAAATCGTCGGTCAGCTTCCCGCCTCGACCCAACAGGACGAAATTGGCGACTTATCACGTACCTTCGGTACCGTCATTGAGCGTTTACACCACTATAACTCCTATCTTGAGAACATGGCATCAAGACTGTCTCATGAGTTACGCACGCCTATCGCCATCGTGAAATCATCATTGGATAATCTGAGCCAGTTTAACAACAATACGGATAATCAGGGTTTTATCCAACGTGCCCAAGATGGCATAACGCGGCTCAGTACCATATTAAACCGTATGAGCGAGGCAACCCGATTAGAGCAGGCTATCACCGATGAAGAATTCGAACGCTTTGATCTGATCAAATTAGTGAATGCATGTATGGCGGGCTATCAACATGCCTATGCAACCCGAAAATTCAGCTTATCCAGCCAGATAGAAACTGGCCACGTTAGGGGCGTACCTGAGTTATTTGCACAAATGCTGGATAAAATTGTCAGCAATGCAGTGGAATTCAGTGGACCTGAGGATACGATCACCTTGCAAATTGAACGCAGCGGAAAAGCATTTTGCGTTAAGGTCATCAATCCAGGCCCCTTATTACCCACCAATATGCAGGACGAGCTTCTGCAATCCATGGTTTCTGTCAGAGCTGAAGCTGCCCACCAGGACACATCGTCGGAACCGCATCTTGGCTTGGGGCTTTATATTGCGAACACTATTGCTATGTTTCACAAAGGGCATTTACACATTGCCAATCTGCCAGATCATTCCGGCGTTATCGTGACTATTTCACTTCCGGAGTATTAGCGCATTACAACCAGTTATTCTTTGTTCAGAGAATGATCCGGCACGTTTTTAAGCATCATGGATTCTTTGCGTTTAGCTAACATTCTGGCATAGCGACGCATGCTGACTGCGTTGTCCTTTTCATCCAAAATATCCACTCCGAGTAAGCGTTCCAGCAAATCTTCCAGAGTAATGATACCTTCAAGGCCGCCGTATTCATCCACCACCAGCAACATATGACGACGTTTTTGCAGGAAATGATCAAAGGTGGATGAGAGTGGCATGGTATTAAGCACTGTCACCATCTTTTTCAGATAGTTCGATAACGGCTTGTCTTCATTAGCTCTGGCTTTGGCTAACAACAAATCGCTGCGCATCACATAACCGGTGATGTCTTCATTATCGTCCTGAGCATAAACCGGAATACGGGAAAACTCTATGTCACTATGCTTATGAAAAAACTCCGATACCAGCATCGATTCATTAGCGGAAAATAATTGCGTGCGGTGTGTCATCGCATCCTTGACTGAGAACTCATGCAATGTGAGCAGACTTTGTAAAAATGCCGCTTCATGGTTGGCAAGTTGTCCCTCCTGACTCGAGACTTCTGCCATGGCCTGCATCTCGTTTCTGCTGAGCCCGCGCAATGGACTGTCTTCTTTGAAGCCTTTTGTCATCCAACGCGACATCACCACAAATGGATGCAAAATAATGGTTAAATACTTTAGAAAATAAGCGGTGGGAGGGGCTAGCGCACGCCAGTATGTCGCGCCCAAAGTTTTCGGAATAATTTCTGAAAACACCAATATCAGAAACGTTAAAATAGCCGATATCAGTCCCAGGTAGGCGTCACCAAATACAATAGCCGCCTGCGCTCCTGCGCCTGCCGCCCCCATCGTATGGGCTATGGTGTTTAAGGTTAATATGGCAGACAACGGATTATTGATGTTATCGGTAAGTTCACGAAGCAACTTGCCGCTACCTTTCCCTTCACTTTCCATGACCGACACATAAGCGGACGACACACTCAATATCACTGCTTCAGCAATAGAGCAAAGGAAAGAAAAACCGAGTGCAATAAAGACATAAATCAGCAGCAGTAACATTGACAAGTTCCGTTTATGGCTAAAAAGTAAACCAATTGATTTGAGCAGGGGTACATAAATTTAATTAATTACATCGTAAGTAAGTAGAAGCATTAGAAAAAATCGAAGTCCAACGACATTTTTACATGAGTGGTTATACAAATACAGTTGTGTCGACCATTTTGATTAATTTAGATGGTAGCTTTTAACTAAACCAATTACAAAAGGAGCAGGCAGATTACACGCACGTTTATAATCATTATAAATGTAATGTTCGCAGTAGGGTGCACCACCTTACCTGAATCCCCCATTCCCGCTGCAACCCAAACACAAAACCGTGCCATCGTATTTGACATTGACGGCACCCTCACACCCAAGCCTATCGCTGTATATACCGCAAGAGAGAATGCTTCGCGGGCGGTGAATATGTTTGCAGAACATGGTTATACCATAATCTACCTGAGTGCACGGAACTTATTTTTTCAATTCCAAATACCTATTTGGTTGAAAAAAAACAATTTCCCTGACGGCATTATTCATGTTCCGCAGAGTCACTGGGAACACAATCACCCTGCTGAGTTTAAAGCCAGCATGTTACAAAAGTACGTGAATTCAGGCTGGGAGCTCGTTGCCGCATACGGCGATACCGATACTGACTTTGAAGCATACTCAGAGGTAGGCATTCCCCGTGAGAGAATTTTTGCGCTCCAACGCAAAGACGCGCCTAATTGTCAGTTGACCACGCAAACCTGGTCAGCATGTTTAACTGCATGGCAGCCTCATTTCGAGCGGATCCTGGGTATAATTGCCTTGGAAGGTACTGCAGGAGAAATACAGGTGCCCCCACAAAACACGTCTAAATAGTGGAACCGTTTGCAAAGAACAAGTACAACTTCGCTTAGATACGTTAATTCCCATCCAAGAATTAAAATTCTTTGTTATAAAGTACGAGTGGGAAAGATTAGCTCTGCCTGCTTGTTTATTTTTCGAATTAACGTCTTATTTATTCTCTAATAATGCGAATAACTCATCAGTTGCATCCAGTGCGTGCCGCCCCTGGCCTTTTGGCTGCACGACCACGGTAAGCGACTGATTAAAAGGAACGGGAGAGCCCTCTCTATCTTTACCCAGTGCGGCATCAAGGCGATAATCTTTAAACGCCATTGCGAATTTTTTAAGAATATAGTCGCGATTGTCTAACCTGGCGTGTTGAGCGTTCATAAGGGTATCGAAAGCCTTGATCGCCAAAAACGTACCTTCTAGCCAATTAATGACGCACTTAAAGCCTACTTTCCAAACGATATTGCTGTTTTCACTATAGATTTGAAAATCTTCGATATTCTCACCCAGCAAGCAAGAACCTAATACGACCCCCACTATATTTTTGTTGTTTGCTTGGGCATTAATCTCTTTTAACAAGCTGGTCAGATGCAGCGCATCGAGTGTTCTGCCAAATCCGTGGCAAGCTACATACAAATAAAACGCGTCATATTCAAGCGCGAGCATTTCATCCAGCGCGGTCTCAAAGCTTTCTTTGCCATAAAAATGGGTGTGAAACAGCTCAAAGTTGCCATTGAGTTGTTGCAGCCCTTGCAAGAAAGGTAGCACGCTGGCTTTGTTTTTAGGGCTGGTTTCATATCCCCACGGGCGCTCCAGTACAATAAGTGCTGCTTTATGGTTCATTGGCTAGCCTGGTAATAAAAAGTGACCTTCCACTTTCATGTAATCAATTAATTTAGTATAGCCTTTAGTCGTAAGCTGATCACTTGGGTCGATTTCTGTCATTCGAACGCCCTCTGCAATAAGGTAAATCATCCTATCTGCAATGACATTTCTGAAATTATGAATGCAGACGTTAAGGAGCAGCGAGTTACCAATCATGAGAGAAGCGAGCGAATAAGTAGAATAAACGATGAGAATTGATGCCGGCGTGAATACTGACTTTGATACGCGTCAAACGTAATGAGACTAGCCGAAAAAAGCTACCTTCCCCGGCTGTCTCTCACCTGTTCTACCTGATACGGTAAATCTGATTTCGGCTGACCCCGGCGGATCAGCCTTAACTTTTCAGCTTAATTTAAAATGTCAGTTCAGACACGTCCTGAAAACTGCCAATTGTCCCTTTTATCCAGCAATTAAATGCAATTGAGTAGCGTTTTTGCTGCGTTGCATTGGGTTCGACCAAATGGTTAATAGCAGAAGAAAACAACAACAGATCATGAGTTTGCGGTGTTACCACGTTTGCTGGCGTGTTATATAAATTATGTTTGTCTGCATCCGGGTTAATTTGAAGCTGACGGTACGTAGTATGACGGTCAAAAATCATTCTCGATGAAGGTTGCGGTAAGTCTGTGTAATACAGCGACCCTGATACGATGGAGTTCGAATGTGAGTGGGGATGCATACCCACGTTGCTGTCATTAATCAATGACCAGGATTGGGTTACATACAGTTTTTGCGAGATCCCCATCACCTTTTCCGCGTAGATATCCAGCGCCTCCTGCACGGCATCTTTAATACTCTTTAGTTCGGGCTCCTCAAAAATATAAAGATTTTCAGAAATAAGGTTCTGTTTGTTTCTTTTCATTTTGAGATTTTTGATAAATGAGACTTGCTCAGATGTGATGGCGTGACCGACGCTTGCACGAAAATAGGGGGTGGCAAACAACGGCTGAATATCATACTGCTCAATAGCCACATCATTCTCCTTATAGTTATTGTTATTGTTATTATTTCTTTTACCATACATTAAAAAGATGTAACAAGGTATTTCAAATATCGACGGACAGCCAATTTTATCGTTCCGCATTGCCCTAATAGTTATCAATACGAAGGTCAATTAGTTAGCTAATAATAAACTGCTTACTTCTCGCGTTATTGTTACCCGCTTGTTGCAAAATTTTTGATCAGCTGAAATATTTTGATCACACTGTTTGCCGCCCTGATATAAACGACTACTGTCTCCATTAATAAGCAATAGCCTTTCAAAAGAGTGTTTTCTCGCACGCTTCTAAGTGTGAATCTGTTATCAGATCTAACTCATAAACAGGATGGGTTACGATGAGACAATGAGTGCCATTTCGTCTTCCCACGACTTATCCGGCCTGTTTAAAAAGGGAGAATAGGAAAGTTCGCTAACGATCATGTAAATTTGATTTTCAGTCACTGAGTTTTCGGAGAAAGCCTTAATTCGTAACGCGTTTAAGACACTTTCCACTTCAGCGTAACGCTCAAAATAAGCGACTGTTTCAGCATAGCGCACTTTTGCGTACAGGGAGTGGAGCTCAGAGAGCTTATCAATTTGTCTGTTTGCTGCCTCCATCATTCCTTGCTGCCCATAAGCAATAGCACTTACAGCCAGCCGATCCTCTAAGTTTTCAATAACAGGGATATACATTATCGCCTCAGCGGGCCGTTTTTGAAGCAGCCATAAGCGCGCGTAATCATTTGCAAACTCACGCTCTTCTGCTCCTATTAGTTCGGTAATTATATCTAATTGTTCCTCTGCCCTGGCAAACTGTCCTAGCCACATATAAAAAATCGCAAGATTGTTTCTTAAGTAGCGGGAATCAGGGCGAATCGATATAGCTTTCTCGATTAATTTTATGCCCTTTTCAACATTGCCTGTTTTAATTAAATGATGACCGTAAATGTTGAGCACTGATTCGTTATCAGGGGCTAACTGATAGGCTTTATGAAGATGTTCTTGCACTTTCTCTCGCTTTTTTTCTACGCATTCGTAATATAATCCAAGTCGCGCATGAACCGCTGCAGAGTCAGGTGCCAAAGTCAGCGCATGTAGCAATAAATTTCGTTGCACTTGAGCAAATGTACTAACGCCATGGGTATTAGAATTTCCATGTCGTATCCCGTAAACGCCAGCCAGCGCTACCCATGACTCTGGGAAGTCTGGAGCTGCCCGGATTGAATTCAGGAAATATTGCTCAGCACGCTCTAAGTCGCCCGGGGCACGGCGATGCAAAAATATTTGTCCGTGATTAAAGAGTTCTTGTGCTGTTTGAGGTATCGCTTGCGGTGTTTTTCGTAAAAAGGTGCCTCCAACTATCAAGAATAATGTTACTGCTATTAGCACGCATGCCGCAGCCAACCACAGCCTTTTGCTACCACAGTTAGTAAATATTGGAGTCGAATTTACTTCTTGCAGCGCTTTATGTACTTTTTGCTCATCACTTTTTCTAACCGTTGGAATAAGCCGATAGCCCTCCCCTCTTACTAATTCTATAAACTGAGGTTGGGTACCGTTATCACCTAAAGCTTCACGCAGTAACTTCACCCGTTGGGTGATAGTTTCAAGAGAGACATATCGCTTACCCCATACCTGGCTAGTTATGTTTTCATAGCTGAGTATTCCCGGCGCTGCTTCTAGTAGGGCAAGTAAAAATCGACGGGATAGGGGAGGCAATGCGATGATCCGTTCACCCGAACGCAACTTAAGTGTGTCGCTAGCCAATTCAAAACCGGCGAAGCGATATCCTCCTTTTTTTTCAGCATCACAACCCATAGCAGTACCCGGCTTGACGATGATGATTAAGTATAGAAAGGCTTCTGAAATTTGCAATTTCAGCCAATCTTTTGCCCAGCTTCACGATTTCTTCAGCGAGTTTAAGCAAAGTTTAACTACGCTCGGGAGGTGACTATTTCGCTTTCGAAATCCCCCAATTCACGAGGACTATTCTTATGAAACTGAACACGAGCCATTATCAATGTGAACGTAAGTGCAGCGTCAGAGTTTATACCTTAACTTTGTTAGTTTCTTTACTTACTTTCGAAGCAAGTTCAGCCAACGCTATTACAAATTGGAGTACGCCGGTTGCCACCGTGGGTGGAGGTTGCCCAATTGAGTCTCCCGATGCAAGTGCACTATACACGGCCTCGCCTAGCGCTGGAACCCTAGACATATGGGTCTACCAAAGAGATCGGGTAACCGGGGCGTTTATAAACCGAACACGATTAGGTTACCCGGTGAGTGATGATAGTGCGGAAGATTTTTGTCCGACTCCATTGCCCGGCCATCGCTTGATGTTTGTTTCCACACGCGACAATCCAGATGATTGTGGCGGCCCTGATATGTACGCTACACGTTTCCGAGCTTTTCCGCAAAAAAGCTATGAAGATGCAATTATTCTGGGCTGTGCACCAAATGGCCCGAATACATCTGGCGTTGAATATAGTCCATCTTTAATAACGACTCAACACGGTACTTTTCTATACTTCTCAAGTAACGTCAGCGGTGATCAGGATATATATGTCAGTAAGCAACTCAAAGACGGTACATTTTCACAAGGCGTTCCTGTAGAAGAACTAAATACTCCTGCTGCCGACCAAATGCCCAACGTGAGTTATGATGGCCTGACAATGGTATTTGCATCAACCCGGGATGATGGAACTTATGGAGGAGGCTTTGATATTTTTATCACTACACGGAGTGATTTAGATTCGCCGTGGTCCCCTCCCTACAACTTGAGCTGGAACTTATCGTTTCCCAGTCAAGTGCAGAGTGAAACAAGACCATCCTTCTCACGTGATATGCAGCGGCTCTATTACGGTGCAGGTGGTTTAGTTTATCAAAGTACTCGAGAATAGCTTCAGACAAATTAAAGAGGCGCGGTTACAGCGCCTTTTTAACCCATTTTTAAAGGAAGCTGGGGGTGGGAACGCCTAACTAACTATTTAAAATACTCTTGTCTCTACACGCTATTAAGCTCAATCAGTGCTGTTTTTCTATCAAATCGAAGCAGCAACACCAATCGGATTCGATGGCCGCTTTTCGTTTATTAACTTTCACTAAGGCACTGCTGTTAACGAAAGCGACAATTCTCATGACTACTACCACTGCCAGTAAATTCAAATGACTCAATACAGGTTTG
>CAZROH010000036.1:14625-27806 GCA_964601635.1 uncultured Alteromonas sp. | reverse complement strand
ACAGCAACAGCAACAGCAACAGCAACAGCAACAGCAACAGCAACAGCAACAGCAAAGCGATAATGCGCAGGAGCAGCAAGACGGTCAACAAAATCAGCAGAATCAGCAGAATCAGCAGAATCAGCAGAATCAGCAGAATCAGCAGAATCAGCAAGCTGATGAAAAACAGTCATCTGACGCCAAGCAACAACAAGATGGCGAGGCGCAGCAATCCGATATGGACAATCAACAACAAACCAACGAGAGCCAGTCTGAGTCAGCTCAGCAACAAACGAATCAGCCAGAACAACAACCTGAGTCGGTTGCTCAGCAAGCCGACAAGGCCGACAAAGAGTCTGAAGAGTCAGCCAACGTTGAACAAAGCGTTGCTTCCGAGCCACCGGAGAACCTTGACGATGAAGAACTACAGCGACTTGAAAATATCAAACGGCGAATTCCCGATGACCCGGCTTATCTGTTAAAACGAAAAATGCAATTGGAAGCACAAAGAAGGCAACGTGACCGCATGCCTGCAAACCGGAGAGAATGGTAATGAAATGGTTGTACATTGCGTTAGTATGCGCAACTTTCTCTTTTAACGTCATCGCCGAAACGGAAAAGGTGGAAGCGTCAGTTGATAAAAATCCAGTGATGATGGACGAGGCCTTCGTATTGTCAATCACAGCTTACGGCGACCCAAATCGAGATGCATTTGATAGCTCAGCTTTGTTAAAAGACTTTGTTGTAGGTCGTACGTCGGTCAGTAGTAAAACCTCTATTATTAATTTCGACACCACCCGGACCACAACATGGAACACGACCCTGTTCCCGAGAGGAAAGGGAAAGTTTACCATTCCATCTTTTACCATCGAAGGCAAACAAACCGCTCCCATAAACATCGAAGTGGTAGATGTTAAACCAGAAGGTAACCAGCCTGCCCGAGATTATTATGTCACCACTGAAGTCGATGCAAAATCAGTTTATCTGCACCAACAGATTCGCTATACCGTCAAATTGCATCTGGCGACCAACATCGAAAGAGGCAGTTTAGACGCTCCGAAATTAACCAAGGCCCAAATAAAACAGCTAGGTGATGATAAGCAGTACACCGAAATAATTAACGGACGCCGCTATCAGGTCATTGAACGCACCTTTGCTGTTATTCCGCAACAGTCGGGGGAGTTTACGATTCGCGGCCCTGTGTTTACGGGTGAAGTTATTGCTCCCAATTCAAGCCAGCGTTTTGGCTTTTTTAATCGTACCCAGCAAGTCAATCGAATCGGTGCTGATATTGATATCAAAGTAAAAGCCAAACCTGCCGACATTGACTATCACTGGCTTCCTAGCGAATTCGTCAGGCTGGATGAAGAATGGCAATCCGATGAGTTTGTAGTGGGCGAACCTATCACCCGGACAATTAGCTTAACCGCAGTAGGCCTTGTAGAAGAGCAATTACCGGAACTACCGCAACATTATCCACCTCACTTTAAGCTCTATCCTGATCAAGCAGTTACAGCAACCGTAGATAAAAACAACACGCTGATTGCGCAACGCAAAGAATCTATCGCCATTATCCCTACCCAGGCAGGGGACTTTGTTTTACCGGAAGTGACTATTCCCTGGTTTAATGTGTTAACTGAACAAACAGAATATGCCACTATTTCCGCTCGTACCGTTACCGTTAAGGCGGCGGCAAACAGTTCAACGTTGAGCAGGCAATCATCTTTGCCCGCGACACCAGCGCCTGAAGCCAGTGCACCGACGAGAAATCAACCCACTGCCGAATCGACGAACGGTGAGAGTAATAACTATGTAATAGTGTTGGCGACTCTTCTATGCATTGCCGTGGCAGGTTGGATCATGACCTGGATTAAGTACCGTAATCTGAAAGCTACATCCCATCGTAGCCAGGGGACCTTACCACTTCCAAATACTCAAAGTAGCGAGCAGGCCTATAAACAACTAATCAACGCAATCGAGGCTGGTAATGCTTCGCGCATTTTTCAGTCATTAATGGTTTGGATTAATAAGCTAGCACCCCACCAGATAAGTGCACCTGCAGACTGGTCTGTGACACAAGTTTTGCAACCGCATATCGACAAGCTTTTCGCAAGTCAGTATGGTGATCACACATCTTCGTGGGACAGCAAGGCGTTCAAGGAACAAATTGCGTCACTGCATAAACAGATAAAGACACAACAAAAAAAACACAGGGCACATTTGCCCCCGCTTTATCCTAAGTAAGGCTTAACCGCCTAAAGCAATTAAAAATAACAATACAGACTGGAGAGAAAATGAATAAATATATTTGGAAAACTGCGCCACTTGCTGCGCTTATTTCAGGTTTAATGGCCTGTTCACCTGCACCTGAAACGACAACACAAACGACGACCACTGATTCGGTTGAAGAATCGTCTCAGCAAACTGAGTCAGAACGCTTAAATGCATTTTTTGAACGTACATTCCAGGAAGATTTGGATCGTTCGCCTTTATTTCAAAGCTACTTAGGCATTAAGGGTGAGCAATACGGCGAGTGGGACGACGCTAGTGAGGCCCACAAAGATGAAGAAATTGCCATTGCTAAAAATCGCCTGGATGAACTAGAAAACTTTGATATGGATAAACTCTCTGAGCAGGAAAAACTCAGTCTTCGTTTATATCGCGACCAAATTGAAAAACAATTAGAGAATGACAAGTTTCGACATCATTACTACGTAGTTCACCAGTTCAGAGCGGCCCACACCATGGTGCCGAGTTTTTTAATTAATATTCACCGCGTCTCAGATAAGTCTGATGCACAGGCCTACATAAGCCGACTTGATAAAGTAGACACTTACTTTGATCAGGTTATTGAGCAAATGAAGCTAAGAGAAGAAAAGAAAGTTTTTCCTCCAAAGTGGTCTTACGATCAAATGATTCAGGCTTCTGAAAATGTTATCACCGGCGCCCCTTATGGCACCGCAGAAGAGCCTTCTTCGATTTGGGAAGACTTTCAGAATAAAGTAGAAGCGTTAGATATTGAGGAAACCGAAAAGCAAGGTTTACTGGAAGAAGCGAAAGCGGCATTACTTACCTCAGTAAAACCTGCCTATGAAAAATTTATTGCTGAACTCAAGCACCAGCGAGAACTGACTCCCGAAGGTGATGGCGTATGGCGATTACCTGAGGGCGAAAAATGGTATAACAACCGCTTGGCGTGGTTTACTTCTACTGATCTTAGTGCAGAAGAAGTACATAACATTGGCCTTAAGAACGTGGAGCGTATTCACAAGGCGATGCAAAATATCATGGAGCAAGTAGAATTCGATGGTACGTTGCAGGAATTTTTCGAGTTCATGCGCAATGACGATCAATTCTACTACGCCAATACCGATGAAGGCCGCAAAAAATACATGGAAGAAGCCAAACAAGCGGTGGATGAAATGCGTGACGCCCTTCCTGAATATTTTGGCTTAATTCCAAAGGCTGATATGGTAGTGAAACGTGTTGAGGCTTTCCGGGAAGAATCTGCCGGAAAAGCTTTCTATCAAAGCCCGGCACAAGATGGCAGCCGACCCGGTGTGTACTACGCAAACCTGCATGACATGAAGTCCATGCCAACCTACCAGTTAGAGGCACTAGCCTATCATGAAGGGATTCCCGGGCATCACATGCAACGCGCGATAGCCCAAGAGTTAGATAGTGTGCCGCAATTTCAGAAATTCCTGAGCTCAACCGCCTATACCGAAGGCTGGGGGTTATATAGCGAAGAACTGGCCAAAGACATGGGTTTCTACAAAGACCCCTACTCTGATTTTGGCCGACTCGCGATGGAATTATGGCGTGCCTGCCGTTTGGTTGTCGACACCGGCATCCATTCGAAAAAGTGGTCGCGTGAAAAAGCCATTGATTATCTGATCAAAAACACCCCTAACCCTGAGCTTGACGCAGTTAAAGCCATCGAACGCTATATTGCGATGCCAGGACAGGCCACCGCATACATGATTGGCAAACTTAAAATCATGGAGCTGCGCCAAAAAGCAATGGATGAATTAGGAGATAAATTTGATTACAAAGGATTTCACGATGAAATCCTAAAAGATGGCCCAGTCCCGCTGTCGATTCTTGAGGAAAAAATCAACAACTGGATAAATAAAACTAAACAAGCATAGCTCACAATATAAGCCCGACTCCCCGTCGGGCTTTTTTATAGCCGACTGAAATAAAACCGGCCTTTGACAGGTCTTATCTATCATGAAAACAAAACAACAACGATATGAAGCGCTGGTTCTTGCATTTCACGCTGACATCTACCGATATGCAGTCTGGCTGGTCAAAGATACGTCAGTCGCTGAAGATATAGTGCAAGAAACGTTTCTGCGTGCGTGGAAATCACTGGATGCATTACAGGATCAAAACGCTGCAAAGTCGTGGTTAATTACTATTTTAAAGCGAGAAAATGCCCGTCGCTTTGAACGTAAGCAGCTTCCGACGGTAGAGATGAATGAGGAGTATTTATTTGAAGAACTGGAACCGTGTCAAGTGTCGATGCAACAGCGTGATATACAGCGGCTGTTGGCTGGGTTGAACATAGAATATCGGGAACCACTGGTGTTACAGCTAATTTTTGGCTTGAGCGGTGAAGAAATCGCGGCGCAGCTTAATTTAAATAAAAATACAGTGATGACACGCCTTTTCAGAGCAAGAAATCAAATCCGTGAAGCACTGGAAAATCAATCAACACTTAGAGGTACAAACAATGGATGAGTTAGAATTCAGACGTCGTATCTACGCTGATCCACACACCAATGATGATGAAGTTATTGTTGCTGCGAAGGCCGATCCCAGCAAACAAGCATTTTGGAATGAAGTCAAATTGTTAGAGCAAAAATTAGGTAAGGCGGTCGATATTCCTGTTCCCCAGGATTTAGCGCATCGCTTGATCTGGCAACAAGGTGTTGAGCAATTCAATCGAAAGAAAAAGCGCTCTCGTCGTTTATTCGCCATAGCGGCATCAATGGCTATGGTAGTTGGTTTAAGCATGACCTTGTGGAGCCAGTGGTTAAACGCCGATTTGCAGAAACAATTGTTAACCCATGTTGCCCATGCTGATGATGAGAAGCCCCATTCCGATTTGCCGGCCAACTTATCAAACCTCAATGCCAAACTTGCTAGTTTCGACGGCTACTTAGAGCAAGACATTGGGGAAGTGAAAATAGCAAATTTTTGTTATCTGGGCGCGGCTAAGACCCTGCATTTAATTTTGAAAACCGCTCAGGGGACTCTGTCGGTGTTTGTTCTTCCTGCATACGAAGAACGCTCGCTATCAACATTTTTTGCAAACAAACATTTTAAAGGTTCACTTTTAACCATGAACAACCGTAATGTCGTTGTAATGGGGGGTCAACAAGCTGATTTAAGCGATTTAGAAGCAAAACTGAAACAGAACCTGAAATTCTCAGCATAGAAAATAATTTATCTGACAAGTAGTGCTAAGACACCATGGAGAGTTGAGTAAGTTCCTGTTAGCATAAAATAAAAAAAGGAAACATTTATGGCTACAGGTACTCTCATATCACTTGGTCTTTATTTTGTGGCAATGTTAGGTATTGGAATATTTGCGTACAGGCAAACTGATACTAACGTTGAAGGCTATATGCTAGGAGGCCGGCAATTAGGTCCCGCGGTAACGGCGCTCTCGGCTGGTGCGTCAGATATGAGCGGCTGGATGTTAATGGGCTTGCCTGGTGCAATGTATGTTTCTGGCCTGTCAGCAGGTTGGATTGCAGTGGGTCTAACGCTGGGTGCACTTGCCAACTACCTTCTCGTAGCTCCTCGCCTGAGGGTCTATACCGAAGTAGCTAACAACTCCATTACGTTACCCGATTATTTTGAAAACCGTTTTGCTGATAACTCTAGATTATTACGGGTTATTGCATCAGTGGTTATTGTTATTTTCTTCACTCTTTACACTTCATCAGGCGTAGTGGCTGGCGGTAAACTGTTTGAGTCTTCATTCGGTTTAAGTTACGAAATCGGACTGTATGTTACGGCTGGCGTGGTCGTAGCTTATACCCTGGTAGGGGGCTTCATGGCGGTCAGCATGACGGACTTTGTGCAGGGTTGTATTATGTTTATATCATTAATCATGGTGCCTGTGGTGGTGGTAATGGAGCTAGGTGGATTTAATGAGGCAATAACCGCCATTGAAGGCATTAATCCTGTGTTACTTAAGCCGTTGGTCAACGCTATAGATGGCGAACACCTAACACTGATTGGAATTATCTCACTTATGGCGTGGGGCTTAGGTTATTTCGGCCAGCCTCATATTATAGTCCGCTTTATGGCAATCCGTTCAGTAAAAGATATCCCCACTGCACGAAATATCGGTATGAGTTGGATGATCGTATCAATTACCGGCGCACTTATGACAGGCTTGTTTGGATTAGCTTACGTCACAACGATGCAACAACAGCAGATCGATCCTGAGACCGTCTTCATTCACTTGTCTCAAATACTCTTCCACCCGCTCATTGGAGGTTTCTTACTTGCTGCTATTTTGGCGGCAATCATGAGTACCATCTCGTCTCAATTGCTGGTGACTTCAAGTTCACTCACGAGTGATTTCTATCAGGCGTTTTTAAGAAAAGAGGCATCTGATAAAGAATTAGTAATTGCCGGTCGCATCTCGGTTGTTGTTGTGGCGCTAGTGGCGATTTACCTTGCCTATGATCGTGACTCCACTATTTTGTCCTTAGTAAGCAATGCGTGGGCTGGTTTTGGTGCGGCTTTTGGTCCACTTGTGTTATTCAGTTTATTCAGACGAGACATGACCCGTCGCGCAGCACTGGGTGGCATGGTTGTTGGCGCCGTTACTGTACTATTGTGGATTTATTTGCCCGTCGAGATAGAAGGCCAATCGTTGAGTTCGTGGATGTATGAAATCGTGCCCGGATTCGTGTTATCCAGCTTGACCATCATCATACTGAGTAAATCGGGTAAGCCTCGTGAAGGGGTAACTGAAACATTCGACAAATTTAAAGCGCAATTAAACGCCCACTTATAAAAACCAAGCCGCGAACTATCGCGGCTTTTTTATTAGAAGATTATGTTGAATAAATGATAGCAGCATTCTCATTTAATGGCATAAAAGCGCTATTTCAAATAGCGAAATCGCATAGCAAAAATGATCCTAAATATGTTAGGGTTCTATACATATAATTGTTTAGCATATAACTTACTTATTCGGATTCGAAAATGACAGTACCTATTCCATCAATTACGCATCTCAAACAACTCGAGGCCGAGAGTATTCATATCTTTCGTGAAGTGGCCGCTGAGTTTGACAACCCTGTAATGCTTTACTCCGTAGGTAAGGATTCTTCGGTATTATTGCACCTGGCACGTAAGGCCTTTGCGCCTGGTAAAATCCCATTCCCGCTAATGCACGTGGATACCACGTGGAAATTCCAAGAGATGATAGAGTTTCGCGATCGCCAGGCAGAGAAATATGGTTTTGATTTGATCGTGCACATCAACCAAGAAGGTGTCGATGCGGGCATTGGCCCGTTCACTCATGGCAGTGCCAAGCATACTGACATCATGAAAACGGCGTCATTAAAACAGGCTCTAAACAAATATCAGTTTGATGCAGCTTTCGGCGGCGCCCGTCGCGACGAAGAAAAATCGCGCGCGAAAGAACGCGTCTATTCATTCCGTGACGATAACCACCGCTGGGATCCTAAAAATCAGCGCCCAGAACTGTGGAATATCTACAATTCGCAAATTAATAAAGGCGAAAGTATACGCGTGTTCCCAATGTCTAACTGGACTGAATTGGATATTTGGCAATATATCTACTTAGAAAACATTGATATCCCTTCTCTTTATTTAGCTAAACCTCGTCCAGTTGTAGAGCGCGATGGTGTACTGATTATGGTGGATGACGATCGCATGCCATTAAAAGAAGGAGAGAAGCCTGAAATGAAATCTGTGCGATTCCGTACCTTAGGCTGCTATCCATTAACTGGCGCTGTCGAGTCAACTGCCTCTACCCTGCCTGAAGTTATTCAGGAAATGTTATTGACGAAAACTTCAGAGCGTCAAGGCCGCGTTATCGATCATGACAGCGCGGGCTCGATGGAGAAAAAGAAAATGGAAGGATACTTCTAATGACTACCAATATCGTGTGGCATAAACACGAAGTATCAAAGAAGACCCGTAGTGAAGCTCTAAAGCAAGCGCCCCGTGTGATTTGGTTAACAGGTTTAAGTGGCTCAGGTAAATCCACATTAGCTAACTTACTCGAAAAGAAACTTCATGAGCAGAATAAGCATACTTATCTGCTGGATGGAGATAATGTCAGACACGGGTTATGCGGTGATCTAGGCTTTGACGATAAGGACCGGGTTGAAAATATTCGTCGCATCAGTGAAGTGGCCAAACTGTTTGTTGACGCCGGGACCATAGTCCTTACCGCGTTTATTTCACCCTTTCAGGCTGATCGTGATTTTTGTCGCAATTTACTTGAAGACGGTGAATTCATTGAAGTGTTTGTTGATACTCCCCTTGAAGTATGTGAGCAACGTGATCCAAAGGGTTTGTATAAAAAAGCACGCAGCGGTGACATAAAACATTTTACTGGGATTGACTCAGCTTATGAAGCGCCGGCTTGTGCTGAAATCCATTTAACCTATAAAGAGGATGAAAGCGCTGAGGAAACGGCAGAGCGTTTGTATACACTTTTAACTGAAAGAGGCCTTGTGTAATGACATTACCCGACCCTCTCGCCCAGCAAATTCTTCGTATTGCCAAACAGGCGGGCGAAAAAATTATGGGCATCTATGAGAAGGATTTTGACATTTATGAGAAACAGGATACCAGCCCCCTAACGGAAGCTGATCTGGCTGCTCATAATTGCATCGTTAAAGAACTTAAAGAAATATCTGATCTCCCAATCCTATCTGAAGAGTCTGCAGATATTGACTGGGAAGAACGTCAAACCTGGCAACAATATTGGCTGGTTGATCCGCTGGACGGCACTAAAGAATTTATCAAAAAAAATGGTGAATTCACCGTCAACATAGCCCTAATTGACAACGGTAAGCCCACTATGGGTGTCGTATATGCACCAGCACGAAAAGAAGCCTATGTAGGAATAGTTGGTCGAGGTGCCTGGATTGAAAAAGCAGATGGCACCCATCCAATTCAGGCCCGTCAGCACCAGGCAGGAGAAGTATGGAAAGTGGTAGGAAGTCGTTCCCACCAAAGCCCGGAAATTAAAAACCTGCTTGAACAACTGGATGGCGAGACCGAGTTAGTTGCCATGGGAAGTTCGTTAAAATTATGTCTGGTTGCCTGTGGTCAAGCACACTTATACCCGCGCCTTGGTCCAACCTCTGAATGGGATACTGGCGCAGCCCATGCGGTAGCATTAGCTGCCGGTGCCAATGTGACTGTGTTAGACCCTGACAATCCATTAGACCCGGATGCAGAAGCGTTAACCTACAACCAAAAGTCGTCCGTATTAAACCCCTTTTTCTTAGTGAGCGCATAAGCATGAATAGTGAAAATAGTTTGTTGCAAGAAGACGTTCTTGCTTATTTAGAACAACACGAACAGAAAGACCTATTACGTTTTTTGACCTGTGGTAGTGTTGATGACGGTAAAAGTACCCTGATCGGCCGCTTACTTCATGACTCTAAAATGATTTATGAAGATCAATTGGCTGCTATCACTAAAGATAGCAAAAAAGTCGGTACAACTGGCGATAAAGTCGACCTGGCATTGTTAGTTGATGGTTTGCAGTCGGAGCGTGAACAAGGGATCACGATCGATGTAGCTTACCGATATTTCTCTACTGACAAGCGAAAGTTCATCATTGCGGATACCCCAGGACACGAACAATATACGCGTAACATGGTTACGGGTGCCTCAACTTGTGATCTAGCTATCATTCTGGTTGATGCCAGAGGTGGTGTCAAAACCCAAACCAAACGTCACTCATTTCTGGTAAACCTGCTGGGAATTAAGCACGTTGTGGTTGCAATTAATAAAATGGATTTAATGGGTTACAGCGAAGAAACCTACAACCAGATACGCGAAGACTACCTAGAATTCGCCAAGAACCTGGATATCCCGGATATCCGCTTTGTTCCCATTTCAGCACTGGAAGGCGACAACGTTGTGAACAAGAGCGAGCATACACCATGGTTTGAAGGTGAACCGCTCATGTCGCTTCTTGAGTCCATTGAAATTGGTGAAGATAACAATCACGACGATTTCCGCTTTCCGGTACAGTATGTTAATCGCCCTAACCTCGACTTCAGGGGCTTTGCAGGTACGGTAGTATCAGGTCAGATAGCCCCTGGTGATGCGGTTACAGCTCTGCCTTCAGGTAAAACTTCAAAAGTGAAGGCAGTGGTTAATTTTGACGGAGAACAAGAGCGAGCTTACGTTCCTCAGGCCACAACATTGACGCTGGAAGATGAAATTGATATTTCTCGTGGCGATATGATTGTGAAATCGGACAACCTGCCGTTATCGTCGACGCAGTTTAAATCGCATTTGGTTTGGATGTCTGAAGAACCACTCATGCCAAATAAACAATATGCGTTTAAATTTGCAACTAAAATGACATCAGGCGCAGTGGCTCACATTGATTATCAAATAGATGTGAACACACTTGAACACAAAGATGCATTGCATTTGAACCTGAATGAAATAGCTGTTGTGGACATGAAATTCACTCAGACTGTGGCGTGCGACCCCTATACCAAAAACAGAGCAACCGGTGCTTTCATTGTTATCGATCGCTTAACGAATGGTACGGTGGGCGCAGGAATGATCATTGATGAATTATCTCAAGATCAGCAACACGCTTCTACGCACTATTCTGAGTTTGAATTAGAGTTCAACGCGTTGGTACGTAAACACTTCCCTCACTGGAATGCTATCGACATTAGTAAATAGTCATAAGTAAGGAAGTTTACCTTTATGGATCTGAGCCAGTTTGTGGTGCTGAGTGCTTTTCTCGGCACCATTCTGGCGCTGATTTTTTCCAACCAGCGCCCATCTACTATATTCGCCGCAGCTATGCTCGGCTTACTCGTTACTCAACAACTCAAATTTGATGACATTCTGTCAAACTTAACGAATAAAGGTTTGATTACCTTAGTGCTCTTATTGTTAGTCAGTAGTGCTATAGATAAGACCGCACTAATAAAAAGACTCGGCCGGAAACTCATTACTCAAAGTTTTAGCTCCTCTTATTGGCGTTTATTTGGCCTCACCTTTTTTTCCTCGGCTTTGCTTAATAACACGGCTATCGTTGCGAGTTTAATAGGGCCGGTTAAACAAAACCAATATCATCCCGCCTCACGATTCCTCATTCCGTTATCATATGCGGCGATTCTCGGTGGCACTGTAACGCTAATCGGTACTTCAACTAACCTGATCGTGGATAGTTTTTTGCAGGAACATGGACACCCTGGTTTCGCTTTCTGGGACTTTACGCTCTATGGACTGGTAGCCGGACTGAGCTGCGGTATTCTAATGTTTTTGCTTACTCCACTACTGCCTAACATTCAAAATAAACAAAGCAAGTTTAGAGAATACTTTCTTGAAGCAGAAGTAGAATCGCATTCAGAACTGATTGGTAAATCAGTGGAAGAAAATCATTTGCGAAATCTGCCAGAACTATTTCTGGCAGAAATCATTCGCGAAGGACAATTAATTTCACCGGTTACACCGGAATTTATTATTAACGAAGGCGATAAACTCATCTTTTCTGGTAACGTGCGTAATATTGATAATTTAAGTCATATACGCGGACTGACCACCTTTGCTGAAGCAGATGGCATCATGCGGGAAAATCTAACTGAAGTCCTAGTGGCAAATCGGGCGCAAATTATTGGCCAGACGATTAAAGATTTGGGATTCAGAGCTCTGTTTGATGCCGCCGTTGTAGCCATTCGCCGTGACGGTGAGCAACTCTCTGGTAAACTGGGCGAGATTAAGCTAAAAGCAGGCGATTTCTTACTGCTAGCGGCGGGCCCGGACTTTCATTCAAGGCACAATCTGTCAAAAAATTTCTTTGTGTTAAGTGAGCAAAAAATAGCGCGTCCCTTAAATTCAAAACAAGAAACCCTCGCTCTGGGGGGATTTTTGCTCACGATAGCCTTATCTGCGGTCAATTTGGTGCCATTAGCCATTGGGTTAATGTTTTTCGCGGCCAGTTTAGTTGCTTTTAAAGTGGTGACCAATGCCGAACTTAAACGGAACCTTCCGCTCAACTTAATGGTAGTCATCGTCGGCGCATTAAGTCTGGCAACGGCATTGGAAAATTCTGGTGTAATCGCAAAGAGCACCAACTTTTTACTGCCTTATCTGTCAGATACCAATTGGTTAGTGGCATTAGCCGTTATCTATGTGGCGACCTTGCTCTTAACTGAATTTGTGACGAACAACGCGGCTGCAGCCTTGATGTTCCCCTTTGCATATGGAGTTGTTGAAATAATCGGTGCCCCCCTCATGCCATTTGCATTGGCCGTCGCTTTTGCAGCAAGTGCAAGTTTTATTTCACCGTACGGCTACCAAACAAATTTGCTCGCGTTTAATGCCGCGGATTACCGCTTTACGCACTTTACCAAGATAGGCTTACCGATTTCTCTTTTATACAGCACCATAGTGATTAGCCTGCTGAATTTTATGTACCTTTAAAATCCTGTAGGACGGTATGAGCGACAATAAAAAGCCCCGGACTTTCACATGCCGGGGCTTCTTTTGTTTCTGTTATTTACCTAAATAAGACTTTTTCTTTATTGAACCAGTACACACAGAAGGCTAATAATAAGCCCGCTATTATTGCCGTAGAACCAAATATGGCCACCAACTGCATATAGTCCATTGTCCCTTTGATCAGCTCTCTGATAGCTAATGCAACATTAGTCAACGGAACCCACGCCCAGCCTCCTTTCAACTCTACACCAGGCAACATTGACAGCATGACTGGAACAATAACTATCATCACCAGCGGTGTCATATAGCCTTGTGCTTCTTTGAAGCTTCTTGCGTAAATTGACAAACTTAATAAAACTGCGGCGAAGATTGCGACCACCGGCACCAGCATGAGAAACATTAAGGTAAAGTCAATAATACTAATTGACCCCATAAAGTCCGCTACCAATTCAATGGCCATTCCCTGACTAAGCAATATACCCCAT
>CAZROH010000036.1:0-14525 GCA_964601635.1 uncultured Alteromonas sp. | reverse complement strand
TGGCCATTCCCTGACTAAGCAATATACCCCATATGGCCATACTGACCACAGTTACTAATGCTGAAACGACGCCGGCAAAGCCAATTGTAATAAACTTCCCAAATACAATCTTATGGCGTTCAATAGGTGATATCAGTAGTGTTTCAAGCGTCCCTCGTTCTTTTTCACCCGCGCCTAAATCTGTCGCGGGGATCATCGCGCCTTGAAGACATAAGATGAATATAAAGTAAGGTATAAAACTACCAATCTTTTGACCAATGCTCTCACGTTTATCTGCGACATCGATTTTTTCAACTATGACCGGTTTGATGAGAGCTTGTTGCTGAGACTCATCTAATTCAAGCGATTCGAACGCCATTTGCTGGTTGCGTTTGGCGATGGCCTGAACAATCGTCGTCAGTCGATTTTCCACCATATTCAAGTTTGCATCATTTAAATACACTTGAATTTTAATCTGGCCTGTTTCCAGCAGATCGTCGCCATAATTATCAGGAATGACAATAATAAAATCTGCTTTTTCAGTTTTTATCCACTGTCTGAAATCGGTTTCCGGTGGCATGGAGACCAACTCGAACCCATTATTGATGTTCAATTGGGCTGAAATTTCCTGGGCTGATTCAGCATTCACTATAGAATAGGTCAGTGTTTCAGTCTGCGCGTCCTGAAGCGCTTTTCCTGAAAACCAGGCAACGCCTCCTATGAGTACTGGAAACACGATAACCGGCAGTGCAATCATGAAAAAAAGTGTTTTTCTATCGCGAATTAGCTCTTTTATTTCTTTTAAAAATACTAGCCACATAATTAAACGTCCTGTTTGAGCGTGTGTAAAAACGCTTGATGCATTGATTGTGGAGCCAGATCACGAAACGCTGTTATTGTGTCATCAAACTCAGTAAGGCCATGATTAATGACTGATACCCGATCACATAGTTCATCCACTTCAGCTAAGTGATGCGTTGAAAAAATCACAGGCACGCCTTGATTCTTCAAGCCTCTGATAAAGTTTAAAACCGTTTGCGTGGCCATAATATCCAACCCCGTCGTCGGCTCATCAAGTATCACCACGTCGGGTTCATGCACCACTGTCCTGGCAATGGCTATGCGCTGTTTCATGCCAGTCGAATAATTCCCGCACCGACGATCCAAGAAGCTATGTAAATCTAACGTATCACCTAACTCTTCGATTTTCTGTTTAATCCTATCTAACGACATCCCATGAAGCTGACCAAAATAAGTGATATTTTCGCGCCCGGTTAACTTGGCATACAGGCCGGTTGCACCCGATAAAAAGCCGATTTTCTTTCTTGCAAGTAATGGATCACTAACTACATTGACACCTCCGAGTAAGATATCACCACTATCCGGTTTCAATGCCGTTGAGAGCATACGCAGGGTTGTGGTCTTGCCTGCCCCATTTGGCCCAAGCAAACCCAAAACCTCCCCCTGTTGACAGGAAAAAGAGACATCTTTAACTGAATGAAAAAACTTTCCTTTAAGGCGCGGATCTTTCTTCTCTTGCTCACTGAGCTTCTTAGGATTTTCCACCGCGAATTTCTTCGCAAGGTGCGATATTACGATCATGCGATTTCCCTTATCCATATGATTTATTGTTATATATTGCTTCTAATGAAGTCTTAATATTAAAAAGTTCACCCTATAGTCCAGAATAAAGGGATTTTATTACTGTAGGCAAAAAAAATTGCATCAAACTGTGTCTGCACAAGTACAGCTTGTGTACTATTTGATATCAAGACAGTATGCTTAGTTAAAGTGACGATTTCATAAGGAGCATCGGATGCATACAGTGAGCAACCCAATTCAGGCGTGTAATGACATATTTTTCCGACCAAATGGCGTATTTCGCGCCCTTAGTGAAAAAAACAACTGGTCTTGGCTGCCATTTTTTATCGTTATTGCAGTTACCATTTTACCCCAATACCTTTATTTCAACTTTGTAGACTTTGACTGGTATACAGAACTTTTAGTGGATCTCCAGTATTCAGAGCGCAGTCCCGCTGAACAAGATCAATTTCGCCAACAAATTACCCCCACCGCTGCATTAAGTTTTGCTTCAGTTGCAGTATTTTTCGGTTACATCTTAATAAACGCGATTATTGCGCTCTATTTAAATCTGGTCACCCGTTCAGACGAGGAAAACACGCATGGGTTTACCGATTGGTATGGAATGACTTGGTGGATTGGGATGCCGGTAGTCGTCAATAGTCTGGTTGCCTTAATAATAATAGTGATGGCTGATGATCATCAGATTTCCCCTACTGTTCTGGCACCGCTTTCGTTAGCGTATGTACTGAATGTTGACATGAGCTCTGCCTGGTTCGCTTTTGCGCAATCGCTCAAGCTAGATGCCTTTTGGTCTATTTATTTGATGACCGTAGGCATTAGTCAATGGACGAACTTCTCAACTAAAAAAGCAGCGATAGTGGCGCTCGCACCTTATGCCATCATCTGGGCTGTCTGGTTGGTCGTTATTGTTGTCTAAATTCACAATAATATATGAGCAGGCCATTCATTTTGTCGAGCTAAAGGCCTGAAGTAGCTTTCATTTTTATAAAATCGCGTCGACTGATCTGCACTCCATTGGGGAATGCCCAAAATCGGTAACGGCTTTAGCGGTTGCTCAATATCAAATTCATTCAACGCGTTACATCTTTGTAGTAACGCGCTATCCAACACTTGGTATTGACGCCAATACGGCAATTCAGCGAAGTCATTCGTTACCTCAACAGCCAGCCATTTTGCGGTTAGCCCCACAAAGGGTTGAAGTAACATCTCCAACATCGCATGCCCAAATACAACCGGGAACAATGTTTGCTCCCAGTCACTTTTCAACCGGAGAAAAGCATCTTCCCAATGGTGGTTGGCAAGCAGGGAAAGCAGTTCGTTTGCGCGTGCCCGCTGCCCCTTAGGAACGGCGAGAATAACACCGCATTCATCAAAGTGAGTGATGTGATTCCGTCGTTTAGTACGGGGATTAAGGCCATAGTGAGCAATATCCTGTTGATGTAGCCTACTGAGCATTTTTTTGGTGTTAGGAAATTGCATCCAGATGAGCGCATTAAAAAAGTCATGCCAACTGCTTGGTCTGGTCGGAATTACACCGCTCTGGCAGATGATTTCCTCATAATAACGCGTGTCATTACTAAAACATTCATTTGCCTGAAATTTCGGTACTGTGCCAGTGACATGGCAACAGCGTGTGGCCAGCAAATTGATTTGTTGGACAGTCGGAAACGAAGAAAAATCTGACAGCGCAAACTTTTCCTTATACTGATTTAACGGACTGAAATTCATGCGTTTATTAAGCGCATCATGCCAGCAAATACTTTTCTCTTTCAAATTCATCTGTATTGGTTGGTAAAAAATAGGGTTTTCTCTATACTGGGCAGGATTGTAGAGCAAACAGAGATAAAAAATGAAAAAAATTCTTTTGCCATTTTTGGTCACCACCAGCCTTGGGCTTACTGCATGTATTGATACAGAAGAGCCTGTCTCTTCCCCTACCGAAACCAGTGGTTCGTCATCTAATTTTGAAGCCGTGTATGACGCTATTACAGCGGAACGGTTCCGCGAGCCGCTAAAGACGCTGGCATCTGACGAATTCGAAGGACGCCTGCCAACGACGATGGGTGAAGAAAAAACTTTAGCGTTTCTAACCAGTGAATTCAAAAAAGCCGGCTTTCAGCCTGGCAATGGCGACAGCTTCTTACAGGAAGTGGCGTTAATGGAAATCACGGCTAATCCTGATATGCAGCTACAAATTGGCGACAATCAGTTTGCCTACAAAGAAGATATGGTTGCCTCTTCAAAGCATGAGAAACCTGAAGTTACATTAAACGATTCAGAGCTTGTTTTTGTTGGCTACGGGGTCAACGCACCAGAATACAACTGGAACGATTATGAAGGTCTGGATGTAAAGGGAAAGACCGTTGTCATTCTGGTTAATGACCCTGGCTTTGAGAATCCGGATAGCGGTAAATTCCAGGGTACCACCATGACGTATTATGGTCGCTGGAGTTATAAGTATGAAGAAGCCAGTCGTCAGGGCGCAGCAGGCGCATTAATTGTTCACGAAACGGCGCCCGCCTCTTACGGCTGGTCTGTTGTAGCAAATAGCTGGAGTGGTCCACAATACGGCTTGGTAAGTAAAGATGGCGGCGCTAGCAGAGTTTCAGTGGAAGGTTGGCTCACATTAGATGCAGCGAAGAAAGTGTTTAGTGATGCAGGCCTTGATTTTGAAAAGGAAAAAGCCAATGCCATGCAGGGACCTTATTCAAAAGCAATGGATATAACAGCGTCTGTTACGGTAAAAAATGAGTTCGAAAAGTCAAAGAGCCATAATTTTATCGCGACGCTGCCTGGCGCTGAACTGCCTGACGAGCATATCATTTATACCGCACACTGGGATCATTTAGGTAAAGACGAGTCTCTTGAAGGTGACCAGATTTACAACGGTGCCCACGATAATGCAACTGGCACAGCGGCAGCGATTGTTATGGCCAACGCATTCGCTGAACTAAGCTCGGCTCCGAAACGTTCAGTGACCTTTCTGATTGTAACTGCCGAAGAGCAAGGGCTTCTAGGTTCGAAATATTATGCTGATAATCCCGTTATCCCAATTGATAAAACCGTAGCGAATATCAATATGGATGCGATGAATGTTTTGGGTAAGACCAAAGATGTCGCCGTAGTGGGCATGGGTAAGTCGCAGATGGAAACCTATCTGGAGAAAGCAGCTAAGCGCCAAGGTCGTCATTTAACACAGGAAGATCGTCCAGAAGCAGGCTATTACTATCGCTCAGATCACTTCAGTTTTGCCAAACAAGGCGTACCTGCCCTTTATGCTGAAGGGGGCACTGAACCTTATGACGAAGATACTGCCAAGTACCGTAAACGCATGAATGTGATTGTGACGGGTTGCTATCACCAGGTATGCGACCAGTATCGCGATAACTGGGATTTGTCGGGTATCGCCCAGGATACACAGATGCTTTTCGAAGTGGGTTATGATGTAGCTAATGCGGCTGACTGGCCGGCCTGGAATGAGCAAAGCGAATTCCAACGTAAATAACCATCAGATGAGATGCTCAAAGCCAGACACCGATGTCTGGCTTTTTTATTTCAGAGACCAACTACATTTTCGCTTGCTTTTTTCTCTCACAATGGCACAGTCAGTGGAGGAGAATTGAGCAAAGACTCAATCCATAAAATAAGCGCGTGTTGAACAACATAAACCGACAAGCCAATAATAATCTCTCCCTTACCCGACAGAAACGACAATTCTTCAATTAATTACTGATAAGAGAGATCCCTTATTATGTGTGGTATTTTCGCGATTCTGGATATAAAAACCGATGTGTCTGAGCTGCGTACTCAGGCGCTTGATTTAGCCAAGTTGCTGCGTCATCGCGGCCCTGACTGGTCGGGTATCTGGAACAATAATAATACCATCTTATGTCACGAGCGCTTAGCCATTGTCGATGTGGATACCGGCGCGCAACCACTCGTCAGCGAAGACGGTAAACAGATCCTGGCGGTAAATGGCGAAATCTATAACCATAAGGTATTGGAAGATAGGCTGACCCAAGCTTATCGCTTTAAAACACGTTCCGACTGTGAAGTCATTCTGCCGTTATTTAGAGAGCAGGGGGTTTCATTCATCGATTCACTGGAAGGAATGTTCGCATTTGTATTGTACGATGAAAGTCAGGATGCTTACCTCATCGCCCGTGACCATATGGGCATTATTCCGCTTTATACTGGCTACGATGAACACGGTAACTTTTACGTTTCATCTGAAATGAAAGCATTGGCGCCGATTTGTAAAACCATCAGTGAATTCCCCCCAGGCCATTATTTATGGAGTAAGGAAGGAAAGACAACTCGCTACTATCATCGTGACTGGATGGAGTTTAGTGCAGTTGAAGATAATCAAAGCGACCTGCCGGCGCTTAAGCAAGCATTTGAAAAAGCGGTTAAGACCCATTTGATGTCGGATGTGCCCTACGGCGTATTGCTATCTGGCGGTTTAGACTCGTCGTTAGTTTCCGCTATTGCGGCCCAATATGCAGCGAAGCGCGTTGAAGATGAAGATCAATCTCAGGCCTGGTGGCCACGTTTACATAGTTTCGCAGTGGGATTAAAAGATGCGCCTGATTTACTGGCAGCACGTAAGGTCGCAGAAAAAATTGGTACCGTTCACCACGAAATAAACTTTACCGTACAGGAAGGGTTGGACGCCATCAGAGATGTGATTTATCACCTGGAAACTTACGATACCACCACTATCCGCGCGGCTACCCCAATGTATTTGATGAGCCGAAAAATCAAAGCAATGGGTATTAAAATGGTCCTTTCTGGTGAAGGATCTGATGAGATTTTTGGGGGCTATCTGTATTTTCATAAAGCTCCCAACGCCAAAGAATTTCACGAAGAAACAGTACGTAAACTTGCCCGGCTGCACATGTTCGACTGTGCCAGAGCAAACAAAGCAACCTCTGCCTGGGGCGTGGAAGCCAGGGTTCCCTTTTTAGATAAAAACTTTATTGATGTAGCTATGCGTCTTAATCCAAAGGATAAAATGTGTTCTGCGGAAAAAATGGAAAAATGGATCTTGCGTAAAGCGTTTGATGGACAAGATGTGTTACCCGATGAAGTGTTATGGCGACAGAAAGAGCAATTTGGTGACGGTGTCGGATATTCATGGATTGATTCCATTCGTGATTTTGTGGCAGACGAGGTATCAGATCAGCAGCTCGCTGCGGCTGAATTCAGGTTCCCGGTTAATACGCCCGATACCAAAGAAGGCTATTTCTACCGCACGATTTTCGAAAGCTACTTTCCGCAGGAAAGTGCGGCTAAATGTGTACCCGGTGGGAAATCTATCGCTTGCAGCACTGTTGAGGCGCTGGAATGGGATGAAAGCTTTAAAACAAACGCAGATCCATCTGGACGCTCAATGAAGGGTGTACACGGCTCTAAAAATTAACGTTAGATCGGCACCCTTATCAGGGTGCCCTCGCCCTACTTAGATACATTCGAATAGCCCAGTAAAAGTTAACAACGACGCTCCGGGCTGATGCAATTATTTGGTTTCCTTTAATTGTTGTTCAGGAAAATACCAAAGCTCTTCCTCATCAATCGGTGTTTTTGGCGGTAACAATGGATTGTCGAGATGAAACACCTTACGATTTTCAACATTCAGATGCTTCAGTGTTTCTTCATAAGATGATAAAAATAACGCATCAAATGAACCATCGTCTATCGCTCTTTGTAAGCCTGTCTCAATCAACCTGGCAAGTGTGGTATTTCCTCTGTTAACAAAAAAGTACATTGCCGTGGGGTAATGAATGGCCAGCCCATCTTCGACCATAAGCTCATTGGCAACTGAAGGCACTTTAAGCTCCTGCTGCACTTCGATGACCGAGCGGGGAAAGAAATGCGCGCGATTTGTCGTTACCGCATCGAAGGCTCGCTTGTGATCTTTTACCGTCACGACATTAAAACCGTTCGCTTGCAGTATTTTAGTATCCGGCCACTCTTCACCTTGTACGGGATTAAGTGAAATTAGTTGCTGCAGTGATGACACGCTATCAAAACGGGACTGCGTACTTTTAGGAATAAGAAATACTCGCCACCCTATCAAGCCCTTGCCAATGGGAATACGAATGGGAAGCAGATCCTTTTCCCGTTGCGTATCCGTCATGCTCCACATGACATTAATTTCACGGTTTTCTTTTAACTGACGCAAGGCTCTGCCTTGCAACAGGATCCTATCAGAAGGGAGTAAAGTGTATTTAACGCCAGTTTTTTCTAATGCCAGCGTAAGCAGTGCCAGAGGATACTCATCGCGCAAGTCGCCCTCTTCTATGGGGCGGGGGTATGTCAGAGACCAGGTTGCGGAATATACGGTAAAAGATAACGCACACAGCAATGTCCAACTTAAAACCGTTAGCAACACTTTTTTAGTCAATGAACCTGAAGCCAGCATCTATTCACTCAATCCCGATATATTTATGCGTCTGTAACGATAAACGCCAGTTGCGCTGGATACAAGTTTTGATTGCCAGCTCCGTTGCTCTGGCTTGTTGACTGATAGGTTGCAAACAAATGTGGGCCGGTTTGTTTTCACCTAGCCGTTCAAGCAGTAAATCCAATTCGTCTATATGTTTTTGCATGGCTACGGGATGTTTAATTTCATTTGCACGTGCTAACGCTGAATCAAGGATAGGTAACCCGCCTTTCATGTCCACTTTAGGTGAAACCGTTACCCAGGTATCAGTCGCGCACTTTATTTCATAGGTGCCGCTGGTTTCAATTTGCGTAGTGTAACCACGGGAATGCAATAGTTCAGTTAGCGGCATCAAATCATACATACAGGGTTCGCCGCCTGTTATCACGACATGTTTTGCAAGATACCCGCGTTGTCCAAATAGTGCCAGTAACTCTTGTTCGTCTGCACTAAAGAAATGCTCCGACTCTTGCTGCTTATCCAGTACTGTAGTTGAGGAGGTCAAAAACGCATCATCTAACGTCCAGGTATGTTTAGTGTCACACCAAGGACATCCAACCGGGCATCCCTGAAGACGCACAAAAATAGAAGGCAGGCCAGTATATACGCCCTCCCCCTGTATTGTTTCGAACATCTCGTTTATTTTTAACTGTACGTCAGACAAGTTAAACACTCCTAAATTTTAGATATCATATTTTCTGCAGTTGGGATTTTAGCAAGGATCACTTAGAATTCGGCTACAATTTCTTCCTAATTATTAATATGTCTGAAAAAGTCATTGTAATTTACTCGGGTGGTATGGATTCATTCACTGTACTGAATAAGGCCATTCGCGATGGCAAACAACCACTTGCACTCTCGTTTAACTACGGTCAACGGCATAAAAAAGAGCTGGACTATGCAAAGCGTGCCTGCGCCATGCTCTCTGTCCCCCATAAAATTGTCGATATCAGCGCTATTAATAGTTTGATTGGCGGCTCTGCACTTACCGATGATATCGCAGTTCCTGAAGGACACTATGAAGAGCCCAGTATGCAACAAACGGTTGTCCCCAATCGCAACATGATTTTACTATCACTTGCCGTAGGATACGCAGTTAGTCAGCAAGCTAATGCCGTCTACTACGGCGCACACTCTGGTGATCATGCGATATATCCTGACTGCCGTCCCGAATTTGTCCAACGCATGAAGGATGTGTGTGCCATTGCCAACTATGAGGCCATAGATATTGTGACCCCTTACCTGCACGAAAGCAAAACGGCAATTCTGACTGATGGCCTGAATATGGGTCTAGATTATGGCTACACCTGGACCTGTTATAATGGCCGCGAAAAAGCGTGTGGTAAATGTGGAGCGTGTGAAGAGCGATTAGAGGCTTTTAGAGATAATAATGCCATCGATCCGCTGGAATACGAATAATAAATAAAGGGCGCAGTTGCAGCGGATTGCGCCCTTTTTAAGGGTTATCGTTACTTCTGGCTTTCCGCAATAAAGTAAGACAACTCTTTAATGCAGTGGCGTAAAACCGGATTCAGACGGGTATTCTTGCCGTTCATTACAAACAGTTCGTGACTGAAGTTAAACAAGCTGCCCCGCGCAATAGGCACCAGCCCTAAACTCGCCCCCTGCTCTTTTGCCATATAATCCGGCAACAGGCCAACATATTCACCCGTCATAATAGCGGACATGGCCGCATCGTAAGAATCTGAGAAAGTCTGAATGGCTAAACGACGATCATCTTCAATATAGTTTGCTGACGATAAACCAGAAATTCCGATAGCAGGATAATCTTCGATTTTCACTTTCTCAGGCAGAGACTCAATATCCCGATACTTTGCTAATTCATGCGTTGGTGCACAGTACAAACGGCCCTGGCACTCCAGTCCGATGGGATGAAAGGTAACGGATTCAGGCTTAACCATGTCGTAAGTTGACACCACCAGGTGGCATTCACCGGATAAGGCAACATGCTCGACTTCGTTATATAGACGAGTCTGAATGTTGACGTGGATATCATCGAACTTTTTCATCGTACTCTTAACCGCTTTACTGACTGCCAGATGCATTGACAAAGGCAAACCAGACATAAGGACCAAAGTAATATGGCCAGAGTAGTCATCGTGAAGAGATTTTAAATTAAAAACAAAGTTGTCAAAGGCGTTAAAAATTCGTTTTGTTTCCTGAAAAACGACTTCCCCTTCTTTTGTCATCTGGAAACCGCCACGACCGCGGTGACAAAGAACTAAGTCCAGACGCTCCTCCAGTTTTTTAATAGCCGCACTTATGTTAGGTCGTTGCATACGTAACACAGGTTCTGCCGCCGTAAAGCCATTACAACTGGCAACTGCATAAAACACCCGAAGTAGCTTAATATCTGACTCTTGTAATCGATTTAACATGGCTGCACCGTTTTTATAGGTATAGTTATGGATACTTATGCAACCATAATAGGCAACTGTTTACGGGATTACAATGCAATTTTTTAAGAGAGTGCAACAACTTGCTTTCGTAATGTCTCTATATCATCTCTAAGGGAGGCAGCTTTTTCGAATTCAAGCTCTCTGGCAGATTCAAACATCTGTTTTTCCAGCACACTGATTTTTTCCATCAACTCAGTCGCACTGGCATAGCTTTGGGCTTTTTGTTTCTCGGCAACTTTTCGCAGTTTAACCTTTCCTGAGGCCGGATGCGCGGAGTCTCCAACATCCATAATGTCGGTAATCGGTTTAACCAGACGCTGCGGTGTAAGATTGTGTTTTTCGTTATGAGCGTGTTGCTTTTCCCGGCGTCGATCGGTTTCATCCATCGCCTTTTTCATGGAATCAGTAATTCTATCTGCATACATGATGGCTTTACCGTTGATGTGACGAGCGGCACGGCCAATAGTCTGGATCAGTGAGCGCTCCGCTCGCAGGAAACCTTCTTTGTCTGCATCCAAAATGGCGACAAGGGAAACCTCTGGCATATCCAACCCTTCACGTAACAAATTAATTCCTACCAGTACATCAAACTTGCCTAAACGCAGATCGCGGATAATTTCGATACGTTCTACGGTATCAATGTCTGAGTGAAGGTAACGGACGCGAACACCATGCTCATTTAAATATTCACTTAGATCTTCCGCCATCCTTTTCGTCAGCGTAGTAATTAATACCCGCTCATCCACTTTTACCCGCTGCTGAATTTCTGATAGCACATCATCTACCTGGGTAGCCACTGGACGTACTTCAATTTCAGGATCGAGTAAGCCGGTGGGTCGCACTACCTGTTCAACTATGTCACCACCGCACTTTTCGAGTTCGTATTTGCCAGGTGTGGCAGACACATAAATAGTTTGCGGTGAAATATGCTCGAACTCCTCAAATTTAAGAGGTCGATTATCTAATGCCGATGGCAGTCTGAAGCCATATTCAACCAACGTTTCTTTACGTGAGCGATCACCTTTATACATCGCCCCGATCTGAGAAACCGTGACGTGGGATTCATCAATAAACAGTAAGCCGTCGGCAGGAAAGTAATCAATTAAGGTCGGTGGCGGCTCACCAGGGGCACGCCCGGAAAGATAGCGGGAATAATTCTCAATGCCTGAGCAGTAACCCAGTTCAAGCATCATCTCAATATCAAACTGAGTTCGTTGGGAAATTCTCTGCTCTTCAAGTAACTTATTAACCGATTTGAGTTGTTCTTTTCGCTCTTTCAATTCATCTTTAATTCGGTCGATCGCATTTAGGATCTTTTCGCGGGGCGTGACATAGTGAGTTTTAGGGAACACAGTGGTTCTGACGACCGATTTTTCAACTGCCCCTGTCAAGGGATCGAAAAGGCTGATTTTTTCTATTTCTTCATCAAACAGTTCAACCCGTACCGCTTGTTTTTCAGAGTCTGCCGGGAAAATATCAATTACATCGCCCCTGACTCTGAACGATCCCCGCTCAAACGCTATATCATTGCGTTTGTACTGCAGTTCTGCGAGTCTTCGTAAAATATCTCGCTGATTTACAATGTCTCCCTGGCGCAAATGCAATAGCATTTTCATATAAGACTCGGGATCACCCAACCCATAAATAGCTGATACGCTTGCGACGATCACTACATCCCGACGTTCCATTAGCGCCTTGGTCGCAGATAAACGCATTTGTTCTATGTGATCATTGATAGAGGCATCTTTTTCAATAAAGGTATCGGTGCTCGGCACATAAGCTTCAGGTTGGTAATAATCGTAGTAAGATACAAAGTATTCAACCGCGTTGTTAGGAAAAAACTCTTTCATTTCCCCATATAGTTGTGCCGCAAGCGTTTTATTATGTGCAAGAATCAACGTAGGGCGCTGAACATGTTGGATAACATTTGCCATAGTGAACGTTTTACCAGAGCCAGTTACCCCAAGTAGCGTCTGAGATGCCAACCCGCTCTCTAGCCCGTCAATTAATTCACTTATCGCTTTGGGTTGATCTCCCGCAGGTTGATATTGTGAGACTAGCTCGAAACCTTTACTCATAACTCTGTTAGTTCCTCATATTCTTTTCGAAAAATATTAATTTCCCGAGAGAACCAATAGTAAGAGAATGCCCCCATCACCAAGTTAGCCACTACAGTTCCCCAAAACAGACCTTTCAACCCATATAGAGTGCTACCTAAATACGAAATGGGTACGAACAAAACAAACAGTCGGATGACACTCAGCACAAGTGCTGTCATGGGCTTATGCATAGCATTGAGTGAAGAGTTAGTTAAAATTATGACTCCCTGCAAACCATAACCGATCGGAACGATAGCTAAAAACAGTTGAATTAAGCTCGCTACTTCAGCTTCTTTTGCGAAAACATCAGCGATAATGTCTGATACAGCCCAAAGCAAGAAGTAAACACAGAGTTGCCATAACATAATAAATTTAAGCGTCATTTTATAGGCATGTTCAACCCGGTTAAATTTATCGGCCCCCACATTTTGACTAATAAAAGGAGGCAGTGTCATCGACAACGACAAAATGATGATACTCGCGATGGACTCCAACCGGTGACCTACCCCCCACGCCGCAACGGCTTCTGCGCCATAAGTAGCGACCACTGCGGTCATAACTCCACCCGCGATAGGCGTAAGCATGTTGGCACCTGCAGCAGGAAAACCTATGCGCATTACATCTTTACTATTTTGAATAAATTCTGACAGAGACAGTAGTCTGGGTACCATTAAGTTTCGCTTGAAAGCCAGCAGATAAATTATCCACGTGGCGCCGACTGACCAGGCAATTAAAGTAGCAATCGCTGCGCCCTGAATCCCCATAGCTGGGATAGGCCCCCACCCAAAGATTAATAGTGGATCTAATGCTGCATTTAAGAATCCGCCAGACGCCATTATGATACTGGGTGTCCGTGTGTCACCGCATGCCCTTAATACACTATTCCCAACCATAGGGAGAGCCAGAAACAAACTGGCGATATACCAGACAGACATATATTCGGAAATAAAAGGCAGTAATTCAGTAGACGCATTCAATAAGGTAAAAACAGGTTTGATGGTAAACAAGCCTGTTAGCGCAAGCACACCAACCAACAGTAAAGATAACATCATTGCACCTGTGGCGCGAAAACGGGCAGATTCGGGATCACCCCGCCCGTGCAATTTGCCTATTACCGCTGATGTGCCAATTCCCAGACCAATGTTTAAGCTGATAACAGTAAATGTGACAGGAAAAGTAAAACTAATTGCTGCGAGCTGCTCAGTTCCCAACAAACTTACAAAAAATGTATCGATTAAACTGAAACTCATCATCATGATCATCCCAATGATCATTGGCACAGTCATACGATATAAAGTCGACCGAATACTTCCTTCGGTTAGATTAGTTGCAGTCACTTATTTCCCGATTGAATAAATAGAAGAAGAAAGATGGCATTTTTTAAAAATATTTATTTCACGCCAATGTATTAAGTCTACGGAGAAACGCATCGAACTGCGAACTTTTTTAAAGAATAAGCACCTCAAGATTAGATAAAGGCGAGTTATGAACGTTTACATTAGCTACCGTAACTTTTCATAACACGATGACTTTTTACGAAAGCGATTCGCCAATATGCAAGGACAGTTTTACTTGTGGCGCCAAATTGCGACAGCAAAAATGTACAAATGATACTTTTTTAATAATCAGAGACCTGAAACGACATTGATCAAAACGCTCACTTTGTAAACATATTGCTAAAAATAGCGTGTAATATTTACACACTCTTCTCATTTACCAATCTGACATATCAACCAGTTCACGAATTAACACACAAGCATCTGCCTGTAAAACATTAAATATATTTAACAATTAAAAAACAGGCAAAGCCACACTTAACCAACTGTTTTAATTGTAAATATTTTTTATATATTTTTTAAAAACGAATAATCAGCAGCAAGATCTGTTGATAGAAAGCGGCTGTTAACTTCATTTATTAACACAGTTATCCACAGAATTAGTGGATAACTGCGCAAAGCCCAATAAGCACGGGAATAT
>CAZROH010000035.1:0-29873 GCA_964601635.1 uncultured Alteromonas sp. | reverse complement strand
ATGGTCAGAAGAAAAAACTCTGTGCTACCATTTGCTATTCCTCAGACTGGAAATGTTTTCATGAAGCAGCAATTGATAGTGACAATCCTGGGCACTGACAAAAGCGGAATACTAAGTCAGATCGCAGCTACTGTCTCTGAAGTACAATGCAACATATTAGATAGCAGACAAGCCATATATGGTAAAGAATTCTCGCTCACCATGATACTGGAAGGCTCCCATACGGCCATCACCAGAGCAGAATGCACGCTGCCTGCGGTATGCCAGCGACTCGATTTGCTCTCTTTGATGAAAAGAACCAGTCACCATGAAAAACAAAATCTCGAACATCTGTTTAATGTCGAGTTCAGTGGTGCCGATGCGGCAGGGTTAGTACAAGCAGTGACGGGCTTTTTTGCCGAGCGAAATGCCTCTATCAGTGCGTTTCGTCAACGGACCTTCCGAGACAACAAAACACAGCAAGAGACCATGCGTTGTAAATTTGTGGTTAATGCACCTAACTCAATTGATTTCAACGAACTTGAATCGGCACTAACTCGTCTGTTTGAAAAGTTGAACGTAACTGGCAAAGTTACAGACAAACAAAGAAAGGAAGAAAATGAACACACTACAAGCTGGTGATAAAGCGCCCTCATTCAAGTTGCCAGACCAAAACGGCGAAATGGTTGCACTTGAGAGCCTCAAACCCAACAAAGTATTAGTATACTTCTACCCAAAGGCGATGACGCCAGGTTGCACAGTTCAAGCACAAAACCTGCGCGACAGCAAAGCCAAACTGGATGACAAAAATGTGGTGGTGTTAGGGATCAGCCCGGACCCGGTAAAACGGCTACCTAAATTTGTCGAAAAAGAACATTTAAATTTTACCCTGTTGTCTGACGAAGACCATGCGGTGGCTGAACAGTTTGGGGTCTGGGGTCTAAAGAAGTTCATGGGAAAAGAATATGATGGAATTCACCGTATCAGCTTTTTAATCGATGAGAACGGCACCATCGAAAAAGTATTTGATAAATTCAAAACCAAAGACCATCATCAGGTGGTGCTAGATTACCTTAGCTAAGCCTGAGTCTACGCGTATTGGGCTCACTAAGTGAGCCCATTTAGTTATACCTGCTCAATTTTTGTCGTATCCGGATTGCTCGACCAAGCTGTTATAACCGCCTTGACAAGTGTCGCTAAAGGGATGGCAAAGAACACCCCCCAAAATCCCCATAAACCACCGAAGAACAACACTGCCATTATTATATAAAGTGGGTGCAAGCTGACCGCTTCTGAGAATAAAATTGGCACCAGCAAATTGCCATCGATTGCCTGAATTATCCCGTACGCAATCATTAAGTACCAAAATTCCGGACTTATTCCCCATTGAAACATTGCAACAACTGCAATAGGAATAGTTACCACTGCCGCACCAATATAGGGAATTAAAACAGATAGCCCAACCAGCACGCCTAATAACATCGCGTAACGCAAATCCATTAATACGAAAGTAATGCACGAAACGGAACCGACGATAACAATCTCTATTACTTTACCGCGAATATAGTTGGCTATCTGGGAATTCATTTCATGGCCAACCTGAGTGATCAGCCTGCGCTCACGTGGCAAAAGACGGGAAATACTGTTAAGAAAATACGCTTTATCCTTTAGCATGAAAAATACCATCAGCGGTACCAGGATCAAATAAACTAAAAGGGCTGCCACATTTCCAATAGAGCTAACAGAGGCTGAGAGTAATTGCTCTCCTACTGCGACCAGTTTGTCATTAAGCCCTTCCATCATATTATGGATTTGGTAAACCTGAACATAATCAGGATATTTCTGTGGTAGCGTAATAAGCCAATCCTGCGCTCGCTGCCAGATTAAAGGCGTTTCCTGTATCAAATTCACACTTTGCTTAGAGATAATTGGCATTAAACCAATGAGAATAAGTACCGTTATCCCAATAAATAGTAACAATACGATGCCACAAGCCAGCCCTCGCCCTACCCCAATTCTCATTAGTCGATTGACAGGCCAGTCCAGCAAATAGGCTATTATAGCGGCTACCAGCACGGGCATTATCAGTTCTCCCCAGAAAACTATAACCGCCGTGGATAGAAGAATTAGAATAAGTAACATTGCTGCGTCGGGATCGGAAAATTTTCGACGATACCAGCGACCAAAAACACTTAGCATAGATATTCCCGCAAAAACGACTTCGCTTTAAGGATTCGCATGATAGGTAAATGCGATTAGGCAAGCAATAGAATTATTTTCCTACTCTATTGTAACCTTCCTGGATTTTATCGCATAAGATATGACTTACGCTTAAAATTTAGTATAACATGGCGTGTTAATACAAAGTCTTATGTAATCCGTATTACCTTAAAAAAACAAGTAATGCGGTAAGTTGCGTTATTTTGTGTACTAAGTAAGACGAATAGTGAAACCAACTGTTAATTAATGACTCTAAACCAGCATCTACGCAATTGCAGTGCTCAAATTTGGCAGGATTAATGAGATTATTAGCGCAAATAGGACGAATAGCCGTATTTTTAAGTCTTACCCTTACTTTGGCTGCTGTTGCCCAGGACAGTAACTTTAACAATAACAAGAATACACTCCCTGAAATAGGCGTAGTGGCATCTGAAGCGCTTCCCCTTGATAAAGAAATCATCATAGGTGATGTAGTAATGCGTCAGATGCGTGCGCAGTCTCCCATAATCGCTGATCCGTTATTAGACGAATACCTGCAGGATCTGGGCAACCGACTAGTGGCGCAAGCTGATAATGTAAAATTTCCGTTTACATTTTTTTGGGTTGATAATAATGCACTTAACGCATTTGCGTTTTTTGGTGGCCATATAGGCGTACATACAGGACTTATTTTTAAAGCGAAATCGGAAAGTGAACTGGCTTCTGTACTCGCACACGAAATCGCACACGTTACGCAACGTCACTTAGCCAGACGGATCCAGTCACAACAACGCTCTACCCCAATCGCGATAGCCTCAATGCTAGGAGGGTTATTAGTTGCGATGGCCGATCCTCAAGCTGGCATGGCTGTAATGCAGACAGGACAAGCAGCGACGGCGCAGATGCAAATCGATTATACCCGCTCAAATGAACAAGAAGCCGATCGTCTCGCTATTGCTATGTTGTCGCGCGCAAACTTTGACCCAGATGGTGCCGCTTCCTTTTTCTCAACGCTTGCGGAAGAATACCGCATGGTATCTAAACCGCCAGCAAGGTTACTTTCACACCCGATGACAGAAACCCGTATCGCCGATGCGCGGGCAAGAGCCAGCGATTATCCCCAGCGTAGGGTGACAGAGAGTCTGTCATTTCATTTGGCCAGAGCCCGAGTGATGGCAAGATATGTTTTTGATAAGCAGTACGCTTTAGAATATTTCCAGGCGGCAGTTAATAAACACTCTTTTAAAATTGATGAAGCGGCTCAGTATGGATTAGCTTTATCCTATTTACGCAACGATAAGTTGGATGAAGCTGAAAAAGCACTTTCACCTTTAATTACAAAGCACCCTGAAAACTTGTTTTATCTGGATATAGCAACTGACATTTCGATAGAAAACAGAAAATATACTGAAGCAATCGAACGACTGGCGCCTCATTTAGCGCGTACTCCAAGAAATCAGGTTTTGGCGTTAAACCAAGCTAATGCGATGATTGAAGCTGGCCAGTACCAAAATGCCATTGCCATTCTAAAAGATTTTCTATTGGTCAATAGCGAGTATCAGTTGCCTTACCAGTTACTAACAGAAGCGTATAAAAAATCCCGTCAATTAAAAGACATGCATCAAAGTAAAGCTGAAACGTTAGCGCTTTATGGTGCCTATTCTCGTGCAGTAGACGAGTTACAACATGCATATAACTTTGCAGATGAAAACCACCTTGAAAAACAGAAAATAAGGGCTCGGATCAAACAGTTACGGGAAGAAGAAGAGCGTTTAAAGCGTTTGTAGCTGTAACGATTTCAGTTTTTGCTGCAGTCCTGATGCAGTTTGCTCACCAAGCAAGGTGGCCGCGATTTCTCCGTTAGGAGAAATTATAAAAGTAGCAGGCAAATACCCCGGCGTACTGATAGGCAACCGATTTTTCTCAAGATTAGGAATGACTTCAAATTGAATATCGAACTCTTTGATCATCGCTTCAACTTCTGCTTGGGGCATGGGGTCATAATTTACCCCAAATAGCTTGACGTTTTCACTAACCTGAGTGGCAAACTGATTTAATTCAGGAAGTTCACGTAAACATGGTGCGCACCACTTGGCGAAGTAATTTAAAACTACCCAGTCACCTTCTAACTGTTGCCACCGGTACTCGACGCCAGCCGCAGTTTTAAAGTCAGCACTGGTGCGTGTCGCCGTATACACTCCTGCAATGACACTTAATATGCCCAAGATCGATGCAAGTAACCCAAACGTACGCTTTTGTCCTAACGCATTTCTTTTGAAAGACCTATTCATTGTTTCGGATTACCTCTTGATAAATGCGGCTAAAATCGCAATAGTGTCGGCATTTATATCATCATAAAAAGGAATAATATGTCTACTGTAAAAATCCTTCACAATCCACGCTGTTCAAAAAGCAGACAAACTCTTTCATTGTTGGAAGAACAAGGCGTAACGCCAGAAATAATCGAATATTTAAAAACACCTCTGGATAAAGCCGAATTAAAAAAACTTTATTCACAGTTAAATATCCAGCAGGTCATACAAATGATGCGTACTAATGAAGCAGAGTTTAAGGAAGCGGGTTTAAATAGCGCTTCAACCGATGACGAGCTTTTCGATGCCATGGTCGCTTTCCCCAAATTACTAGAACGCCCAGTCGTAATTAACGGACCACAAGCACGTATAGGCCGGCCTCCTGAGTCGGTATTGGAAATCCTGTAATGGCCCCGGTATTAGTCCTGTATTACAGTCGGCAAGGTAGCACTAAAAAACTCGCTGAAGCCATCACCAAAGGTATAGAAAGCATTGGTGTACCAGTAATAGTAAGAACCGTACCCTCATTGTCACAAGATAGCAGTGCAACTGAAGTAACCGGTACTCCTCCACTTGTGAGCATTGAGGATTTTGAGCAGTGCAGTGCGCTCGCCCTTGGAAGCCCTACCCGCTTTGGCAATATGGCTGCCCCTCTAAAACACTTTCTAGATAGCACTAGTCAAAGTTGGCTGAAAGGCTCGTTAATTGATAAACCGTGTTGTGTATTCACTTCGACAAGCAGTTTACATGGCGGGCAAGAAACCACGTTGTTAAGTATGATGCTACCCCTTTTACATCATGGCATGATATATTGTGGCTTGCCCTACTCGGAACCAGCGCTACATGAAACAAAATCAGGTGGGTCGCCGTATGGTGTTTCACATGTTGCGCGAAATAATAGTAATGAGCTAACAGAAGATGAAAGAACCCTTTGTTTCGCTCAGGGAAAACGGCTGGCCGAATTGGCAAAAAAACTTTCTTAACCACAGAGTGGCTGTTGTATGATTTTTTCCACTTCATTTTATCGCTATCTGGCATTAATTTCTTATAGCGGTTTGTTGCTTCTGGTCGCCAGTTGGCATTTTTTGCTCGTCGACAACTCTCCTTATTCCGGGTTATTCGTCTTTCTTATTTATATTCTGCCATTGCTTCTCCCCTTTAAAGGTATTGTCCAGGGAAAACCATACACGCATGCCTGGGCTAATTTTATTGTGATGTTTTATCTGCTCCACGGTTTTACAGTTAGCTATGCCGAACCTGAATTACGGTTATATGGAATTATTGAAATTCTTTTATCGACAATGATGTTTATTGGATGCAGTTTTTTTGCACGCAAACGTGGCAGAGAATTAAGCTTAGGATTAAAGAAACTCAAAGACGAAATGCAGGAAGAGCGAGAACGTTTTAAAGGAGTAAAATAGTGCGTTGGTTATGGTATTTAAGTGTGGTTGTTATCGTGGCGTGCGGAGGTTCGGAGAGTAACGATACACCTGACAGCGCATCGCCGAGATCAGATAATCCGGTGTTGGTTTTCTCTGGCCCTGATGAGGTGAACGTTGGCCAATCAGTTGATATAGTTGTCACACTTAAAGATAACAGTGCGCTTCAATCGGTAAAGTGGGACGTTGACCAGCCTAACTTAACGTTACTAAATGGCCATACGCAGGTACTGAGCTTTGATGCTCCGTCAGCGGGCGACTACCTGTTTAGCGTTAATGCAACGACCTTGTCAGGTCAGAACGTGAACGCAGACTACTCATTAACCGTACTGGAAGGTGCTATGCCCAAGGCAGTAGTTCGGTTGGGACATGAAGCTGCAGAAGGCGGGCGGGTTTCCTTGCGGGTAGATAGCAACTCACCAAAACGCATTGAATCAATTAGTTGGAATCAAATTAGTGGGCCTGCAGCGGTTGATGTTTCGTTCGATGATAATGACGAACCCCGCCACAATATTTATTTTGATGCACCGCGGGTAGATGCTGATTCTATCATTAGATACCGGGCAACAATAAAGTATGAAGACGGTTCACAAGCTTCAGATCAAGCACAGATATTAGTTCGAAATGTAGAAATCGTAGAAGACTCTTTTTTCACTAAAAGTGACATGTATGTGTCTAGCCACATGCGACCTTACCGCAGAAATAGTCCGTATGCTGAGGCACTTAGTGAATGCGTTTATAACAACAGAATTCAGTTTCCTTGCCCGTTTGAACAACTCCCACTTATTGGTCAGGAAACAGAAAGTCCAACCGTTGATGATATTCTTGACAGAACCTATGTTTCCCATCCCTGGATGGGAGATGCGCTAAAAGCCTATTTGGAAAATGCACCCGCGGGAAAGGATATGCTGGCCTTATTACGCGCAACTACTGCTATCGTTATTTCCTATGAAATTAGACCGTCTTTCTATTGGGTTGCAACTGGTGCGATTTATTTGGACGCCAGAAATTTCTGGAGAACGCCTGCTGAGCGAGATACGTTAAATACCGAACCTGATTACCGCAGTAAGTTTGGTAATGAATTGAACTACCGTACAACCTGGCGTTACGTAAAAGATGGTGAGTATTATTACCCTCAGCCAGGCCTGGCCCCCGAACTTCGTAACAGCCGAACATTATTAGGCGTTCAACAAGCAGTTGACTGGTTACTTTATCATGAACTGGCTCACGCCAATGACTTCTTCAACTATGCAAGCTGGTCGCAGATACCGCTAAGCACCAATCCTTATGAGTGGTTTGAAGATAATGCGCCTAACTCAGATGGCTTAGCCACTAGCCTGCCGTTAACGTCTGATGAACTGCACGACTTGGCACAAGTGAACTATGGTGGCGAAACAGCGACTCCACAACAAAAAGCCTACACGGCTGAAGAAATAGCAAGCTTTTTCCAGGAAGATGGCGCGTCTTCTTTTTACTCTTATTATACGGAAAGAGAAGATTACGCGACGTTGTTTGAACAATTCATGATGCTATATCGCATACATGTCTCGTCCGACGTCGGGGTGTTTACCGATGAAACATTTGAAAGTGAAGAGTACCTTTTAACGTGGGGACAGCGAAACCGAATTAACCATAGCAATGTGCAACAAAGGGCTAAATATGCTGTGAATCGTATTCTTCCCGATTTAGACGTAAGCGCTATTCAGACCCATTTACCTGAACCACAGTTACTGCCATCTGGTGAAGATTGGTATGAAACGTTAGTGTTAGAAGGCGAGTCGGTAGAATCGTTAAATTCAGGGAAGCGCTATCGTTCGGAAAAGGTAATTGCAGCTCCAAGGCCAGATATCTCACCGCTCTTACCATTGGCGGTATTAGAACAAAGATAAACACAATTACTGTTACAAAGACACAAGCGCAAGGTCAGTTCTGCTGGCCTTCACTTTCAATGACCTGTTTCACCAGGTTTAATGTTAAACGCTTTTTTTCCTGAAGTGACTTTTCATCTAAAATATCTAGCAATCGCAATAGTGACGGCAAGTCTCGCTCACTTCTGTTAAGCAAGTAATCCAGAGCCGCTTCCGAAAACTTTAGTCCTCGTTGTTTAGCGCGAAGCCGAATTACTGACTTCCGATCTTCATCGTTTAAGGATTGGAGTTGAAACGTAATCCCCCATCCTAATCGGGAGCGTAAATCAGGTAAATTGAAACTTGGATGGGAAGGGCCAAGTAAAGAAGTGCAAACCAATGTGGTTTGTTCCCCTTCCGCAACCCGATTGATCAGATCAAATAAGCCAACTTCCCATTCCCGATCACCCGCTACCGCATGGATGTTATCAAGACAGATAATGCTGACTTGCTCAAGCCCTTCCAGTAGCTGAGGATGTAAGCTTTTATAATCACCGAGATTTAAATATATGTGTGATGTTTGCTTTTCAAAAAATTCGTGGCAAATGGAAAATAGCAGATGGCTTTTCCCTTTACCCTGTCCACCAATGATATTTATTAAAGGAAGATTTTGACCGGATACGAAACCAGACAAGCTACCCTCTGATTCACATGAAGTATCAGAGAGGTTCTTTAACAATTCAACTAACTGACTATTTTCGCCAACGACAAAGCTGGAAAATGTTTCATCAGTTGGCAAACTGACAGGAAGCGGGAGCTGAACTGCCTGTGTTGAAGCTTTACTACTCATTCCAGTAAAAATTCAATCCATCCAAGGGTTGACCAAAAGTATCATTGACTGGTAACAACCGCGACTGCAATGAAAGGCTTTTAGTAAGATCTCTCACTGTACCAACCAGTTCAATGTCAAACGTTGCCACACTACCCGCTTGCTTTGACAGGGTCGCTTTGCGGACAACACTCAAACTTTCCAGGTAACGCTGAGAATGTATGTACTTTTCTAATGAGTTGATATTGGCCACTGAGATTTGCACGGTGTTCGGCTGCCCATCTTCCTTCCCTGCAATAACAGCGTAATTTTGACCTAAATAGTCAGCAAAGGCATCAATAATAGCAACGGCCAGTTCATCTTTCGAATCACCATAAAGGGAACCAAACTCAGTTTCTGTGCGCCCTACAAAAATCCAGTCTGTTGCAAACTTGCCTTCAGCTCCCCCCTCAATCGCACTATCATCTTCATCAGCTGCATAAATTCTGGCACCAATTACAAAATCTACACCGTAACGTTTTGACGCTTCTGTTAACGAAGAGGCAAAACGGCCCCATACGTCATACATAGTAATCGCATCATTATCGACCAGATCCATCAATGGTAAGCTTAAGGGGACACCGCGTTCGACAGCACGTTGCCTGACTTTCTGTGTAATTGAAGACAGTTGCGCTTCATCAACAATATATCGTTGCCCACGTTCACCTTCGATTGCTAACCACAAAAGTGACTCGGGACGGCGATTTCCCCAAACAGGAAGTCCTTCGCTATGTAATCGCTGCAGCAACACTTGATAGTCAAACTCAGCGACAAATAATTGTTGATTTTGGTCGGATTCGTACTGATAAGAACGCAAAAACTGCTGGGGGTTAGCGATCCACCGTCTGACGGAGGGTAAATCAACGATATCCGAGCGGCCACTCATTTTTACCAGCGCCTGTTCAAGTGCTCTTTTTTCGGCCCGCTGTTGTGTTTGACGTGACTGATCTGGCACAGGCACTTTAGCGATATTTGCTTGTACCGTAACGCTTGCACGGGCAGTGGAATCAACAAAGCTGAACACTGACAATGTAATAAAAACAACCAGTGCGTATCGACTAGAAAATGATATCAATTGATTGACAACCTTTACATAAAACTGAATTCAAAATTGAGGCGTTATTGTGTGCTATTTGAAAAAGATTTTCACCTGCTAAAGTATAATTAATTCATAATCTCAAAACGTAAAAAAAACCTAACAAGATTGGACTTCATATCACTACCTGATAGAATTCGCGTTTTTCCTAGCACGACCTAATCAGGGCCTAACTGTGAGCGATAAAACCACACCACTTAGCTATAAAGATGCTGGCGTAGATATTGATGCTGGTAATCAACTTGTAGAGCGCATTAAAGAAGTCACTAAACGTACACATCGTCCGGAAGTTAAAGGCGGGCTTGGTGGATTCGGTGCTCTTTGTGAAATCCCTGCCAAATACAAACGCCCATTATTGGTTTCCGGCACAGATGGGGTCGGTACTAAACTGCGTTTAGCGATGGATGCTGGTATTCACGATGGTGTCGGTATTGATCTTGTAGCGATGTGCGTCAACGATCTCATCGTACTTGGTGCAGAGCCACTGTTTTTTCTCGATTATTACGCTACCGGAAAATTAGATGTAGACGTGGCAGCCGAGGTCGTAACCGGCATAGGTAAAGGCTGCGAGTTAGCTGGCTGTGCATTAATTGGTGGTGAAACCGCTGAAATGCCAGGAATGTATCATGATGGCGATTACGATATAGCAGGATTTTGTACAGGTGTAGTGGAAGCAGACAACGTCATTGATGGCAGTTCCGTTACACCCGGCCAAAAACTAATCGCGCTCGGTTCTTCTGGCCCCCATTCGAATGGATTTTCTCTGATTCGTAAAATTATTGAAGTATCTGAAGCTGATATCTCAGAAGAATTTGACGGCAAACCACTTAAAGAACACTTATTAGCGCCGACTAAAATTTACGTGAAGTCTGTACTGGCTTTACTTGAAAAAGTGAAAGTAAATGCGATTAGTCATATTACTGGCGGTGGTTTCTGGGAAAACATTCCCAGAGTACTTCCAGACGATTGCAAAGCCGTAATTGATGAAAGCAGTTGGCGCTGGCCTGCTATTTTCAACTGGCTACAACGTCAGGGGAATGTTGAACGACACGAAATGTATCGTACTTTTAATTGTGGCGTAGGCTTAGTAATGGTGGTTGATGAAGAAGATGCCGAATCAACAATACAAATATTACAGCAGCAAGGTGAGACCGCTTGGTTAATCGGGCATATCGCAGCAAAAGATTCAGCGCAGTCGGTAGAGATCAGATAAATGTCACCAGCGGTACCATCAATTTGTGTATTGATTTCGGGTAACGGCTCAAATTTACAGGCAATGATCGATGCGATCGCTGCCGGCAAACTTGAAGCCAACATTGCCTGCGTCATTTCCAATCGCGCCGACGCGTATGGGCTTCAACGGGCCGAGATGGCGGAAATACCCGCTCATTGTCTCGACCATAAAACTTATGACGATCGTGAAAGTTATGATCGCGCGCTTATGGAATTAATTGATACCTATCAACCTGACTGTATAGCACTAGCGGGTTTTATGCGTATTTTAACGCCAGCATTCGTCAACCATTATGCTGGCAAAATGCTTAACATTCACCCTTCATTGTTACCAAAATACAAGGGACTCCATACGCACCGCCAGGCCATCGAAAACGGCGACAAAGAACACGGCGTGAGTGTGCACTTTGTCACGCCTGAACTTGACGGTGGACCAGTAATAATACAGAGCAGAGTGCCGGTTTTCGAACATGACTCTGAAGAAGAGCTTGCCGCGAGAGTACAGGAACAAGAAAGGTTGATTTATCCGCTTGTTTTGCAATGGTTTTGCAAAGGCAGGTTGGTAATGCGTGAAAATAGCGCCATAATGGATGAACAACGTATTCCGGAATCAGGCTATGCCAGTGAGTAATATGACTTCTTCAAAATCATTTCAACGCAGTATCGTGCAAACATTTATTACGTTGTGTGTGATTTTGTGGAACTCAAGTTATGCGTTAGCTGAGCCCCTTATCCCCTTTAAAGCTGAATATGTTGCCTACAAATGGGGTGACGATATAGGTAAGGCTGAATTAAAATTAGAGAAGCTTTCACGTAGCCAATATTCCCTCACCTATTCTTCAGACGTATCAAAATTTTTCTTATCCGATCAACGTTACGAACACTCCATTTTCGAGTTTAAAAATAACCAGTTCGTGCCTCAACAATATTATTACAGTAGAACGGGGACAGGCTCAGATAAAAAACTCAAGCTTGAATTTGTAGAGAAGCCTGAGCGAAAAATCATTGTAAATTCCTCTTCGAAACTTACGTGGGATTCGGAATTAGACAACCAGCTATATCGTATTGATCTGCCGCGTCAGTTAGCCGCTGGTAAAAAATCGTTAATCTATAATTTCATTAATTATCGTGGCGAACTAAAAAGTTATCAGATTGACGTGGTAGGACAGGAAACCCTCTCATTACCCTACGGAGAGCTGGATACCATTAAAGTTGAAATTGTCCGCCATTCCAGCAGCCGTGAAACCTTCGCATGGTTTGCTCCCGAGTTGGATTACAACTTAGTCAGGCTACAACAGTTTAAAGATGATGATGAACAAGGGGATATTAAATTAGTACGTTATTCCCGCCTGAATTAACTTCTGCTGAACAGCTCACTCCCTGTAACAATTCCCGCCATTCCGGCAAGCTTTTGTTACGTTATTTCCCACGATTCACCTTGATCTTTTTACACTTTAAATATAGCTTTAAGTTATTCTGGTCAGACCTCACTTCACGCTAACGATACGTGTCTGAGAATAATCAATTCAACTGGTCACAATGTCATAGTTGGATTGCATAGCCGTTTATCAAGGAGACATGCTAATGGCTGAATTTATTTGGTTCATACTTATTGTAGTTGTACTGTGTGTGGCGAGTTATAAGCGAATAAGCTTATCAACCAGCGCTGCGCTAGTCGCCGGTATTATGGTAATAGGTACGTTGTTTTCTGAAATTGACTGGCTTGGTTGGTTAGTATTTCTCGCTATATCGATACCGCTTGTCGTTCCCTCACTACGCAAACAACTTATTTCCAGTAAACTGCTCGCCTTTTACCGAAAAGTCATGCCCGAAATGTCCAGCACAGAGCAAGAAGCTATCGATGCTGGCACTGTATGGTGGGACGGTGATATCTTCAGTGGTAACCCGAACTGGGATAAGTTACACAGTGTTCCTAAAGGTCGCTTGACTGCAGAAGAGCAAGCGTTTTTAGATGGACCGGTAGACCATGTTTGTTCAATGGTAGACGAATGGCAAATCAACCATAAGGACGCTGATTTGTCGCCGGAGATATGGGCTTATCTCAAAGAGCACAAATTTTTCGCCATGATCATTAAGAAGAAATATGGTGGTCTGGAATTTTCAGCGTACGCACAATCCCGTGTATTACAAAAATTAGCCGGAACCAGCGCGGTATTATCCAGTACTGTAGGTGTCCCTAACTCCTTAGGCCCAGGCGAGTTGCTTCAGCATTACGGCACCCAGGAACAACAGGATTATTATTTGCCCCGGCTCGCCAGCGGCGAGGAAATCCCCTGTTTCGCCCTTACCGGACCAGAAGCAGGTTCTGATGCAGGAGCGATACCCGATGTGGGTGTTGTTTGCAAAGGCCAATGGGAAGGCAAAGAAATTACTGGCATGCGATTAACATTCAACAAACGTTATATCACCTTAGCCCCGGTGGCATCGCTTATTGGCCTGGCGTTTAAACTACAGGATCCGGATGGCTTATTGGGAGATCAACAAGATTTAGGGATAACCTGCGCACTAATACCGCGCAAAACTGAAGGCTTAGAGATAGGTCGTCGACATTTCCCGTTGAACACTCCATTTCAAAATGGCCCCCTTAAAGGTGAAGATATCTTCGTGCCACTTGACTATATCATTGGCGGTAAAGACATGGCTGGCCGCGGTTGGCGAATGTTAGTTGAGTGTTTGTCAGTAGGTCGCTGTATTACCCTGCCCTCCACTGCTGCGGGCGGAGCCAAACAATTGGCCCTTGCAACAGGCGCATACGCGCGTATTCGTCGCCAATTCCGTATCCCGGTAGGACAAATGGAAGGCGTTGAAGAGATGCTTGCTCGTATTGGCGGAAATGCTTATTTAATGGATGGCGTAACACGGTTTTCGACTGTTGGCATTGGCTTAGGTGAAAAGCCTTCGGTTATTTCGGCTATCAGTAAATATCACCTTACCGAAAAAATGCGACAGGTAGTGAACGACGCCATGGATATTCATGGTGGCAAAGGCATTATGCTTGGGCCAAATAATTACCTGGGTCGTGGCTATCAGGGTGCGCCGATTTCCATTACCGTGGAAGGGGCGAATATACTGACACGCAATATGATGATTTTTGGCCAGGGTGCGATGCGTTGTCACCCCTATGTGTTAAAAGAAATACATGCAGCTAACACTGATGATAGCGAAGAACGTTTAGATTTATTCGATAAAGCAGTGTTCGGTCACATCGGCTTTAGTATTTCAAATACAGTAAGAAGTCTGTGGTTTTCCTTCACGGGTGGCATTTTCCACCGTTCACCATTTAAAGACGGTACTGCGCATTATTACCGCTTACTTCAGGGGTACAGTGCTAATCTTGCTTTACTTTCTGATGTTTCGATGGGCGTGCTGGGTGGCGATCTGAAGCGGCGTGAGCGTTTATCTGCGCGATTAGGAGATATTTTAAGTGGGCTGTTCTTAGCCAGTACAACGCTTAAGCGCTTCGACGAAGACGGACGTTTACACGAAGATGCACCACTCATGCATTGGGCCATGATGGATACCTTGTTCGATATCGAAACGGCAATTGATGATTTCCTTGCCAATTTCCCCAATAAACCGGTCGCATTTGCCTTACGTGCAATCGTCCTTCCCTTTGGTCGCCGTTGCAGCAAGCCATCAGATTACCTTGAACACAAGGTTGCTCTTCTTCTGCAAAAACCGTGTTCGGCAAGAAGCCGTTTAGGTGAAGGCCAGTACCTCACTCGAGAAGAAGGCAATCTATTTGGCGAACTGGAGCAAACACTGGATGACATATTAGCAAGTGAGCCTATCTTTGATCGCATCTGCAAGGAAAAAGATCAGAAGCTACCTTTTACCCAGTTAGATAAGTTAGCCGATGAAGCTGTTGAAAAAGGCTGGATAGACGAAACGGAAGCTGAGCAGCTGCGTAAAACAGAAGCTGGTCGATTAAAAGCAATCAATGTAGATGATTTTGAACACGAAGAACTAATTGCTAACCAAGCAGTTAAGCCTAAGTCAAAAAGCGGTCGGAAAACCAAAGCGGCATAATCATATTTGCTTAACTAAAGAAGGCTGCAACTTGCAGCCTTTTTTTTGTCTGTTAAGTGGTATTGGACATATAGCTCCTGAATACCATTAGGCTCACTCCTTGTTTTAAAAAAGAAGTGATAAGCCAATTTATAGCGCTTTCTTTTGTTTGATTAACTTTTTTTCTTCGTCACTTAAAAATGCTTGCTCTAAAGCATTTAATTGAATTTTTGCCAGGTCAGCTTTACTTAAGCCGATAACCTCATGAGCGACTTTATATTCATGAGCTAAATCAATAGCGGATACACCCGGATCGTCTGTATTCAAGGTCACAGCTATGCCCTCGTTGAAGAAAGATTTCAGAGGATGATTAGCGGTGTCCACCAACGTCGTTGTTTGATAATTTGAGGTCGGGCAGCTTTCAATACCAATCTGGTTTTCTATTAGGTACTCGCGTAATGAGGGGTCATCTTTGGCGGCAACGCCATGTCCAATTCTAGATGCGCCTAACAGGCGAATGGCATTCCAAATACTATCACTTCCATCTGCTTCTCCTGCATGAACGGTAATAGCCCAGCCTGCATTTCTGGCGAGCTTAAAATGTTCACTAAAAAGTGGAGCCGGAAAGCCAAGCTCGTCTCCTGCAAGATCCAGTGCAGCAATGTGCGTTTTATGTGCAAGCAAACTATGTAATTCTCGCTTACAAACGTCTGTTCCAAAGGTACGACTTAAAATGCCAATCAGGTTTGCTTTAACTCCAAACTCTTTTTGACCGTCCATAACACCCTGGATTACGGATTCAACGACCGCTTCCATAGGCAGTTGATGAGACTGTGCCATATAATATGGTGAGAAGCGTAGTTCTACGTAATCAAGTGATTCGCGTTTGGCATCCTCCATATTTTCATAAGCTACCCGATAACACGCATCAATATCCGCAAGAACTGATACACCGTAATCAAGCTTTTTCAAAAATGCCAGTAAGTCACTCGTGCGATCGTGAATTTGAACAACTTGCGCTATCTCTTCAGCGGAAGCTACCGGTAAAGAAACCTTGTGCTGTTTTGCCAGTTCCCAAATCGTTTCAGGTCGAATATTACCGTCTAAGTGCCGATGAAGGTCGATGACTGGCAGTGAGTAATCGATCATCTTAAACCAGTTGCAACTTCGACATAATCAACACGGCCTGGGTACGCGTTTTAATGTCAAGCGTGCGTAATATGGCACTTATATGGGCTTTCACTGTGGCTTCAGTCACATTCATTTTTTCGGCAATCTGGCGATTCATAAGACCGGCATGAAGATGCTGAAGCACTTCAACTTGTTTACCAGTTAAGCTTCTGAATCGATAGAGAATATCAACCAAACTTGTGTCCGCATGCTGAATCTCATCTGACAATGCCTCAGGTAGCCATTTTTCACCATTTTTAAGCGCTTTGATCGCTTCAGCCACCTGGGCAATGGAGCCTGATTTTGGAATAAACGCACTTGCCCCCAGGTCCATCACTAAAGCAACAACCTCCGCACCTTCGGTCGCAGAAATAACTGCAATAGGTATTTTGGGGTATTTTTCACGTATGGTAATTAACCCATTAAAGTATCCGCAGCCAGGCATCGTAAGGTCGAGCAAAATCAATTCAATTGATGAATGCTCTTCCAGAACCGTTAGCATACTTTCCAAGTCATGCGCCTGATACATATTTGCATCGGGGAAATGGGGTTGCAGGGCTGACATCATCGCTTCCCTAAACAGCGGATGATCATCTGCGATTAATAGTTGAGTCATTCAATAGTCTGTCAGCTATAGTATTGTATAGTAAGGGTAATACGTATAGCGGATAAGGTGAAGGAATAACTTTAAATTGTTGCACGATTACGTACCATTCTTGGAAATATTTGGCAAATACGTATAAGCAGGTAAAATAAGCGCCCCTCAGTTAAGTGGTGAGCATAATGGCACAAAAATCAGACAACATATTCGCTAAGCCTATGCAGTCAGTGAAAGATTTTGCATTTGATGAAGCCGTAGCCGATGTCTTTCCAGATATGATCCAGCGATCTGTACCTGGTTATGAGTCTATCATTCATACCATTGGGGAAATTGCTAGCCGTCATGTTACTACTCATTCACGGGTATACGATTTAGGCTCTTCATTAGGCGCCGCCAGTTTATCAATTGCTCGCGCCACAGCGGAGCATCCTTGTGAGATAATTGCAGTTGATAACTCCCAAGCAATGACTGATCGTTGTAAACGTATCGTGGCAGGTTTCTCCCTCCCCAACCCCATTCAAGTTGTCTGTGACGATATACAAAATATCAACATACAGAATGCTTCTATGGTTGTAATGAACTTCACTATGCAGTTTATTCCGCCCGCTGACAGAAAGGCTATGTTGGCAAAAATTTTCGATGGACTGAATCCCGGGGGAGTCTTGTTACTCTCTGAAAAAATCAGCCATCCTTCTCAGGAAGGTAATGAGTTACTCATCGACCTCCACCATCAATTTAAACGCAACAATGGGTATAGTGAGTTAGAAATTAGTCAAAAGCGAGCAGCGTTAGAAAAGGTCATGTTGATTGATACATTTAGCGACCATGAAAAGCGTCTGCATGAGGTTGGCTTTGCTGATGTGGTGATGTGGTTTAAGTGTTATAACTTCACGTCACTGGTTGCTCTTAAGAAATAAACCGTCAAAAGTTATAAAAAATAAGGATGATATTTTTTCAATGAGTCGTTTACATGATGTCTGGTTTTCAGACTGTTATCAAAGCTTGCTGCATAGCCCCCTCGCCCATTGGCTTCAGACATTGCCCGCACAAATCGAACAATGGCAGCGCAACGACTTACATGGCGAATTCAATAAGTGGTGCAAGTTACTGCAAAAATTACCCGCAACGTCACCTGATAGCCTAGACTTATCTGGAAGTGTCACCGTTGGCAATTCAAGTGATATTACTGAATACGAACAAAAGCAAATAACCGGATTGCTAAAACAATTTATGCCTTGGCGCAAAGGCCCCTTTTTCGTACATGGCATTCATATCGACACAGAATGGCGTTCTGATTGGAAATGGGATCGGGTAGCCCCCAACATTTCCCCCTTAAAAGGCCGATATGTTCTGGATGTTGGCTGTGGTAGTGGTTATCACATGTGGCGCATGTTGGGACAGGATGCGGCCGGTGTTTATGGTATTGACCCCACTCAGCTTTTCCTGATCCAGTTTCATGCAATTAAACATTTCATCCAACATCAGCGCATTCACTTTCTTCCCCTGGGTATTGAACAAATGCAGCCATTAAATGCGTTTGACACGGTTTTCTCAATGGGGGTTCTCTATCATCGCAAAGATCCTGTCACCTTTCTTACCCAACTGAAGAATCAGCTACGTAAGGGCGGTGAGCTAATATTAGAAACGCTGGTCGTTGATGGCGACGAAAATACCGTTATGATGGCGGGTGAACGCTATGCTCAGATGCGAAATGTTTGGTTTTTACCCAGTATTGCAGCACTTAAAGTATGGCTAGGCCGCTTAGGTTTTGAAGATATCAAGGCGGTTGACGTAAATACTACCTCATTAGAAGAGCAACGCAGCACAGAATGGATGAGTAACAAGTCTCTGCAAGACTTTTTAGACCCTCACGACATTTCTAAAACAATTGAGGGCTACCCTTCTCCCAAACGTGCAGTCTTAGTAGCAACACGAGCTTAAAATTCATTAAGTCGCCTGGTCCTTGGCTTAAGGTTTACAAAAAAGAAATGGTTATTCGCAGCCGAAAGCTGGAATTCGGTCATTAGGGGGTATCGTTGAATATAGAAAAGTTCACGTTTTTGTTGTTCTGTCCTGGTAGGTTTTCAGCCTGACATAATAAAGCGTGCTTCATATGCAACGAACCCCCAGCGATATTGCGGCTTTATTACCGTTGCAAAATTAATAGGATGAGCCAGCCTGCATTAATTTCGGGCAACCGACATATCCAATTTTAGAATAGATTGGTCATACTGGATGGCGTTCAGCCTTCACAAAGTGTCAATTTAAAAAGCGCTGGAGAAAGGTGCTACTTTAATTTCCCGGCTGCTAACGAATAAATCGTGTTACCAGTTTAATGTTAACCTTTTCCTGGATACGCAGCATGTCACTGCTTTATTTTCAGTGCTGGTTGAAAAGGAAGTATCTTCCCTTTCGGCTTTACTAAGAGAACGTGACAAACTAGTCTTTTTCTAACTAAAAAGGTTATCCCTAACGGAAGCGTACTTAAAAAATGCGTAAGTTTAGCCTTAAAAAGGCATTGAGAATATTTTTGACGCTGTTTATTACTGTCGGCTTGTTAAACTTATTAGTGTTTATTTTTAGCGAAAGTACTTCACGGGAGAACGAACGCTGGGTTTTCCATACATTCGAGACAATCGATATGTCGCAACGGTTAATAGTACTGCTGCTTGACGCAGAAACTGCACAACGCGGCTATCTATTAACCGAAGAAGAAGACTATCTCACCCCTTATAAGAAAAGCAGTAACGCAATTTTTGACTTACTCTCCAATTTAAAAACAAAAACAGCGGATAACCCATCACAGCAGATACGTCTAACTGCGCTGGCAAAAATCATTCAGCTTAAGTTCGCTGAACTAAAACACACACTGGATTTAACTCATCATGCAAGTAATGAAGAAGCCATTAACATAGTAAAAAACGATACGGGCAAAAAGCTTATGGACGAGGCTCGCTATTTGGTGAGTGAATTTCAGCAAGAGGAAAAACGTTTACTTGACCTTAGGCATGACAAATACAAAAACAGTAATACACGCAACCTAGCTATAATTCTTATTTTTAAAATTATCATGTTCGTAATTATTATTAGCATTATTCTTATAGTTAAGCGACGAGCAATAGATCCGATCGTTTCACTTTCCCATCAAGCCAAACAATTTAAAATCAATAAAAAACAAAATTTTGAACTACCTGAAACAGGCAATGAAATAGATATTCTGGCTCAAAAACTAAGAGAGATGAATGTCCATATCTCAAATGTTGTCAATGAATTAAATGAAGCTAAATTGGCCGCGGATAAATCAGCGGAAATTAAAAGTGCATTTTTAGCAAATATGAGCCACGAAATAAGAACCCCTTTAAATGGTATATACGGCACCCTGCAATTATTATCGACAGAAGTGAACACTGCAAAAGGGCAAGCAATTCTGGATAAAACCAAATATTCAGCCACATCGCTAATTACGATAGTAAATGACATTCTTGATTTCTCCAAAATAGAAGCGGGAAAAATAGAACTTGAGAATCTAGATTTCAGGCTCACCGAATTAATGGAATTTGTGCTATCCGATATGGGAGTGCAGGCACAACATAAAGGCCTTAAACTCAACCTCAAAAATCACACAGAGCATGATTTCTGGCGAGGTGACCCTGTCCGGATAAAGCAAATTATTACCAACCTGGTTTCCAATGCTATTAAATTTACTAATAAAGGGTACGTTGATATTTGCTTACAACTGGATGACAACGATACAGGAATCAAACTTATCATTACCGACTCTGGAATAGGCATGAGTTCAGAACAGCTACAAAGGCTGTTTGAGAGATTTGAGCAGGCAGATAAGTCTACCACCAGAAAGTTTGGCGGCACGGGGCTTGGAATGTCGATAACCAAATCTTTAGTGGAATTGATGGGCGGTGATATCACAGTGCGCAGTGAGCTGGGCGTCGGTACACAGTTTGAAGTTAAATTACCATTGCAACGCGCTGAGCCCACCGTGGAGGAATCAAGCAAAATAGACGATGTAGGTTATCATTTTCCTCAAAAGCGTATTTTGGTTGCAGAAGATAACGAAATTAATCGCATGATTATAGAAGAAATGCTTGCCTCAACGGGCGCTGAAGTGGATTTTGCGGAAAATGGGGTAATTGCCCTGGAAAAATTTAAGCTCAAAACGTATGACTTAGTGCTTCTGGATATTCAGATGCCAGAAATGGATGGTATAGATACATGTCGACTAATAAAAGAACAAGCGGCAAATATTCCTGTGATTGCGCTGACCGCAAATGTAATGAGCGAAGATAAAAAACTGTATATCAAAGTGGGGTTTGATAATTTTTTAGGCAAGCCGATGCACAAAGGCGCATTATTGAAGTTAATATCAGACTATTTATCGCCAAATTAAGGGGGTAACTTTTTGTGTAGCGCGATTATCGCTTAGTGAAACTGGGATGAGGCTCAATTACAGCGCACTTTTTGCTCTCTCAGCCCCCTTTATTCGTTAAGTTTGAATTAGAAATTTGCTTTTACTCCCACCACATTTTCCCAATTGGCACATTTGTTGTAACCTTAACGTATTGATTTTGTGCATCAGAATCACCAAAAGGTTGCAATATGGATTTAAACCGCTTTCTTCAGCGCCACCAGCTTCCTGACTCGTACCGGGAGGTTGCACAAAAATGGTTCATCCCTCTAGCTGAGTCCATCGTGATGCAGCTTGATGGTGCAGCGCGGCCCTTTTTTATCGGAATAAACGGCTGTCAAGGCTCCGGCAAATCCACGTTAACTGACTTTCTAGCTGATTACCTTCATTCCGCTCATCAGTGCCAGGTTGCATGCCTGTCACTTGACGATTTTTATCTCAGTCAGGTAGAAAGGAACGTACTCGCTGAAACAATTCACCCTCTGTTAAAAACACGAGGGGTGCCAGGTACGCATGACATAACGCTCATGGACGAAGTATTCGCTCAATTAAAAACAAATGGAGAGGTAGCCCTTCCCCGTTTTAACAAAGCCACTGATAACCCCATCGCTAAACAAAACTGGCCGGTGATCAATACACCGCCCGACATCGTTATAGTAGAAGGGTGGTGCTGGGGTGTGCCCCCCCAACCAGAACAAGAGCTCATCAGACCTGTCAATCAACTGGAAGAAAACGAGGATAACGAAGGTATTTGGCGACGTTTTGTAAACGATCAACTGGCAGAGCGTTACCTTCCCTTGTTTTCACTTATGAATTACAACATTATGCTCAAAGGCCCTTCATTTGAGCACGTTTTTAAATGGCGCTGCGAGCAGGAGCATAAACTGGCTGCAAAGGATAACGCCAACAGCACAGCAATTATGACTGATGAGCAGATAGCGCGATTTATTCAACATTACCAGCGCCTGACAGAACACAGTTTCGAAGCATTACCACCCTTGTGTGATGTGGTGTTTTTATTAGACGAACACCGATATATAGACGATGTAATAATCAATAAAAAACAGAGCAATTAATAATAAGTAAAATAAAAAGGTACCCAATTGAAAACTGTAATTTTTACTGACATGGATGGCACTTTACTTGACCATAATACCTATAGCTTTTCACCTGCGAAGCCTACGCTGGAAGAGTTAGCGAGATTAGGTATACCCGTAGTCCCGACGACCAGCAAAACGTTTGCGGAGATGATAGATTTACGGACAACGATTGGACTGGATGGCCCATTCATTATTGAGAACGGTGCGGCGATTTATATACCGCACGGCTTTTTCGCCCAGAAACCCTCGGCAACAACGTGGCAAGATGGATTTTGGTGCAAAACATTCATTTCATCAAAAAGCTACTGGTTGAAACAGTTGGATATAGTGAAGTTAGAATTTGGTGGCGAATTTAATCACTTTAGCAATATGGATATCAGTGAAATTCAGGCTGCAACAGGTTTAGACGAAATGTCAGCCGCCAAAGCTGCTCAACGGCAGTTTGGCGAACCTGTTATGTGGCAAAGCACGGATGAACGTAAACAAGCTTTTCTGGAGACGATGAAAGAACGTGGTGCCAACCCACTGGAAGGGGGACGTTTTATCCACATATCAGGTGACTGTAACAAAGGAAGTGCCCTTTCATGGTTTATGGAGGAGTACCAACGTCAGGTAGGCGAAGCCTCACAGGCCATTGCGCTGGGCGATGGTAAAAATGACGTAGCCATGCTTGAAGCCGCCGATATCGCTGTTCGGATCAAATCTGATCATCATCAGCCGCCAGAATTAGACAAAGAAGACAACGTCTACACCAGTACCCTGACCGGCCCAGAAGGCTGGAAAGAAATGCTGAATCAACTTATTTTAGAAACGTAGCAGGAGAGCTAATGGCCGATTTTCATCAAAATGGCATTGTTACTACCCTTCATAATCTGGCTAACCGTCCAACAGAGGATATGGAAGCAGATTTATTGCGGTTTTCACAGAAGCGGCCGATGGCACTTATTTTACCATCTCTTTATTCAGAGCTGGAAGGCGAAGCATTACCGTTAATTGTCGAAGAACTGACCAATGTCCCGTATCTGTCAGAAATTGTAATTGGGCTGGACCGAGCCAACGAAAAACAATACAAGCATGCGTTAGAGTTTTTCTCTGAACTGCCTCAACACCACCGCATTCTTTGGAATGATGGTCCACGCCTGAAAGCGTTAGACAAAGAGTTATCCGAGCTGGGCCTTGCCCCGAAAGAATTAGGGAAAGGCCGTAATGTCTGGTACTGCATGGGCTACATACTTGCTTCTAACCGTTCCGAATCCGTCGCCCTGCACGATTGTGACATTGTAACGTACAACCGCGATTTATTAGCTCGTTTAATTTACCCAGTCGCCAACCCTATGTTTAATTACGAGTTTTGCAAAGGATTTTACGCCCGTGTGGCCAACGGTAAAATCAACGGCCGCGTTTCCCGGCTTTTAGTTACGCCTCTGCTTCGAGCATTAAAGCGCATCATTGGCGACAATGAATATTTGGAGTACATGGATAGCTTTCGGTATCCGCTGGCCGGTGAGTTTTCCTTCCGTCGTGATGTGTTAAACGATATTCGTATTCCAAGTGACTGGGGGTTGGAAATCGGTGTACTTTCGGAGATGCACCGCAATTATTCGCATAATCGTCTCTGCCAAGCCGATATTGCCGATATGTACGATCATAAACATCAAGATTTATCGCTTAATAACGATCAGGGTGGCTTGTCTAAAATGTCTATCGACATTACCAAAGCCATTTTCCGTAAACTGGCTACTCAGGGCTTTTCGTTTAGCAATGAGATGTTCCGTTCCATAAAGGCGACCTACTTCAGGATCGCACTGGATTTCATCGAAACATATCATAATGACGCCATAATGAATGGCCTGACGCATGACGTCCACAATGAAGAAAAAGCCGTTGAAATGTTCGCTAGCAATATTATGAAGGCAGGCCAAAGTTTTCTAGAAAATCCCATGGAAACGCCATTCATACCTAGCTGGAACCGTGTAACCAGTGCCGTCCCGGACATTCTGGATCGATTATTGGAAGCGGTAGAGGCAGATACCTCTGAACATTTAGGGTAAATTATGACTACCAACTGGACCATTCTTCATGACAAAGTCATGCACCATCTTGATGCCATTTATGCCGACATCCCGCTGGATGAGCCAATTGGCAAGTTAGCTACGCAATTGATCCAGACCATTGGCTTAGAAAACGAAGAAGATATTGTCATGCCCGGCCCTCACGTGAATTACTGGGATGAGCGTGACGTGATCATGATCACTTACGGAGACAGCGTAATTAACGAAGGCGAACTGCCTCTAACTACACTTTATAATTTTTTAAACAAGTATTGCAAAACCACCATTAACAATGTCCATATTCTCCCCTTTTTCCCCTTTAGCTCTGACGACGGCTTCTCAGTAATTGATTACTCCAGTGTTAACGAGTCGTTAGGTGGCTGGAATGAAGTGTCGCTCATAGCAAAAGATTACGGTTTAATGGCTGATTTAGTAATAAATCACTGTTCAGCAAGAAGTGCCTGGTTTGAGAACTTTATTAAAGGGGAAGGCGTTGGACATGACTTCTTTTTTACCGCATCACCGGATGACGATTTGTCGATGGTCACCCGCCCGCGTGTTTCCCCCCTTTTAAGAGAAACTCAAACAGCGGATGGTACTAAATATGTGTGGTGCACATTTAGTCACGACCAAGTAGATTTTGACTTTCGAAACCCTAAAGTGTTACAAGCGTTCATTGAAATCATCAGGCTATATATCGAAAACGGCGCAAAAATATTTCGTCTGGATGCGGTGGCTTTTTTGTGGAAAATCGTCGGCACAACGTGCATTAATTTAATCCAGACTCATGAGGTAATCAGGTTAATTCGTACGCTGGTTGAGCATGTTGACCCAACCATCATGCTTATTACAGAAACCAATATTCCAAATCGGGAAAACTTAACTTACTTTGGTAATGCCAACGAAGCCCATGCAATATATAACTTCTCGCTGCCGCCACTGCTGGTTAACACGCTAGTTACGGGCAATTGTCGATACCTCAAAAGTTGGATCATGAGTATGCCCCCTGCTCAGCATGGAACAACTTACTTTAATTTCATTGCTTCACATGACGGGATTGGTCTTCGCCCTGCAGAAGGATTGCTGGATGAAGAAGAGATCTCAGAGTTAGTGCATACCATGCAGAATTTCGGCGGCAAAATTTCATGGCGAGCTTCAGCTCACGGCCAGCAAAAACCTTATGAAATTAATATAACCTTGTTTGATGCGCTGCAAGGCACGGTAAATGGACCGGATAAATGGCAGATTGAGCGTTTTATTTGTGCGCATGCGATTATGTTAGCAATGGAAGGGATCCCCGGCTTATATATTCATAGTTTACTGGGCACTTCAAACGACTATGAAAAGGTCGCCAATACTGGCCAAAACCGCTCGATTAATCGCAAACGTTGGTTATTGCCCGAATTGGAAGCGTTATTGGACTCCCCCTATTCGCAACACCACAAGGTACTAACCCGAATGTCACAACTGATCCGCATCCGCAAAACGCAAGACGCGTTTCATCCTAATGCGACTCAATTTACTTTGCAGATGGGTGAGCAGATCTTTGGATTCTGGAGGCAAAGCCTGGATAGAAAACAGAGTGTCTTTTGCATTAGTAATATCAGTAATGAAGAGCAATCAATCTTGTTGTCTGATATTAACCTGGTAGGGACAGACAATTGGCTGGAGTTAATTTCCAGAGAGGTAATCGAAGATGTTAACGCTTTTATGACACTCAGACCCTATCAAACGGTTTGGATAAGCAACCAGGATAGCGAATAACTCTCCGTTTCCGTTGAATTAGCGAGAAGCTTGTCGTCTTCAGGGATAGATTTTTTTGCTCTGTCGCTTTTGATAATTATGTGAACAATGAAACTGGTCGGTTCGACTATCAATAACACCTAATTTATGCCAGTTATCGAAAACAGTTCCATTCTTGCCACCCAGCTTTCCGATGCGAACGTTACAGTTTGCGTTGGAAGCCTGATGATACAGTGACAATTATCAAAAAGTTTAACTGCACAGCATGCAGTGACTCAGTCAAACTGGTATATTGTGCTGCCAGTCAAATAGCGTAACTATGGTTGGTAACCTAGTTGAAATTAATTCTGTTAAAATAACCAGCGAGCTGTCATTCATGCTTCTTGTCTCAAAGCGATTTGCCTTAGAAAGCAAACGCTTGATCCACCTGGCCTGGCCCCTGCTAATTGCACAAATCACGCAAATGCTGATGGGGGTAAGTGATACTGTAATGGCCGGACGTTACGGTGCGGTAGATATGGCCGCAGTAGCATTAGGATTCAGCATCACCATTCCATTACTTTGTTTTTTACAAGGTATCGCGTTTGCTTTACCCCCGTTTATATCTCGACTGCAGGGTAAAAAAGCATACACAGGTATTCCTCATATCACCCAGCAATCGGCGTACAGCATACTGATTATCAGTTGTCCTATGCTCTTGCTTTATCCCATTGCTGATGTCCTGGTTGGCTTTTTCCCTATGGAGCCAGATTTATTTGATATTACCGTTGAATATACGCGTTATGTCATCCTGGCAATGCCCGCATTTGGTCTCTATCAGTGGCTACGCAATTATTGTGAGGGGCTTGGTAGCACCAAACCAACCATGGTGATAACGGTTATCGGATTATTGGTCAATATTATTGCAAATTACTTACTGATTTATGGTATCGGTCCTTTTCCTGAGATGGGCGGAGCAGGATGCGGCGTGGCCACGGCGCTAGTGTTTTATGCCATGCTAATAGCGACATTCGTGTATACGTTAACCGCACCAAAAATTAAAAAATATGCGTTGTACGCGGCTTTCCATCAACCCGATGCAGCAGCACTTAAGCGTATATTCAAGTTGGGGTTGCCGATTGCCATGACCTTATTGTTTGAGGTCACGCTGTTTGCCGTAGTAGCCCTGTTGCTCACTCCGTTTGGAGCGATCACAATCGCCGCACATCAGGTAGCCCTAAACTTTTCCGCGTTAATGTTTATGTTTCCGTTAAGTATGGGCATGGCTGTTTCCATTCGAATTAGTTACCGAATGGGGCAACACCGTTTTGAGCAAGCCAGAACGGTGGTTAAAAGTGCATTAACTATCGGTTTATCCATAGCCCTCGTGACTGCCTCGTTTACTGTGATAGCTAAACCGTTCATCATCGGGCTTTATACAACTGACGAGCACGTTTTCGTTATTGCCAACTCTTTGTTAATTTATGCCGCGTTATTTCAGTTCTCTGATGCAATCCAGGTCATATCAGCTAACGCGTTACGGGGCTACAAAGATACCACCGCAATGTTCTACATCACCTTTATTGCTTATTGGGTGATTGGCCTGCCAGTAGGTATTGTTTTGGCCAGAACCAGTTGGCTGACCGACCAGCCCATGGCAGCAGCCGGATTCTGGATTGGTTTTATCGTTGGATTAAGCAGTGCGGCGATCATGTTAGGTGCCCGGGTAATGTATATCCAAAAGCAATATTCCTGTGGAGAACGCACTTTTAGTCATGATCATGCCTAGTAGGCTGCTCCTGTTTCCACAAGTCACCGATTACAGGATCTTCGCGTTCTTCTCCTTCCCAGGCATATTTTTTAATCTTTGGCCTGGGATCGTTACGCCAGAACAATAAGGCAGCGAGTGTACCTCCTACTGCGCCAAAAAAATGCGCCTCATAAGATATGCCCGGATCTCTGGGAAAAATCGTCATTACCATGCCGCCATACATAAAGAACGCGATCATCATCAGACCCACTGAACGGGCATCTTTACGTAAGATTGACACAACAAACAAATAGAAAAACAAGCCATGGCTAACCCCACTGGCACCAAGATGAACGGAATCACGGCCAAACAGAAATATTCCTATACCGGAGACCAGCCAGGATAAGCTGATTGCCCACCAGCGCGTGCGAGGATAGCCATAGAGTAAAGCGCTGCCTAGTACGATGAGCGGTAAGGTATTATTAAATAAGTGCTCATAAGAACCGTGGACTAAAGGCGCCGTGAGTATTTTCCACATACCGGTAAAATCAAGTGGCTGCACGCCTAACCAAGTTAATGGTAATGCGAACAATACACCTGCGGACTGGATTACCCATAACAGACTGACAGCAATCGTACTGAACGTTACGGCCCGTTGAATTGAATAGTCTTTCGAAGTATCTTCCATAGGAGTGATATATGGATTAACTAAAAGAACTCAATTGATATTATAAGGGAATGTTTAAGATGCAAAAATTCGATGTGTTTGGAAAGGTTATGGGAATAGGCCGGACAAATAATGGATGGCAACTTTTTACTATATCAACCACTGGTACGCGCATACCCGTAAATGATGTCGTTATTCCGGCTGATTTATCACCAATGGAATTTGAGCGCTTCTTAGATGACCTTTACCACGAACAGGCAAGCGATCGCCATCGTCAAATTATTCCGCTTTAAGCGTTTGTTGATCCACTACTGATTTACGGCGGATATCGATGACAAAGGTTTCAGAAATCTTATCCTGTATTGCCTGACGATTTGGATCCCAGTAAACCTGCATAAAGCCTAAGAGGCCCGTGGCAATCCCCGCTCCATATCCGCCATAGCGTCCAAAACTTTCCCAGAGCGTCAACGGACTATTGTCCAGTTTCACTACCCGTAAACCGAATAACTTTTTACCCGGCGTGGCGCCCCCCCACCAAGCGGTGAACACACTAAAATACAGGGCAGCCCAACCAAAACCTAATCCCAGATCGGTTGCTATGCCTTTTGCCCATTCGATAATGCTATATGATTGACTTTCTTTCACTCCAGGCTGACTGCTTTCAACTTCGCCAGGCGGAGAAGGCAGCGGCACTGGCTTTGCACTGCGCTTCAGATCGAAGGCATTCATATAAACGGTGATCACATCCTTTTGTTGCGCTAACGTCAGTCCTTTATCACCAATTTGTCGGGTAATCAGCTCGTTCGCCTCTTTCCTGTCGATATCGGTTTCCGCCAGTTCTGTCGAGAGTTCACGAGCTAAATCCTTAATACAATTAATATCATTTTCGCATTGATTAAAAGCAAGAAACCCTACTCCGGTGAGCAATTGCTTCTGGAAAGCATTATTAGACCCATTTTGAGTTGGCCCTACTATATCGGACTGAATAAAGTCGACGATGCCGACAATGGTTACAAAAAGTAATACTGCTCCAGCGACTCTCAAACTTTTGCGAGCAATGCTTCGCTTAGGACGGTTTTTTAGGTGGCTACCGGCACGAAGAAATGTCAGCGCTGCGAAAAAAGCTAATACCACTGAACTGGCAGAGCTCACTATTGCAACCAAAACTAAATCTACCAGCAATGCCATAAGCCTTTTTAAAGGGGTGCCTAGAGGCGTACCTAAAAGTACTTCAGAAACGTGAAATGCATAAGGGGTAACGATTTCGCGGGTTTCTGCAGGCGAAGCTTGTTTGTTGCCCTCTTCTCTTTGCGGTATCGAAGCGGTCGTTAATTCTGACATTAGCAGTATTTCGTAAATTTCCGTATCTACAATAATTTTCGTTTAA
>CAZROH010000034.1:0-29960 GCA_964601635.1 uncultured Alteromonas sp. | reverse complement strand
CATTCAAACTCGATAATGGTGACGCCGATAAAACCACGTACTGTGCAATGGCAAAACGATTTGCTACTGACATTGGTTTTAATGTGTGTAATGAAGCATTACAACTTCATGGTGGCTACGGTTACATTAAAGAATATCCACTAGAGCGCCATGTTCGTGATGTGCGAGTACATCAAATTCTGGAAGGCACGAACGAAATAATGCGAGTTATCATTGGTCGTCGCCTAATCAGTGATGAACGTGAAATTCGCTAAAGCAAGGAGTTAAGTGAATGGTAGAAACCTCGGATAATGAGTCTCCTGTACTTATTCAGGAAAAAGAGACATCCTCGGGTCTGATTATAGGGCAACTCACCCTTAATAAGCCTAGAGCGTTAAATGCATTAGATCTTGAAATGGCTAAAATAATGTTGGATGCCCTCAAGAGCTGGCAGAACAGGGAAGATGTCATCATGATTATCATCGATGGCGTGGGTGAAAAGGCGCTTTGTGCCGGCGGTGACGTGGTTTCCATGCACCAAGCAATGAAGGCCTCTCCAGATTCCATTCCGGGTTTTTTACAAGAGTTCTTCACTGTGGAATACGAACTTGACTATACCATCCACACTTTCAGTAAACCGGTAGTGGTTTGGGGAAACGGTATTGTCATGGGCGGTGGTATGGGTTTATTAAATGGGGCCAGCCACAGAGTTGTGACGCCAAGTTCACGTCTGGCTATGCCAGAAATTACCATCGGTCTTTATCCTGATGTGGGTGGCAGTTATTTTCTCCCGCGCTTACCAGGAAAAAGTGGCTTGTTTTTAGGTCTCACAGGCGCGAGCATCAATGCAGCTGACGCCAAGTATGTCGGCTTAGCGGATCACATTTGTGATGATGCTTCGCGAGACGATGCACTCGCTGCACTATTGTCATGTAATTGGTTAGCTGTTGAAGATGTAAATGCCCAAATTGACGCAATTTTGACTGATTTTGTTCCGGCTAATGACCAAATTGCCCATTCAAATGTAGAAAGTCATCAGGCATTAATTGATGAAGTGTGTGCATCCCAATTTTTAACCGACATTGCGCAAAATCTAAAAAATATGCAGGTTGAAGATGATAAGTGGCTAGCCCGCGCGCAAAAGACATTTCTAAGTGGCTCCCCTGTAACAGCGCATCTCGTTCACGAGCAGGTTCAACGAGGTGCCGCGCTGTCCCTTGCTGAGTGTTTCCGAATGGAATTGATAATGTCATGCAGGTGTGGTGAGTTGGGTGAGTTCCAAGAAGGGGTTCGAGCATTACTTATTGATAAAGACGGCAAACCAAACTGGCGATTCGAATCAATAGAAGAGGTTCCTTCTGCTGTAATTGAGCATTTCTTCGAATCACCTTGGTCACATGATAAGCATCCGCTTAGACAGCTAGGAGAATAAAATGAATAAAGTAGCCTTTATCGGATTAGGGAATATGGGCGGCCCAATGGCCGAAAATCTCTTAAAAAGCGGTATGCATGTTACCGTTTTCGATTTAGTAGCTGACGCAGTAGCTGCGCTGAAGAGCAAAGGCGCGAAAGCAGCACAGAGTGCGACTGAAGCGGTAAATGATGCCGATATTGTCATCACAATGTTACCCGCAGCAAAGCACGTAAAGTCATTGTACTTAGGTGAAAATGGCTTAATTGAAGCGACGCAGCCAGGAACGCTGATGATTGATTCAAGCACCATTGATGCTGAGTCTGCACGTATGGTCGGTGAGGCTGTTACCAGGGCTGGGCGACTGTTTGTTGATGCGCCGGTTTCCGGCGGCACCGCCGGCGCACAAGCAGGTACATTGACCTTTATTATGGGTGGCATAGATGACGCTATCGCAAAAGCAACACCCGTACTGCAGTGCATGGGGAAAAACCTGTTTCACGCAGGAGATACGGGAGCGGGACAGGTCGCTAAAATTTGCAATAATATGTTATTAGCAGTATTAATGGCGGGCACTTCAGAAGCTCTTCAATTAGCGATAGATAATGGCTTAGATCCCAAAGTTGTCTCTGATATTATGCTACAAAGTTCAGGCTGTAACTGGACATTACAAAAATACAACCCTTGCCCAGGCGTAATGGAAAATGTTCCTGCATCCAAAGATTATCAGGGCGGCTTTATGGTTAAGTTAATGAATAAAGACCTGACTTTAGCAATGAATGCAGCTGCCAACAGTGAATCACCAACGCCTATGGCGGCCACGGCGCAGAGTCTTTACAAGTTGCATCAAAATAAAGGTAATGCAGACAAAGATTTTTCGAGCATATTTCAGTTATTTAGTAAATCATAGTTGAGAGAGGCAAGCCTCTCTCTTTTCTTCTGTTAAGTTAACTTGTTACAATCCATCAAAGAATTCCCACTAGAGCTAATCTAAATGTGGTCATGCCCACTTTGTTCGAGTACGCTAACCAAAGTCAATAAAGCCTGGTCATGTGAAAACCGTCATACTTTTGATGAAGCAAAATCAGGTTATGTAAATCTACTTCCTGTTCAGCACAAACACTCACTTGAACCTGGTGACAATAAAGCAATGGTTAAAGCGCGCCGTAGTTTTCATGCAAGTGAAGGGTATAAGTCGCTTATGCTAAAGTTAAGCGAAATGGTCAAAGAATATGCTTTTACCAATGCATTAACCGAAGTTGCGTTATTTGAGGCCGGCTGTGGGGAAGGAAGTTATTTGGCGACATTAACCCATCGCTTGGAACTTGAAAATCTTCGCGTTCACAGTATGGGGGTTGATATTTCCAAGCCCGCCATTGAACTCGCTGCTAAGTCATTCAAACAATGCCAGTTTGCAGTAGGAAGTAATTTTCGCTTACCACTAGTTACAGATTCGCAGCACGTAATTTTGCAGATCTTTGCCCCTGGCAATATGTTTGAATATGCAAGGGTACTAAAGCAGGATGGTATCGTGATAACGGTGGATCCTGGTAAGCGTCACCTATGGGAGCTGAAAGAACTAATTTACCAAACACCTATACAACATCGTTTGCAACAGCAAAATTTTGAAGGATACGCGTTGATTAATAGTCAATCACTATCTTTTTCTGTCTCATTGGATGAAGAAAAGCGTAAACAAGGACTGTTAGCAATGACACCTTATGTATGGAAGCTTAGTGACGAAAAACGAGCTCAAATTAATCATACTTTGTCTCAAGTAACAGCAGAGTTTGCCATTAACGTTTGGAAGCAACGAATTAATAATAAAAAGGAAGCCGAACATGACCAATAAAGCCGTTTTTCTGGATCGCGATGGCATCATCAATGTAGATAAAGGATATGTAGGTAAAAAAGCGGATTTTGAGTTTGTAAGCGGGATCTTTTCATTAATAAAAGCGTTTAAAAAATCAGGTTTTATTCCTGTTATTGTTACCAATCAATCAGGTATTGGAAGGGGATATTACACAGAGCAGGCATTTTCTGAGTTATGTAACTGGATGAACACACGCTTTGAAAATAACGGTATTGATGCCGTGCCAGTTTATTTTTGTCCCCATCACCCAACAGATGGAGTGGGTGATTATCGGGTAAATTGCCGCTGCAGAAAACCGCAGCCCGGTTTATTATTCCAGGCTGCAGAAGATTATGATATCGATCTGACTCAATCTGTCATGATTGGAGATAGCTTACGAGATATGGAAGCGGCTGAAGCAGCAGGAGTTCCTCTCCGTGTATGGGTCACAGAACAAAAAAAGCATAGCCAAATTGCTTCTATCTGTACCCATACCGTCACTGATATCTCTGAAATAGAGCCACTATTACTAGTGGGGGCTTGAAAACCGCGTAAGTTGCTTAATTGCGCGACTTAACAGATCCACATTTAGCGAGGCATTACTGCGATTGCCGTTATTGACATTGGTAATTTCGTAACTGCCATTGCTCAGCACTTCTATCCTTTGATTATCATGGATTACGACGATTCTTTCTCCTGAGGTACTGACCAACCAGTTTCTTTGCGGGTTGGTAAAATCCTGACCCGTTGAGTAATACTGACTAGGTGCTGTACACCCAAGTGAACTTAGGATGGTCGGCGCTAAATCTTCAGTACTTGTAGCATCTGCCTTAACATCCAAGTTAGTAAACAATGCGCCCCTTTTGGCGCCATTCTCTGCATCGAACCCTGTGGCAATGATGATGTCGCTGTTTCGCACATCAACCTCTTCCGAGCGCATAAATGCGTTAATTTTTGATTCCGGCAGAAACGCGATATGTAATCCTGAATCGGAATGGTCTATCGGTTGTCTATAATCGTTGAGCATGTGGGTTGGTAATGATTCATCAATGTGAATTGCCACATGCATTCCCAATGCTTCCGGTAGTTCCAAAAGTACTGGACGCTCATTAGTCAAGCTTTCAAAATAAATTTCCGGTACCCCAAACAGAGTGGACATTATGAGAGCATCCAGCGAAGACGCATTAGTAAAATAATTATCGACTTTATTTAAATCGAACTCTTGTAAATTCAATGAATTACCAGCATCGGTTTGCACGATTAAATACATTGTCCGGTTTTTATCAATGGCGCAGTAGACAGGCTCGGTTGGGTAGGTTATTTGATGAATATCCGGCGCAAATTGTAATTGTTTTCTTTCTTCGTAACTTTCTAAATCGAGTAAACCGTAGCGAGACATAGTGGTTTTCGCTGTAGCGGGGTAGGACAAAGGAAACATATTATCTTGCTTAATAATGGGTTGATAAAGTTCTGCATCTGCCCAAACATGAACGGCATGACTACTAACAAAGCAAACAACAAAAAATGTGGTTACCGGCAGACCAATCTTTCTCTGTTGGAAACGGTCCATACGGTTCCAAATCGCATTAGCTAATACCAATTGAAATCCGAGCCAAATGACAAACAGCAGCAGCAAATAACCCCATTGCTGTGTTCCGAACTGGCTAATTTGCGTTTGCGCTTCACTTCGAAGCAAGTCAGTAGAATTGAAATTTATGTGAAAGCCAGTACGGTTGTAGAGTAATGCATCAAATGCTAATAAGGCCAGACCAATAGCCGCAATGATTGATGCCGCTGTTTTGATTATCTTGGGGTTGGTCGCCAAATAGCATAGTGGGAGAATAAATATTACAAAGCCGGCAAAGGTGAGAAAACCGATATGACCAAACCAGTTTGATAGTAAATAAATTGTGCCAATGGTCGAGTTTGGACTCGGTGATGAAAAAATGAATACAGAAGCAATAATTAATGCGAGAAAAATATTCACAAAGGCAAACCAGTGTCCCCAGCTAACCAGTTTCGTAACGCGTTGCCGTCTTGGTGATTCAGCTAAAATCATAATTTATCAGTTTACTCGTCTATACTTTTTTTGAGGATACTGGTGAATTGTTCTGCGAATTGTTTTCGGTTAGTGGCTGGGATTTGCGTATTCACAATATGCGTGATGACATTTCCCAGCACCATCAACGAAAGATCTCGATCAGCACCTTCTTGTTCCAATGTCAGGATGACTTTATTCATTAGTGCTTCAAAATCTTTATCCTGATAACGGCTTTGTTGAGGCATTCTTCTGTCTCTTTTTTTATGTTTTCTTTTATAAAAAGAATAAATTCATGAATAAAATGATTATAATCGTTGTTTGAATGATAACAATCACTCATTCACTAAACTCCCTTATCCTCGGGTATTTTTCAAACAATTTTTACGAAAAAAGGCGAATTTTACTATATGAGCGCATTGATTCATCATTTTGTAGTTCATCGTATTGTGGTAAATGATGAGGGCAAAATACAGGCAATTCCTCGCGACAAATGCCTTGCTGTCACACCAGAAATCGAACATTTAGCACATCAGATCAACCATAGTTTCAATACTAAGCCAGGAAAAGGTGTGGGGCATTTCGTTGAACATTCGTCGAGTGAAGATGAGCTTCCGCCATTTGATCAATCGTTACAGGAATTTGTTACTGCGCAAAAATCTGGCGGCGATGATTTAGAGCAACACTTCCATCAGTTTTCGGTTGATTCTGCGAAGAAGCTGATTCAGGCACTAACCGACACCGGTCAGGTTGAAACGGGCTTTTTGATATTTTGTCAGTACGAATATTTAGCCACGCAATACTTGATGATAACGCTTCTTAACACACGCTCTCATGTAGAAGTTAATCAGGAACTTGAGCTTACCGCACGTGAGCACCTGGATTTAGCGAGGATGCAGTTAGCTGTGCGGTTAGATTTAACACAATGGCAGGTTCAGCCTGAGCAGCAACGATATATTTCTTTTATCAAAGGCCGAATGGGCAGGAAGGTCTCCGATTTTTTCATGCAGTTTATTGGCTGTGAAGAATTAGTTGACGTAAAACAACAGAATAAACAGCTGGTAAGCACTGTGGATGCTTATCTGGCGAGTGAAAATTTAGCCCCGCAAGAGCAGGAACAGCACCGGCAGGAAGTGAAATCTTACTTTAAAGAAAAAATTGATAATGGGGAAAATTTATCCGTCGCTGAATTATCGGCCCGATTACCCAGTGACGAAGCAACTCAGCATAATTTCAAATCTTATACATCAGCTCTTGAAGCACCGCTGGAAGATTCATTTCAACCGGATCCGGCTGCATTGAAACAACTGGCCAAATTTACCGGACAAGGCGGTGGGTTAAGCCTGAGTTTTGAACGAAAACTGTTAGGGGATAGGGTTATTTATAACCCTGATAGCGATACCCTCACTATAAAAGGTATTCCACCAAATCTAAAAGACCAGTTAATGCGTCAGTCAGGAACAGAATAACGTCTGCCAAGATACGTTAAAACACGTATACTAGTACGACTTTTTTAAGTGAAAAGTGATAAGTGATAAAAGGTTAACATGCAATTATTCGTAAATGACCTGACCGTGATGGATTTCTCTTACCTGTGCCATAAACGCGGCATGGTAGGAGAAAGCTGGATCGTCGATGTCATTCTTGACGGTGACCTGAATGAAGAAAGTATGGTTCAGGATTTTGGTAAAGTTAAAAAGAATCTAAAACGGTTGATAGATGATTACGTTGATCACAAGTTATTAGTACCAGCTGAACATAGCGCTACCACGGTAATAAACAGTGGCGATGAATCGGAAGTAGAAGTAAGGTTTACCTGCGAGGATGGGCGCCATATTATGTTGCGTTGTCCTGCCGAAGCCTACGCTTTCATTTACAGTGATGCCGTTAATAAAGACTCAGTTGGGGATTATCTGAAAGAAATCATCGCCACCCACTTACCTGACAATGTCGATAATATAGCGTTAAGCCTGCGCACTGAAGTGATTGATGTACCTTATTATCATTACACCCATGGATTGAAAAAGCATGATGGGAACTGTCAGCGAATTGCTCACGGTCATCGCTCCAGAATCGATTTGTTTACCAATAATCAACTTTGTAATGAAAGTCAACGCTACTGGGCTAGCCGCTGGGAAGACATTTATATTGCAACAGCTGAAGATGTAATCAATTTTGCTGACCGAAAAATTACAGGTAATGTTGGATCTGAAATGGATTACTGGTGTTTCGGATACGAATCTTCTCAGGGCTATTTTGAGTTGATCATGCCAAAATCTGATTGTGAAGTTATTGAAACTGACTCAACAGTTGAATGTCTGGCACAGTATATATACGAGCAGCAAAAACAACGTTTACCTGACTGCAAAGTGAAAGTAATAGCATATGAAGGAGTAGGAAAGGGTGCGATGGTTGCTGATTAAGGTTTTATTTTGGGTCATTACTTTTTCACAATGTGTTCAAGCTGAAGACAGCGAAATTTTGCTGGTTGGCGAACTCACACAGGGGAGTCTGGTTCGCGGTCAGGTCTCTCCGGGCTCCGAAGTTAAGTTAAATGGCGAAAGTATCAAGGTTAATTCTCAAGGCAAATTTGTCATTGGTTTTGCAAGGGAAGCCGAGCCATCGCATGTTTTAACATGGACCGATGAAGCGGGCAAAAGCCATACTAAAAACTTACAAGTTGATTCCAGAGACTATAATATTCAGCGAATTGACGGGCTTGAGCCAAACATGGTGACGCCGCCACAAAAAGTACTCGAAAGAATTCGAAATGACGGCACGAAAGTGGCTCAGGCTCGCGCTGAGATTCGCGATTATGACGCTGTTTTTACCCGTTTTATATGGCCAGCTGAAGGGCCTGTTACCGGCGTTTATGGAAGTCAGCGGGTGTTAAATGGCGAACCCAGACGCCCCCATTATGGTGTTGATGTAGGTGGACCTGAAGGTACGCCTGTCATTGCACCCGCTGCCGGTTATGTGGTGCTGGCAGACGATTTATACTATTCAGGGAATACTATTATTCTGGATCACGGAATGGGGGTATTCTCAACGTTTTTACATTTAAAGGATATGCACGTCAAAGAAGGCGATTTACTAGGGCAGGGCGACCCGCTCGGCACAATTGGTGCCACCGGGCGCGCCACCGGCCCTCATCTGGACTGGCGCATTAATTTAGGTCGAATGCGGCTGGATCCTGCGCTGCTGGTCCCTCCCCGGGAATAATTTATTCAACGCCTAACCATGCATTAAACAACGCTTCATTATCTATTTTAAGGTAGTAGGTTTCTGGTTGGGCAGCGAGTATAGGTAAGGTCAGGTTCAGTAATCGCCCATCACGTATTACGACCATTGGCAGCGATGGCTTGGAAGTCGTTTCAACGATACGTTGCAGTAAATTGTCATTCACTTCATATCCATCAACTGCAACAATTCGATCGTTTAACTGTATACCCGCTGTACAGGCTGCTTTATCTTCACGTATTTGTTGAACAATTACGCCTGATTCTGCATTTTTCACACTCATGCCCAAATCGCGTGCGTGAGGGTGGTTTGACGAAACCGTTCCACCTTTATCGTCCGGACTATTTTTATTGCGTTGATGTACGGAAAGTCCAATGACGTGGAGCCACTTGTTGAAGGGAACGTCTTTGGTGCCGTGCACAACATCTTGTAAAAAGGAGGATACATCAATGGAGAATTTTTGCTTGCAAATATCTACTACGACTTCGTCAACTGTACCGATACCTGGTTTACCATGATCACGCCATAGTGCTCTCATCAGATCATCTAAAGTGTATTGATTATTGGATTGCTGCCTAAGCAGTAAATCCAGACCTAGCGCGATTAATCCGCCTTTCACATAGTAACTGACAATATGATTAGTTGAGCTGGCATCTTGTTTGTAGAATCGTGTCCAGGCATCAAAGCTGGACTCAGCCACACTTTGTTTATTTCGCCCAGCGGACTGCATGACTCTGGTTAAATTTTTACCCAGTAATTCAATGTATTTTTGGGAGGTGATGATACCTGCACGAGCCACGGCTAATTCGTCATAGAAACTCGTAAAGCCTTCATACATCCACAATTGGTTAGTGTAGACCTCTGCTTGTAAATCAGGCTCAATCATAACCTCAGGCTTAATTCTTTTTACGTTCCAGGTATGAAAGAATTCATGGCTACATAAGCTCAAAAAGTTAATGTAATCGTCTGATTTATCTGTCTTTTTGCCTTCACCTTTAAGCGGTAAACCGAAGCGGGGATAAAGTAAAGCAGTAGAATTTATGTGCTCAAGCCCGCCATAGCCATTATTACTTAGCAGAGTCATAAATAAATAGTGTGAAATGGGAGGTTCATCGTCGAACATGGATATGTGATGTAAACAAATGGGTTCCAAATCATCACAAATTCGCTGTATATCGATTGGATCATTACCACTAAATAAAACGGTAAAGTCGACTCCGCGACTGCTGAACGTACCTAACTGGCACTTTCCAATAAAGATGGGGTAATCAATGAAATCAAGGTAGCTTTCACATTCAAATACCGGTTTGTCGGTGGCGTTCATCGCAGGCATTGTTGTATGCAACTGCCATGATTGTGGGAGGTCTTTTTCGCGAACGGTAAGTTGATAGGTAAAGTCGACATTATTGCTTAAATTTAAAAATAGACTCGTACCATTACAAAATGCATACTCATCGCTAATAAACGCAGAACGAACGGATAAATCAAACGCAAATACTTTGTACTTAACCACAACAGACTGCTTTGTAGGGTTTCTTACGCGCCAGGTCTGCTTATTGGTTTTTTCAATTTTTAACGCTACTTTGTTTTCATCAAACGCAGTTAGTTCAACTATATGGCGTGCGAAATCACGAATCATATAACTACCCGGGATCCATGCAGGTAATGATAGTTCGAACGTAGCTTCGGCCGTGTAAGGAATATTCATTTCAATTGAAAATAAGTGTTTGCTTATTGATTCAACAGCAAGTTCATAGTGTATGGCGGGGTTAGAAATAGGCATAGAATAACAATTACGAAAAGAAGATAAGTCTATGATGCACCACCAGGTTAGCTTTGTCAGCCATTAGGATTTATGCTTAGCTTAATAAACCTGACAAAAAAGCATTACAAATTATGGGGTATAAGCGTGAATTCGATGCGTTAAGTAGCGAAGACTTTCGGTGGCTGCGAGCCTTACAACCCAGCACAATCATTGATTTACAAATTACCACTCCTACCTCTCCTAAACGTGTTAAAACGCAATATATCGGTATGGATGCACCGCATGGAATTTTATTTCAAATTCCTAATTCACCATCATGGACGTTTACCCGTGATTTACTCACACCAGGCAATAATGTGGTCGTTCGCTATGTTCTTGAGGGGGGAGTAGGACAGGTTATTGCCTTTAGGGTTAAGGTGATTAAGCTCATTACTAAACCGTTTGGCATCCTTATAACGACGTTCCCTAAATCGTTACAGACGTTTGGGCTGAGGGAAGAAAAGCGGGCCCAGCCGGGGATCGCGGTGAATGTAATGGCTGCAAAGCTTATTGATGTGAGCAGCATTCAGGGGATTATTGTGGATGTTTCAGGCAAAGGTTGCCGCGTTGCACTTGCTATACACCCTGAATCCCCACGCTTTGCATTAGAAGACAGCATCACGTTGCAATATGAAGCAAATGGGGAACCTATTATTGTTGAGGGCAAAATTAAAAATAAAACTGCTGATACAGAGTATCGTTATTATGGTATCCGATTTGCCGACAATCAGGCGACGGTTCATAAACTACTCGAAAAACATATACTCATTGAGCAATAATGCAGTAGACTTAGGTTTGTTAACAACTATTTAACATCAGGGTTTGCAGGAGAATAATTGTATGCGGCAAATTGAAAGGCTTTTGAGCCGTTATAATGAAAGTCATCAAAACAGAACCAACGTTGCCATCCATGCGATCGCCGTGCCGAGCATATTTTTTGTGACTGTGGGGTTAATCTGGTCAATTCCCACACCTGAGTGGTTAGCACAGTTTAATATTAATTGGGCTCATGTATTTATAATTCCGGTCCTGTACTACTATTTCATGCTGTCTGGTCCAATTGGCGCAGCGATGACACTTTTGTCTATCGCAACGTTAGGTGGTATCAGATTACTTGAATATTGTGATGTATCGGTATGGCAATTTTGTTTGGCACTATTTGTCATAATGTGGATATTACAATTTGTCGGTCACAAAATTGAAGGTAAAAAACCCTCTTTTTTTGAGGATATACGCTTTCTTCTGATTGGCCCTGCATGGTGGTGGACGCACTGGCTCAAGCGGATGAATATTGGTTACTAGGCTTTTTCCGTAATGAAAAGTGCGACCAGACGTCTGTGTACTACGACCAAGCTCGCGATTTTTAACAACAAGTTCATTATACTTGTTTCATAAATTTATATTTTTCGGTAGTTTTGTGAGCCGTTGGCAACGCCTTTTTGACAGTAACGAACGACTATTCTGGGTACTCCACAGCGCAGGTTGGACAGGATTTGCCTTAGTCTATTATATTGGTTCGTTTTTACACGACGTCAGATCCATCTGGATCTTCGTTATACTTCTGAATGCCTACGCTGGTTGGCTATTAACCATTCCTCTTCGCTATATCTTTCGGTGGGCTCGCAGGCAATCGCCATTAAAAATGATACTTACTGTCATCGCATCGTGTTACTTCGTTGCTTTAATATGGGCCGTAGTGAAAAATGTAAACTACTGGGAGATATATAAGCACGGTTACCGACCAGAAGAATGGTATATGTATTTTACCAATACGATTAACTCGTTAATTATGATTGGATGCTGGGGTGGCGTGTACTTTGGCATCAAGAATTTTCAGATGCTGCAAAAAGAAAAACAAAATGCACTTAAAGCGTCAACTATGGCTCACCAGGCACACATAAAAATGTTGCGTTATCAGTTGAATCCTCACTTTTTGTTCAACACATTGAATGCAATTTCAACTTTGATATTACTTAAAGAAAATCAATCAGCCGAAACCATGGTCTCGCGCTTAAGTGATTTTTTGCGTTATTCACTGGATAACGATCCCATTAAGCGAGTACCTTTAGGTCAGGAAATTAAGGCGCTTAGGTTATACTTGGAAATAGAAAAAGTACGCTTTGATGATCGATTAGATGTAGGGTGGGATATCGAGCCAAGCTGTGAAGCTGCGTTAGTACCCAGTATGATCCTGCAGCCTATAATTGAGAATGCCATTAAACATGCCATTTCCAAAATGGAAGAAGGTGGGCGAATTGATATTTCGGCACGCAGTTTTGGTAATGACTTGCTCATGGACGTAGCAGATAACGGTCCTGGTGCAGATATAAAAAATGGTCAGCTAACCCGTGAAAACGGAGTTGGTCTTGCCAATATCAGAGATCGCCTGCAGTCACTTTACCAACGTAATTTTGCCTTTTCGATTGAGCATAATAAACCAAATGGAGTACGTGTTCGGATCCGCATTCCTTACGAGGTTAACGATGTATGAATACACCAACTAAAATCATAAAAACTATCGTAGTTGACGATGAGCCACTTGCGCGCAGGGGCTTATGTACTCGTTTAGAAAATCATAACGACATTGAAGTTATCGCTGAATGTCAAAATGGCGTGGACGCAGTAAGTAAAATTAGCCAACTCCGGCCTGACTTGGTCTTTTTAGACATTCAAATGCCTGGTCTCAATGGTTTTCAGGTAATCCAGAAATTGAAGGAATTGAAACAGCCAATTCCGGTTATTGTTTTTGTTACGGCATATGATAGTTACGCCATCAAAGCGTTTGATGTGCATGCGTTAGACTATTTACTTAAGCCTGCGGATAATGAAAGGCTCTCATCAGCGTTAGGTAAAGTGCGTGACTATTTTTCTAATCAGTATCAGGATGCACAGTCGCAAAAGCTGGTGAATCTGGTTGCAGAGTTAACCGGAGACGATTGTGAGGAAATCCTGCGTAAGCTGGCAAAAGGCGAAAGGATTGAAACGGATCCCTATCCTGATATTTTAGCGATTAAAGATGGCTCAGAAGTCACCCGTGTTGCGGTAAATGATATTCAATGGATCGATGCTGCAGGTGATTACATGTGTGTTCATGCATTGGATGGCATGCATATAATGCGAAAAACCATGAAAGAACTTGAACAGGAACTCAATCCTAAAGTGTTTGTTCGTGTGCACCGCTCGGCGATAGCCAATATTCGTTATGTCAAAAAGTTGGTTAGCCATATCAGTGGTGAGTACCACTTGATATTGCAAAACGATACAGAGTTAAAGGTTAGCCGGTCTCACAGGGATAAGGTAAAAGCCGCGATGAAAACCTAGTTTAACGCGTCACACGTTACGCGTAACGCTCGTTCATCAGAGTTTTCATCGTTTTAACTAATTGTTTATCAAGTGGTTTTTGTTTTTCCCAGGTTTCTGTAAGTGGCACCTCGACAATTTTTCCTCGTTGTTCACCTACCATGATGCCGCTCGTATTTTTTCCTACCAGATTGACGGCATAAGCCCCCAGTTTAGTGGCTAATATACGATCTTGGCTGACTGGTGAACCTCCGCGTTGAACGTGCCCTAAAATAACCGGGCGTACCTCGGACTGTGTTTTTTCGGTTAATGATTTAGCCAATGTATCAATACCGCCAGGCCAAAGTTTCTCGGCAAGTACAATGATATAACTAATGTGATCACTTTGCTTTCTGCGCTCACTCAACTGATGGGTGATATGACTTAGGATTGTTTCTGGCTCATCAAACAATTCCGGCAGGATGACATAGTCTGCTGAAGAAGCTAACGCAGCATGGAGGGCTAGAAAGCCGGCATGTCTCCCCATTACTTCAACAAGAAATATTCGCTCAAATGCGTCCGCGGTATCACGCACTTTATCAATGGAGCTGACGGCAGTATCAATGGCGGTGTAAAAACCAATGGTTGCATCGGTTCCACTTATATCGTTATCAATGGTACCGGGGAGACCCAGGATCTGCCCATCCCAAAACTCGCTCAAATTATTGGCTCCGCGAAAAGAGCCATCACCGCCAATGACAATTAAGGTATCAATGTCCAGCTCATCAAGGTTTTCCGCTGCCTTCTTGGCACCTTCATCTGTTTTAAATTCGTGACAACGCGCACTATGTAATACCGTTCCACCCCGTTGAATAAGATTATGTACCTGATTATTGTTGAGCAAACAATATTCCTGATTTATCAGGCCATTATAGCCATGTTGATAACCAACAATTGCATAGTTGGCGCGTTCGCATGCTAACACTATCGCCCTGATACACGCATTCATGCCCGGCGCATCGCCGCCAGAGGTGAGTACAGCCACTTTTTTAGTCACAAATCGTAACCTTATGAAGATATTATCTGGAAAAACTAACGTATAAACTTCGCTTTATTCTCACAGCATGGCAGAACACAATGCGTCTGCCAAGTTTATATATGTTTTGAAAATGTATGGAGCCCGGTTAAGGATAGTTATGAAGAAATTGGTTTGTTTCAGTTTGGCATTTTTGCTGTCTGCATGTTCATCTAAACTCGCCTACAACAATTTGGATTGGTTAATTTATTGGCATATGGATGACTACATTGAATTGAACGATGCTCAGGAAGCTCAATTCGATACGTATCTGGATTCCTGGATAAACTGGCATCGTGCAGAAGAGCTCGCTATATATGTAGAGCAAATGAAGCAACTCAAATCTGATGTAGTCAATGACAATTTAACCAAAGAAGTAGTATTAGATAACGTCGAACAAGCCCGTCAGCATTGGGTTAGAATTCGCGAGAAAATCGCACCGCAAATTGCCCTGATTGCACTGGATGTATCTGACGAGCAATTAATCCGTTTTTTCGCTGCTCTGGAGGAAGATAATAAAGAAGAGGATGAAGAGTTAGCTGAAAATCAAGCGAAGTCAGAGGAAGAGCGGTTAGTGGAACGAATTGAGGATTTAACAGAAGATTTAGAAGAGCGAATTGGTGATCTAACCGATGAACAACATAACATAGTCGCAGAGTATGCCCCTTTCTTTAAATCCACCCACGCTGATTGGATTGAATATAGGCGCTCAATGCAAAGAGCGTCGCGCAAATTATTTGTCACCCGCCCGTATAACGACGATTTTGTGGGTGAGTTAGTTACGCTTATCAATAGCCCAGATGACTTTCGTAGTGAACGCTACAAGCGTAATCGCGAAAAAAATAGCGAGACCTACGCACTACTGATTGCTGACATTGCAAAAGTGTTAACCGCTAAACAAAAGAAAAAGCTTTTAAATGAAATTCAAGATATTATCGACGACCTTGAAGATTTGATGGAATAACACGCTTGAATGACGAATTTCGTCCTGTCCGAGGTCTTTTCCTTGCCTTTTTAACCGCATTATTGTGGGGGATCCTGCCAGTTTTCCTGGTGTTATGTTTGCAAGTGATGGACAGTAAAACCATCACTCTGTATCGCTTTCTGTTTGCCGCTTTGGCAGTCGGATTGATATTGTATCGACGTAATCAGCTCCCGGCGGTATTGACATTTGGGCGATCGACGCTGGGGCTGACCATCGGCGCTACGGTTATGCTGGTGATCAATTATGTTGCTAATGTAATTGGGTTGACATATTTAAGTCCGTCAAGCGTCCAAGTGTTAATGCAGGTCGCTCCATTTGCGTTAATGCTTGGAGGAATATTTCTCTATAAAGAATCATTCAATTTAATTCAATTCGCCGGAAGCGTATTTCTTGTAGGCGGTTTACTGCTGTTTTTTAATCAAAGGTTGCCTCAAATACTGACGTCGGATACTGAAGATGCGTTTGGCATCGTGATCGTGATTGCCGCAGCATTGACTTGGGCAGTGTATGCTTTATGTCAGAAAAAGCTGATGCGCTCTATGAGCGCGATGCAGCTGACATTACTGATCTACATCATTGGTACGTTAGTACTTTTCCCTTTTAGCGAACTTAGCTTACTGGCCAACCTCAATGGCATTCAAGCGGCTGCACTGCTTTTTTGCTGCGTTAACACGGTAGTGGCGTATGGTGCATTCACTGAATCATTGCGGGTGTGGTATGCCTCCAGAGTCAGTGCCATTCTTGCGTTAACGCCATTGTTTACATATTTGAGCATGCTCATAGCTGAATATCTGGCACCAACTGTGTTTGAGCAGCCCGTGTTAGGTTGGATCGCGTATACTGGGGGGCTGATGGTTATTGCTGGATCAGTGCTGACGGCTCTGGGCAAAAAAAGCCCGCTCAATGCAGAGCAAATTAGAGGGGGGGCTATTAAATAAAGCCTTACTTTGAAGCAATCACGAATTGCAGGTATATTTTATATAGCTGACTCTCACGTCGCCTGGACAGTCTTAACTGATGCCCGAACCTCACCCTGTTGTAAAGTTATGGCCGATGGCCCTGTTTATCGCGCTGCTACCTTTACTGACTATTCACCTGTGCTGGCTGATCGCAACATATCAGGGCTATTTGTCCCCCTGTAACCCTTACTGGTCTGATTGTCACAGTATCAGTGCTACCGCTCGAAACGGTGTCGCATATTTTATCTTCAAAGCGGGTATGATCCCTGCGATGGTGCTGCTATCACTGTTCTGGTGGTGCAATCAGGTGTGGTTAACTGGTCTGAATTTACCTCATCGGTTGCATTTGGGCTGGCTGGGAACTCTGGCTGGAGTGGCTTTGATTGTATATACGCTTTCACTTGGGCACGTTGGTGATGTCTACTATTTACTCAGAAGAGCAGGGGTGGTCACCTATCTTGGGCTCACATTTATGATCCAGGCGTCGCTTAGCGCTGCCATGTCTAAATGTCATCAGCGCGCTCTGGCCAAGGCGGGTAAAGCCTTGCTGCAATTTAGCGCAGGCATCCTGATTCTGGCGGTAGCTTCGTTAATTGTCGATGGGTGGATAGGTGATGATTATAAACGCTGGGAAAATGCCGTTGAATGGTGGCTGGTATTACTGTTAAATCTGCATGTTGCAGCCGTTGCTCTGGTTTGGCGTAAGCAAAACCTGACCGTCATTGTACGTGGCACTCATCACCACTGAGCATAACAGACAGTGTGTCTGCGTAGTCCTTATTTTAGATTTTAGAGGCTTTTGTAGCTGCTTATGGTAAAAATAATCAGGCGTGTTTCAAACGGAATTTTTAGTGTTTAGCTAAGCATAAACCTGGTCTATGTCAGCTTACGAATAGTGCGCACGCGGCTTCAGTACGTGTGACAGCGATTTTCCTACAAACCAATCAGTTATTTACAGATGGTATCGTAATTATCCCGTTGATACCTGATGCCTTCACACTCTTCCGTAAACCGTTTTCTTGCGGTTAATGCTTGTTGAGGATAATTGGAATTATTCATTACTTTAGCTAAACGTGCACACTCATGTTGTTGTCGATTTACTTCCACGATATTTTCACAGACAGGTTGATTACTGCATCCTAAAAGGAAGTTGATGAGCAAAAATGGAATAAGCCAACTGCATTTATTCTTTACTCGGCTCGTTAATATAAGTGAAAAGATCATCCTTAAGTTCATCGAATTTTTCCTGATGCTGTTTTGTAAGTGGTACACCCTCTATTAACTTATAGACCCTACGACACTCTTTTACTAATGAGGGGTCGGGTTTGTTATTTTTATCAAGGATCTTTAGTATGCATTGGAGCAGGTTTAATGCCACGCCGGTGTTTACCGGCGCGTACTGTTGTGCAAGGTAGAATGCATCTTTAGCCTGTTCAAATTTTCCGTCCTGATAAAGCTGAATCCCTTCGCGATTAAACTGTAAGTAGAGCTTCTGTTTTTCTTCACTGCGGGCTTTTTCCGTCTCCATCAAGTGCTGTGCATTGGGATCAAGTTCTATACCTTGGTCTTTCAGCGTTTCCATTAATGCTAAGGCGTCGTCAAATTCACCTAAGTCAAACATGACTTTAAGGCTGTCTGGCGCATAAGAGATCGGGTATTCTTCGTATCGTTGCTCTATTGATACCTGGGAGTGGGCGAGGTTTCGCTTCGCGTCCATCATTTTTCCATCAAGGGTGCATACCCGTGCATGCACGACCTGTTCAAAAAGCTCTAAATCAAAATCTCCTTTCATTCGTTGCAACGCCTCATCATATTTACCTCGTTGCATGACAAGTAATGCTTCTTGTTGAAACCGGTTTTTGCTTTTTTTATCTTCAGCACGTTCAGCTGCATCCAGAATACTACGAATATAACTACACCAATGTGCCACGTCTTGATGAATCGTTCTCTTAGACAGTTGCCAAATAGAAAGGGATGATTCCTGAGCTAGCACAAAGTCATCATTTTCTCTTGCTATAGTGCATGCGGTAAAATGGCGATGTAGCGAATAGGGAGAAAGTTTTATTGCTTGTTTAATCGCTGTAACCGCCTCTTCACCTTGCTTAAGTTTATTCTGGGCTTCTGCCAGAATATCATAGGCTTCCGCGTTGAAGCGGTTTGATTGTAATATCTGTTGTGCAGTATCAATCGCCTGTTGAAATTCGTTCATTTGAAGATGGGTTTTGGCTAACGCTATCTGCGACCATAATGCCGATTTTTCTTTACTTTGACTGGATAAGAGGGCTAAAGCGTTTTCCGGTGTACCATTTTCCCAATAAAGTTCAACCAGCAATTGTAAGCAGTAGCGTTGAAATGGAGAGTCGGAAGTCATTTTTGACTTACATATGTCGATGGCCTGATTCCAGTCTTGCTCCATCATGGCGGTGTATACAGGTAATAAAAATTGACGTTTGTTCCATGCCCTGGAAATCCGTGTTTTTAACTGCGCTTGTGAAAATGGTTTTATCAGGTAATCATCCGGTCGACGCTCAAGTGAACCGAGAACAACGGGACGAGCGCTATCGGCGCTTATTAGGAGAAAAATAGTCGACGGCTTTACGAACTTTCGTATACGCATCTCTTCGATAAATTCATAACCGTTTTTGCGATCAGCACCTAAGTGCAAATCTACTATCACAATATCGTACTTTTGCTTTTTGCATAAAGCGATCGCTTGTTCAGCCGAGGCCTTTGTATCCACTTCGGTTGCACCCATGGAGGTAAGTAAGCCGCGAAGTAACAGCAGAAAAGGACGTTGATCTTCAACGATAAGTATTTGTTTGTCCTTGTAATTCATTAACTAATAATGACCTCCGGTTTCACCTTGCTGCTCACAGCATCCTTCATTATCGAAGACTACGCAAGTCTAGAGCAGACAGAATATGTATAGTGAATGGTAATTTTAAGCAAGTTGCGAGACGTGAATTAGTTTTTCTTCATTTTTGGTACTCGTTCTCCTAAAGAAAAATTTAAAATTTAATCAAGAAAATACTTTATTTACCGATACCAAAATAGGTCGTTTATTAAAGGATATCAGGTGGTAAATACTGTTGATTTAACGCAGCCTGTTAATCTTGAGTGGCAAGGTGCGCTTGCGGGCTCGGTGAATTCCAACGCGCTATTTGCTTTATATTTGGCGATGCACAGTCAGCCGGGGTCACAAACGTTTACGTTTGTGTCAAAAGCTGAAGCCATGCAAGCATATGACGTAACTAAGTTAAATCACTACCGGCGGGCCCCGCTCGCAAGTAGCGCGCAGTCAATCAACTGTCTGAATGAAACAAGAAGACTGATCAATCAAAACGATCTTGCAGGTGTACAGCTTTGGCAGTCAATGCATCCGGATCCGTTAAGCATAGTAAATGATGCCAAGAAGCTCCCCCCTGATGTGAAAGCAAACTGCAGCTTTCTCACACAATATCAATTAAATCAAAAAGTAGTTAACCAAATTGAGATTGACGAAACACAACTCGATGAGGTGATAACAGGCTCTGCAACCTTACTGAATTGATATTTTTGCCAGCCAAAACTGGATTTCGCTTTTCTGTCTGGTATACTCGCCGCCGCATTTTGCACTGGTTTTACGTTCCAATTAGCAAAGGTTAAACACATGTCCACATTCGTAGTTTGCGCGATGTATAAATTTGTCGCGCTTGAAGATTACCAACAAATTCGTCAGCCGTTATTAGATGTCATGGAAGCCAATGGCATTAAAGGCACGTTATTACTCGCATCAGAAGGACTTAACGGCACTGTTTCCGGAAGTCGTCAGGGGATCGATAGTTTACTCGCGTATCTGAATAGCGATGATAGGCTTAACCCTATATCTTATAAAGAGTCGTTTCACGATGTTCAGCCCTTCTACCGCACCAAGGTTAAACTCAAGAAAGAAATAGTGACAATGGGAGTAGAGGGAATTGACCCTCGTCATACTGTTGGTACTTATGTTAAACCTAAAGACTGGAATGCACTAATCAGCGATCCCGATGTCACTGTTATTGATACGCGTAATGATTATGAAATTCAGATCGGCACGTTTAAACATGCAATCAATCCTGATACAGAAACTTTCCGAGAGTTTCCAGATTACGTTAAAACCAGCTTGGATCCTGCCAAGAATAAAAAAGTCGCCATGTTCTGCACTGGTGGTATTCGCTGTGAAAAGTCAACAGCGTATCTAAAAGAGCAGGGATTCGAAGAGGTCTATCATTTAGAAGGCGGAATTCTGCAATACCTGGAGGACGTTCCTCAGGAAGAGTCATTGTGGGAAGGGGACTGTTTTGTCTTTGATAACCGGGTTGCCGTTAATCATCAACTTGAAAAGAGTATCTACGATCAGTGTTATGCCTGCCGATTACCCATTACCGAAGATGATCGCGCAAGTGAAAAATACGAAGCAGGGGTAAGCTGTCCGCACTGCTATGGTACGCATTCAGAGGAACAGATTGCTCGCTTCAGAGAGCGTGAAAAACAAGTTAATCTGGCTCGCGCCCGTAATGAAGAACACGTGGGAACTGAGGCGCGAGATGTGATGGAAAGCCGTCGACAACAAAAAGCCACAGAGCAGCGTGAGCGTGCTTTGCAAGCGAAGCGAAAACAGGCATAGACAGTTGGCTAAGTGGACGGTACACTGGATTCTTTGTTGAAGTTATCGAGTAGGGAAAATAAGTGGAAGCCCAACTTTCAGAAGAGAAAATTGCTGAAATTCAAAGTGATTTCAATTTTTTTGACCGGGATGGCAACGGCCAGATCGATTTGCCTGAATTCATTGAATTATTAACGGTCTTATCACCTAAAACCAAAGCAAGCCATGTAGAGGAAGGCTTTAAACTCATCGATAGTAATAACGATGGTTATATCGACTTTGAAGAGTTTCTTTCCTGGTGGCAAGAAGGGTGGTGGGAGTACTAGTCATTTTCCTGTAAAAAAAGGCAGCATAGATGCTGCCTTTTTTATTGAAATTGAATTTTATTAAGCTCATCAGTATAACAGCGTGCACATAGTTTAAATTAATATCGCACCTGTCTAATCCCGTAATTTACGTTTTTTTGATTCACTTTGCTCAGTCTTGAATGCCTTTCTTGCGCTTAATGGGCATATGTCCGACATCTTTACCTGACATAGTTTTAACCCTTTTTTTGGTTTTTGAATCCGCTTCACTTTCCACTGTTTCTGATTTTTCAGGGGCCGAGTCTAGCTTCGCCGGTTTTCGGATTTTCTTACCTGCAAATTTTGCATTAAGTTGAGGGTGAGCCTCACAATTTAACTCGTAGCTTACGTTATCTTTTATGTTTAAATAACTGCTCCAGTCTCTCGGGCCGACTAGTGACAGTGCTTCCCCCTTATTGCCGGCACGACCGGTACGACCGATGCGGTGAATATATTCATCAGCATGTTTGGGCAAATCAAAATTAATGACTAAGCCTACTTTTGGCAAATCAAGTCCTCTTGATGCAACATCAGTCGTAACCAGGATGCTGTGCTTGCCACGACTGAATTCAGACATGATATAGGCACGTTTATTTTGTGCCAGTTCACCACTCAATGCGATCGCATGACGATTGTCTTGGTTCAACAGCGCAGTAAGACGTGTTGTGTCTTCTCGGGTGGCAGTGAATATAATCGCCTGATTGAAACTTCTCTCATCAAGGCAATGTTTAAGCAAGAGATCTTTTTGTTCAACATGATCGGCAAAATATAGGTGCTGCTCAATATCGCCGTGCTGGGCGCCAGCATCTCCCACCGCTATGCGAACAGGCGACTTTAATAGTTGTTTACTTAACGATGTCATGGCAACCGAATCTGCAGTCGCCGAAAACATTAATGTCTGGCGCTTTCGGTGATCAGCTTGTTGGTTGATTTGAATAAGTGCATCGGCGAAGCCTAAATCAAGCATACGATCAGCTTCATCTAAAATGAGAAGCTCCAGGCCATTCAGAAAAAAGGCTCTGTCCCGAAGGTGATCGGCAATCCGACCTGCGGTCCCTACAATGATATGAGGATTTTTTCGAAGTTGTTTAGCTTGATCGTTAAAGTTTTCTCCACCTAGTACTAACACACTTTTTAGCGCCAGTGAATGGGTTAACCCTTTGACTTCTGTGAATACCTGCTTCGCAAGTTCCCGGGTTGGCGCCAATATAAGCACCCGTGGATCTTGCTTGCTCAACGCTTTCTCAGTTAGCAGTCTATGGATGGTAGGTACCAAAAATGCCAGTGTTTTGCCTGAACCCGTTTTAGAAGAAGCAATTAAATCCTGGCCTTTTAATGCGGGCAGGATAGTTTTTTGCTGAATGTCAGTTAGCTCTTCAAAACCTTTTTCTAAAAGGCGAGATACAATTTTATGATGTACGGGCAGGTCGGATATGTGCAAAGCAAGCTCTCTGAAGTAGTAAAGCGGCCATTATCCGTTATTGTCACCATAAGATAAAGCAGGAGGAGAAGAAAGCGGGCAGAGGCACCCGCTTCATACAATAAAACCTAACTTAAAGGGCCATCTCCGGAATCTCACCGTCAATAACCAGCTTACCTGCGGTTTTCTCCTGTATTTCTTCGACAGTCACCCCCGGTGCACGTTCCTTGAGATGGAATGCGCCATCTGCAACTTCAAGCACAGCCAGGTCGGTGATAATTCGGGTAATGCAATTAACTCCGGTTAACGGGAGGGTACAAGATTGTAGTAATTTGGAATTGCCATGTTTATCGGCGTGGGTCATTGTAACAATGATATTTTTCGCGCCAGCCACTAAATCCATTGCTCCACCCATGCCTTTCACAAGTTTTCCGGGTATCATCCAAGATGCAATGTTTCCATTTACGTCAACTTCGAATGCACCTAATACGGTGAAATCCACATGACCGCCACGGATCATCGCAAAGCTTTCCGCAGAATTAAAAATTGAGCCTCCTGTGATCGCAGTAACCGTCTCTTTACCTGCGTTGATCATGTCTGCATCAACTTCGTCTTCGGTAGGGTAGCGGCCCATTCCCAATAATCCGTTTTCAGATTGAAGCATAACTTCAATGCCATCGGGCACATAGTTGGCGGCCAGGGTAGGGATGCCAATTCCTAGATTCACATAGTTACCATCCTGGAACTCTCGCGCTACACGCATTGCAATTTGATCTCTGGTTAACGCCATCTTAACGTTCCTCCTTTGCCAAAACTTTGCGCTCAATACGTTTTTCAAACGTACCTTTTATTACGCGGTCTACATAAATGCCTGGGGTATGAATATGGGCAGGATCTAATTCTCCTGGCTCGACGATTTCTTCAACTTCTACCACCGTTATTTTTCCTGCGGTGGCAGCCATTGGATTAAAGTTTTGCGCAGTATGACGATAAATACAGTTACCGTATCGGTCCGCCTTCCACGCTTTAACAATGGCAAAATCGCCAGTTATAGACTCTTCGAGTATATAAGGACGGCCGTTGAATTCTTTGACTTCTTTGCCTTCACCTACCGGCGTCCCGTAGCCGGTGGCAGTATAAAATGCCGGGATACCTGCACCGCCTGCACGCATTTTCTCAGCCAGCGTGCCTTGTGGCGTCAACTCAACTTCCAGTTCACCGTCCAAAAACTGTTTTTCAAACAGTGCGTTTTCACCGACGTAGGAGGAGACCATTTTTTTGATTTGTTTATCTTCTAATAAAATACCCAGCCCAAAACCATCTACACCGCAGTTATTGGATACAATCGTTAAACCCTTGGCACCTTGTTTTTTTATCTGTGCAATCAGGCCTTCTGGAATACCACACAAACCAAAGCCACCAGCAATAATGGTCATATTATCTTCAAGACCTTGCATGGCTTGCTCGTAACTGGTGACTACTTTGTCAAAACCAGACATTCTGCTCTCCTAGTCGTTGTTTTTGTTAATGAGAAGTATCAGTGAGTAAAAAAAGTTTGTAAAATTAATTTTATATCAGAAATAATAAGTTTTATTTATAAATCAAAATGACAATTTCATACCGCAATATGTTCGCTTTTATACAGGTTGCAGAATCAGCTACGTTTATTGAAGCCGCTGAAAAGCTTCATATCACTCAACCTGCCTTATCGACGGCAATTAAAAAGATGGAGACCCAGCTTGGCGGGCCTTTGTTTTCGCGCAGCACCCGGCGGGTACAGTTAACGCCTGAAGGACGCACACTGTTACCCAATGCCAAACGCTTGATTAATGAATGGGATGATACTGTTCATGATATGCAAAATTTGTTTGCGATGAAAAAAGGCACGCTTTCGATCGCAGCGATGCCATCATTCGCCGCGTCTAAATTACCTTCCATACTTAAACAGTTTCACCAAAGCCAGCCGGATGTAAGGATTAGAGTACTTGATGTGGTGATGGAAAAAGTCATTGAGATGGTACTCGCAGGGCGGGTGGAGGTAGGGTTCACTTTTGAACCCGAAGTGAGTGATGGACTTTGCTTCCAACCATTGTTTAAGGATTCATTTATTGTAGTAACACACCCAACCCATGCAATTGCTTCCTCCAGTGAGGGGGTTGAATGGGAAAGAGTGTGTGATTCTGAGTTCATTGCCATGAATCGGGGGTCAGCCTTACGAAAATGGATTGACGATATCGCGATGAAACATGGTGCGTTGAATATCGTTGCTGAGACCGGTCAGCTAGGCACTATCGGTCAATTGATCAAACAACAAATGGGCATTTCGCTCGTGCCTTCATTGTGTAAAGAGCAAATGGAAAGTATCGGCTTAGTATGCATGCCTTTGCTAAATTCACCTATGCAAAAAAATGTCGGTATGGTGCGTTCATTACGCGGCAGTATGTCGGTGGCATCACTAGCATTATGGGAGCAATGTAAGCACTGCTGATAAGCAGAACGTTCACCCCGCTGGCAATCGATTCTTATTGTTGTTTTAGAAGAGAGGGGGAGCCGGTATGTTGTATTTGTATGTAACTACAGTTTTAAATCAGTCTCAGAGGGATGTATCGAGCAATATCTGGCATTAACTTTGTTGTATGCGACCGCGTATGTAAACTCTGTGTCTGGAGACCTTGCCACTCTCAGAAGGTCTGTGCTTGCTGGTTGCTACATGTCATAAAAGGCTACGAAGTAGCCCTATGCACGTTGAAGTAAGTCGAATATAACGGGGTAAGGTGCTCAGTGGCCTGAGTAAGTTTAAACGTTTACCACTTTTTCTTAGGTGCAAATAACTCATCCAGTTCGTCACGCTCAGCTTCTCGTCTGCGCGCGCGATCTTCAGCATTAGTGCTTTTTAAATTATCCTGAATATCATGCAGCCAGTCTTTTAATGCCTGTAGACGAGATTTTACGTAATCATCAGGTTGTGACTGTGCTTCCAGCGCGGTAATTGCTTTCTCAAAATACTGCCTGGCGGAGCCTAACATGCCTGAGTTCATAGCACCCTTGCCGCGTTTAGTCAGGGTCTCCACGTTCACCTTTAATTGTAAACGTTCAAGTTGTTTATCTTCTTCGATATAAGTCTTGGTATCGACTTTACCTTTACTATGCTCTGAGCGAAGCATAATCCTGAGTTTTTTAACCGCCTGAATGTATTGAATAATCATTTTGTCATTGTCAGGTAAACTAAAATCAATCAGCGGCAGATTGTCGGTATTTTCCAGCGAGGAGGCTCGGTTCTCAGCATCAGAAACCCGCTGCTTGATATCTGGTGTGGATTGTCTGGTCGTTTGAATTACTTTAAGTGCGTTGACGACACGATTTTGGAGTATTCGGATAATGCGAGGCGAAACCGGCATATTACTCGCCGCCATCATTACGTTTTCAGTTTCATCAATTATCGCTCGTTGCTTTGCAACTTCCGCGCGCTCTTCCGCTTCGATCTTAGCGCGATGTTGCTGAAAAGCATTAATAAAAATGGCTGCTATGATCAGCACTACGATTAAAATTATTATTATGGTAAACATGAGTCGTTAAGCTCGCTTATTAATGTCACAAACGCTTTTTCAATTGCAACAGTTTTTCAGTAATACTTATGTCGGCAGAGTTTACGGTAATTTTACTATAAAAACACTACCGCCTAATTCTCCGCCATTTGTCAAGGTAATGGTACCGCAATGTGTGCCTCGTGTATGGGCTGCTGCAATTAGTCGGGCAAAAAAGAGCCCTAAACCGGTGCGCCCTTGACTAACATGAAACTCGGATAGCTCTGTGTTGCTTTTAATCAGCATATCCTCAGGATAACCTGGCCCATCATCTTCTACGCATATAATAAGGTGTGAATTTTCTTCTTTTGCGCTTAACCGTATTTTTGAAGTGCCATACCGCAGCGCATTGACGACCACATCATTTACCAGCATATAAATTAGTTCGCCATCCAGGTACCAACTCAACTCCTGGTCTACCTTAACCTCAATGGCCACCTTGCGCTGATTCGAATAAAGCGTATTTGAACCTGTAACATCTTCGAAGAGGTCAGCGATGAAATGTTCATCTACCGTGATAGGTAATGTTTCAAGTTGTGCACGATACAGGGAGAGCAGTTGAACCAGGTTTGTATTAAGACGGGAGGCTTCATAATGGACATTTGCGACCTGACTATGTGCGGTTTCTAATTCCTGAGGAATAGAGTCAGATAAGTTTTCTATTGACTGAATTAATAAACACAACGAGTTTTTCATATCGTGAACTGCAGCTGCTAGCACGGAAGAAAAATCGATATTCGATGTGGCGTTAAAGTCGTCCATCTGATTAGGTTTTATGGCTGTAAACACTTGTTCTTACCCTTTTATACGCTACTTCAACATAAATTGATATAAAAATGAGTGTGCTAAAACCACGCAAACAAATGATTACCTGACGGTTTTAAGTACGCTACGAAAAAGCATAAAAATCTTTTTATTTATTACCAAACATTAAAGTTTTATAGCATTCATGATGAGTTTTCGATATAACGTTATCATTAAGCACACAAAATTCCAGTAGGTAGCGGATACCCTGATATGAAATTACAACAGCTGCGCTATATAGTTGAAGTACTCAATAACAACCTGAATGTTTCAGCCACTGCAGAAAGTTTGTACACATCTCAACCCGGGATCAGTAAACAAGTACGTATGCTGGAAGATGAGCTTGGCGTTCAAATTTTTGGGCGCAGCGGAAAACATTTAACGCATGTTACTGATGCGGGACATGATGTGATAAATATTTCACGGGAAATTCTCGCCAAAGTCGAAAGTATCAAGGCCGTTGCGCGTGAGCATACGTTACCTGATCAGGGTAAGCTAAATATTGCCACCACGCATACCCAGGCTCGTTATGCTTTGCCAGACGTAATACAGGGGTTCATGAACAAGTACCCACGGGTATCCTTACACATGCATCAGGGGACGCCTTCTCAAATTTCTGATCTGGCGGCCAAAGGCGAGGCGGACTTTGCCATTGCTACTGAAGCGCTGCACCTGTACAACGATCTAGTCATGTTGCCTTGTTACCATTGGAATCGAAGCGTTATTGTTAACAAGAACCACCCCCTTTCCAAAAAAGAATCAATTGATATAAGTGATATAGCCAAGTATCCATTGGTGACCTACGTATTTGGTTTTACTGGTCGCAGTGAACTCGATCAGGCTTTTGAACGTGCAGGTCTGACACCCAAAATTGTGTTCACCGCTACCGATGCCGATGTGATTAAAACCTACGTAAGACTGGGGGTTGGTATTGGTGTGATAGCCTCGATGGCAGTCAGTGAAGAACTGGATAACGACTTGGTTAAAATTGATGCAAGTCACTTATTCGACTACAGCACGACTAAAATAGGCTTCAGAAAAGGTTCATTTTTACGTAGTTACATGTACGACTTCATTGAACGTTTTGCACCTCATTTGACCAAAGATAAGGTGGAAAAAGCCATGATGCTTAAAAATAACGATGAAGTTGAAAAAATGTTCAAAGGTGTAACGTTACCGGTTAAATAAGGGCAGCCCTGGCTGCCCTTGTCGCCTCTAACACTCAATAATATTGACTGCTAAGCCGCCACGTGCGGTTTCTTTGTATTTTGTTTTCATGTCATTTCCGGTATCACGCATGGTTTTAATCACCTTATCAAGTGATACCTTATGTTCTCCGCTACCTCGCAGGGCCAGTCTTGATGCGTTAATGGCTTTTATCGCGCCCATGGCATTCCGCTCGATACAGGGTACCTGAACCAAGCCACCAACGGGATCGCAGGTTAAACCCAGGTTATGTTCCATGCCAATTTCTGCCGCATTCTCAACCGCTGCTACAGATCCGCCCATGATTTCAGCCAACGCGCCGGCTGCCATCGAACAGGCAACACCCACTTCGCCCTGACAGCCCACCTCAGCGCCGGAAATTGATGCATTTTCTTTATAAAGAATACCAATAGCACCAGCGGTTAACAGAAAGCGACTGGCCGTTTCTGCGTCCAGCGGGCGAACAAATTTGTCATAGTACTGCATTACGGCAGGAATAATACCGGCAGCACCATTGGTTGGTGCCGTGACCACGCGTCCGCCTGCTGCGTTTTCTTCATTGACGGCAAGTGCAAATAAATTAACCCAGTCCATGGTCTGCATAGGATCATTCGAGCGCTCATTCTGTAAGCGCCTGAACAAGCCCGGGGCGCGCCTCATTACTTTGAGCCCACCAGGTAAAATGCCTTCACTTTCAATACCACGATCAATGCAAGCTTTCATAACATGCCATATTTCAAATAGCATATTGCGAACTTCCTGAGCGGGTCTGTGTACCATTTCGTTTTTCATCATCAACGAACTGATACAAAGGCCATTTTCGCGGCACATTGCTAATAGCTCATTCGCACTTTTGAACGGGAATGGGACTTTCTGTTGATGTGACAGCGCATTATCTTTAACTTCCTCGAATTCCTCATCTCTGATAATAAAGCCACCGCCAATACTGTAGTAGGTTTGTTGATGCACGATCTCCTCACCTTTTAACGCGAAGAAGGTGAGGGCGTTGGCGTGACGAGGTAATGACTTGCGGCGATGAAAGACAATGGCGTTTTTATTGGGGAATGCCACCTGATGCTCACCATTCAGCATGAGTTTTTGGCTGTTGTGAATTTCTTCAAGCCGTGACTCTATTGAATCAACATCTACAGATTCAGGTAGCTCACCTAAAAGTCCCAGGATAACGGCTTTGCCAGTGCCGTGTCCTTTCCCTGTTTGGCCTAATGAGCCATATAACTCAACCTTTACAGACGTAATTTGTTCAAGTAGTTCTTTTTGTTTAAGCGCAGCCGCGAATTCAGCGCCAGCTCGCATAGGGCCGACTGTGTGAGAACTCGACGGGCCAATCCCGATACT